>NZ_JBIRQH010000011.1:0-252118 GCF_044333095.1 Streptomyces sp. NPDC021100
CACCCGAGAGACTCTCTCAGGCTTTCCTCCGGGCGCTTCCCTTCGGTGTTTCCAACCTTACCAGATCCTTTTCCGTTCCGTTTCCGGCCCGGATTCGAAATCCGATCCCCTGTTGGCGGGGTGTCCACTACTTTAGCGGAATTTCCCTCCGGCTCTCAAATCGAGCCGTGAAGCCGGAATCGGTACGCAAAAGCGCAACAGAAACCGGACCCCTTCGGGGATCCCTCGTCAGTAGTGGTTGTGCCGCCCACCGGTGCAGACGCCCACGGCGCTGCCCCCGTCTCCAGCGGCTCGGGCTACGTTAGGTGCTCGGGCGGCCGGAGTCAAGCACCGGCTCCCTGGTCGTCAGACGTCGCTGGTCACGCGGTTCTTGCCGCGGTTGCGGGGGACGTGGGCCCGGTAGGGGCTGACGGTCGGGTCGCCGTCGATCCAGAAGCGCCAGGGGTGGAGGGCGCCCTCGCCGCCGACGCCCGTCCGGGGGCCGTTGCGGATCCGGTCGGTGAGGGCGGGGGTGCCCTGGAGGACGGAGAGGGGGGCCGCGGGGCCGGCGCAGATGTCGGTGCCGTTCAGGGTGCGGTCGACGTCGAGGGCGGTGGCGAGGCGGGCCGGGCCCTGGGCGAGGTCGCGGTCGTTGCGCGACTTCGGGCGGCGGGCGCGGGCCAGGTCGTGGCCGGTGAGGACCTCACCGGCGCGGAGCAGGACACCGCTGGCCGTGCCCTCGGGGCCGCAGACCAGGTTGAGGCTGAACCACATGCCGTAGATGAAGTACACGTACGCGTGGCCCGGCGGGCCGAACATGGACGCGTTGCGCTCCGTCCGTCCCCGGAAGGCGTGCGAGCCGGGGTCCACCTCCCCCGCGTACGCCTCCACCTCGGTGATGCGGAGCTCGATCGGCCCGTCGGGGCTGGTACGGACGAGGGTGCGCCCGAGCAGATCGGGTGCGACCTCCAGTACGGGGCGGTCGAAGAAGGCGCGGGCGAGCGGGGTGCGGTGGTCGGAGGAGGACATGCGGGCCGAGGGTACTGGACCGGACGGGTGTGTGCTGGTTGGAGCGGTGCCGTCCGGCCAGGTCGGGCGGGATGACGGGCCCCCTCCCCCCGGCCCCGGCGGTCATGCCAGCAAGACCGCCATCGGGGTCTCCCGGTCGCGCCAGAACGCGACCGCGTCGCCGAGGATCGTCGATGCCGTCGCCGCCGTGTCCGGGGACGCCTTCCGGAAGGCGTCCCAGTCCTCCGCCAGGAGCAGGAAACCTCGGGGGTCGCCGTCCTTGCGCCACCAGGAAAGGTCCGTGAGGCAGTCGGCGAGGGCGTCCCAGTTGTGGCCGAACCAGCCGGGGAAGCCCAGGTCGGCGGCGCAGCGGTCGAGGAAGGCCGCCTTGCCGTCGACGTCCCGGAGGCCGAGGCGGGCGGCGTGCCAGCCGGCCTCGGCGGCGAGCTTCGCCGCGTGGGAGGGGGACTCGGTGACGGGGAGCCGGTAGGTGCCCGGGGGGAGCGTGCCGTCGAGGAGGCCGGGAACGCCGGGGGCGGGGAGTTCGCCGGTCGTGCCGGTCGTCATGGTTGCACCACCGCTTCGAATGTCTTGTAGTGATCGCCGGTGTAGTAGCGCTCGGAGTGGCTGCCGGTGACGATGCGGCGGGCGCCGCGGTTGCGGGCGTCCGGGGTCGGGACGGTGTACTCGTGGTAGTACCCGCGCTGCTGCTTGGGCAGCCGGTTCTCGTAGTTGCCGAAGACCGTGCCGTCCTTGGGGTACGGGAAGGGGCCTCCCTTCGCGATGAGTTCCAGGGTGCGCCGGGCCTCGGGGGGAAGCCTGTCCGGGGTGACGGTCTTCATGCCCTTGGCCCAGGCGGGCGTCGGGCCGGCGCCCCGGGTGCCGTCGCCGGCGGAGCCGTGGGGCGATGTGGTCGCCTTTCCGGTTTTGCCGTGACTGCCGGAGGAGCAGGCGGGGAGGAGGAACAGGGGCAGGGCGGCGAGGAGGGCCGTCAGGGTGCGCAGGGCACGGCCGGACGGTCGTCGTCCGCATCGTCGTGACATGGGACGGGCCACATGTCGGAACACACGTCGAAGCACGCGCCTTATGGTCGCAGCCCGGACCGTCCCCGCCTCGTTAGGCTGGCGATTTCACGTATCCGCGCGTTTCCGGAGGTGTCACCGTGTCAGACGTGTCGTCCGCGTCCCCTGAGCAGGGCCGTCCGCCGCTCCCCCACGATTTCCTGCCGCCCGTGCCCTCGTTCACCGTGGTGAGCGACGACGTCCGGCCGGGGGCCCGGCTCGCCGAGGCGCAGACGTTCGGCGGCGCCAACCGCTCGCCGCACCTGCGGTGGGAGGGGTACCCGGAGGGGACCAAGAGCTTCGCCGTCACGTGCTTCGATCCTGACGCGCCGACGGGCAGCGGCTTCTGGCACTGGGTGCTGTTCGACATCCCGGCGGACGTCACCGAGCTGCCCGCCGGTGCGGGCGGCGGTGAGATGAAGGGGCTGCCCGCGGGTGCCGTGCACGCCCGGAACGACTACGGAACGCGTGACTTCGGCGGTGCCGCGCCGCCGCCCGGGGACGGTCCGCACCGCTACGTCTTCACCGTGTACGCCGTGGACCAGGAGAAGCTGGGTCCCGACGCGGACACCTCCCCCGCCGCCGTCGGCTTCAACCTGCGCTTCCACACGCTGGCCCGGGCGCAGCTGATCGGTGAGCACGAGACGCCGGCGAACGGCTGATCCGCGCCGTCGTTTCGGCGGCGGCCCCGCTGCCCCGGCGGCCGGAAATTCCGTTGCGCGGTGGCCGTCGCGGCCCGCACAGTGGTGGGGGCCGACGGCTTCGCATGCGGCCGTCGGGCAGTGGGCACCGCAGTGGCGGGGAGGGTGTGAGCGCGTTCCGCGCCGGCCGTCTGCCGGAGTTCCGGGCGTGGGCCCGGAGCGGCCGCGTCCGCTGCCGTACGCTCCGGGCCCGGTCTCGACACGGGGGAAGGGCCCGGAGCGTCCCCGCCTGCCCCCCTTCTCCCTTTCGCCTCAACTCCCTTGCCAGCTGCGGAAATTGCGTTGTCGCGTTCCGGCCGTCCCGGCACAGTTGAGCCATCTCCGCCACCGGGGCGGGGTGACGGCCGGGAGGTGGAACGGAATGCGGGAGACGCTGGTCCTGAACGCGAGCTTCGAGCCGCTGGCGACGGTGTCGCTGCGGCGCGCGGTGGTGCTCGTCCTGCAGGACAAGGCCGTTGTGGAACTGGCCCGCCCCGGCCCGCGCCTCCATTCGTCCGCGGTGGAGCTGCCGGCGCCCCAAGTGATCAGGTTGCGCCGTTACGTACGGGTGCCGTTCCGAAGACGTGCGCCGTGGTCCCGTCGGGGGGTGCTGGTACGTGACCGGCACCGGTGCGCGTACTGCGGCCGGCGGGCCACGACCGTGGACCATGTGCTGCCGCGGTCCCGGGGCGGTGGGGACACCTGGCTGAACACCGTCGCCGCCTGTGCCGAGGACAACCACCGCAAGGCGGACCGGACGCCGGAGCAGGCGGGGATGCGGTTGCTGCGGCGTCCCTTCGAACCCACGCCGTCCGACGCGCTGTTGCTGTCGGTGGGGGCGTACGACGGGGAGCGGCTGCCGGAGTGGCTGGCGGTTCCCGCCGCGTAGGTGCCGAGGGGGCCTTGCCGCGCGGCGAGGCCCCCTCGGCGTCGCCGCCCCTCCTACTTCCGCAGCAGCAGCTGCGCGATGGCGACGACGCCCACCACCACGATGACGCCGCGCAGCATCTGCGGCCGCAGGCGGCGGGCGACGCGGGCGCCCAGTTGGCCACCCAGGGTGGAGCCGGCGGCGATCAGCAGGACGGCCGTCCAGTCGATGTGGGCGACGAAGAGGAAGAAGAGGGCGGCGACGCCGTTGACGACGACGCCGAGGACGTTCTTGAGCGCGTTGACGCGCTGGAGGTCGTCGTCGAGGAGCAGGCCCATCAGGGAGAGGTAGAGGACGCCCTGGGCCGCGCCGAAGTAGCCGCCGTAGGCGCTGGCGAGGAGCAGGCCGAGGAGGAGGGCCACGCCGCCATCGGCGTGCGGCCGGGTGCCGGTGCGTTCGCGGCGGCGGGCGAGGGCGCGGGCGAGGCGGGGCTGGAGGACGACGAGGACCAGCGCCAGGGCGATGAGGGCCGGGACGATCGCGCCGAAGGCCTTGGACGGCAGGGTGAGCAGCAGGGCCGCTCCGGTGAGGCCGCCGGCGAGGGCGACGAGGCCGAAGCGGACGATGCGGCCGCGCTGGTCGCGGAGTTCGCGGCGGTAGCCGACGGCGCCGCTGATGTTGCCGGTGACGAGGCCGAGGGTGTTGGAGACGTTGGCGGTGACCGGCGGCAGCCCGGTGGCGAGGAGCACCGGGAAGGTGAACAGGGTTCCGGAGCCGACGACGGCGTTGATGGTGCCGGCCCCTATGCCGGCCGCGAAGACCGCGAGTGCTTCCCAGATGGACAAGGCCATCTCCTTAGGATCGGTAAGACGCCTCCCCGCCGTCAGAGGTCGGGGGGCCGCACCGATCATGCACGAGAACGGCCGGTAAAGCGATGATCGCGGGAGGCCGTTCCGTGCGGGAAGCGGGGCGCGCGTCGCGTCAGTCGATCGGGGGCTGTTCGCGGCGCGGGCTCTCCTTGGTGCCGGCGGACTTGCCGCCACCGCCGCCGCCCATGGGGCCGAAGTTGCCGACGGCGCCGCTGAGGCCCTTGAGGGCGTCGCCGATCTCGCTGGGCACGATCCAGAGCTTGTTGGCGTCGCCTTCGGCGATCTTCGGGAGCATCTGGAGGTACTGGTAGGAGAGCAGCTTCTCGTCGGGGTCGCCGGCGTGGATGGACTCGAAGACCGTGCGGATGGCCTGGGCCTCGCCCTCGGCGCGGAGCGCGGCGGCCTTGGCCTCGCCCTCGGCGCGGAGGATCGCGGACTGCTTCTCGCCCTCGGCGGTGAGGATCTGGGACTGGCGGATGCCCTCGGCGGTGAGGATGGCGGCGCGCTTGTCCCGGTCGGCGCGCATCTGCTTCTCCATCGAGTCCTGGATGGAGGTGGGCGGTTCGATCGCCTTGAGCTCGACGCGGTTGACGCGGATGCCCCACTTGCCGGTCGCCTCGTCGAGGACGCCGCGCAGCGCCGCGTTGATCTCCTCACGGGAGGTGAGGGTCCGTTCCAGGTCCATGCCGCCGATGATGTTGCGGAGGGTGGTGACGGTGAGCTGCTCGATGGCCTGGATGAAGCTGGACACCTCGTAGGTCGCGGCGCGCGCGTCGGTCACCTGGTAGTAGATGACGGTGTCGATGTTGACGACGAGGTTGTCCTGGGTGATGACCGGCTGCGGCGGGAACGGCACGACCTGTTCGCGGAGGTCGATGCGGTTCCGGATCGAGTCGATGAACGGGACGACGATGTTGAGGCCGGCGTTGAGCGTGCGGGTGTAGCGGCCGAAGCGCTCGACGATGGCGGCGCTGGCCTGTGGGATCACCTGCACCGTCTTCATGAGGGCGATGAAGACGAGCACCACCAGGATGATCAGGACGATGATGATCGCCATGTCGTGGCTCCTCGTGCCTTTCTCGTGGGTCGGCCGGCCGTCGCTCGGACGGGATCCGCGTGTTGGGGGAGTCTGTCAGAACCGGCGGTGCGGCGCAGGCGCCGGACCGGGATCGATCACATCGCCGCTCCCCCTCCACCGCGGACGGCCGCCGGCCGCCGTACGGCCGCTGCCCGTACGGCCGTTGCCCGTACGGCCGTTGCCGGCGCGGCGGCTTCACCGGGCCCACCGGACGGCCGTCTCACATGACCACCGCCGTCGCGCCGTCGATGTCGACGACGTCCACCTGCTCGCCCACCTCGAAGGTCCGCTCGCCGTCGAGGGAGCGGGCCGACCAGATCTCGCCCGCCAGCTTGATGCGTCCGCCCCGGCCGTCCACCCGTTCCAGGACGACGGCCTGGCGCCCTTTCAGGGCTTCCACGCCGGAGGCGTGGGCGGGGCGGCCGGTGCGCTGCCGGTTGGCGATCGGCCGGACCACGGCGATCAGGGCGACGGAGACGACGGCGAAGACGATGAACTGCAGCACCGTGCCGCCCCCCAGGGCGTCGGTGACGGAGGCGGCGACGGCCCCGATCGCCAGCATGCCGAACTCCGGCATCGCGGTGACGACCAGGGGGATACCCAGACCGACGGCGGCCACGAGCCACCACGCCCATGTGTTCACATGGTCATGGTAGGCGCGCGGACGGGGTCACCGACAGGGCTCCTCGGTCCCCCGGGAGGGGGACCGGCGCGCCGGCGGCGGTCAGGAGAGCGGCAGGCCGTGGGCGGTCCAGCGGTCGCCGCGGCTCTCGACGACCAGCGGGAGGCCGAAGCACTTCGACAGGTTGCGCGAGGTGAGTTCGAGCTCGATGGGGCCGGCGGCGAGCACCTTGCCCTGACGGAGCATCAGGACGTGGGTGAAGCCGGGGGCGATCTCCTCGACGTGGTGGGTGACCATGATCATGGAGGGCGCGAGCGGGTCGCGGGCGAGCCGGCCGAGGCGGCGCACCAGGTCCTCGCGGCCGCCGAGGTCGAGGCCCGCGGCGGGCTCGTCCAGCATCAGCAGCTCGGGGTCGATCATCATCGCGCGGGCGATGAGGGTGCGCTTGCGCTCGCCCTCGGAGAGGGTGCCGAACTTGCGGTCCAGGTACTCGGTCATGCCGAGCACGTCGAGGAAGGCGCGGGCGCGCTGCTCGTCGACGGACTCGTAGTCCTCGTGCCAGGTGGCCGTCATGCCGTAGGCGGCGGTGAGCACCGTCTGCAGGACGGTCTGGCTGCGCGGCAGCTTGTCGGCCAGGCCGATGCCGGCGATGCCGATGCGCGGGCGCAGTTCGAAGACGTCCACGGCGCCGAGCTTCTCGCCGAGGATGCGGGCGGTGCCCTTGGTCGGGAACAGGTAGCTGGAGGCGACATTCAGGAGGGTGGTCTTGCCCGCGCCGTTGGGGCCGAGGATGACCCAGCGCTCCCCCTCCTTGACCGACCAGGAGACCTGGTCCACCAGAGCCCGGCCCTCGCGGACCACGGATACGTCCACCAGTTCCAGCACATCGCTCATGAGCGCGTTGTCTCCCATTGCAGTTCGTCGTCGCTGGCGCCTGTCGGCGCAGCCCCCAGGGAAAACCTACGCCACCGGCCGTCATCGCCGGTCCCTAGGCTGGGGCCCATGCTCGACGAACATCGATCGGGGCGGTTCACCGCCTGGGGAAATGCCCTTCTTGCCGGTTATGCCGCACCTGATGACGCTGCGCACCACATCACGGGGAGTGACGCGATCCACCGGGTGACCGGTCTGCCGGGCGAGTCCGGCCCGGTGGGGCTGACGCTCGCGCTGGGCCGGCTGCGCGCGCTGGGGGCCACGGGGCTGCGGCTGGCGCTGCCGGTGCCGGGGCATCCGCTGGGGCTGAGCGGGCCGCCGGAGTTCAACGCGCTGGCCCTGGAGGCGGAGGAGGCCGTCCTGGCCCCGGAGGCCGGGGTGGGGCTGGTGCCCGAGGTGCGGGCGGCGGGGTCCGGGCCGGACGCCGCCGATCTGCACGTGGAGGTCGTCTGGCGCTGTTCGCCGGTACGGGACGCGCCGCCCGCCGACGTGCCGTCGCTGGGCGAGGCGGAGCGGGAGCTGGCCGAGGCGCTGCGCGAGGCGACCGAGGTGCTGACACGGCTCGACGTGGCGGGATCGGGCCCGGTGGCCCGGGCCGCGCTGGAGGCCTACCGGGCGCGGGCCGAACGGGACCGCGCGATCCTGGCTCCCGGGTATCCGCAGCGCGCGGCCCGGGTGCTGGAGCTCGCGCAGCGGGTGGCCGCGCTGGTCGCCCTGGCGCACGGGACGGGCGACGCCGGGAGCCATGAGCACGGCGGCGCGATGAGCGCGTCGGGGATCGCGGCCCGGGCGGCGGCGCTGCGGCCGGTGGAGCGGACGGCGCGGCGGGCCCTGGTGGCGGCGTACAACGCGCCGGTGGAGCGGCGGGAGCGCGACCGGCCGTAGCCGGGACGGGACCGGCCGCGGCCCGGAGGGGACCGGCCGTAGCCCGGACAGGGGGAGGCCCCGCGAGCCGTACGGTTCGCGGGGCCTTCCGGAGCGTCACTTGACGACGCAGACGTTCCCGAACGTCGGGTTCAGGAGCCCGAGCAGGATGTCGATCGTGTTGCCGCAGGCGTTGATCGGGACGTCCAGGGGGATCTGGATGACGTTGCCCGAGATGACGCCGGGTGAGCCCTTGGCGATGCCGTGGGCGGTGGCGCCGTCGCCGTCGTGCGCGGCTGCGGTGCCGACAGAAGCGCCGACGGATACGCCTGCCGCGGCCAGAACGAGGGCGGCCTTTTTGGCACTGTTCATGGGTGGCTTCCTTTGCTGGTGACCTCGCGGCCCCGGTGACGGAGTCGCGCCCTGATGAACGTCACCACCCCGCCGACGGCACGCCGATCGTGGAGTTTGCCCTCATTCGGACGATTGATCACCCTTCGCGGCCGGTCCCGCCGCGGCGGGACCGGCCGTCCGGAAGCGCCGGGAACGGCGCCGTCCGTCACCCGTTGGCTACTCGTTGACGCAGACGTTGCCGTGGGTGGGGTTCATCGAGCCCAGCACGCTGACGGTGTCGTTGCAGAGGTTCACCGGAATCGTGACCGGCACCTGGACGACGTTGCCGGAGAGCACGCCGGGGTTGTTCTTCGCGATGGCCGCGGCGGCCGGGGATCCCCCGTGGGCCGACGCGACGCCGGCACCGGCGAGGGCGAGACCGCCGACCGCGATCGTGACGGCAGCGGCCTTCTTCATGTTCTTCACTCTTCGTCTGACCTTCCTGGAACGCTGCCACGGCCAGCCGCCGTGGCTACGTCATGGAGAACGGCCCACCGCCGACCGGGTTTCTGGGGTCTCCCGACAATCACACGACCGCATGAATCGATGGCCGGAATGAGACGTTCCGGTGGACGGCGCAGCTCCCGGGACGGGCCGGTCGGTCAGGACAGGACCGTCAGTCGCCGATGCCGTGCCGGACCGCCCACAGGGCCGCCTGGGTGCGGTCGGCGAGGTCGAGCTTCATCAGGATGTTGGAGACGTGCGTCTTGACCGTCTTCTCCGACAGCACCAGCGCCCGCGCGATCTCCCGGTTGGACCGGCCGTCGGCGATCAGGGCGAGGACCTCACGCTCCCGCTCGGTCAGCGCGTTGCCCCGGCCCTGGGTGCCGCCCGTGTCGTCCTGCGCCAGCAGCGCTCCCGCCACCTCCGACTGGAGGAGGACGTGCCCGGCGTGCACGGACCGGATGGCGCCGGCGAGCGCGTCGGGGTCGACGTCCTTGTACACGTAGCCGGCCGCACCGGCCTTCAGGGCCGGGATCACCGTGCGCTGCTCGGTGAAGCTGGTGACGACCAGCACCCGGGCCGGGCTCTCCAGGGCGCGCAGCCTGCGCAGCGCCTCGATGCCGTCCGTGCCGGGCATCTTCACGTCCATGAGGATCACGTCCGGGTTCAGCTCCTCGGCACGCGCCACGCCCTCGGCGCCGTCACCGGCCTCCCCGACGACCTCGATGTCGTCCTGGATCTCCAGGAAGGTGCGCAGCCCCTTGCGGACCACCTGGTGGTCGTCGACCAGCAGCACCCGGATCGTCCGGCCGCTCGCGGTCCCCTGTTTCCCCTGCCTGGTCTCTTCAGCCACCGGGCACCTCCATCTCGATCGCGGTGCCCTCGCCGGGCTCCGAGTCCACGTTCAGCCTGCCGCCGACCCCGTTGGCCCGGTCGCGCATGGAGACCAGACCGAGGTGCCGGCCGGCCCGCCGGACGGCGGAGGGGTCGAATCCGCTTCCGTCGTCGGCCACCCGCAGCACGGCGCCCTGCCCGCGGCGGGCGAGGGTGACGTCGACGTGCTCGGCCCCGGAGTGGCGCAGCGCGTTGTGCAGCGCCTCCTGGGCGACCCGCAGCAGCGCCTCCTCCTGGGCGGCCGGCAGGGCCCGCATCCCGTGGGAGGCGAAGGAGACGTGCGCGGCGTGCGCCCGGTCGAGCACCTTGACCTGGGTGCGCAGGGTGGCGACGAGCCCGTCCTCGTCCAGCCCGGCCGGGCGCAGCTCGACGACGGCGGCGCGCAGCTCGTCGGTGGCCTCGGCGGCAAGTCGGGCGACCTGCTGGAGCTCGTCCTTGGCGCGGACCGGGTCGCGGTCCACCAGGGCGGTGGCGGCCTGGGCGGTGAGACGCAGGGAGAACAGCTTCTGCGCCACCGCGTCGTGCAGTTCGTGGGCGAGGCGGGCGCGCTCGCCGGCGATGGTCAGCTCGCGGCTGCGCTCGTAGAGCCGGGCGTTGGTCAGGGCGATGGCGGCGTGCTGGGCGAGGACGGAGAGGAGCTCCTCGTCCTCTTCGGTGAAGGCGCAGCCGCCCGGGGGGCACTTCCGCGTCCCCTCCTCATCGGCCTTGTCGGCCTTGTTGGCGAGGAAGAGGACGCCGAGGTTCTCGTCGCCGTCGGCGATCGGCATGCCGATGAAGTCGGACATGTCGGGGTGGGCGTCGGGCCAGCCGCCGAAGCGCGGGTCCTCGCGGACGTCGGGCAGCCGCTGCGGGGTCTTCTCCTGGAGCATCGCGGCGAGGATGCCGTGCTGCCGGGGCAGCGGACCGATGGCCTTCCACTCCTCCTCGCTGATGCCGTCGACGACGAACTGGGCGAAGCCGCCGTGGTCGTCCGGCACCCCGAGGGCGGCGTACCGGGCACCGAGCAGCTCGCGGGCGGAGACGACGATGGTCTTGAGGACGTCGCGGACTTCCAGGTGTCTGCTCATCGCGAGGATCGCGGTGCTCACGGCGGGCAGGCCGGAGCGGGGGCCTTGGCTCATGCGGCCCACCGTAACCGGCGGTGATCCGCCGGGGGATCGGGCCGCCGGTGGCCGACGGGTGGGCCCCGGGGCCTAGGCCGGAGGGCCCTGTCCCCGCCAGACTCGGTCCATGTCGACCTCTGTGCAGTGGACACCCACCCATGGCGAGCCCTACCGGCCGGTCCCCTACCGGCCCGCGCGGATGCCCGCCGAGGAGTCGCTCGCGCGCGCCGCGGAGCTACGGGAGCGAATGGCGGACCGCAGGACCGTGCGCCGGTTCTCGGCCGATCCGGTGCCGGAGCGCGTGGTCCGGGACGCCATCGCGTGCGCGGCCACGGCGCCGTCCGGGGCACACCAGCAGCCGTGGACGTTCGTCCTGGTCAAGGATCCGGAGGTACGGGCGCGGATCCGGGCGGCGGCCGAGGAGGAGGAGCGCGTCTCGTACGCCGGGCGGCTCGGCGAGGAGTGGCTGGCGGCGCTGCGGCCGCTGGGCACGGACGAGGTGAAGCCGCACCTGACGGACGCGCCGGCGCTGGTCGTGGTCTTCCAGCAGAGGTACTGGCTGGGGCCGGACGGGGAGCGGCGCAAGCACTACTACGTGGACGAGTCGGTGGGCATCGCGGTCGGGATGCTGCTGTCGGCGCTGCACCTGTCGGGGCTGGCGGCGCTGGTGCACACCCCGAGTCCGATGCGGTTCCTGGGGGAGGTGCTGGGGCGGCCGGTGAACGAGAAGGCGTTCGCGGTGATCCCCGTGGGGTATCCGGCGGACGACTGCCAGGTGCCAGACCTCGTGCGGAAGAGCCTGGACCAGGTGCTGGTGGAGGTCTGACCGATCGGCCGGGAACCCCGCCGGACGGGCGCCTGAAAACCTCGTACACACCGTGCGGATACGGTCACACCGCGTGTGAGGGAGCGCTGCTCGGTGTGACGCCGCGCATAGGACGCACATCACCTACGACAACCGGTAGTGGAGACGTAAAACCGCCGTAAAAGGGGGGCTGAGCGGGCGCGGGACCCTTTCCGGCGACCCGTGCCGATAGCACCGACAACGAAGTCGGATAGTACGTCACACCTTTGCCAGCGCATTTTGCGGCCGCTAACAATTGCCCCGTCGCAGGGCGCCGTAGATCGAGAAACGGCGCTTCATCCGCGCCGATCCGGGCCACTGCGATTCACGCGATTGGAAGAGGTTCAGCACAGTCATGCGCTCCACCGTCTCCGGCTATAGCCGTCTCACCAAGGTTCACAAGTTCTCCGCCGCGGGCATCGCCGCGGCCGGCGTGGCGGCGGTGGCGCTCGCCGTCGTCCCGAGCGGCTCCACCGAGGGTGAGCAGCAGGCCGCGATCGGCGTGAAGCCCGTCGCGTGGAACGCCAAGGCGTTCGGCGCCGACGCCCAGCGCGACGAGCTGGTGAAGCAGTCCGACACCGCCGCGGGCCAGGCCCGCGCGGAGGCGGAGGCCAAGAAGAAGGCCGCCGCCGAGGCGAAGGCCAAGGCGGAGAAGGAGCGCGCCGAGAAGGAGGCCGCGAGCCGGTCCGCCGCGCGCCAGCCGGTCAAGGCCGCGCCCGCCGCGCCGGCCAAGGCCGCCGCTCCGGCCCCGAAGGCCTACGCGAACAACCTCGACGGCTGGATCCGCGAGGCCCTGGACATCATGAAGGCCAAGGGCATCCCGGGCACCTACGACGGCATCTACCGCAACATCATGCGGGAGTCGACGGGCAACCCGCAGGCCATCAACAACTGGGACTCGAACGCTGCCGCGGGCATCCCCTCCAAGGGTCTGCTCCAGGTGATCGACCCGACCTTCAAGGCGTACCACGTCGACGGCACCTCCTGGGACATCTACGACCCGGTCGCCAACATCACCGCCGCCTGCAAGTACGCGGCCGCGGTCTACGGCTCCATGGACAACGTCAACTCGGCCTACTGAGCCGGTCGCTGACGCCATAGACAGAAGGGCGGTGACATCCGGGATTCCGGATGCCACCGCCCTTTTTGCCGTCACAATTCGCGACGGCCTTTCCTGTTTTCTCCCGGCCTTTTCCCAGGCCGTCTTCGCGTTACTTCCGCATGACCTCGGGCTCGTGCCGGCGCAGCAGCCGGGCGACCGCGAAGCCGCAGGCGGCGCCGAGCGCGAGGAGGACGAACAGGTCGATGCCCCACTGACTGACCGTGTGCGCCCAGAGCGGGTCGAGGTTGTTCGGGTTGTTCTTGTCGAAGGGCGCCATGAGGTGGGAGAGGTCCAGGGTGGCGCCTGCGGCGCCGATGGCCCAGCGGGAGGGCATCAGCCAGGCGACCTGCTCGACGCCCGGGGCGTCGTAGACCTTGAACATGATGCCGGTGAAGACGACCTGGACGATCGCGAACATCACCAGCAGCGGCATGGTCTTCTCCGCGGTCTTCACCAGGGAGGAGATCACCAGGCCGATCATCATGGACGTGAAGCCCAGCGCGATGATGACCAGGCAGAGCTCGGCCGCCGGGAGCGCCTTGAGGATCAGGCCCTCGGCGGGCAGCTTCCGGACGGAGAAGCCGATGGCGCAGATGATCACACCCTGCAGCGCGGTGATCGCGCCCAGCACGATGACCTTGGACATCAGGTAGGCGGACCGGGAGAGGCCGACCGCCCGTTCCCGTTCGTAGATCACCCGTTCCTTGATGAGCTCACGGACGGAGTTGGCGGCCCCGGAGAAGCACATGCCGACCGCGAGGATCAGCATGATCGTGCCGGCGTCCTGGTTGTGGCCCTTGGGGGGCGCCGAGAGCCCGAAGTCGGACGGGATCACACAGCTCACGCCACCGAGGACGGCGGGCAGGATGAGCATCAGGCCCATGAACCCGCGGTCGGAGGCGATGACCGAGACGTAGCGGCGCATCAGCGTCCAGAGCTGGGAGCCCCAGCTCTGGGCCTTGTGCGGCCGGACCATCTGCGGCTGGACGTGCACCGACTGCGGGGCGACGGCGTCGATGTCCGCGGCGTACATCTGGTAGTGCTGTGAGCCCTTCCAGCGGCCCGCCCAGTCGTAGTCGCGGTAGTTCTCGAACGCCGAGAAGACGTCCGCCCAGGTCTCGTAGCCGAAGAAGTTGAGCGCCTCCTCCGGCGGGCCGAAGTAGGCGACGGAGCCGCCGGGTGCCATGACCAGCAGCTTGTCGCAGAGGGCCAGCTCGGCGACGGAGTGGGTGACGACCAGGACCGTACGGCCGTCGTCGGCGAGGCCGCGCAGCAGCTGCATCACGTCGCGGTCCATGCCCGGGTCGAGGCCCGAGGTGGGCTCGTCCAGGAAGATCAGCGACGGCTTGGTGAGGAGCTCCAGCGCGACGGAGACGCGCTTGCGCTGGCCGCCGGAGAGGGAGGTGACCTTCTTGTCCTTGTGGACGTCGAGCTTGAGCTCGCGGAGCACCTCGTCGATGCGGGCCTCGCGCTCGGCGGGCGCGGTGTCGCCGGGGAAGCGGAGCTTGGCGGCGTAGCGGAGCGCCTTCCGGACGGTGAGCTCCTTGTGCAGGATGTCGTCCTGCGGGACCAGACCGATGCGCTGCCGGAGCTCGGCGAACTGCTTGTACAGGTTCCGGTTGTCGTAGAGGACGTCGCCCTGGTTGGCGGGCCGGTAGCCGGTCAGCGCCTTGAGCAGGGTGGACTTGCCGGACCCGGACGGGCCGATGACGGCGATCAGCGACTTCTCGGGGACGCCGAAGGAGACGTCCTTGAGGATCTGCTTGCCGCCGTCCACGGTGACCGTCAGATGGCGGGCCGAGAAGGAGACGTCGCCGGTGTCGACGAACTCCTCCAGTCGGTCGCCGACGAGCCGGAAGGTGGAGTGGCCGACGCCGACGATGTCCTGGGGACCGAGGACCTGCTGGCGGACCGGCTGGCCGTTGACGTAGGTGCCGTTGTGGCTGCCCAGGTCGACGATCTCGAAGCGGCCGTCGGGGGTGGCCCGGAACTCGGCGTGGTACCGGGAGACCTGGAGGTCGGCGACGACCAGCTCGTTCTCCAGGGCACGACCGATGCGCATCACCCGGCCCTGGGCCAGCTGGTGGAACGTGGTCGGGCTGCGGTCGCCGTAGACGGGCGGGGCGCCGGACCCCGCGCCCTGGGGCGGCCGGCCCTGCTCCGGCGAGGACGCCTGGTGCGGGATGTGCGGCTGCGCCTGCTGCGGCTGCTGGGCGTGCGGAGCTTGCTGGGCCTGCTGCGGGTGCTGCCCTTGCTGCGCCTGCTGCCAGGGCGCCTGGGCGGCGGCCTGCGGCTGCTGCCAGCCACCGTGGGGCTGCTGGTACTGCGGGTGCTGCTGGTACTGCTGCGGTCCGCCGTGCGGGGGCTGCTGCCACATGCCGGGGGCCTGCTGCTGCGGCGCCGCGTGGCCGGGCTGGGCCGCCAGCGCGGTCTGCGCGCTGTACAGGTCGCCGGCGGGCGGCGCGGCGGCACCGGCGGAACCGGCGGCGCTCAGCCGCGGACCGTCGGTCGCGTTGCCCAGGTGGACGACCGAGCCGGGGCCGATCTCCACCTGGTGGACCCGCTGCCCCTGCGCGTAGGTGCCGTTGGTGCTGCCCTGGTCCTCGAGCACCCAACTGCGGCCGTCCCAGCGGACGATGGCGTGGCGCCACGAGACCCTGGCGTCCTCCAGCACCATGTCGCCCTGCGGATCGCGTCCGAGGGTGTAGGACCGGGACGGATCGAGCGTCCAGGTCTGTCCATTCAATTCCAGTACGAGTTCAGGCACTCCATGCCCCACTACTTGTCCCCCGATGTACCCCCTGCACAGGGAGTCTAGGGATGGCGAACATCGGGAGGAACTATTTCAGGCGCAGTCCCCCGATCGAAAGTCGGGGATTGGCGCCCCCCGCTTTCCGAGCGCCGTTGACGGGCCGGAAACACCACCGGAGAGTGGTAATCACCCACGGCCGCGCGGGAGTCACTCACCCCCGGGGCCGGGGGCCGGGGCGGGGGCGGAGCGGGGGGCCGTGATGACCATCACCAGCGGACGGCGCCCGGCGCGGGGCGTCCACATGATCATCTTCGCGGTGGCGGGGGTGGGCTGGGCGTTCCTCGCCATGGCGGGGGTGGCGGCACTGGGGCTGCACCTCCTCGGCGCGGACGCGGCCGGGGAGCTGGGGCCGATGACGGCCGCGGTGACCGTCCTCGCGGTCGGCGGGACCGTCGAGCCGTCGGGGTCGCTGGAGGCGTTCGGGATCCGGGGTGCCGCCGCGCACACCGCCATCGAGCTGACGCCGTTGGGCGTGAGCCTGGTGGGGGCGCTGGTGCTCGGCTGGTCGTTCGCCCGGTCGCTGCGGGCGGCGGGGCCGGTGGTCGGCGGCCGTGAACTCGCCTTGCGCGCCGGGGTGGTGGCCTCGGTGTTCCTGCTGCTGCTCGGAGGCCTGGCCTGGGCCGGCTCGTCCACCTTCACCTTCCAGGGCAAAGGACTCGGCCTCGGCGACGCGGCGCGGAGCGGCCCGAAACTTCCGAAACTGGAGATTCCCGGTGTCGGCGACATCGGGGACATCGGCGGGGGGCTCGCCCAGGGGCTGGCCGACCTCGCCCGGGCCAAGGCGGATGTCGGCTTCTCGGTACGGACCGGGCCCTCGCTGCTGGGCGGCGCGTTCTGGGTGGCGGCCGTGCTGCTGATCGCCGTGCTCGCCGCGCGCCGGGCCCCGCTGCCGCGCGGTGCCGGCACCCTCCACCGGACGGTACGGCCGGCGGCCTCGGCGCTGTGCGGCGTCCTCGTCCTGGCCGTCGCCGCCGGGTGGGCCGCGGCGCTGGTCGCCGCGGCCGGCGACGACCATCCCCGGCGGGTGGCCGGCGGCGCGCTGCTCGGGGCGCCGAACGGGGTGTGGCTCGGGC
The DNA here is from genome assembly GCF_044333095.1 of Streptomyces sp. NPDC021100. Taxonomy (NCBI): domain Bacteria; kingdom Bacillati; phylum Actinomycetota; class Actinomycetes; order Kitasatosporales; family Streptomycetaceae; genus Streptomyces; species Streptomyces sp. NPDC021100. Next base: position 16,628 of record NZ_JBIRQH010000011.1, read on the forward strand.
TGCCGCTCGGCCTCTTCGTCCCCTGGCACGGCCGGGCCGCGGGAACGCTGACGGAGGTGCTCCCCTCCCCGCTCGACGACCTGCTGGCCGGGGGCACCGACCGGCCGGTCACGGTGGGCCGGCTGGCGGAGTACGACGGACGGGTGTGGCTGCTGACGGTCGCGTGCGCGGTGGCCCTGCTGCTGGCCGGGGTGCTCACGGCGGTCCGTACGCCCCGGGGGGCGCGGAGCGCGGTGGCGTACGCGGGGCGGTGCGGCCTCGCGCTGGGCGTGGTGACGGCCGCGGCGCTGCCGCTGCTCGTCCTCGGGACGCGGGTGAAGGCGGACGCCGGGCTGTCGGTGCTGGGCGTCGACGCGGTCGGCGCCGGGCTCGACCTGCGGGGGAACGGGCTCCTCGCGGTGGCCCTCGGGGCGGCGTGGGGTCTGGCGGCCGGGACGGTGGGCGGGCTGCTCGCGTGCGCCACGGGGGCGGCGGGACGGGGGGCCGTGGCGTACGCGCGGGAAGGACGAGAAGGACGAGAACGACGAGGCGGACGAGAAGAAGGGGACGGGTGGGGGCCTGGAGGGGCGGTACCGGGATCGGCGGGGCAGCCGGGCGCGGGATACGGCGGCCCGGGGCACGGCAGCTCAGGGTATGGGCACCCGGCCGGTGGGGCGGCGGGCGAAGGCGCGGGGCGCTCGGCCGGTGGAGCAGCCGGCGGAGGCGCGGGCGGTTCGGCCGGTGGGGGCGGGGAGGACGAGCCCGGGCCGCACCGGCCGTCGCCCGGCTACCGTCCGGCACGGGACGACACCAACCCCTATCTGCGCCCAGGACCCGGGCCTCGCCCGGACACTCCCCCGGGCCCCCGGGTCGACCCCTCGGCCACCACCTCGCCCGGCCCCGCGGCCGGCCCCTCCTCCGGTGCGCGGCGCGATCCCCGGCCCGGGCCGCCGCAGGAGCGTTCCCGCCGTCCGTACGGGAGCCCGCCCCCGCCACCGCCGCCTCCGCCGCCCGCACCCCGGGGGTGGCCGGGACCGGACGGCCGGCCGCCGCGCGGGTAGCGGTCCGGTGAACAGTCGTCCCGCTGTCCGCCTCCCCCTGCGACCGCCTCACGGGCACCGGATACGGTAGAAGGACCATGAGCGCACCGTTGCCCCCGCCCGTCACCCCCGCCGCCGGTGACGACGTGCCCACCCTCCTCGTCAAGATCTTCGGGAAGGACCGGCCGGGCATCACCGCCGGCCTCTTCGACACGCTCGCCGCCTACGCGGTCGACGTCGTCGACATCGAACAGGTCGTCACCCGGGGCCGGATCACCCTCTGCGCGCTGGTCACCGCGCCCGCCGGAGGCGCCGCGGCCGAGGGCGGCCTGCGGTCGACGGTGCACAGCTGGGCCGAGTCCATGCACCTCCAGACGGAGATCATCTCCGGCCGGGGCGACAACAGGCCGCGCGGCACGGGCCGTTCCCATGTCACGGTGCTGGGGCACCCGCTCACCGCGGAGTCCACGGCCGCCATCGCGGCCCGCATCACGGGCACCGGCGGCAACATCGACCGTATCTTCCGCCTCGCCAAGTACCCCGTGACGGCGGTGGAGTTCGCGGTCTCCGGCGCCGGCACGGAGGCGCTGCGCACGGCGCTGGCGATAGAGGCGGCGAAGCTCGGGGTGGACGTGGCCGTTGTGGCCGCCGGGTTGCAGCGCCGGGCGCAGCGCCTGGTGGTGATGGACGTCGACTCGACGCTGATCCAGGACGAGGTCATCGAGTTGTTCGCGGCCCACGCGGGCTGTGAGGCCGAGGTGGCCGAGGTGACCGCCCGGGCGATGCGCGGCGAGCTGGACTTCGAACAATCGTTGCACGCGCGGGTGGCGCTGCTGGAGGGGCTGCCCGAGTCGGTGGTGGACAAGGTGCGCGCGGAGGTGCGGCTGACGCCCGGCGCCCGGACCCTGATCCGCACCCTGAAGCGGCTGGGCTTCCAGGTGGGCGTGGTGTCCGGGGGGTTCACCCAGGTCACCGACGACCTGCGGGAGCGGCTGGGGCTGGACTTCGCCTCGGCCAACACCCTGGAGATCGTGGACGGCAGGCTGACCGGCCGGGTCACCGGGGAGATCGTGGACCGGGCCGGCAAGGCGCGGCTGCTGCGCCGGTTCGCCGCCGAGGCCGGGGTGCCGCTCTCCCAGACGGTGGCGATCGGTGACGGCGCCAACGACCTCGACATGCTCAACGCGGCCGGCCTGGGCGTGGCGTTCAACGCCAAGCCGGTGGTCCGGGAGGCGGCGCACACGGCGGTGAACGTGCCGTTCCTGGACACGGTGCTGTATCTGCTGGGCGTCACCCGTGAAGAGGTCGAGGCGGCGAACACGCACGAGTGACACCGGCGCGGGTGACGCCTGGGCGCCACCCGGTCCGCTCCCCCGCCGTTCCCCCACCGCGCCGGTGCCCCGCCGGATGCCCACGCTCGTCGGCATCCATGGGCGCGCGAGCACCGGGCCGCCGGTCACCGCCCCGCCGGATCACCGGCCGCCGCCCCGGGGCGGGGCGGGCCGTCCTGGACCGGGCCACGCCGTCCGCGACCGGCCCGGCTGCTCGTCAGGCGTGCGGCGCCCAGAAGGCGACCAGTCGGCCGACCCCGTGTTCGACGCTCTTCCACGAACCGGTGAAGCTGATCACCGCGATGGCCGAAGTGGGGTATCCCGAGCGGTTCAACCGGGCCAGCAGGTCCCCGTCGGCCTCGCCCGACAGGGCGTCCGCCAGGGCGTGCATCCCCGGGTTGTGCCCCACGACGACGAGGTCGCCCACCTCGTCGGACACCTCGTTGAGCAGGGCGATCAGCTCACCGAGCGATGCCTCGTAGAGCCGGTCCTCGTACACCGTCCGGGGGCGCTGGGGCAGCTCGGAGACGGCGAGCTTCCAGGTCTCGCGGGTGCGGGCCGCTGTCGAGCACAGGGCCAGGTCGGGGACGACACCCGAGCCGGCGAGCCAGCGGCCCGCGACGGGAGCGTCCTTGCGCCCGCGGTCGGCGAGCGGTCGCTCGTGGTCGTCGACGTCGGACCATTCGGCCTTGGCGTGGCGGAAGAGGACGATCCTGCGGGTCATGTCGGCGCTCATGCCGTCCAGCTTCGCATGAAACCAGCCGTGAGGCGCGGGGTGTTGGGAGGCTTGCCCTCCTCGGGGTAACGCTTCACGATATCCAGCCGTCCAGGGTGTGCCGGACGACGCGCACGACGTGCGCGACGGGGCTCTGTGACGCCGTCCGTTCGCCCTCCGCCGCCGGGGCCGCGGACGCCTGCGGAACGGGGAGGGCCGGCAGGGCGAAGAGAGCGACGAAGGCCAGGGCGGGCAGGACCACGGCCCACCACGGCAGGCGGGTCTGCGCGGTGCCTCGGGTGCGGGTGTGCCTGCCGGCGGGCATGGTCTCCTCCGTGGATGCCTCGGTGCACCGCCGCGTCGCGGTGCACTTCGAATCTACGGAGCGGGACCCCTGAGTTCCCATCCGGGAAGCCACCCACTTTTCCCGGAGGCAGACCCCCTAGGGGACGGGGGTTAACCCCACCCCCGGGGTGGGGCGGAGGAGAGGAGAAGGTGCGTCGGCCGGCCGGAGCCGGCCGACGGTCGGGCGTCGATCAGACGATGGCCAACCGATGATCAATCAGTGATCAGCCGGCGGCGATCGTCGCGATGATGCCGATGACGACGGTGATGCCGAGCATCGCGCCGAGGATGACCAGAAGCGTCTTCTGGCCGTTCTGGGGGTTGGGTTCGAGGACGGGCATGGCACCAGTGTCGCAGCCGCCGCCCCCGGCCGGGCACCGGGGTCGGGCGTGGCGCGCCACCGCCGGGCGGCGGCGCGGGCGTCGGTTCGCCGGCGTCGGATCAGCGGAGCCAGGATCAGCGGAGCCGGAACTCGTCCTCGACGCTCCGGTTGCGGCCGGCCAGCACCCCGGCGACGGCCTGCGGGACCATCAGCGCGGCCAGCAGGGCGATCGGCAGTCCCCAGCCGCCGGTCTGCTGGTAGAGCCGGCCCACCAGCAGCGGCCCGGGAATGGAGATCAGGTATCCGACGCTCTGGGCGAAGGCGGACAGCCGGACGACGCCGGCTCCGGTCCGCGCGCGCATCCCGATCATCGTCAGGGCCAGCGGGAAGGAGCTGTTGGCGATGCCGAGCAGCACCGCCCAGACCCAGGAGCCGCCCACCGGGGCGAGCCACAGCCCGGTGTACCCCGCCAGACCGCAGGCGACCAGCGCCACGACCAGGGGGCCTTGGTTCCGCATCCGGGCCGCGAGACGCGGCAGCAGGAAGGAGAACGGGACGCCCATCAGCATCGTCACCGCCGCCAGCAGTCCGGCGGTCGAGGCCGAGACACCCGCGTCGCGGAAGATCTGGGGCATCCAGCCCATGGTGATGTACGCGCCGGTGGCCTGGAGGCCGAAGAAGACCGCCAGGGCCCAGGCGGTGGGGCTGCTGGTGATGCGCGGGGCGCGCGCGTCGGTGACGTCGGCGCTCCGGGGGGCGTGCGCGCTGTGGGGAGCGGTGTTCGGGGTGGTCGTACGGGCGCGTTCCGCGCCCTCCGGCGCGGTTTCGGTGGCCGGCGCCTCCTTCGCGGCGCGTTCCGGCCGTTCGCCCGGCCGGCGGGCGATGACCGCCCAGGGCAGCGCCGCGGCGAGGGCGAGCAGCGCCCACACGGCGAGGCCCGGCCGCCAGCCGCCGCCCATCGCGTCCGCCAGCGGCACGGTACTGGCCACGGTGACGGCCGCCCCGCCGGTGAGGGCCATCGAGTACAGGCCGGTCATCGGGCCGACGCGGTCCGGGAACCAGCGTTTGACCACGACCGGCATCAGCACGTTGCCCACCGCGATACCGGCCAGCGCCAGCGCGCTGAGCAGCAGGAATCCCCCGACGCCGGCCACGAACGGGCGGAGTGCCAGTCCGGTGGCGATGGCCGCGAGGCCGGCGCAGACGACGGTCGCCGGGCCCCAGCGGCGGGCCAGCCGGGGGGCGGCGGGGCCGAGGACGGCGAAGCAGAGGGAGGGGATGGAGGTGAGCAGTCCGGCGACGGTGCCGTTCATGCCGAGCCCGTCCCGCACCTCCTCCATGAGGGAGCCGAGGCTGGTGACGGCCGGCCGGAGGTTGAAGGCCGCCAGCACCAGGCCGAGGGCGAGGAACCGCCGCGGCCAGGGCGAGGCGGCCGGCCGCGCGGTCCCTGTCACGATGCGGTGGGCCGTCCCGTCGGAGTGGGGGGTCCCGTGGGAGGCCGTGGCCGTCGTGGGCTCCTTGCCTGCTGCTGCACCTGTCATACAGCCAATCATAGAATCATGGGATGAATGGAATGCCATGCCGCTGACCTCGCCCCACAAGACTCCCCTGGTCGATCAGGTCATCACACAACTGCGGGCCCAGATCACTTCCGGTGAGTGGCCGGTCGGCTCCCGTATCCCCACCGAGCCGGAGCTCGTCGGACGGCTCGGCGTCGCCCGCAACACCGTCCGGGAAGCCGTGCGCGCCCTCGCGCACAACGGGCTGCTCGCGATCCGGCAGGGCTCCGGCACGTACGTCGTCGCCACCAGCGAACTCGCCGGGGTGATGGGCCGGCGCTTCGCCCGGGCCGACCCACGGCACGTCGCCGAGCTGCGCAGCGCCCTGGAGACCAAGGCCGCCGCGCTGGCCGCGTCGCGGCGGACCGACGCGGACCTGAGCCAGCTGGAGCTTCTGCTGGAGCGGCGGGCGGAGGCGTGGCGGTCGGGGGACCTGGAGGAGTTCGTCGAGGCCGACGCCACGTTCCATACCGCCGTCGTCGCCGCCGCGCACAACGAGGTGCTGGCCGCGCTCTACGCCGACCTCGGCTTCGTCGTACGGGAGTTCCTGCGCGCGGACGTCGGTGCCGAGCCGCGGTCCCGGGCGCTGACCGATCACGGGAGGCTGGTCGAGGCGATTCGGGCCGGGGACGCGGGTGCCGCGGCGGCGGAGGCGAGTGAGCATCCGTATGTGGCGCGGGAGGACGCGGAGGGTGACGCGCACGGCGGTCAGCCCGGGGTGTGACTCACCCATGCCTCGCGTATGCGCAGCCAGCAGCGCTGCGAGAGGGTGACGTGGCGGGTGGGGTCGACGGTCGCGGGGGCCGTGTCCATGGCCGGGTCCCACCAGTGGGCGCAGCGGAGGTGGAGCTGGACGCGGTCGGGGGTGGCGTTGCCGTTGTAGCAGTCCGCCGTGGCGTGGGAGTTGCGGATGCGGGTGTGGCACTCGGCTTGTTGTTGGCGCGGGGCGGCGGCGGCCGGGGCGGCCAGGGTCGTCGCTACCAGGAGCAGGGGTGCGGCTTTTGCCGCGGTGCGTATCGCTGTGCATATCACTGCCGTACCTCCTCCCGCACGGTGGTCCGGTTCTCTCAGTGTGGGGGTGGACGGCTTGGTTCTCGACTCGGGGCTGCGCCCCGGGTGAGGCGCCCCGGTCCCTCCCCCAGAGGAGGCACCCCATTCACCATTTCTTGCTGGGGCGAGCCCCCGCACCCCCGCAGTACGCTGCGCGCTCCCCCAGAGGGGGTACCCCCAGTCCTCAAACGCCGGACGGACTGACAAAGGGCCGCGGTCCGGTTTCCCGGACCGCGGCCCTCGACACGCCTGGAGCTACGCCCGAAGCGTCAGGCGCCCATCATGTGCACGCCACCGTCGACGTGCACGATCTCGCCCGTCGTGCGCGGGAAGAAGTCCGACAGCATGCCGACGACGCCGCGGCCGGCCGGCTCCGGGTCGGCCAGGTCCCAGCCGATGGGGGCGCGGTGGTTCCAGACGTCCGCGAGCTCCTCGAAGCCCGGGATGGACTTGGCGGCCATGGACTTGATGGGGCCGGCCGAGACCAGGTTGCAGCGGATGCCCTTGGGGCCCAGGTCACGGGCGAGGTAGCGGTTGGTGCCCTCCAGGGCGGCCTTGGCCACGCCCATCCAGTCGTACTTCGGCCAGGCGATCTGCGCGTCGAAGGTGAGGCCGACGATGGAGGAGCCCTCGCGCATCAGCGGCAGCAGGGCCATGGCCAGCGACTTGTAGGAGTACGCCGAGACCTGGACGGCCGTGGAGACGTCCTCCCAGGTGGCCTCGAGGAAGTTGAAGGCGCCCTGGGGGCCGAAGGCGATCGAGTGCACGATGCCGTCGAGGGGCACGTCGTCGCCGATGTGCTCGCGCACCTTGGCGGCCAGGCCGTCCAGGTGCTCCTGGTTGCTGACGTCCAGCTCGATCACCGGCGCCGGCTTCGGGAGCCGCTTGGCGATGCGCTCGACCAGGGAGAGTCGGCCGAAGCCGGTCAGGACGACCTCGGCGCCCTCGTTCTGGGCCACCTTGGCGGCCTGGAAGGCGATCGACTGCTCGGTGAGGACACCCGTGACCAGGATGCGCTTGCCTGCGAGGATTCCACTCATGGCGTTCAGTGACCCATGCCCAATCCGCCGTCGACAGGAATGACGGCTCCGGTGATGTATGCGGCCTCTTCGGAGGCGAGGAAGCGGACCGAGGCGGCGATCTCCTCGGGCTGCGCGTAGCGGCCCAGCGGAACGTTGGCCACGATCCCCGCGCGCTGCTCGTCGCTGAGCACGCGCGTCATGTCGGTGTCCACGAAACCGGGGGCGACGACGTTGACGGTGATGTTCCGGGAGCCCAGCTCACGGGCGACGGAGCGGGCGAAGCCGATGAGGCCGGCCTTGGACGCCGCGTAGTTCGCCTGGCCGGCCGAGCCCAGCAGGCCCACCACGGAGGAGATCAGCACCACGCGGCCCTTGCGGGCGCGGAGCATGGGCCGGGAGGCGCGCTTGACGACGCGGAACGTCCCGGTGAGGTTGGTCTCCACCACCGAGGTGAAGTCCTCCTCGGACATGCGGAGCAGCAGCTGGTCGCGGGTGACGCCGGCGTTGGCCACCAGCACCTCGACCGCGCCCTGCTTCTCCTCGATCTCCTTGAACGCCTGCTCGACCTGCTCCGGGTCCGTGATGTCGCACTTCACCGCCAGGCACCCCTGGTCCAAGAGCGCCGCGGGCGGCTCGCCCGAGCGGTAGGTGACGGCGACCTTGTCGCCCGCGTCGGCGAACGCGCGCGCGATGGCGAGGCCGATGCCCCGGTTTCCTCCGGTGACGAGAACCGAGCGGCTCAAAGGATCACCCTTCCGTTGACGAATCCGCACAGGGACGGAGCTGGACTACACGAACGTATCGGTAGAGGTCGCCGGGGCGACAATCGGGCACTGACAGGCGGTGTGGCCGGTCCCTGTTGGATCTCTACAGAATCTCCTGCGGAAGGCGGCCCGGGGATGGGCATGATGCACGGCGACGACCCCGGGAGGTTCCGTGCCGCACGCCATCGACGCGTCATTCCTCGCACTGCCCCTGCGCCCGCTCGCCGACGCCGCCCTCGCCCGCGCCCGTGCGCTGGGCGCCGACCACGCCGACTTCCGCCTGGAACGGGTCCGCAACGCCTCCTGGCGGCTGCGCGACGCCCGGCTCGCGGGGTCCGCGGACATCACGGACCTGGGGTACGCGGTACGCGTGGTGCACGGCGGCGCCTGGGGTTTCGCCGCCGGGACGGAGCTGACGATGGACGCCGCCGCCCGGGTGGCCGGCCAGGCCGTGGCCATGGCCCGGCTGGCCGGCAAGGTGACGGCCGCGGCCGGCTCGGGCGACCGCGTGGAGCTGGCGGACGAGCCGGTGCACGCGGAGCGGACCTGGGTGTCGCCGTACGAGCGGGACCCGTTCGGCGTACCGCCCGCCGAGCGGACCGCCCTGCTGGCCGACTTCAGCGCGCGGCTGCTGGCCGCCGACGGGGTGACGCACGCCGACGCGTCGCTGGTGGCCATCCACGAGAACAAGTTCTACGCGGACACGGCGGGTACGGTCACCACCCAGCAGCGCGTCCGGGTGCACCCGCAGTTCACGGCGGTGGCCGTGGACCCGGCGGGCGGCGTGGAGTCCATGCGCACCCTGGCCCCGCCGACGGCCCGCGGCTGGGAGTACCTGACGGGCACCGGCTGGGACTGGGACGCGGAGCTGGCCGAGCTGCCGGAGCTGCTGGCGGCGAAGGTGCGCGCGCCGAGCGTGCGGCCGGGCGCGTACGACCTGGTCATCGACCCGTCGAACTTGTGGCTGACCATCCACGAGTCCGTCGGGCACGCCACCGAGCTGGACCGCGCGCTCGGTTACGAGGCGGCGTACGCGGGCACCTCGTTCGCCACCCCGGACCGGCTCGGGAAGCTCGTCTACGGCTCGCCGCTGATGAACGTCACCGGCGACCGGACGGCCGAGCACGGGCTGGCGACCGTCGGCTACGACGACGAGGGGGTGGCCGCCCAGGAGTGGGACATCGTCAGGGACGGGATCCTGGTGGGCTGGCAGCTCGACCGCCGGATCGCCCGGCTGCACGGTCTCGGCCGGTCCAACGGCTGCTCGTACGCGGACTCGCCGTCGCACATGCCGGTGCAGCGGATGGCCAACGTCTCGCTGCGGCCCGCGCCGGACGGCCCGTCGACCGAGGAGCTGATCGCGGGCGTGGACCGGGGGATCTACGTCGTCGGCAACCGGTCCTGGTCGATCGACCAGCAGCGGTACAACTTCCAGTTCACCGGCCAGCGCTTCTTCCGGATCGAGCGCGGACGGCTCGCGGGCCAGCTGCGGGACGTGGCGTACCAGGCGACCACCACGGACTTCTGGGGCTCGATGACCGCGGTGGGCGGTCCGGACACCTATGTCCTGGGCGGGGCGTTCAACTGCGGCAAGGCGCAGCCGGGGCAGATCGCGGCGGTGTCGCACGGCTGCCCGTCGGCGTTGTTCCGCGGGGTGAACGTGCTCAACACGGTGCGGGAGGCGGGCCGTTGAGGCGCGGCGGGGAAGCGTACGGAACCGGGACGGCGACGAGGGGAGCCCACACGTGACAGCACGTCGGAACAGGCCGCAGGAGATCGTGGAGCGGGCCCCCGCGCTGTCCCGCGCGGACGGTTGCGCGGTGGTCGTCGCGGAGCGCTCGTCGGCCGATCTGCGCTGGGCGCGCAACGCGCTGACCACCAATGGCACCGCGCGCGGGCGCGCCGTGACCGTGATCGCGACGATGGGCGGCGGGCAGGGGACGGCCGCCGGGGTGGTGTCGGGCTCGGCGGTGACGGCCGACGACGTGGAGCCGCTGGTGCGGGCCGCCGAGGAGGCCGCGCGCGGGGCGGGGCCCGCCGACGACGCGTGGCCGCTGGTGGCGGACGTCCCGCACTCCCCCGCGTTCGCGGAGCCGCCGGGCGAGACGTCCGCCGCCGTCTTCGACGCGTTCGCCCCGGCGCTCGGCGAGTCCTTCGCCCGGGCCCGGGCCGAGGGCCGCGAGCTGTACGGCTACGCCCGGCACCAGACGGTCACCTCCTACCTGGGCAGCTCGACCGGGCTCCGGCTGCGGCACGACCAGCCCATGGGCCGGGTGGAGCTCAACGCGAAGGACGTGCGCGGTCCCGGGTCGGCGTGGCTGTCGCGGGCCACGGAGGGGTTCGCCGACGTCGATCCGCGCGTGCTGGACGGGGAGCTGGCCCGGCGGCTGGCCTGGGCGGCCCGGGGCCGGAGCGAGCTGCCCGCCGGGCGGTATCCGACGCTGCTGCCGCCGGCGGCCGTGGCGGACCTGGTGTGCTACCAGCAGCTGCGGGCGGACGCGCGGGACGCGGCGGAGGGGCGGACGGTGTTCGCGCGGCCGGGCGGTGACGGGCCGGGTGACAGCGGGCCGGGCGGCCGGACGCGGGTGGGCGAGAAGCTGTCCGGCCTGCCGCTGACCCTGCGCAGCGATCCGTACGCCCCCGGCCTGGAGTGCGCGCCGTTCGTGCTGACGGACGGCTCGGACACCCGGTTGTCGGTCTTCGACAGCGGGCTGCCGCTGGCGGCGACGGACTGGATCCGCGACGGGGTGCTGGAGCGGCTGACCGCCGGCCGGCACGCCGCCGCGCTGACGGGCCTGCCCGTCGCCCCGTACACGGACAACCTGATCCTGGAGGCGGGCGGCACCCGGTCGCTGGAGGAGATGGTCGCCGCGAGCGGGCACGACGGTCCCGAGCTGCTGCTCACCTCGCTCTGGTACATCCGCGAGGTGGACCCGGCGACGCTGCTGGTCACCGGGCTGACCCGGGACGGCGTCCTGCTGGTGCGGGACGGCGAGGTCGTCGGCGAGGTGAACAACTTCCGGTTCAACGAGTCGCCGGTGGACCTGCTGTCCCGGGCGGTGGAGGCGGGCCGCACCGAGCGCACGGTGCCGCGCGACCTGGCGAAGGTCTGCCCGCGCGCGGCGATGCCGGCGCTGCGGGTGCCCGACTTCCACATGAGTTCCGTCAGCAAGGGGGTGTGAGAGCCGGGGCGTCGGGGGCGGTACGGGCGGGGGCGCCGCGCACACGGCCGAATAGACTGGCGCACGACCGACCCGCTCCGCCCCCTGTGCCCTCCGGGCGCCGGGGCCCACCGTCCGCTACAGATCTCAGGAACGCCATGACACGCCTCGGCGAATCCGTCGCCCGCGCCAGTGAGCTCCTCGCACAGGACCTCTCCCTCGACTCGACCGTGGAGCAGCTGCTCACCGAGACCAAGGCGCGGCGTTATCTGGACCTGTCGGACCTCTCGGCGCGGGAGCAGGCGGAGCTGATCGCCGGCCGCGCGGTGGAGGTGCTGCCCGGTACCGACAAGCTGGCCGAGCGGATCGACGAGCGCCGGGCCGCCGGCGAGAGCCTGCACATCAAGCTGGGCATCGACCCGACGGCGGCCGACGTGCACCTCGGCCACACCGTGCCGATGATCGTCCTCAACCGCTTCCAGCGGATGGGCCACGAGGTCACGCTGCTGATCGGCGACTTCACCGCCAAGATCGGCGACCCGACGGGCCGGACGGCCGAGCGCCCGCCGCTGACCGACGAGGACATCGAGAAGAACCTCGCGGGCTACCGCGAGCAGGTGCGGCCCTTCTTCGACTTCGAGAAGGTCAGCTTCCGGCAGAACAGCGAGTGGCTGGCGCCGTTCACCTTCCCCGAGCTGCTGGGCCTGCTCAACCAGGTGCCGGTCTCGCAGCTGCTGCAGCGCGAGGACTTCCGCAACCGCCTCGCCGCGGGTTCGGGTCTGACCATGTCGGAGCTGATGTACCCGATCGCGCAGGGCCTGGACTCGGTGGCGCTGGACTGCGACGTCGAGCTCGGCGGCGCCGACCAGCTGCTCAACCTGCAGATGGGCCGCAAGCTGATGGAGCTGCGCGGGCAGCGTCCGCAGCTCGTGGTGACCATGCCGCTGATCGAGGGCACCGACGGCACCGGCGCGAAGATGTCCAAGTCCAAGGGCAACTACGTGGGCCTGACCGCCACCGCCGACGATGTCTTCGGCAAGATCATGTCGGTTCCGGACCGGCTGATGGAGCCGTACCTGAAGGCGTGGACCGAGTGGACGGACGCGGAGATCGCGCTCGCGCTCGGCCGGGTCGGGGAGCGTTCGCTGCACCCGATGGACCTGAAGAAGGTCCTCGCCGGTGAGGTCGTGGCCGCGCTCTACGGGGTCGAGGCCGCGATGGCCGCCCGGGCCGGGTTCGTCGCCCAGTTCTCGAAGAAGACCTTCACCGACGTCGGCGACCTGCCGGTGGTCGAGGTGGCCGAGCACGGCGCCGAGCCGGTCACGGCCGTCCTCAGCAAGGTGCTGGGCTTCCAGCCGAGCGCCTCGGCCGCGCGCCGGGTCGCCAAGCAGAACGGCCTGCGGCTGGTCGTGGAGACCGACGGCGGGCAGCAGGCGATCGTGCTGGCCGAGGCGGACGCGATCCGTCCGCTGGCCGAGGTGGTGCCCGAGCTGCTGTCGGGCGCCGGTCTTCCGGCGGCGGGCGCCGTCTACCTCAAGACGGGCCGGCGGATCGCGGAGCTCCGCGGGCTGTAGTCGTCGATCAGCGAGACGTCTCTCGCGGGGGACGTCTCGCGAGAGGCATCCCCCGCGAGGCGTCCCTCGCGCGTACGGGCGGGCCGGGTCTCCGGTCCGCCCGTACGCGTTCCCGGGGGCGGCTGCGTGCCGCCGGGCTAGACCCGCGCTCCCCTCCTGCCCCGCGTCCCGGCCCAGAGCCGGTCCCCGATGGCGACGACGATGACGGCGCCGACCAGCTGGAGCAGGTGCCGGATCCAGTCGATGCCGTGGGTGTGGCGGACTCCCAGCGCGCTGGCGGCCCAGTTGCCGAGTACGGCGCCGACCATGCCGCAGATGATCGTCAGCCAGATGGGAATCGCTTGCTTGCCCGGCAGGATCGCCTTGGCGATCAGGCCCAGGATCAGACCGACGATGATGGCCCACAACCAGTTCATGCCGCCTCCTCGTGCGACGCTGCGGAGCGTGCTCACGCCAGTGTCGGCCCGCCACCCGTCCGGCGCACGTCGAACCCTTCCGCACGCCGCCCCGTGCACGTCGAGCGCCGTCCCGGCGGCGAAAACGGAGGTGCCCCGGCCTCGTCGCGGCGGGGGCCGCGGCGTAACGTTGAGTACACACCGGTGCGAGGAACGGACCGAACCGGAGGCAGTGAGGCGAATCGGGTGGTGGATGTGATGCGGAAGCGCGGCCAGACGGAGACCTTCCGGATCACCGGGGCCCGCCAGGGACTGGCCGAGGACGTACGCGGCCGGCAGCGCCGCTATGTGATCTCGATGGGGATCCGCACGATTTCCGTGATCCTCACCGTGGTGCTCTGGAACGTGGAGCGTTACGTGGCGATCGGCACGCTGGTGCTCGGCGCTCTGCTGCCGTACGTCGCGGTCGTCATCGCCAACGCGGGCCGGGAGAACGCCCCTTCGCTGCCCGGGACGTTCATCCCCGCGCCCACGCGGCCCGCCCTGCCGCACGGCCCCGATGGAGCCCAAGAGTCCGCTGATGAGAGCGGTCGCCTGGGTCAACAGGGCGGCCAGGGCTGAGGCTTGGCGTTCGTGCCCGATAAGGGCAAGCTCAGGAAAAGCTCAAATCAATCATGTCTTTCGGTGCCCTTCAGGGGGCTCTCCGTGACATACTTCGTAGGCGCTCCGCATCCCCCGTCGGAGCGAATGATCGACGCCGGGCGGCTTCCCCCGTGGCTGCCCGGCGTCGTCGTGTCCGCATGTCGGCGGAACGAGGCGTCGGGGGACCCGGGTGACGCGGTTACGTAGAGTTGACGTGTGAACTTCCCCGAGACCGCCCCGAACTCCCCTGAGGCCGCCCCGATCTGCTCCGCCAAGGGCTGCCGCGCCCCCGCGGTGTGGGTGCTGGCGTGGAACAATCCCAAGCTGCACACCCCCGAGCGCCGCAAGACCTGGCTGGCCTGCGATGAGCACCGCGCGCACCTGTCGGACTTCCTGGGACTGCGCGGCTTCCTCAAGGACGTGGTGCGGTTCGAGGAGTGGGAGGCGCGGGAGCGCTGAGCCCCCTGCCGACGGCGGCGGTCAGCCGCCGATCGCGGACATCGGGCGGCGCGGCTGGAGGAACGCCGGGTCGTCGAGGCCCGAGCCCGCCTTCTTGCCGCGCATCGCCCGCCGCCACAGCTCGGCGATCTCCTCGTCGCCGGCCCCCGCGCGCAGGGCGCCCCGCAGGTCCGTCTCCTCGGTGGCGAACAGGCAGGTGCGCACCTGTCCGTCGGCGGTGAGCCGGGTGCGGTCGCAGGCCGCGCAGAACGGGCGGGTGACGGAGCCGATGACGCCGACCCGGGCCGGGCCGCCGTCGACCAGCCAGCGCTCGGCGGGCGCGGAGCCGCGCTCGGGGCCGGGCTCGGGGGTGAGGGCGAAGCGGGTGCGCAGGCTCGTCAGGATGTCCCCCGCGGTGATCATCCGCTCGCGGCGCCAGCCGTGCTGGGCGTCCAGCGGCATCTGCTCGATGAAGCGCAGTTCGTAGCCGTTCTCGACGGCCCAGGTGAGCAGGTCGGGCGCCTCGTCCTCGTTGAGCCCGGGCATCAGCACGGTGTTGACCTTGACGGGTTCGAGGCCGGCGGCGCGGGCCGCGGCGAGGCCGTCGAGGACGTCCTGGTGGCGCCTGCGCCGGGTGAGCGCGGCGAAGACGTCGGGGCGCAGGGTGTCGAGGGAGACGTTCACCCGGTCCAGGCCGGCGGCCTTGAGGGCGTCGGCGGTACGGGCGAGGCCGATGCCGTTGGTGGTGAGCGACAGCCGGGGGCGGGTCCCGTCGGCGCGGAGGGCGGCGCACCGCCCGACGATGTCCACCAGGCCGGGCCGGAGCAGCGGTTCGCCGCCGGTGAAGCGGACTTCGGTGACGCCGAGGAGGGTGACAGCGATCCGCACCAGGCGGACGGTCTCGTCGTCGGTGAGCAGCTCGGGCTTGGCGAGCCAGCTCAGGCCCTCCTCGGGCATGCAGTAGGTGCAGCGCAGGTTGCACCGGTCGGTCAGGGAGACCCGCAGGTCGGTGGCGACGCGGCCGTAGGTGTCGACGAGCACGGCGCTGCCCCTCCCGCTGATGGCCGATGATTCACGCTGATCGCAGCGTACGCGATGCCCCCTGAGCACCGACAGTTCACGGGACCGCCGGTGCTCGGGGGGCGTACGGGTCAGTGCGCGCCGTAGCCGGTGAGCGAGCGGACCTCCAGTTCGGCGTACTTCTTGGGGTCGGCGGCCTCGCGGGAGAGCAGCGAGCCCAGCCAGCCGAGCAGGAAGCCGAGCGGGATGGAGACCAGGCCGGGGTTGCCGAGCGGGAACCAGTCGAAGCTCATGCCGGGGAAGAGGGCCTTCTCGTTGCCGGAGACGACCGGCGAGAAGATCACCAGGGTGACGGAGCTGACGAGTCCGCCGTAGATCGACCACAGGGCGCCCTGGGTGGTGAAGCGCTTCCAGAACAGGCTGTAGAGGATCGTCGGCAGGTTGGCCGAGGCGGCGACGGCGAAGGCGAGGGCGACCAGGGCGGCGGCGTTCAGCCGGTGGGCGAAGATGCCCAGCGCGATGGAGATCCCGCCGATCACCACGGCCGCGATCTTGGCGGTGAGCAGCTCCTCCTTCTCGTCGGTGCGTCCCTTGCGGATCACATTGGCCCACAGGTCGTGGGCGAACGAGGCGGAGGAGGCGAGGGTGAGTCCCGCGACCACCGCGAGGATGGTGGCGAAGGCGACGGCCGAGATCACCGCGAGCAGGATGGCGCCGCCGGTGGAGCCGGCGCCTCCGCCGACCTCCTCGGCGAGCAGCGGCGCGGCGGTGTTGCCGGACTCGTTCGAGGCGACGATCGCCTTGGAACCGACCAGGGCGGCGGCGCCGAAGCCCAGCGCGATGGTCATCAGGTAGAACGCGCCGATGATGCCGATGGCCCAGTTCACCGATTTCCGGGCCGCCTTGGCGGTGGGCACGGTGTAGAAGCGGATCAGGATGTGCGGCAGGCCGGCCGTGCCCAGGACGAGCGCGATGCCCAGCGAGACGAAGTTGAGCTTGGACGTGCCGTCCTTGCCGTACTGGAGTCCGGGCTCCAGGAACGCCTTGCCCTTGCCGCTCTTGTCGGCCGCGGCGCCGAGCAGCTCGGAGAGGTTCCAGTGGAACTTGTTGAGCACGAGGATGGTGATCAGCAGGGTACCCGCGATGAGCAGGACCGCCTTGACGATCTGCACCCAGGTGGTGCCCTTCATCCCGCCGATCGTCACGTACAGCACCATCACCAGCCCGACCAGGGCGATGATCCAGCGCCGCGACCCCTCGCCGCTCGCGCCCAGCAGCAGGGCCACGAGGGCGCCCGCGCCGACCATCTGGGCCAGCAGGTAGAAGATCGAGACGACGATGGTGGAGGTGCCGGCGGCGGTGCGCACCGGCCGCTGGTTCAGCCGGTGGGCGAGGACGTCGGCCATGGTGAAGCGGCCGGAGTTGCGCAGCGGCTCGGCGACGAGCAGCAGGGCGACCAGCCAGGCGACGAGGAAGCCGATGGAGTACAGGAACCCGTCGTAGCCGAAGAGGGCGATGGCGCCGGCGATGCCGAGGAACGAGGCGGCGGACATGTAGTCGCCGGAGATGGCGAGGCCGTTCTGGAAGCCGGTGAAGGAGCGGCCGCCGGCGTAGAAGTCGTCGGTGCCCTTGGTCTGCCGGCCGGCCCAGACGGTGATGCCCAGGGTGATGGCGACGAAGACCGAGAACAGAGTGATGATCAGAGTGCGGTGCTCCCCGGCGCCGCCGGTGGCGGCGAGCACCTCGGTGGCGGTCGGGACGGCGGTCGGTGCGCCGGTCATTCGGCGGCCTCCATACGGGCCTTGAGGGCTTCCGCCTTGGGGTCGATACGGGCCGCGGCGTGCCGCGCGTACCACCAGGCGATGAGGAAGGTGGTGAGGAACTGGGCGAGTCCGAGGACGAGGGCGACGTTGACGTGCCCGGCCACGGTGGTGCCCATGAAGCCGCCGGCGTAGTTGGACAGCAGGACGTAGAGCAGGTACCAGCCGATGAAGGCGACGGTCAGCGGGAAGGCGAAGGACCGGTGCGCACGGCGCAGTTCGCCGAACTCGGCGCTGCCCTGGACGGCGGTGAAGCGGTCAGGCTGACCGGGGATCCCGGGGCGGGCGGGCGCGCCCTCCGGGTGTGCTGTGGTGGGTGGGGTCTCCGCGACCTCTTCTGAGTCCACGGCCTCTCCTGACGGTGGGGTTGGGGGGTGTGAGTGGTGTCCGATGCACGAGGGACTGTGATTCGGATCACGCATCGTAGAGGGACACCGCAGTATGCGACAGGGGGAGGACGATGCATGGCGCAGCGCGGCCGGTCGGCGCAATACCCGCCGCACGCCGCCTCGTTGACCTGGAGTGAGCACCGAGTCGCCGCCTCAGCCGCAGTCCCCCGGTCGACGACCGTTCGGAGTCATCAGGTTGACGTCCCCCATAGCGGCCGTCCCCGCTCCCCGGCCCGCCGCCCTCCCGACCGCGGGTCGCTGTCGCTGGTACGGGCCGCGGGTGCCGCTGCCGCTGCTGAGCATCGACGCCCTGCGCGGGGGCGGCGGCTGAGCGGCGCGCGCCCGTACGCCCTCGCGGCGGGTGGGCGCTTCCGCCCCCGCGCCCTTGCGGTGGCCGGGCTCTTCCCGCCCCCACGCCCCTTCGGCAGCCGGGCCCTTCCCGTCCCTACGCGCCTGCGGCGGCTGAGCCCTTCCCGCCCCCACGACCGTCCGGCGGCGTGGCCGGCGGGCGGCCGGCGAAGTGTCCCCGCCCGGGGCAGAGCGGACGGACTGTCCTGTTCCCCAGGCTTGTGGCGGGCATGCGCCGGTTTTTTCTTGGGGAATTCATTGCTCATCGCCCATGATCGGCGCTAGCTTCACTCGTCATGTACCCGTCCGGCACGCCTGGTGCCCGACGGCTCCCCGGATGATGTGGAGTTCCCATGGCTCATCTGCGCCCCAGACGCCGGCACGCCGCCCTCGCGTTCCCCGTCGGCCTGGCCCTCACCGCCTCGATCGGCTTCCTGCCGGGCACCGCCTCGGCCGCCGCGCCGGCCGCGAAGGCCCCGCAGGCCAAGGTGCGGGCGGACGGGCCGCTGCTGTCGTACGTGGTGAACACCGGAACCGCGCGGGCCACGCTCGACCAGGTGAAGAAGGCCGTCGGCAGCAACGGCGGCAGCATCGTGGAGTCGTACGACAAGATCGGCGTCATCGTCGTCCACTCCAAGAACCCCGACTTCGCCAAGACGCTGCGCACGGTGCCCGGCGTCGAGTCGGCCGGAGCCACCCGGACCGCCCCCATCACCCCGGCGGCCACCACGGACGTCGGCAAGCCCGAGAAGCTGAAGCTGTCGAAGGCCAACGCGCTGGCCGCGGCGAAGACCGCCAAGCCGGGCAAGGAGCCGCTGGAGAGCCTCCAGTGGGACATGGCCGCCATCAAGGCGGACAAGGCCGCGAAGATCAACCCGGGCAGCCGCAAGGTCACCGTCGGCGTCATCGACACGGGCGTCGACGACACCCACCCCGACCTGGCCCCGAACTTCTCCCGCGCCCAGTCGGCCAGCTGCGTCACCGGCAAGGCCGACACCAGCGCGGGTGCCTGGCGTCCGTACGACCCCAAGACGGACTACCACGGCACGCACGTCGCCGGCACCATAGCCGCGGCCCGCAACGGGATAGGCGTCACGGGCGTCGCCCCGAACACCAAGGTCGCCGCCATCAAGGTGAGCACCAAGGGCGGCAGCTTCTTCTACGCGGAGAGCGTGGTCTGCGCCTTCGTCTTCGCCGCCGACCACGGCATAGCGGTGACGAACAACAGCTACTACGTCGACCCGTGGATGTTCAACTGCGCGAACGACGCGGACCAGAAGGCGATAGCCGACGCGGTCGGCCGCGCCACCGCGTACGCCGACCGCAAGGGCGTCGTCAACGTGGCCTCCGCGGGCAACTCCAACTTCGACCTGGCCGCGAAGAAGATCACGGACAAGTCGAGCCCCAACGACACCAAGCCCGGTTCGCGTGACATCGACCCGTCCACCTGCCTGGACGTCCCGGCCCAGCTGCCCGGTGTCATCACCGTCTCCGCGACCGGCGTCAACTCGCTGAAGTCGTACTACTCCAACTACGGCCAGGGCGTCATCGACGTCGCGGCCCCCGGCGGCGACGTCCGCCAGGTGCCGGACGCCCCCGCCAAGGACGGCCGCATCCTGTCCACCATGCCGGGTGGCGACTACGCCTGGCTGCAGGGCACCTCGATGGCCGGTCCGCACGTGGCCGGTGTGGCGGCGCTGCTGAAGGCGACGCACCCGAAGTCCAACGCGGCCGAGATCCAGTGGATCCTCAAGGCCCAGGCGAAGAACCCGGGCTGCCCGGTCAACGCCCCCGCGGACGCTCCCTGCGTCGGCACCAAGAACATCAACAGCCACTACGGCTACGGCATCGTCGACGCCCTGGCGGCCGTGAAGAACTGACGCACGACGTCTGGTACGCGGAGGGGGTCCGGCCGGCGCCGGGCCCCCTCGGTGCTGTCGGCGGCGGCCTTCAGGACGCCCTCCGCCAGCAGGAACTGGGCGCCCAGGTAGGTCAGCATGATCCAGAACTGGGGTGCGGGCGGCTGCGGCCGCCCGGCGAGGCCGCTCGCGATGAGGCCGTCCGAGAGCAGGAAGAGCGCGCCGCCCGCCGCCGCCCGGCGTCCGGTCCGGACGGCGCCGAACGCCGTCGCCGTCAGCAGCAGACCGTAGAACGCGACGGGCGGCCGGAGTCCGGCGGGCAGGCCCGGCCACAGCAGGGCCGTCGTGCCGGCCCAGACGGCGGCGTAGCCGGCCGCGAGCCGGCGGCCCGCGCCCCGGTCTCCTTGCCGGCCTCCGTTCCGGTCCCCATGCCGGTCTCCGTGCCGGGCGAACAGGGCGAGATAGCAGGCGTGTCCGGCCGCGAAGGCGCCCATGCCCAGCAGGAACGGGAGTTCCCCGGTGGCCTGGAGCAGGGTGTCGCCGGCGCAGCCGAAGAGCAGGGCGAGGGCCAGCGTCCGGGGTCCGCCGCGGCGGAGGACGTACTCGGCGAGCAGCGGCATCAGCACCGGTTTGGTGGCGCGGGCGACGGGCTCGGCGCCGCCGGCGAGCGCGCCCAGGTGGACGCCCGCGGCGGCGGCGAAGGCGAGCGGCGGCCTGCGCGAAGACCGGGAACTCCGGCGAAAGGCCCTCATCCGACGCTCTCCGGTGCCGCGGCCTTCTCGGCTGGGGTACGGAGCCTCGGCGCCGCCGGCGGGCGCGGCTGCCAGCCCGGGCCGCGGAAGATCCGCCCGGCCCGTTCCCGCCAGCTCCGGGCCGCGCGGAGGTCGCGGGCGATGGCGGCGTACTCGTGGGTGGCGACCCGGAGCGGGTTGTAGGTACTGATGTTCTTCGTCAGCCCGTAGACCGGCCGTTCGGCCTCGGCGACGAAGGAGCCGAAGAGGCGGTCCCAGACGATCAGGATCCCGCCGAAGTTGCGGTCCAGGTAGCCGCCTTGCGAGGCGTGGTGGACGCGGTGGTGGGACGGGGTGTTGAGGACGTACTCGAACGGCCGGGGCAGCCTGCCGATCCGCTCGGTGTGCACCCAGAACTGGTAGACGAGGTTGACCCCGGAGCAGAACGCGACCGCCGCCGGGTGCACGCCGGCGGCGACCATCGGGACGTAGAACGGCCAGACCGTCCAGGTCGTCCACGGCTGGCGGAGCGCGGTGGTGAGGTTGAACTTGCGGCTGGAGTGGTGCACCACGTGGCACGCCCACAGGATTCTGACGACGTGGTGCCCGCGGTGCGACCAGTAGTAGAAGAAGTCCTGGGCGAGCAGCATCAGAGGCAGCGTCCACCAGAGGATGGGGACGCGCAGCGGCGTGAGCGCGTAGATCGCGCTGTAGATCGCCACGATCGGGATCTTCCAGAGCGCGTCGAAGACGACGCTGCCCACGCCCATGCCGATGCTGGTCGCCGCGTCCTTGGTCTCGTACCCCTCGGCCTCCTCGTCCGGATGGATCCGGTAGCTCACCACTTCGATCGCGGTGAGCACGGCGAAGGCGGGGACCGACCACAACACGACATCCGGAAGGTGCGGCATGACGGCACCATAAGCACCCCTACGGGCCTGCCGCTAGGGGTTGTTACCGTCGGGTACCGATCGCGCGTTACCGGGGGTTCGGAGAGGCGGGAGCGGGTGCGCGGCCGGGAAGCGGGGTACGGCCGCGGGGTGGCCGGCCCGGGGGCCGGGATCCGTTGTCAGTGGGGGCCCGTAAGCTCTGGGACCATGCTCGAAGACCGCACCGCAGCCGCATCGCCCGCCTCGTGGCCGGCCGCGTATCCCGACGGATACGCGGTCGTCGACGTGGAGACCACCGGTCTCGCCCGGGACGACCGCATAGTGTCGGCCGCCGTGTACCAACTGGACGCCAGAGGCCGGGTGGAGGACACCTGGTACACGCTGGTGAATCCGCGGCGCGATCCCGGTCCGGTCTGGATCCACGGGCTCACCTCCGAAGTCCTCGCGAGCGCGCCGCTGTTCGAGGACGTCGCGGAGGAGTTCGCGCGACGGCTGGAGGGGCGGGTGCTGGTCGCACACAACGCGGCCTTCGACTGGTCCATGATCGCCCGGGAGTACGCCCGGGCCCGGGCCGAGGCGCCGGTGCGCCAGCGGCTGTGCACGATCGCGCTCTCCAAGGAGCTGCGGCTGCCGCTGCCCAACCACAAGCTGGAGTCGCTGGCCGCGCACTACGGGGTGGTCCAGCGGCAGGCGCACCACGCGCTCGACGACGCGCGGGTGCTGGCCGAGGCGTTCCGGCCGAGTCTGCACCTGGCGGCCGAGGCGGGGCTGCGGCTGCCGCTGCTGGCCTGCCAGCCGCTGACGGAGTGGTCGGACGGGCCCGCGGCCGTCCGCTCGGCGACGGTCGGCTACCAGCCGGACCGGCGGCACGGCGGGGGGCCGGCGAGCTGGCGGCCCAGCCGGCGGCGGCCCGCCTGCCCGCACCCCAACCCGGGGCGGTACGAACCGGGCAAACAGCTCATCCAGGGCATGCGGGTGGCGTTCTCCGGCGACACCTCCATCGACCGCGAGCTGCTGGAGGACCGCGCGACGGAGGCCGGGCTGCACGTGGCGACGAGCCTGTCCCGGCTCACCAGCCTGCTGGTCACCAACGATCCGGACGCCCCCACCTCCAAGTCGGTCAAGGCGCGCCAGTTCGGGACGCCCGTGGTGGACGAGGCCGCCTTCGTCCAGCTGCTCTCGCACGTCGTCCCGGCGGACGCGGCCTCCGGCGCGCGGCGGCCCGGCACCCCGTGACCGGATGGGCGGAGCCACCAGGTACCGTCACATAGGTGTACCGCTTCCTGCTGACCCGGCAGTGGGTGATCCTCACGCTCGTGGGGCTCGTCCTCATCCCGGTGATGATCGAATTGGGCTTCTGGCAGCTCCATCGCCATGAGCAACGGGTGGCGCGCAACAACCGCATCGAACGCAGCCTCACCCGCCCGCCCGTGCCCGTCACGGAGCTCACCGCACCCGGGCGCGAGGTCCCCGGCGACAATGTCTGGCGCCGGGGCACCGCCCGGGGGCGGTACGACGTCAAGGGCGAGGTGGTGGCGCGGCTCCGCACCGACAACTCCGGCAAGTCCGGATATATGGTCATCACGCCCTTCGTGCTGGAGGACGGCAAGGCGATCCTGGTCAACCGCGGCTGGGTGCCGGCCGACGCCGGCCAGCGCGCGTTCCCCCAGGTGCCCGCGCCGCCGTCCGGCACGATCGACCTGGTCGGCCGCCTGCGGGCGGACGAGGACCCGGGCAGCGGCATCCGCGACACCAAGGGGCTGCCGCCCCGGATGATCATGATCATCAACAGTCAGCGGCAGGGCCAGCAGTTGCACCGCCCCATGCTGGGCGGCTACCTGGAGCTCATCTCCCCCGCCCCCGACGGTCAGCCGCAGACGATCGACGACCCCGATCACAGCAGCATCGGCAACCACATGGCGTACACCGTGCAGTGGTGGCTGTTCTCGGCGTTCGTGCCGGTCGGCTGGGTCATCCTGGTCCGGCGGGAGCGCCGCGACCAGGCGGCGGCGGCCGCGGCCGCGGCGAAGGACGCGGCGGGCCCAGGGGACCCCGCGAAGCCGGACCCCGCGAAGCCGGGCTCCGCGAAGCCGGACCCCGCGGAACCCGAACCCCGGCCCGACCCCCAGCCCAAGGCCGGCGCCGGCGCCACCTCGGCGGCCCCTCCCGCCTCGGACTGACCCCCGCCTCCCCCTGACAACCCGTCCCCCGCCCGGCACACTGGCCGCATGGATCTTGGACTCAGGGACCGGGTGTACGTACTCACCGGCGCGACCCGCGGGCTGGGCCTCGCCACCGCCCGCCGGCTGGTGGCCGACGGAGCCCGCGTGGTGCTCTCCGGCCGGGACGCGGCGACGGCGGAGGCCGCCGCCGCGGAACTCGGCGCCGGCGCGGTCGGGATGGCCGCCGACAACGCGGACCCGGCCGCGGCCGGGCGGCTGATCGCCACCGCGCGCGAGTGCTTCGGCCGCTTCGACGGCATCCTCGTCAGCGTCGGCGGCCCGCCGGCGGGCCGGTTCGCCGACAACGACGACGACCAGTGGCGGGCGGCCTTCGAGTCCGTCTTCCTCGGCGCCGTACGGCTCGCCCGGACCGCCGCCGCCGAACTGTCCGAGGGCGGGGTGATCGGCTTCGTCCTCTCCTCCTCCGTCCACGAGCCCATCACCGGCCTCACCGTCTCCAACGGCCTCCGGCCGGGCCTGGCCGGCTTCGCCAAGTCCCTCGCGACGGAGCTCGGCCCGCGCGGCATCCGCGTCGTCGGCCTGCTGCCCGGCCGCATCGACACCGACCGGGTGCGCGAGCTCGACGGCCTCACCGACGACCCCGATGCGACCAGGGCCGCCCGCGCGGAGGCGATCCCGCTCCGCCGCTACGGCACCCCGGAGGAGTTCGGCACGGTCGCGGCCTTCGTCCTGTCCCCCGCCGCCTCCTACCTCACGGGCGTCATGATCCCGATCGACGGCGGGGCACGGCACGGCTTCTGACCCGGCGGCGGGACACGGCACTGGCACCCGCCCGGCGGCCGGAAGGGCCGCGGCCGGGCCGGGCGAGTGGGCGCCCTGGCCGGCAGGGCGGCGGCGGCAGGCAGGCGACCGCCGCACTGCCCCCGGGCGCTAGCCCACCCGCTCCGCCCGGTGCCGTACCGCGCGCAGGCGGACCTTCGCCCGCAGCCGGGGCAGGCCCGTGGACATGCGGGCGTGGTGCAGGGCCTCCGTGTCCAGACGGCGCAGGGCCGTCGCCGGGGCCGCGTGGGGGGCCAGGGTGAGGGTGATCCGGGCCTCCGGCCCGCCGTGGCGGCGGGTGAGGACGACGTGGGCG
The DNA here is from genome assembly GCF_044333095.1 of Streptomyces sp. NPDC021100. NCBI lineage: Bacteria > Bacillati > Actinomycetota > Actinomycetes > Kitasatosporales > Streptomycetaceae > Streptomyces > Streptomyces sp. NPDC021100. Next base: position 41,340 of record NZ_JBIRQH010000011.1, read on the forward strand.
TGGTCGACGCCGTCGAGCGCGCCCGCCTCCGCCGTCAGCGCCTCCTCCAGCGCCCGGCCGCGCAGCCGGGCCACCTCGCCGTCGCCGCAGTCGACGACGATCTCGCGCAGCCGGCGCCGGCGCAGCTGGGCGAGCAGCCACCACAGGGCCAGCAGCACCAGGACGGCGAGGACGCCGACCACCACGGCCCACCACCAGTCGCGCCCGCGCCACCGGCGCCGGTCGGCGTCGGTGAGCAGCACGTCGTCCGGGCCGGTGAAGGGCCAGGCGGACGGCAGCGAGAAGTCCCAGTGCACGGGCAGGTCCAGGGCGCCGACGAGCACGGCGGCGCCGAGGGCCACGAGCAGGATCCCGGTCAGGCCCAGCAGCACCCGGTTGACGGTCCTCAGCACCGTACGCTCACCGCCTCGCCGGACGCCGTACCCGGACCGAGAGAACGGGACGCCGGGCGAGGCCCAACTCCCGCAACCCGTCGGCCAGTACGCCGTCCACGTCGTTACGGACCTCGTCCAGGTCCCGGAAGTGCGCCTGGGCGCGGGCCCGGACGGCGATCCGGCCGACCTCGACGCGGACGGACTGCACGCCCGGCACCTCCATCACCCGGTCCCTGAGCACCAGCGCCGCCGCCCTGCGGTCGAGCCCCGCGCGGAGGTCGGGGGTCTCGCGGCGCATCGGCAGCACGGCCCGCCGCCCGGGCGTGACCGCCAGGACGAGCAGCCAGATCCCGGCCAGCACGGCGAGCACGGCGCCGGTCACGATCCAGCCGTCGTCGAGGGGCCGGTGGGCGAGTTCGCGGGCGAGCCGGCGGCGCCAGCCCATCGCCGGGTGACCCGCGCGGACGGCGGCCACGTCATAGAGGAAGAGCCCCGCCAGGGCCAGGACGGCGAGGGCGATCAGGGCGGCGGGCAGCCGGCGGGCAGACCAGAAGCGGCCGGCGCGGCCGACGTCCAGCCGCTCCGTCCCCTCAGGGGGCTCGGGAGGCTCGGGCGGTCCCACCGGGTCCGGCGCGGAAGGCGGCGTGGGGTCGCTCATCGGACCCGCTCCACCGCGCCGCGCTCCATGTGCGGCGAGTGCAGCCGCTCCACCGTGACCACGACCTCCGGCACCTCCATGCCCGCCAGCGTCCGTACCCGCTCGGCGATCCGCCGCCGGACCGCGCGGCAGTGCGCCCCGATGTCCGCCGGATACCCGAGCTCGACCGAGACGCGGACCCGTGCCGTCTCCTCGTGGACGGTCACGGAAGCGAACGGGGGCGTGTGTCGGGCGTCCGCGCTCCCGCCCGCCCCCGTACCCCCGCCGGGCCCGCCCGGCTCCCCGGCGAGCGCCTCCCGTGCGGCCTGTGACGCGATCTTCGCGACGACGCGGTCGGCGATCCGGGTCGCCCCGCGTGCGGCCGGTTCCACGGCCCGCCCTCCCGGCACCGCCTACCTCCGCCGGCCGTCGTGTTCGCGGTCGCGGTCGCGCGGCCGGAAGAAGTCGCCGGGCTCCAGGTCTCCCTCCAGGAACCGGCCCACGACGAACCCGACGGCGCCCAGCGCCGCCACCAGCAGGAAAGCGCCGAAACCGCCGAAGTACCCGGCGAATCCCAGTGCCATGCCGACGATCAAGCCGACCACGGCCATGCTCATCGTGCGCTCCTCAACGAGTCGGACGGGCGGGCCGGCCCGGGGACCGGCCGCTGTGCCTCACTGGATCCTGGGCGCCGCCGGCTCCTCCTCTTCCTCGTCCGGCAGCTTCACATCGCTCACGGCGATGTTCACCTCGACGACCTCCAGGCCGGTCATCCGCTCGACCGCGGAGATCACGTTCTCCCGCACGGCGCGGGCCACATCGGCGATGGCGACGCCGTAGTCGACGACGATCTCCAGGTCGAGCGCGGTCTGCACCTCGCCGACCTCGGCCTTCACCCCGCGCGTGACGGACTTGCCGCCGCCGGGGACCCGGTCGCGGACCGCGCCGAACGTCCTGGCCAGCCCGCCGCCCATCGCGTGCACGCCGACCACGTCGCGGGCGGCCATTCCGGCGATCTTCTCGACGACGCCGTCGGCGATGGTGGTACGGCCCCGGTCGGCGGGGGCCACGAACTCCTTGGCGCCGCCCTCGCGGCCTTCCGCGATGTCGGTCATGGTCGTTCGCCTCGCTTCCGAAGGAGTGTTCCCGGGGACGGGAAAGGGAGAGGAAAACGTCACTGGTCCTGTTGACACCATAGGCCTTGCCGGGGGGAGTTTCGCGGCGTGTGCGGCATCCCGGGCGCACTTCCCGTCGCCACCCGGCGTTCCGCGCCGTCCGGCGCGCCGGGCGGCGCGGAATGCGGCAGTCTGGTGCCCTCCGGGGACGGATGGCAGCGGCGGGACGACGGCGGCGGGACGACAGGGATGACCGTGGACACGCAGACCGGGCCGGACCGGCCGGACGGCTGGGACCGGCAGGACGGGCAGGACGGGCGGGACGGTGACGGGTCCGACGCGCTCGCCCGCGCCGTCCGCCGGCAGCTCGGACTCGGCGCGCTGCTGCCCCTGGGGGACCCGGCCGACGGCGCCTGGATCACCGAGGAGGCGGTGGCCGGCGTGCTGCGCCGGGCGGCGCGCGGAGTGGCGGGCGCCCGGCTCGGCACCCTCCGTGTCACGACGGCCGGAGGCGCGCCCGGTGCCGTACCGCCATCCGGGTTCCCCGCTCCGCCCGGCGCCCTCCCGCCGGGCCCGCTGCGCTGCGCCGCGGACCTGACGACGGCGCTCGTGCCCGGCGCCGTCCCCCACGAGTTCGCGCACGGCGTCCCGCACGAGCCGCTGTACGAGACGGCCGACCGGCTGCGCGCCGCGCTGTGGGCGGTGTCCGAGGAACGGCTGGGGCTGGAGTGGGCGGCGATCGACCTGAGGGTGACGGACGTTCTTCACGACCTGCCGCCGGAAGGGGAAGGGGCACCCGAACCGCAGGGAGACACCCCGCCCCCCGGCCCCGGGCCCGCCGACCCCGTACGGGCCGCCGCCCTCGCCGTCCCCGGCGTGGCCCGCGAACACGCCGTGCTCGGCGGGGGCCGCGCCCCCGCCGCCCGGGTGCAGATCGCCATCGCCGGCGGACACCGGGCGGCCGACGTGGCGCGCGCGGTGCGCGGCGCGCTGGGCCCCGCGCCGGTCGCCGTCGTCGTCACGGCCGTCGACCCGACGGACGCGGGCGCCGAGGGCCGCCGGGCGCACCGGCGGGCGGTGGATCCGAAGGCCGTACGGCCGGGGTCACCGGGCGGGCCGGGGCGCGGGGGCACCCCCTAGAATCCCGCCCGTCGACTTCGAGGGGGACGAAGCGCGCCATGACGTACACGGGTCCACGCCGTCCGAGACCGCCCTGGCCACCACCTCACGTGCCGCCCACGCCATCGCCGCCGCGGCCGCCCCGCCGGCGCCGCACCGGGGCCCGTAGCGGCTGCATCGGGGGTGTGTTCGGTTCCGCCCGCCGCAGAGCGCGGGCCGTCTTCGCCGCCCCCGGGCCGGGCCGGGTCGAGGATCCGCTGGTCACCCGGGTGCAGTCGGTGCGCGCGCTGCTCGGCGCGCTGGCGACGTTCGGCCTGATCTCGGTCTACGGGGTCGACGGCGGCTGGTCGGCGGTGTTCAACGACGGGGTGAGCAAGCTGTTCCTGGCCCCGGCGGTGCTCATCGTGCTCGGCCCGGTCGTCATCGCCTGCTTCATCTGGTACGCCCCGCGGCGCCACCGCCCGCTGCTGCGGTCCCGGCTGCGGTACCCGCTGAAGGCGGTCGGCTGGTACGTGGGCGCGGTCCTCGCCCTGGTCGGCTGCGTGGTCGGGGTCTCCTACCTCAACGGCACCGGGGCGCTGGGCCCGGCGTCCGGTCTGCTGGCGCTGGTCACGGGGCCGTTGGCGCTGTGGCTGATCCTGTTCCTCGCCTTCGCCTCCGGCTCGGCCGCCCGGTACGCGTTCAACACGGCCGATGTGCACGCCGCCCTGCCCGCCGTCCTCACGGTGGTCCTGGTGTGGGCGCTGGCCCTGCTCTCGCTGGGCGACGGGCTGCCGAACGGGCCGACGGCGATACGCGTCGCCGCGTTCCTCGGCGGCCCGGTCTCCGTGACGGCCGTGGCCCTGTGGGAGCTGTGGTTCCTGAGAAAGCGGTACGGCGTACGGATACGCGGCTGACCGTGCCGGCCGACGCGCGCGTACGTCCCGTCCGACCGGAACCGCCGCGCCCGGCCGACGGAACAGGGCGCGCGGACGGCCGTCGTCGGGGCGGGCCGGACGAGCGGGACACGAGGGGCGAGAGGCGGGAAGCGAGGGGCGGAGCGCCCACCGCACGGCGGCGAGCCCCGGCCGCCGCGCGCCATCGCCGGCGGCCCCGCCACGCCGGCACCCGGCCCCGCCGCCCTCGCCGTCACCGCACGGCCGGTGCCACTCCCCCGCTACTCCCCCAGCCCCGCCAGGTCCCTCAGCCGCCGCCCCTGGGCGGCGCGTTCGGCGGTGCGCTGGTCGTCGTAGGTGCGGCCGGCCGCGTCGCGGAGCAGGGCCTTGGTCTCGACGACCGCGTCGCGCGGGGCCGCCAGCAGGGCCGCGGCGAGGTCGGCCACCGCCCCGTCGAGCTGTGCGCCCGGGACGACGAGGTTGGCCAGGCCGATGTGCTCGGCCTCGTCGGCGTGGACGAAGCGGCCCGTCGCGCAGATCTCCAGCGCGCGGGCGTAACCGACCAGCGCGACGAGCGGCCGGGTGCCGGCCAGGTCGGGCACCAGGCCGAGGCTGGTCTCGCGCATGGCGAACTGGGCGTCCTCCGCGCAGACGCGCAGGTCGCAGGCGAGGGCCAGCTGGAAGCCCGCGCCGATGGCGTGGCCCTGGACGGCGGCTATGGAGACGATGTCGTTCCGGCGCCACCAGGTGAACGCCTCCTGGTAGCGGGAGATCTCCGCGTCCAGGTCGGCGTCCGTGCCGCGTGCCAGGTCGAGGAACGACGGCTCGCCGTCGAAGCCCTCGGGGGTGAAGGCCTGCCGGTCGAGGCCCGCGGAGAAGGACTTGCCCTCGCCCCGGAGCACCACGACCCGCACACTGCCCGGCAGCAGCCGCCCGGCCTCGGTGAGGGCCCGCCACAGGGCGGGCGACTGGGCGTTGCGCTTGTCGGGATTGGTCAGGGTGACGGTGGCCACCGCGTCGTCCACGGTGAGCCGGACGCCATCCTGGTCGAGCAGGGCCTGCGGGGCGGTCATGGGAGCCTCCGGTATCGGCATGCAGTCGGCAGTAAGTGACTGCACAGTAACCACCCGGCCGGTCGAACGGCCGACCGGGTGGCACTGCCCATGCTTTCGATGCCCGACAGGTGCGCGGTGTCAGACCGAGGCGGCCTTCTTGCCGCGCGTCGCACCGCCGCGACCCCGCAGGATCACGCCGGATTCGCTGAGCATCCGGTGGACAAAGCCGTAGGAGCGGCCGGTCTCTTCGGCCAGCGCCCTGATGCTCGCACCGGAGTCGTACTTCTTCTTCAGGTCTGCCGCGAGCTTTTCGCGCGCGGCGCCGGTCACCCGGCTGCCCTTCTTCAGAGTCTCGGCCACCCGTGCCTCCTCATGGGAGATGCGCCTCTTGTCTCTCATGATCACCCCTTGCCGGGATCCTGGCCACCCATTCGGCAAGGTCGATGACAGAAGGTTTCCGCGATCCGGGCCGCCGAAGCCGGGCGGAACAGGCGATTCCGGCTCCCCCGGCCCGTACACCCGTCCGGGTGGCGGAAGAAAGCGGCAGGTCAGGGCGGGGCCGGGGAGCACGGGGGCGAAAGGCACCCGGTGCCGCTTCCGGTGCGTGCGCCGGAGCGTTCCACCACACCGGGGGATGAGCCGCCCTCACTCAGATGAAGGATCACGCATCGGCCGAATGATCGGTACGGCACCGATCGACGGTGATCGCCGGCGGCGATCGGCCGCCGGCCGGGACGGCTCGGGCGGGCCGGCGGGCCCGGGTGAGGGCGGCCGGACCCGCGGACCGGAACCGACGAGGGGCGGCCGGATCAGGCCAGGGCCACCAGATCCGCGTAGTCCGGACCCCACAGGTCCTCGACGCCGTCCGGCAGCAGGATGATGCGCTCCGGTTCGAGTGCGTCGACGGCGCCCTCGTCGTGCGTCACCAGGACCACCGCGCCCTTGTAGGTGCGCAGCGCGCCCAGGATCTCCTCGCGGCTGGCGGGGTCGAGGTTGTTGGTGGGCTCGTCCAGGAGGAGGACGTTGGCGGAGGAGACGACCAGGGTGGCCAGGGCCAGCCGGGTCTTCTCGCCGCCGGAGAGGACGCCGGCGGGCTTGTCGACGTCGTCACCGGAGAACAGGAACGAGCCGAGCACCTTGCGGACCTCGACCAGGTCGAGGTCGGGCGCGGAGGAGCGCATGTTCTCCAGGACCGTGCGGTCCGGGTCCAGCGTCTCGTGCTCCTGGGCGTAGTAGCCGAGCTTGAGGCCGTGGCCCGGGGTGACCTGGCCGGTGTCGGGCTTCTCGGTGCCCGCCAGCAGGCGCAGCAGCGTGGTCTTGCCGGCGCCGTTGAGGCCGAGGATGACGACGCGGGAGCCGCGGTCGATGGCCAGGTCGACGTCGGTGAAGATCTCCAGCGAGCCGTAGGACTTGGACAGGCCCTCCGCCATCAGCGGCGTCTTGCCGCACGGCGACGGGTCGGGGAAGCGCAGCTTGGCGACCTTGTCGGAGACCCGCTCGGCCTCCAGGCCGGCGAGCAGCTTCTCGGCGCGGCGGGCCATGTTCTGCGCGGCGACGGTCTTGGTGGCCTTGGCGCGCATCTTGTCGGCCTGCGAGTTGAGGGCGGCGGCCTTCTTCTCGGCGTTCTGCCGCTCGCGCTTGCGGCGCTTCTCGTCGGCCTCACGCTGCTGCTGGTAGAGCTTCCAGCCCATGTTGTAGACGTCGATCTGGGAGCGGTTGGCGTCCAGGTAGAACACCTTGTTGACGACCGTCTCGACGAGGTCGACGTCGTGGGAGATCACCACGAAGCCGCCGCGGTAGGTCTTGAGGTAGTCGCGCAGCCAGGCGATGGAGTCGGCGTCGAGGTGGTTGGTCGGCTCGTCGAGGAGCAGGGTGTCGGCGTCCGAGAAGAGGATCCGGGCCAGCTCGACGCGGCGGCGCTGACCGCCGGAGAGGGTGTGCAGCGGCTGGCCGAGGATGCGGTCCGGCAGGCCGAGGCTGGCGGCGATGGTCGCGGCCTCGGCCTCGGCGGCGTACCCGCCCTTGGTCAGGAACTCCGTCTCCAGCCGCTCGTACTTCTTCATGGCCTTCTCGCGGGTCGCGCCCTTGCCGTTGGCCATGCGGTCCTCGTTCTCGCGCATCTTGCGGAGGACGCTGTCCAGGCCGCGCGCGGAGAGGATGCGGTCGCGGGCCAGGTCGTCGAGGTCGCCGGTGCGCGGGTCCTGCGGGAGGTAGCCGACCTCGCCGGAGCGGCTGATGGTGCCCGCCGCGGGGATGCCCTCGCCGGCCAGGCACTTGGTGAGGGTGGTCTTGCCCGCGCCGTTGCGGCCCACCAGGCCGATGCGGTCGCCCTTGGCGATACGGAAGCTGGCGGACTCGATGAGGACGCGTGCGCCGGCGCGCAGCTCGATGCCGGAGGCGGTGATCACGGGACTACTCCTGGGCGGGTGGGACGGCGGTCGAGGGGGACACCTCCCGGTGCCGCGCGGGCCGGGGAGGGGGCGAACACTGCCGCGCGGGCGGCTGCGCCGTCTAATGCACGAGGAGAGAAGCCATGGGGAAGATTCTAACGGGGGCGGGCAAGCGGGTTTCCCGGGCGGGCGGTGGGCGACGGGGGCGGGCCGGGGCCGGAAGCGGACGGTCCGGGGCGCGTGGAGCGCGGCGTCGCGCTGGTCGCACGGCCCGCGCGCCGGTAGCGGGCGCCCGCCCGTCTCCGCGGCGCCGCCGCCCCGGTCCCCACCGTTTCGTCCGTCACACTCCGGGCAGCCCCTCCTGCGGGGGTCGGCGGGCTCTCACAGGCTCCCAGAAGGGCGCATAGCGGGTGATTACCGGATACTCGGGGTGATGGTCCCCGGGTGGAGAGGCGGTCGTGCATGCAGTTCGACGACGACGCGGATCTCGACACCTCGCAGGTGCAGGACGAGCGGGGCAGCCGGATCCCCGGCGGCGGGCTGACCGTCGGCGGCGGGGTCGTGGGGGTGCTCGCCCTGCTCGCCGGCCTGTTCTTCGGCATCGGCCCGCAGGAGCTGGGCCTGTCCTCGGGCGAGCCGGGCACCTCGTCGTCCGCGAGCACGGACGCACAAGTGAAGCAGGAGTGCCACAAGGGGCGGGACGCCAACACCCGTGAGGACTGCCGGATCGTCGGCGTCGTCAACAGCGCCCAGTCGTTCTGGAGCCAGGAGTTCGCCCGCCGCTCCACCGCCTACAGCCAGGCGCAGACGAAGCTGTTCACCGGGCGGACGAACACCGCCTGCGGGGCCGCGACCTCGGCCGTCGGCCCGTTCTACTGCCCCGGCGACCACAAGGTCTACCTGGACCTTGACTTCTTCAAGGAGCTCACGAGCAAGTTCGGCGCCCGCGGCGGGCCGTTCGCCGAGGCGTACGTCGTCGCCCACGAGTACGGGCACCACATCCAGAACCTCACCGGCACGCTCGCCCGCTCCCAGGACCGCCGGACCGGCGCCGGCAGCAACGCGGTCAAGGTCGAGCTCCAGGCCGACTGCTACGCCGGCGTCTGGGCCCACCACGCGGCCACCACGCCCGAGCGGTCGACCGGGAAGCCGCTGCTCAAGCCGCTGACGCAGACGGACGTCCAGGACGGCCTCTCGGCCGCGGCGGCGGTCGGCGACGACCGCATCCAGGAGAAGTTCCAGGGCCGGGTCACTCCGGAGAGCTGGACGCACGGTTCGGCGGAGCAGCGGCAGCAGTGGTTCACCACCGGGTACCGGACGGGGAACGTGGCCGCCTGCGACACGTTCCGGTAGCCGCTCCGGTAGCCGGTGTCCCGCACAAGCGAGGAGTCAGCGCCATGTCGGACCTCACCCACACCATCCGCCCCACCGTCACCCCGGCCCTCCTCTACCGGGACGCCAAGGCGGCCCTCGCCCAGCTCACCACCGCCTTCGGCTTCGTCCGGTCCGCCCTCTACGAGAGCGAGGACGGGACCGTGCTGCACGCGGAGCTCGTCCACGGCAACGGCATGGTGATGATCGGCTCCGCCGGGCGGGGCGGGCCCTTCGCCGACGCCATGGCCGACGCGGGGCCCGCCGGGGTCTACGTCGTGGTCGAGGACGTGGACGCGCACTGCGAGCGGGCTCGGCGGCAAGGGGCCGAGATTCTGGCTCCGCCGGCGGATCAGGTGTACGGGGCGCGGGATTATCTGGCGCGGGATCTGGAGGGGAACCTCTGGACGTTCGGGACGTATGCGCCGTCGGGGCCGGAGGTTGCCGGCTGACGCCGGGGGGGGGTTGCCCCTGGCCCGCCCTTTCACCGTTTCCCGGGGAGGGCCCCGGCCCCCCTGAAACCGCGCTCCGCGCGGTTGTCCTCAATCGCCGGACGGGCTGAGTGCGGCGCCCGGGCGCACTATCCAGCCCGTCCGGCGATTGAGGACGAGCGGCGAAGCCGCGAAAGCGGGGGTCTGGGGGCGCAGCCCCCAGGAAACGGCGAAGGGGCGGGACCGGGGCACCAGCCCGCCGCAGGCGCCCTCACCCCCCGCGATGCACCTGGAACGCCGCCCGGCGAACCGCCTTCGCCAGAGCCGGATCCGGGTGGGCGGCGGCCAGAGCCACCAGCACCTGGACGGTGCGGGGGTGCCCCACCGCCCGTACCTCCGCCAACAGCGCCGGCACAGTCCCCTGCACCGCGGACTCCAGATGCCGCACCAGCAGCCGGCTCTCGCCGTGGTCGGCGACGGCCGCCGCCGTGTCCACCCACAGCCAGGTGGCCTCCTCCCGGGTGAGGACCTCGGCGGCCTCCTCCGCGTCGTGCCCCTCCTGCTCGGCGAGCCACAGCAGGGCGTAGGGGCGCAGCATGGTCTCGTCGACGACGGCCCGCACGGCGGGTTCCGCGGGGGCGCCGACGGCTCGCAGGGCCTCGAAGGCGAGGCCGCGGACCAGGGCGTCGTCGCCCCGGGCCGCCTCCAGGAGTTCGGCGACGGCGCTGCGCACCGGCCGGGCGGCGAGCCAGGCGCGGTACTCGGCGCGGGCCGGGCCGGGGCTGAGGTCGGCGCAGCCGCGGAGCATGGCCTCGGCGGAGAGTTCGATGTTGCCGGCGGGGCTCTGGGCGGCGACGCAGATCTGTTCGAGCTTGACCCACACGGCCCAGTTGCCGAGCGGGGTGAGCACGGCCTCGGCCTCCGGCCCGGTCCCACCGCGCACCACGAGCGCGCCGACCGACGCGAGCCCGTCGAGCGCCCAGGCGAGCAGGTCGGTCAGCGGTCCGGCGTCCTCGCAGCCCCCGGCGCGGGGGGCGGGGACGGACGCCCGGGCCGGGACGGGTTCGGGGCCGTCGTACGGGATCTCGCAGCGCTCGGCGCGGATCTCCGCGACGCGCTGCCGGAGCAGGTCGAGCAGCATGGCGACGGACACGGGCCCGGCCGACAGGTGCATGACGGACAGCAGTTGCGGGGCCGCCTCGACGACCTCGGCGGCCACGGTCGGGTCGGTGCCGGCCGGCTCGGGGTGGGCGAGCGACCAGGCGTCGAACAGGGCGACCCAGCCGCGCAGCACGGCGCTGTCGTCACGGTCCCAGGCGGTCAGCCGCCATCCGGCGCGGGCGCTGCCGCCGTGCAGTTCGAGCAGTCCGGCGAGCCGGGCCCGGTCCCAGTCGGCCTGCACCTGGCGGGGCGTCAGGTCCAGGGCGGCGGCGGCCCGCTCGGCGGTCGCCGTCCCGAGGACGCCGGCTTCGGCGGTCGCCGCGTCGTGGTCGGGGCCGGGTCCGGCCCCCCGGGCGTACTCGGCCGCCGCCCAGCGGGCCAGGCGGACGGCGCCGGTCAGTCCGGCTCTCGCCTGCCGGGCGAGTTCCGGACGGCCCGGGATGCCGGCGGGCGGCCGGGGTGCCGGACGGGAGCCTCGGTCGGCCACCGCCTTGCGGGCGGCGGCGATCGGCTGCCGGGGTACGAGTCTGAGCCGGGAGTCGCGCGGAGTACGGGACGTCACAGGTGCAGTCTTGCCGTTCACGCTCCGAAAACCCAATCGGAATCAACCATGCAGTCACCCATGCCCCCTGGTGGCGACCGGTGACCGCCTACACAAGGGGCGTCAGGAACCGCCTCAGGGACTCCTCGTAACCCTTCCGGTCCGCGTTCCACAGGGCCGCGTGGCCGGCGTCGCGGACGGTGCGCAAAGTGACCAGATCCGGACGGTGCGCGGCCAGGTCCCGGGAGCGCGTCCAGGGCGCGAAGGCGTCGTCCGGGCTGTGCAGGAGGAGGACGGGCACGGTCAGCCGGGCGGGGTCGGCGGCGGCCCGGAGCCTGCCCTGGTCCAGTCCGGCCCGGACGCGGGCGGCGTGCACCGCGAGCGGGCGCAGGGCGGCGGGGAGCCGGCGCGCGGCGAGGGCGTGCAGCGCGGCGTCCCAGTCGAGCACCGGCGAGTCCAGGACGAGCCCGCCGATGTGCGGCCGGACCTTCGGGTCGGCGGCGGCGAGGAGGGCCGCGGTGGCACCGGTGGACCAGCCGTGCAGCACCACGTGCCGGGCCCCGCGCCGGACGGCCTCCTCGACGGCGGTGACGACGTCGCGCCACTCGGCGGCGCCGAGCCGGTCGAGACCGTCGGCGGGCCGGGGGGCTCCGGGGTCGCCCCGGTGGGCGGGGACGAGCGCGGGGAGCCGCGACCGGTGCCAGAACGGCAGCAGGGCCGCGGGGTGTTCGCGGGTGGCACCGAGCCCGTGCGCGGTGACGACGTGGGTGTCGCGGGCGCCGGGCAGGAACCAGGCGGGCAGGGGGCCGGTCTCGCCGGCGAGCTCGGCGTCTTCGAGGTCTCCGGGAGCGAAACCGAGTGCTTCGCGCGGATCGCCCTGGTGGACCTGCGGGGTGAGCCGGACCCCGAGGCCGGGCCGGAGGTCCCCTTGGGTGATCCGTTCGAGCCGGCGGACGACGCGGTCGTGCGCGTGCGAGACGTCGGCGACCGGCGGCCCGACGACGGCACGCACCCCCCGGCCGGTGAGCCCGTAGGTGCCGGGGCGGCAGGAGGCGGGGGTGCGGTCCAGGGTGACGGTGGCGTCGCCGACGTCCCGTACGGTGAGCCGGGGCTCACCCGGCAGGGGCCGGTCCGGGCCGCTTCTCAGCAGGCCGTCACCCGCGTAACGCCCCACGGCCAGGGCGGCCGCCCCGGCACCGATCATGGTCGCCGCTGTCATCGCCGTCGTCCGGACCAGATGCATCCTTCCAGTGTCCGCACGGGGGTGCGACGAGGCCAGTCGGCGTGGACGGGCGGGCGGGTGATCGCGGAGTTCAGTCGCCCTGTCCCTGTCCGTACCCCCGCAGCTTCTCCCCCGCCTCCGCGAGCTGCCCGGCGTCGAGCAGCGTCGGGGTCCGCCCCGGCACCGCGGAGGCCGCGAGCCATACGCGGCACATCCACTCCAGCTGGGCGGTGCGGTCGTACGCCTGGTCCAGGCTCGTCCCGTGGGCGAGGGTGCCGTGGTTGCGCAGGAGGCAGCCGGTGCGGCCGTGCAGGGCGGTGAGCGTGTGGCGGGCGAGCTCGTCGCTGCCGTAGAGGGCGTAAGGGGCGACCCGTACGGGTCCGCCGAGGGCCGCGGTCATGTAGTGGACCGGCGGCAGCTCCGTCACCAGGGTGGAGACGGCGGTGGCGTGGGCGGCGTGCGTATGGACGATGGCCGTCGCGTCGGTGGCCCGGTAGACGGCGAGGTGGAGGGGGAGCTCGCTGGTGGGCGCGAGGCCGCCGGGCGCGAGCAGGCGGCCGTCGAGGCCGACGGCGACGACGTCCTCCGGCCGGAGCCGGTCGTACGGCACCCCGCTGGGCGTGACGAGGACCACGTCGCCGACCCGGGCGGACACGTTCCCCGAGGTGCCCACGACCAGGCCGTCCGCGACCGTCCTCCGGGCCGTGGCCAGCACTTCCGCCCTGATCCGGGAGATCGTCCCGTCATCCGTCCGGTCCGTCATCGATGGCCCCCTCCGGTTCGCGTCACCATGGATCCCGCCCCAGTTCACCTTCCGTTCACCCACAGTCCCTACGGTCGCGGCGTACTGACCACCGGACTGATTGCCTGGGTGAATGGAACACATCACGCTTCTCATCGGGATCGTGATCGTCACGGCCTTGGTGTTCGACTTTACGAACGGCTTCCACGACACGGCCAACGCGATGGCCACCACCATTTCCACCGGGGCACTCAAGCCCAAGGCAGCGGTGGCGATGTCGGCGGTGCTCAACCTCGTCGGCGCGTTCCTCTCCGTGGAGGTCGCCAAGACGATCTCCGGAGGCATCATCGACGAGGCCGCCGGAATCCGCCCAGAGGTGATCTTCGCCGGCCTGGTCGGCGCCATCGTCTGGAACCTGCTGACCTGGCTGGCCGGTCTGCCCTCCAGCTCCTCGCACGCCCTCTTCGGCGGCCTGATCGGCGCGACCGTCGCCTCCGTCGGCTTCGACGCGGTCAACGGCGACAAGGTCGTCATGAAGGTCCTCATCCCGGCGGTGGCCGCCCCGATCGTGGCCGGCGTCTCCGCCTGGGCCGCGACCAAGCTCACCTACCGCCTGGCGCGCGACCGCGACGAGGCCGACACCGCCAAGGGCTACCGCGCCGGCCAGATCGCCTCCGCCGCCCTCGTCTCGCTGGCGCACGGCACCAACGACGCGCAGAAGACCATGGGCGTGATCACGCTCGCGCTGGTCACCGGCGGCGTCGTCGCCCCGCACTCCGACCCGCCGCTGTGGGTCGTCGTCTCGGCGGGCCTGGCCATCGCGCTCGGCACCTACCTCGGCGGCTGGCGCATCATCCAGACGCTCGGCAAGGGCCTCACCGACATCCGCCCGGCGCAGGGCTTCGCCGCCCAGACCGGTGCCGCGACCGTCATCCTCGCCTCCTCGCACATCGGCTTCGCGCTCTCCACCACGCAGGTCTGCTCCGGCTCGATCATGGGCGCCGGCCTGGGCCGCAAGGGCGGCGTCGTCCGCTGGTCGACCGCCGGCCGCATGGTCGTCGCCTGGTGCCTCACGCTGCCGGCGGCCGGTGTGGTCGCGGCGGGTGCGGCGCTCCTCGCCGACCAGGGGAACTGGGGCGTGGCCGCGGTGGCCGTGCTCGGTCTGGCGGTCAGCGGGGCGATCTGGATGGTGTCGCGGCGCAAGCCGGTGACGCCGGACGACGCGGCCGCCTCGCCTTCTCCGGCCGCCGCCGAGCCGATCGGCGTCGTCACCGCCGCCCTCCAGGCCGTCGCCCCGCCGCCGGCGGGTCCGGTGGCCGCCGCCCCGACCATCACCCCCGAGCCCGTCCCGGCGCCCGCCGTGGCCGCGACCAGCTGAGGAATCCGCCATGCACATCGACTGGGCAGCTCTGGGTCAGGTCTTCGGCGTCAGTCTCGTGATGACCGTGGGGCTGGTGGGAGCCTTCACCCTCGGGATCGTGGGGACGTCGCCGTCGCGGGACGGGAAGTCCGCGTCCGCGGGGATGCGGACCGGCGCTTACGCGGCGTTCGCGCTGTGCGCGGCGGCTGTCGGGTACGGGATATACCTGATCGTCGCGTGAGGGTGCCCCGCCCCCGCCCTTTCTCCCCCAGCTACCGCTGGGAGGTGCCCCCAGTTTCTTGCGGGGGCAGGCCCCCGCACCCCCGAAACCGCGCTCCGCGCGGTCGTCCTCAACCGCCGGACGGGCTGATCAGTCAGCCCGTCCGGCGTTTGAGGACCCGGGGTCCGGGGCGGAGCCCCGGAAGAAACTGGGGGCACCTCCCAGCGGTAGAAAGGGCGGGTCAGGGGCCACCCACCGCGAGTTGACGCCCGCTCGCGGGCCGTGGTGGACTGCCGAGGCCAAACGGCGACAACAGAGGAAGCCGGTGCGAATCCGGCGCGGTCCCGCCACTGTCACCGAACGACGCCCGCGCAGCGGCAAAGCGTCCGTCCGGGAGCCAGGAGACTCTGGGTCACCGGTCACGTCGAACCAGGGCGCGGACCCTGAGTGAGGACACACAAAGACATGCGCGGCCGCCGCCGATCACCCGACGCCCTCCCGACCCGACCCTCCCGAGGCGCGACGGCGGTCTGAGCCGATGCGTACGGGTACGTCACGTCCCGTCGGTTTCGCGTGCGGTGCCGCGCTCGGCTTCCTCGCCGACCTCGTGGCCGCCGATCCCCGCCGGGGCCACCCCGTGGCCGCCTTCGGCCGGGCCGCGCACGCCGTCGAACGCCGCCTGTGGGCCGATCACCGCGGCCGCGGCGCCCTGCACACGGCCGTCTGCGCGGGCGGCGCCGTGGCCGCCGCCACCCTGCTGGCCCGCGCCGCACGCCGGGTGAACCAGGCCGACATCGCGCTGACCGCCGCCGCCACCTGGGCCGTTCTCGGCGGCACGTCGCTCGGCCGGGAGGCCCGGGCCATCGGCGGCGCGCTCGCCGCCGGCGACCTGGACGTCGCCCGGGAGCGGCTGCCGCACCTGTGCGGGCGCGACCCGCAGTCCCTCGACGCGCAGCAGATCGCCCGCGCCGTCGTCGAGTCCGTCGCCGAGAACACCTCCGACGCGGTCGTCGGCGCCCTCGTCTGGGGCGCGTTCGCCGGGGTGCCGGGCCTGGTCGGCTTCCGCGCCGTCAACACGCTGGACGCCATGGTGGGCCACAAGTCGCCGCGCTACCGGCGCTTCGGCTGGGCCTCCGCGCGGCTCGACGACGTCGTCGGCTGGCCCGGCGCCCGGCTCACCGCGGCCCTCGCGGTCGCCGCCGGCCCGGACCCGCGCCGCGCCCTGCGCGTGGTCCGCCGCGACGCCGCCCGGCATCCGAGCCCCAACGCCGGCCCGGTGGAGGCCGCGTTCGCCGGCGCCCTCGGCGTCCGCCTCGGCGGCACCCTCGCCTACGCGGGCCGCGTCGAACACCGTCCCGTCCTCGGCGCGGAGCTCCGCCCGGTGGCGGCGGCCGACATCGAACGGGCCGTGCGGCTGTCGCGGCGGGTGTCGCTGCTGGCGCTCGGCGTCGCGGTCGGCGGCCGCTGGGCGGTCTCCCGGGCGCGCCGGGTGGGCAGATTGGGAGCGGGATCCATGACGAGGAGGAACGGTGTCTGAGCCGGCTGGGGGCCTGCTGGTCGCGGGGACGACCTCCGACGCGGGCAAGAGCGTGGTCACGGCGGGCATCTGCCGCTGGCTGGTCCGCCGGGGCGTCAAGGTGGCGCCCTTCAAGGCGCAGAACATGTCGCTGAACTCGTTCGTCACCCGCGAGGGCGCCGAGATCGGCCGCGCCCAGGCCATGCAGGCCGCGGCGGCCCGCGTCGAGCCGACCGCGCTGATGAACCCGGTGCTCCTCAAGCCCGGCGGCGACCGCAGCAGCCAGGTCGTGCTGATGGGCAAGCCGGTCGGCGAACTGAGCGCCCGCGGCTACCACTCCGGCCGCCAGGAGCAGCTGTTCGGCACGGTCACCGACTGCCTGGCGGAGCTGCGCCGCACCCACGACGCGGTGATCTGCGAGGGCGCCGGCAGCCCCGCCGAGATCAACCTGCGCCGCACGGACATCGTCAACATGGGCATCGCCCGGGCGGCCCGGCTGCCCGTCGTGGTGGTCGGCGACATCGACCGCGGGGGCGTCTTCGCGTCGTTCTTCGGCACGACCGCGCTCCTCTCCCCCGAGGACCAGGAGCTCATAGCCGGCTACGTCGTCAACAAGTTCCGCGGCGACGTCTCGCTCCTGGAGCCGGGCCTGGAGATGCTGCGCGGCCTCACCGGCCGCCGGACGTTCGGCGTGCTGCCGTTCGCGCACGGCCTCGGCATCGACGAGGAGGACGGCCTGCGGGTGTCGCTGCGCGGCGCGGTCCGCGAGTCGGTCGTCGCGCCGCCGTACGGCGAGGACGTCCTGCGGGTCGCCGTCTGCGCGGTCCCGCTGATGTCCAACTTCACGGACGTGGACGCGCTGGCCGCCGAACCCGGCGTCGTCGTCCGGTTCGTGGACCGCCCGGAGGAACTGGCCGACGCGGACCTGGTCGTCGTCCCCGGCACCCGCGGCACCGTCCGCGCCCTCGCCTGGCTCCGCGAACGCGGCCTCGCCGGCGCGCTGGCCCGGCGCGCCGCCGAGGGCCGCCCGGTCCTCGGCATCTGCGGCGGCTTCCAGCTGCTCGGCGAACGGATCGAGGACGAGGTGGAGTCCCGGGCCGGTGTCGTGGACGGTCTCGGGCTGCTCCCGGTCCGGGTCCGCTTCGCGCCGGAGAAGACCCTGGCCCGCCCGGTGGGCAAGGCGCTCGGCGAGCGCGTCGAGGGGTACGAGATCCACCACGGTGTCGCCGAAGTGACCGGCGGCGACGAGGAGTTCCTCGACGGCTGCCGCGTCGGCGCGGTCTGGGGCACCCACTGGCACGGCTCCCTGGAGAGCGACGGCTTCCGCCGCGCGTTCCTCCGCCGGGTGGCCGGGCAAGCGGGCCGCCGTTTCGTCCCCGCGCCCGACACGTCGTTCGCCGCCCTCCGCGAGGAACAGCTCGACCGCCTGGGCGACCTCATCGAGGAGCACGCCGACACGGAGGCGCTGTTGCGCCTGATCGAGGGCGGCGTCCCGGCGGGCCTGCCGTTCATCCCGCCGGGAGCGCCGGCGGCGCCGAAAACCGGGGACGCGGCCCCCGAAGAAACGGTGAAGGGGCCGGACCGGGGCCCCCTTCTCCCCTCGCCCCGTCCAGCGACACCCTCCGAAGGAGCGATCACCGCATGAGCACTCCGTACCCCTTCGCCGCCGTCGTCGGCATGGACAGCCTGCGGCTGGCACTGCTCCTCAACGCGGTCTCACCGGCCGTCGGCGGCGTGCTCGTGCGCGGGGAGAAGGGCACGGCCAAGACCACGACGGTCCGCGCCCTCTCCACCCTCCTCCCCGAGGTCGAGACCTACACCGACTGCCGATTCGGCTGCGACCCGGCCGCCCCGGACGCCTCGTGCCCTGACGGTCCGCACGAGGACGGGACCCGGTTCGTCCGCCCCGCCCGCATGGTCGAACTGCCCGTGGGCGCCTCGGAGGACCGTCTCGTCGGGTCGCTCGACATCGAGCGCGCCCTCTCCGACGGCGTCAAGGCGTTCGAGCCCGGACTGCTGGCCGCCGCGCACCGGGGCGTGCTGTACGTCGACGAGGTCAACCTCCTGGGCGACCACCTCGTCGACTCGCTGCTCGACGCGGCCGCGACGGGCGCCGCCCACATCGAACGCGAAGGCGTCTCCGTCCGCCACGCCAGCCGCTTCCTCCTCGTCGGCACCATGAACCCCGAGGAGGGCGAGCTCCGCCCCCAGCTCCTCGACCGCTTCGGCCTGACCGTCGAGGTCGCCGCCTCCCGCGAGACCGACGAGCGCGTCGAGGTCGTCCGCCGGCGGCTCGCGTTCGACGAGGATCCGGCCGCGTTCGCCGCCAAGTGGGCGGCGGAGGAGGACGCGTTGCGGGAGCGCATCGCCGCCGCGCGCGCCCTGCTGCCGAGCGTGCGGCTCGGGGACGGCGCCCTGCGCCGGATCGCCGCCGTGTGCGCCGGCTTCGAGGTGGACGGCATGCGCGCCGACATCGTGACGGCCCGCACCGCGTCCGCGCTCGCCGCCTGGGCCGGGCGTACGGACGTCGTCACCGAGGACGTCCGCCAGGCCGCCCTGCTCGCCCTCCCCCACCGCCGGCGCCGCAACCCCTTCGACGCGCCCGGCCTCGACGAGGACAAACTCGACGAGATCCTCCGGCAGTTCGAGGAAGAGGACGAGCCCGAGGGCGACGACCCGCAGGGCCCGGACGACGACGGCCCCGGCGGCGACGGCGGACCGGAGGACGACGGCCCGGGCGACGGTGTGCCGCCTCAGGAGACCACCGACGCCGGGACCGACGCCGGAACCGACCCCGCCGCCGACCTGCCGCCCCAGCGCGAGCAGCCCGCCGCCGACTCCCCGTCCGCGCAGGAGGGTTCGGCCCCCGGAGCCGCGCCTGAAGCCACCCCCGTCGCCGCCACCGAACCCTTCCGCACCCGCAAGTTCGACGTCCCCGGCCTCGGCGAAGGCGCGGCCGGCCGCCGCTCGCGGGCCCGCACCGCGCACGGCCGGACGACCGGCGCCCGCCGCCCGCGCGGCACGCTGACCCGGCTGCACCTGGCCGCGACGCTCCAGGCCGCCGCCCCGCACCAGCACGCGCGCGGCCGGGCGGGACGCGGCCTGGTCGTCCGCCGGGACGACCTGCGCGAGGCGGTGCGCGAGGGGCGCGAGGGCAATCTGGTCCTCTTCGTCGTCGACGCCTCGGGCTCGATGGCGGCCCGCAAGCGCATGAGCGCGGTCAAGGGCGCCGTCCTCTCCCTCCTCCTGGACGCCTACCAGCGCCGCGACAAGATCGGGATGATCACCTTCCGGGGTTCCGGCGCTGACGTGGCGCTGCCGCCCACCTCGTCGGTGGACGCGGGCGCGGCCCGGCTGGAGAAGCTGCCGACGGGCGGCCGGACGCCGCTGGCCGACGGGCTGCTGCGGGCGCGCGAGGTGCTGCGGGTGGAGCGGCTGCGCGATCCGTCGCGGCGTCCGCTGCTGGTCGTGGTGACCGACGGCCGGGCGACGGGCGGCCCGGAGCCGCTGGTCAGGGCAGGCCGCGCGGCGGACCTGCTGGCGGCCGAGGGCATCGCGTCCGTCGTCGTCGACTGCGAGGCCGGGCCGGTCCGTCTGGGCCTGGCGGCCGAGTTGGGGCAGTCTTTGCAGGCACCGGTCGTCACGCTCGACGAACTCCGGGCGGACACCGTCACCGCACTCGTCCGTACCGTCCGCACCACCACCGCCACGACCAGGGGAGCCGCGTAATGCCCAAGGGACAGCCGACCGTCGTTCCGGACGACGGTCTCACCACGCGCCAGCGCCGCAACCGGCCGCTCGTCTTCGTCCACACCGGCATCGGCAAGGGCAAGTCGACGGCCGCGTTCGGGCTCGCGCTGCGCGCCTGGAACCAGGGCTGGCCGATCGGGGTGTTCCAGTTCGTGAAGTCGGCGAAGTGGAAGGTCGGCGAGGAGAACGCGCTGCGCGTGCTCGGCGCGTCCGGCGAGGGCGGGTCCGTCGACTGGCACAAGATGGGCGAGGGGTGGAGCTGGATCCAGCGCGACCCCAAGGACGGGGAGCTGAGCAACGAGGAGAAGGCGCGCGAGGGCTGGGAGCAGGTCAAGCGCGACCTGGCCGACGAGCGCTACAAACTGTACGTGCTGGACGAGTTCGCGTACCCGCTGCACTGGGGGTGGATCGACACGGCCGAGGTGGTCTCGGTCCTCAAGGACCGCCCCGGGACGCAGCACGTGGTGATCACCGGCCGTAACGCGCCGCAGGAGCTGGTGGACTTCGCGGACCTGGTCACCGACATGTCGAAGGTCAAGCACCCCATGGACACCGGCCAGAAGGGCCAGCGGGGCATCGAGTGGTGACCTCCGCACACTCCGTTCCACGACTGGTCATCGCGGCCCCCGCGTCCGGCACCGGCAAGACGACGGTCGCCACCGGCCTGATGCGGGCGTTCGTCGACGCGGGACTGGCCGTGTCGCCGCACAAGGTCGGTCCGGACTACATCGACCCGGGCTACCACGCGCTGGCGACCGGCCGCCCGGGCCGCAACCTCGACGCGTTCCTGTGCGGCCCGGAGCGGATCGCCCCGCTGTTCCTGCACGGCGCGGCGGGGGCCCAGCTCGCCGTCATCGAGGGCGTGATGGGCCTGTTCGACGGCGCCAGCGGCCGGGGCGAGCTGGCGTCGACGGCGCACGTGGCGAAGCTGCTGCGGGCGCCGGTGGTGCTGGTCGTGGACGCGTCGTCGCAGTCGCGCTCGGTGGCGGCGCTCGTCCACGGCTTCGCCTCCTGGGACCCGGAGGTGCGGGTCGCGGGCGTCATCCTCAACAAGGTCGGCTCCGACCGCCACGAGGCCCTGCTCCGTGAGGCGTTGGGCGGCGCCGGCGTCCCGGTCCTGGGCGCGCTGCGCCGGGCCGCCGACGTCGACACGCCCAGCCGGCACCTGGGTCTCGTCCCGGTGGCCGAACGGCGCGCGGAGGCGCTGGACGCGGTGGCCGCGCAGGCGGCGCGGGTACGGGAGGGGTGCGACCTGGACGCGCTGCTGGCGCTGGCGCGGAGCGCGCCGCCGGTGCCGGGGCCGGCGTGGTCGCCGGAGGCCGCTTCGGCGGCGGGTCCCCGCCCGGTGATCGCGGTCGCCGGCGGCCCGGCGTTCACGTTCTCGTACGCGGAGCACACGGAACTGCTGACGGCGGCCGGCGCGGACGTCGTCCCGTTCGACCCGCTGCGCGACGAGAAGCTGCCGGCGGGCACGGCCGGCCTGATGATCGGCGGTGGCTTCCCGGAGATGTACGCGCCCGAGCTGTCAGCCAACGAGCCGCTGCGCGCGGCGGTTTCGGCCCTCGCGGCGACGGGCGCGCCGGTGGCGGCGGAGTGCGCGGGCCTGCTGTACCTGTCCCGTTCCCTGGACGGCCGGCCCATGTGCGGGGTCCTGCCCGCCGAGGCCCGGATGTCGCCCCGGCTCACCCTGGGCTACCGCGAGGCCGTCGCCCTCGCGGACAACCCCCTGGCGGCGGCGGGGACCCGGGTGCGCGGCCACGAGTTCCACCGCACGGTCGTCGAACCGGGCGCGGGCCCGGCGCCCGCCTGGGGCTTCACGGCCCCCGAGCGGCGCGTCGAGGGGTACGCGGCGGGTGGTGTCCACGCGTCGTACCTGCACGTGCACTGGGCCGGGGCGCCCGGGACGGCGGAGCGGCTGGTGGCGGCGGCGCGTGCGGGCGTCTGAACCGGTGTGCGTGGGGCTGGGCGCCCGGCCGGGCGTGCCGGCCGACGAGGTGCTGGCCCTCATCGCCCGCTGCCTGCCGGCCGGCGCCCGGCCCGCCGCCCTGGCGACGCTCGCCGCCCGGGCGGCGGAACCGGGGATCGCGGGAGCGGCCGCCGCGCTCGGCGTGCCGCTGCGGCCGTACGACGCGGCCGAGCTCGCCGGGGTCGCCGTTCCGCATCCGTCCGCGGTGGCCGGCGCGGCGGTGGGTACGCCGTCCGTCGCCGAGGCGGCTGCCTTGCTGGCGGCGGGTGAGGGGGCTGTTCTGCTTGTGCCCAAGGTTGTGTGGGGGCGGGTGACGTGTGCGGTGGCGGGGTGAGGTGCCCCGGTCCCGCCCTTTCACCGTTTCTTGCGGGGGCTGCGCCCCCGAAACCGCGCTCCGCGCGGTTGTCCTCAAACGCCGGACGGGCTGATTTCAGCCCGTCCGGCGTTTGAGGACGAGCGGCGAAGCCGCGGAAAAGGGGGGCTGGGGGCGCAGCCCCCAGGAAACGGTGAAAGGGCGGGACCGGGGCACCTCACAGCACATCCTCGATCCTGATCGGCAACCGCCGAACCCGCACCCCCGTCGCATGAAACACCGCATTCGCGATAGCGGCCGGCGTCCCCGGAATGCCGAGTTCCCCACACCCCTTGGTGCCGTTGGGAGTCGTAGGGTCGGGCCGCCCGACGAAGCGGACGTCGAGGCGCGGAATATCGGCGTTCACGGCGACGAGGTAGTCGCCGAGCGTGGGATTGGCGATGCGCCCGGTGTGCGGTTCGGTGACGGTCTCCTCCAGCAGGGCCATGCCGATGCCGCCGACCGTGCCGCCGACGAGCTGGCTGCGGGCGGTCTTCTCGTTGAGGATGCGCCCGCAGTGCGCGGCGGTCACCAGGCGGGCGACCCGGATGACGCCGAGGTCCTGATCGACATGGACCTCCGCGAACTTGGCGGCGTACGGCCCCGTGGGCACCACCGCGCCGTCCTGGCCCGGCGATTCGGCCGAGCCCTCGGCGGACAGGGCGTCGCGCCCGTGGCGGGCGAGGATCGCCGTGTACGCCTCGCCCCGGCCGTCGTCGGTGCGCACGATGCGCCCGCCCTCCGCACGGACGCCGTCCAGCGCGACGCCGCGCAGCGGCGAGGCGTCGTCGCGGACGAGGTCGAGGAAGGACTGGAGCAGGTGCCGGGAGGCGGTGTGGATGGCGGTGCCCATGGCGCCGGTGAGGCCGGAACCGCCGGCGGAGGGCGCCGCGGGGAGGGAACTGTCGCCCATCACCATGCGTACCCCTTCCACCGGCAACCCCAGCAGTTCCGCCGCGAGTTGGGTCATCACGGTGTACGTACCGGTGCCGAGGTCCATGCCCGCGCTCTCCACCACCGCTCCGCCGTCCGCCCTGACGGTGACGCGGGCGGCGCAGTCTGCCTGGTAGAAGAAGAACGACGTGCCGGCCATGCCGTAGCCGACCAGCGTCCGGCCCCGGCGCATGGAGCGCGGCTCGGGGTCGCGGCGCGCCCAGCCGAACGTCTCGGCTCCGGTCTCGTAGCAGGCGCGCAGGTCGTTGCACGACCACTGCTGCCCGGTGACGGGGTGCTCGTCGGCGTAGTTGCGCAGCCGGAGCTCAAGCGGGTCCATGCCCAGTTCGTGCGCGAGTTCGTCCAGCGCGCACTCCAGCGCGTAGTTGCCCTGGGCGTCGCCGGGGGCGCGCATGGAGCCGGGCGCGGGGACGTTGAGGCGGACTTGGACGTCACGGGTGGTGATGTTGGGACTGGCGTAGGAGGACTGGGAGGTGTGGGAGACGGGCTCGTAGTTGATGTCCGTCATCGAGAGGGACTGCCACGCCCGGTGGTCGATCGCGGTGATCCGGCCGTCCCGGGTGGCGCCGATCCGCACGGTCTGCCGGGTGTCGGGCCGGTGCCCCACGGAAGTGAACATCTGCTTGCGCGTCAGCACCAGCTTCACCGGCCGCCCCACCTGCCGCGCCGCGACGGCGGCGAGCACGGTGTGCCCCCAGGTCCGCAGCCCCGCGCCGAAGCCGCCGCCGAGGTAGGGGGCCAGCACGCGGACGGCCTCCGGTGGCACGCCGAGCGCCGCCGCGAGGTCGGCCCGGGTGCGGGAGGGGCCCTGGGTGCAGTCGTGGACGGTGAGGTGGTCGCCCTCCCAGCACGCGACGGTGGCGAACGGGCCCATGGGGTTGTTGGTGTTCGCCGCCGTGCGGTACGTGCGCTCGACGCGGACGGGCGCGGCCTCCAGGGCCTTGTCGACGTCGCCGGTCCCGCCGTCCGTCCCGAACGGGTCGTGGTCGTGCTCGGCGTCGGGGTGGTCGAGGTCGGCGACGGGCGGGTCCGCCGCGTACGTGACGCGGACCAGCCGGGCCGCCTCGGTGGCCTGCTCGAAGGTGTCGGCCACCACCACCGCGACGGTCTGGCCGTGGTACCGGATCCGGTCGTCCCGCAGTGGGGGCGGCGGCAGCGACGAGGCCCGGTCGGGCGCCTCGTGCAGGACGGGCGCGTTCTCGTGACCGATCACCGCGAGCACCCCGGGCGCGGCCTCTGCCGCCGCCGTGTCGAGGGCGGCGATCCGGCCGGCGGCGATCTTGCTCTGGACGAGGACGGCGTGGACGAGGCCGGGGTACGCGGCGTCGGTGGCGTACTCGGCCCGGCCGCCGGTCTTCACGCGGGCGTCGACGCGGTCGATGCCCTCGCCGAGCTGGGTCGGTGTCATGGGTCAGCCCTCTCGGTCACGGCTGGGTCCTTCCGGTCACGGCTCGTTCCCCCGGGCCGCGGTTCGTTCCCTCCGGCCCCGACTCGCCCCCGGCCAGGGCCCCGACCCCCGGGCCGTGGTTCGGTCCTTCGGGCCGCGGTTCGTTCCCTCCGGTCCCGACTCGCCCCCCCCGGCCAGGGCCCGGTCCCCCGGGCCGTGGTTCGGTCCTTCGGACCGCGGTTGCTCCCGTCGCGGGCCGGCCCTCCCGAGCACGCACCCGTCCTCCCGAGCACGCCCCCGTCCTCCCGGTCACGCCCCGGCCTCCCGGTCACGCCCCGGCCTCCCGCCCGCGGGGCGGCGGCCCCGCCTCGCCGGGACGCCCGTCTCCCGCCGCCGGGCCGGGGTGCCCGTCCCCCGCCGCCCCGCCAGGCTCCTCGCCCCGCGCCAGAGCGCCCAGCATCCGGACGACCGCCCGCCGTCCCAGCTCGACCTTGAAACCGTTGTCCGGCCGCCCCTCCGCGCCGTCCAGCGCGGCGTCCGCCGCCGCGCGCAGCACGTCGTCGTCCGGCCGGGCGCCGCGCAGCAGTTCCTCCGCCCGGGGCACGCGCCAGGGGACGGTGCCGACGCCGCCGAGGGCGAGCCGGGCGGAGCGGATCCGTCCGTCGTCGAGGACCAGGGCGGCGGCGACGGAGGCGAGCGCGAACTCGTAGCTGGCCCGGTCGCGGACCTTCAGATAGCCCGAGCGGGCCTCCGGCGGCAGCAGCGGGATCTCCAGGTGAGTGATCAGCTCGCCGTGCGCGAGGGCGTTCTCGAGGTGCGGGGTGGTACCGGGGACCCGGTAGAACTCGGCCAGCCGCACCGCGCGTTCGCCGTCCGGCCCGTGGACGCGCACCGAGGCGTCCAGGGCGAGCAGGGCGACGGCGAGGTCGGAGGGGTGGGTGGCGATGCAGTGCGGGCTGGTGCCGAGGACCGCGTGGGTGCGGTGGTGGCCGTCGAGCGCGGCGCAGCCGGCGCCCGGCTCGCGCTTGTTGCAGGCCGTGCTCGGGTCGCGGTAGTAGCGGCAGCGGGTGCGCTGGAGGAGGTTGCCGCCGAGGGTGGCCATGTGCCGGAGCTGCGGGGAGGCGCCGCGCAGCAGCGCCTCGCGCACCAGCGGCAGCCGGGCGGTCACGTCCTCGTGGGCGGCGAGCTCCTCCATGGTGGTCAGCGCGCCGGCGATCAGCATCTCGCCGTCGCGCCGGATGCCCCGCAGCGGCAGCCGGGTGATGTCCACCAGCCGGGCGGGCCGGAATACCTCGTCCCGCATCAGGTCCACCTGGGTCGTCCCGCCGGCGAGGTAGGCGGCCCCGGGATCGGCGGCGACCTCGGCGACCGCTTCCTCGACGGTCCCGGCGCGGACGTACGCGAAGCTACGCACGCCGGCCCCCGGTGGCCACGTCGCGGATCGCGGCGACGATGTGCGGGTAGGCGCCGCAGCGGCAGAGGTTGCCGCTCATGAACTCGCGGACGTCGTCGTCCGAGCCGGCCCGGCCCTCCTCGATCAGGGCGACGGCCGACATGATCTGGCCGGGGGTGCAGTAGCCGCACTGGAGGGCGTCGTGGCGGGCGAACGCCTCCTGCATCGGGTGCGGTACGCCGTCCCGCTCCAGCCCTTCGATCGTCCGGACCTCGCGCCCGTCGGCGCTCGCGGCGAGGGTGAGGCAGGAGAGCACCCGTTTGCCGTCGAGATGCACCGTGCAGGCACCGCACTGGCCCTGGTCGCAGCCCTTCTTCGTGCCGGTCAGGGCCAGGGCGTCGCGGAGGGCGTCCAGCAGTGAGGTGCGGGTGTCCACCTCGATCCGCCGTTCGGCGCCGTTGACCCGGAGGTTGACCGGCACCCGGACGACGGGCCCGGCCGTCCCGTCGGCCGCCGCAGCGGAACCGTTCACCACCATCACCCTCCACACTGGACAGACATCCACATAATCTGACATTCACGTCGAAGCAGGGCGATCCTATGGCCGAAGCGGCACGAAGGGGCGGCGACACGACGGCCGGACCGCGTGCGGAGGGGGAGGGCCCACGAGGAATCCGCGTTCCCGGAACCCGGTAACGTCTCCCCCACCGGAACACCACCGGGACATTCGCCGGAGCGCCGCCGGAACACCGCACAGCGAGAAGGTATCCCCGCCCATGCACATATCCCCCGAGCCCGACCTGCGCCATCACGGGGACGCCGAAGTGCGCGGCATGGGCGACGAGTTGACGGACCTGGCGGTCAACGTCCGGGCGGGTACGCCGCCGCACTGGCTGCGCGAGCGCATCGCCGCCTCCGTCGACACCCTCGCCGCCTACCCGGACGGCCGGGCGGCCCGCCGGGCGGTCGCGGCCCGGCACGGACTGCCGGAGGAGCGGGTGCTGCTGACGGCCGGCGCGGCGGAGGCGTTCGTGCTGATCGCCCGGGCGCTCCCGGCCCGGCGCCCGGTGGTGGTGCACCCGCAGTTCACCGAGCCGGAGGCGGCCCTGCGGGACGCGGGGCACAGCGTGGAACGGGTGGTGCTGGACGCGGCGGACGGTTTCCGGCTGGACCCGCGGGCGGTCCCGTCCGACGCCGACCTGGTCGTCGTCGGCAACCCGACCAACCCCACCTCCGTCCTGCACCCGGCGACGGCCCTGGCCCGGCTCGCCCGCCCGGGGCGCACGCTGGTGGTGGACGAGGCGTTCATGGACGCGGTGCCGGGCGAGGGCGAGTCCCTGGCGTCCCGTACGGACCTGCCGGGCCTGGTCGTCCTGCGCAGCCTCACCAAGACGTGGGGCCTGGCCGGCCTGCGGGTCGGCTACGTCCTCGCGTCGCCGGGCACGATCGCCCGCCTCGAACGCGCCCAGCCGCTCTGGCCGGTGTCCTCCCCGGCCCTGGTGGCGGCCGAGGCGTGCAGCGCGGCCCCGGCCCTCGCGGAGGCCGCCCACGCGGCCCACCGCATCGCCTCGGACCGGGCGCACCTGGAGTACCGCCTCTCGATGTTCCCCTCGGTGACGGTGTGTTCCCCGGCGGCCGGCCCGTTCGTCCTGATCCGCCTCCCGGACGCCACGGCGGTCCGCAGCCGCCTGCGCGGCCTGGGCTTCGCCGTCCGCCGCGGCGACACGTTCCCCGGCCTGGGCCCCGACTACCTCCGCCTCGCGGTCCGCGACCGCACCACGACGGACCGCTTCGCGGAGGCCCTGGGCAAGGCACTGGCGGGGGGCTGAGCAGGACGCCCCCCGCCCCGCGTCACCCCCTGGCCCGCGCCGCCGCCCGGCGGCGGGCGGTGATCAGGGCGGCGCCGCCTCCGACGACGAGCAGGCCGGCCGCTCCGGCGATCCAGGGGGTGGCGGAGGAGCCGCCGGTCTCGGCGAGGTCGTGTTTGTCGGCGACGGTCTGCGGCTTGACGTCGGTACCGGAGGTGCGGGTGGCCTCCTTGCCGGGGGGCTGCTTCGCGGGGGCCGGGGGCTCCTTAGCCGGCTCGCCGGCGCCGGCCGGGGTCTCGCAGGCGGCCCGGACGAGGGTGACGCGGCCGTGCACCTCGGCGACGCCGAGCTTCAACGGGTTGACGTCCACGTTCAGTTGGAGGGCGGTGGCGGCCCCGGTGCGCGAGGTGGTGGCGGTCTTCGACAGGTCGAGGCGGACCCGGCCGACGCCCGGCACGTCGACGTCGGTCGTGCCGCCAGTGCTCAGCGTGACCTTCTTCCCGAGCACGGTCACCGGGCCCAGCAGATTGGACGCGGCCGAGGGCCGCTGCCCGGCCCGGCAGACCGCCTCCGCCGTGACCTGCCGCACCTCGACGAGGGAGAGCAGCGGCAGGCCGGGCACGTGCACCTTGGCGTGCAGGAGTTCGGCACGGCCGGTCGCCGCGCGCTCGTCGGCCGTGGCGCGGGCGGTGGCCGCGTCGGCGCGCAGCAGTTCCACCGGCCGGCCCTGTTCCGCGCCGCCCACCCGGACGGAGAGCGCGGTCCGCGCCGCGTTCCCGGGGGCGTGGACGTCGTTGAGCGACGCGTTGACGGGCACCCGGACGGTCTTGTCGAGCAGCGAGACGTCGAGCCCGGCGCGGAGGATCACGGCGTCCGCCGTGCCCGTGCGGTGGTCACCGGTGGCGGGGGCGGCAGGGGCGGCGTGGGCGGATACGGCACCGGCCGCGACCGCTGAGAACGCGGCCAGGAGAGCCGCGGACCGCACGCCCGCCCGCCGGGAAGTCCGGGAAACGGGCATGCCGAAGGAAGATCTGGTGGTGCTGGACACGGGTGTGGAACTCCCCACGAGAGAAAGGAGCCGACGCGCGCCAATGGGGGACATCACGCGCCGTCGGCATCGACCACGTCATGGTCGTTCCCGGACGGGTGAACGGCGAGCGTTCTTGAGGGAGTTCATCCCAACGGGTGGTTTCCGACTGCCAGTTCGAAGCATGCGCAACAGGAGAAACCCCTACCGCAGGCTCATCAGCCCACCACCCGCCCCCGCAGGATCACCCGCCGCGGCGCCGCCAGCACCCGGACGTCCTCCCTGGGGTCCGCCTCGTACACCACCACGTCCGCCGGCGCGCCCTCCTCCAGTCCCGGGCGCCCCAGCCACGCGCGCGCTCCCCAGGTCGCCGCGGCGAGCGCGGCGGAGGCCGGGAGGCCGGCCTTGACCAGCTCGCCGACCTCCTGGGCCACCAGGCCGTGGGCGAGCGAGCCGCCCGCGTCCGTCCCCACGTAGACGGGGATGCCCGCGTCGTACGCGGCGCCCACCGTCCGGTAGCGCCGCTCGTGCAGCCGCCGCATGTGGTCCGCCCAGCGCGGGAACTTCTTCTCCCCGCCGTCCGCGAGCCGCGGGAACGTGGCGATGTTGACGAGCGTCGGGACGATCGCGACGCCGCGCTCGGCGAACAGCGGGATCGTCTCCTCGGTCAGCCCGGTCGCGTGCTCGATGCAGTCGATCCCGGCCTCCACCAGCGGCGCCAGCGACTCCTCGGCGAAGCAGTGCGCCGTCACCCGGGCACCCAGCCGGTGCGCCTCGGCGATGGCCGCCTCGACCTCGCCGCGCGGCCAGCAGGCGGCCAGGTCGCCGGTCTCCCGGTCGATCCAGTCACCCACCAGCTTGACCCACCCGTCGCCGCGCCGCGCCTCCCGCGCCACGTACGCCACCAGGTCCTCGGGCTCGATCTCGTGGGCGTAGTTGCGGATGTAGCGGCGGGTACGGGCGATGTGGCGGCCGGCGCGGATGATGCGCGGGAGGTCGTCCCGGTCGTCGACCCAGCGGGTGTCGGACGGCGAGCCGGCGTCGCGCAACAGCAGGGCGCCGGCCTCCCGTTCGGTCAGCGCCTGCTTCTCGGCGGTCGCGGCGTCGACCGCGCCGTGCGCGTCCAGGCCGACGTGGCAGTGGGCGTCCACCAGGCCGGGCAGCGCCCAGCCCGCGACGGTCGTGACGTCCCGCGCGCCCACCGGGCGTTCGAAGGTGATCCGGCCGCCGGTCACCCACATCTCGTCGCGCACCCCGCCGTCGGGGCCCGGGCCGGTGAGCACCCGTCCCTTGATGTGCAGCACCGTGCTGTCGTGCGTCATGTCCTCTCCCGTCCGGCAGGCGTCCCCGCGCCACCGGGGGAACGGAGGTGTCCGGTCCGCGGGTGGCGATCGATCCCCGCCAGTCTCCCGCCCGGATCCGCCACCGCAAGTGTCGCCCACGTCACCACGGACACTGCTACCGCGGCCCTTGCCGTCGTGAAGGCGGTCACTTGCGGCCGGCGACCATCGTCTCCGCACCCGCCAGGTGCCGCGTCCACGTCTCCCGGAACCCGGCCTCCGCCAGCCAGCCCCGGCAGTCGGCGGCGGTGCAGTCGAAGCCGCCCGGGGTCTCGATGAGCATGTTGAGGCTGCCGAGCAGCCCGGCCAGGTTCTCCCGCCGGTCGTCGTCGATGAAGCTCTCGTGGATGACCACGAGGCCGCCCTCGGGCAGCGCCTCGTACGCCTTGCGCAGCAGCGTCCGCTTCGCGGCCAGGTCCCAGTCGTGCAGGATGTGGCCGAAGAGGAGGACGTCGGCGCGGGGCAGCGGGTCGGCGAAGAAGTCCCCGGCTGTGAACGACAGCCGGTCGGCGGGGCCGCAACGCTCGCGGTGGCGCTCGAAGTTGCCGCGGACGGCCTCCAGGTCGAGCCCGGTGCCGCGCAGGTGCGGGTGGCGGTGGAGGAGGTGGCTGAGCATGGCGCCCTCGGCGCATCCGATGTCGGCG
The DNA here is from genome assembly GCF_044333095.1 of Streptomyces sp. NPDC021100. Lineage (NCBI taxonomy): Bacteria > Bacillati > Actinomycetota > Actinomycetes > Kitasatosporales > Streptomycetaceae > Streptomyces > Streptomyces sp. NPDC021100. Next base: position 72,090 of record NZ_JBIRQH010000011.1, read on the forward strand.
ACGGTGCGGTGGGCGGACCAGTCCACGGCCTCGGCGAGGGCGTCCGCCGAGCGCATGGTGAGCCCGGTCATCGCCTGCTGGAAGCAGGCCAGCCGCTCGGGGTCCTTGTAGAGGGTGCCGAACAGCTCGCCGCCGTCCTTGATCTCGTTCTGCGGCTCGCCGGTGCGCAGCCCGTCGGCGAGGCTGCCCCAGAAACCGTAGAGCCGGTTGTCGTACATCTCCAGGGCGCAGCCCACATAGGCGGGGCTGCCGCGGTCCAGGTAGCGCGCCGTGTCGGGGGTGTTGGCGTACCGCCCGTCGGGGCCGGGGCCACGGTCGAGCAGGCCGAGGGCCACCAGCGCGTCGAAGAAGTCGCGGGCGGCGCGCGGGTGCAGGCCGAGCCGGGCGCGCAGTTCGGCGGCGGTGAGCGGGGCTTCGGCCAGTTCGGTGAAGACGCCGAAGCGGACGGCGGTGAACAGCACCTTCGACGCCTGGAAGCCGAGGGCGATGCGCAATATCGAGTCCAGTGCGCCGGAGCCGCCCCGCGGGGCGGATTCGAGATCGTTCACATGCACTCCTCGGTGTTCGGGCGGTCACGTGTGGTGTCGAAAGTGGACCATGCCGTACCGCTCCGTCCAGTCCCTGCTCCTCATCGGTCCGGTGCTGTAGCCGTTCTGACACCGAGTGGGGCGGCGGGGAGGCGGCGGGGAATGACGGGGAACGGCGGGAGCGAACTCGCTCCCGCGAGGCGTATGCCCGTCGCCTACGCTGTGCCCGTGATCGACAGACCGCCGACCGGCGCACGGCCGCCCGCGCACGCGCGCTCGTACGCCCGCACCGCGCCGTGACGACCGGCTCGCGCCCGGAACCGCGCGCCCCCGAGCCAAGCGCGCCCGAACGAAGCGCGCCTGATCCAAGCGCGACCGAGCGAAGCGCGCCTGAACCAGACTCGCCCGAACCAAGCACCCTCACCGACAGCCCGCCGCCCCGCAACCAGCCGATCCGCGACCTCCTGGGCCGGCGCGCACGCCTGCGCTGGGTGCACCTGCTGATCGGCGGCGCCCTGGTGATGCCGTACTTCCTCCTGGCGAACGTGCTGCTGTCGCTCGTCCGAGGCGGCAAGGGCGCCAACGTCCTCCTCTCCCCCCTCCTCCAGTTCACGACCTTCGCCACGGCGCTGCCGCTCGCCGCCCTCTCGGCGCTCCTCTTCCCGCTGGTCCGCCCGCTGGAGAGCGCGATCGCGCGCGCCCTGTGCGGCGTCGACGAGGCCGACCTCGCCACCGGCCCGGCCCGCACCTGGTCCGAACGCACGCGCCCCGCCCTCTACTTCACCCTGCACCTCGCACTGGGCGGCGTCGTCAGCGGCATGTCCCTGGCCGCCCCGCCCGCGGCCGTCGCCCTGTTCGTGATGCCGCTGCTGGACCCGGACGCTCCCGGCCGCCTGCCCTGGTTCCGCGTCTTCGGCGGTCCGATGCTGCCCCTGCTGGCGCCGCTCTCCGGGCTGGGGCTGATGGCGCTGCTCGCGCTCACCTCCCGGGCGGCCGGCGCCCTGCTGGCGCGCTGCGCGCCCGTCCTCCTCGGCCCGACGGCGGCGGACCGGCTGGCGGCGGCCGAACACCGGGCCCACGAACTCGCCCTCCGCAACCGGCTCGCCCGCGAACTGCACGACTCCGTCGGACACGCGCTGAGCGCGGTCCTGCTGCAGGCCAGTGCCGCCCGCAGGGTCCTCGACCGCGACCCCGACTTCGCCCGCCGCGCGCTCACCTCGATCGAGGAGACCACGCGCGAGGCCGTCGGCGAACTCGACACCGTCCTCGGCCTGCTGCGCGAGGACGGCCCGGCCGCCGCCGCGCCCGCGCCGACCCTGGCCGGCCTGGACGCGCTCGTGGAACGCACCCGCGCGGCCGGCGGCGAGATCGACCTGACCGCGTCCGAGGGGCTCGGCTCGCTGCCGCCCGTCGTCTCCCGCGAGGCGTACCGGATCGTCCAGGAGGGCCTCACCAACGCCCTGCGCCACGCGGGCCCGGTGCCCGTGCGGCTGAGCGTCACCACCGACACCGAGACCCTGGAGGTCACCGTGGAGAACCCCGTCGGGCGCGTCCCCGCCCGTACCCGCGGCGGCGGCGGCCGCGGACTGACCGGCATCGCCGAACGCGCCCGGCTGCTGCGCGGCACCTGCGCCGCGGGCGCGCGGGACGGCGTATGGCGCCTGTCCGTCCGCCTGCCCCTGAACGGCGGCCCCCGATGACCGCGGCCGCCACGGACACCGGCATCGACGCCGACACCCTGCGCATCGTCGTCGCCGACGACGAGCGCATGGTCCGCACCGCCCTGTGCGTCATCCTGAACGCCGAACCGGGCATGGAGGTCGTCGGCGAGGCCACGACGGGCGTCGAGGCCCTGTCCGTCACCCGTGCCCTGCGCCCCGACATCGTGCTGATGGACGTCCGCATGCCCGAGGCGGACGGCATCCGGGCCACCGAACGCATCCTGGCGACCATGGACGACCCGCCGCGCGTCATCGTCGTCACGACCTTCGAGAACGACAGCTACGTGTACGACGCCCTGCGCGCCGGCGCGTCCGGCTTCCTCCTCAAGCGGGCCGGTGCCGACGAACTCGTCGACGCCGTACGCCTGGTGGCCCGCAGCGACTCCCTCCTCTTCCCGGCCGCGGTCCGCGCCCTGGCCGCCGCCCACGCCACCGAACGCACCACCCGCGCCGAGGCCGACCGCCTCCGCGCCCGCCTCTCCGAGCGCGAGGCGGAGGTCCTCCGCCTGATGGCCGAGGGCCTCTCCAACGCGGAGATCGCCGAACGGCTGTTCCTGGGCGCGGCGACGGTGAAGACGTACGTGGCCGGGGTCCTGGCGAAACTCGGCGTCCGGGACCGGACGCAGGCGGTGGTGAGGGCGTACGAGACGGGGTTCGTGTCACCGCGGTGAGAACGGCGCGGTGCGCGGTTCGGGGTCTGGGGTGCGGCCCCGGGAAACGGTGCGTGAAAGGGCGGGCCCGGGGCACCACCTCACATCGGGCCGCGGATTCCGCCGGATCGCGGATTCCGCCGGGTCATGGAACCGCAAAGCCCGATCACGCGTTGAACGGATCATGACCGCTATGACCCCCGGCTCGAACATTCCGCTCTCCGTCACCCGTGTGACGGTGGACGTCGCCGCGCCCGTGCGGCTCGACGTCTCGGGCCTGCTGCTCACCGCCGACGGCAAGGTGCGCTCCGACGACGACTTCGTCTTCTACAACCAGCCCACGGGCCCCGGCGTGACCCACCGCGCCGGAGCCGCCGGCGCGCCCGACTCGATCACCGTCGACACGGCCGCCGTGCCCGCCGGCATCGAGAAGATCGTCGTCACCGCGAGCCTGGACGCCCCCGGCACCACCTTCGCCGGCACCGAACCGACCGCGACCGTCCGGGACGCCGCCTCCGGCGCCCCGCTGGCCACCTTCACCCCGCCGAGGCTCGGCACCGAGACGGCGCTGGTCGTCGTCGAGGTCTACCGGCGCAACGACGCCTGGAAGGTACGGGCGGTGGGCCAGGGGTACGCGAACGGTCTGGCGGGCATCGCCACGGACTTCGGCGTGAGCGTGGAGGAGCCGCCCCAGGCCCCTGCCGCCCCGCCGGCCTCTCCCGTCGCCCCGCCGGCCCCGCCCGTACCCCCCGCCCCGCAGCCTCCGGCAGGCGCGTTCGGTGCTCCCGTCCCGCCCGCTCCCCCGGTCCCGCCGGCGCCCCCGGCCCCCGTCCCGGGCGCGGGCAAGGTCAACCTGGACAAGGGCCGGGTGAGCCTCCGGAAGAACCAGACGGTCTCCCTCGTCAAGGGCGGCCGCCCGCTGACGCAGTCGGTCCGGATGGGCCTCGGCTGGGAGCCCGCGTACGGCGGCCGGGCCATCGACCTGGACGCCTCCGTCATCGCGTACGGCCCCCAGCGGAACATGATCGACGCCTGCTACTTCGGCAAGCTGATGATCCTGGACGGCGCGGTCCAGCACTCCGGCGACAACCTGACGGGCGACGGCTCGGGCGACGACGAGAGCATCACCGTCCACCTCGGTGGCCTGCCCCCGGAGGTCACCGGCCTGGTCTTCACCGTCAGCTCCTACAGCGGCCAGAAGTTCACCAACGTCGCCAAGGCGTACTGCCGCCTGCTCGACGGACAGACCGGCGAGGAACTCGTCCGCTTCGACCTCACCGGCTCGGAGCCCAAGACGGGCGTCCTGATGTGCAAGTTCATCCGCCAGCACTCGGGCGAGTGGGAGATGACGGCCATCGGCGAGTACGTGAAGTCGAAGACGGTCCGCGACCTGGTCAACCCGGCGGCGCAGGCGCTCTGACGAACGTCCGGGCGCCCTCCGCCGTGGTGGGGGCGCCCGGCTACTCCCCCGCGTGCACCTGCGTGTTCTGGCAGACGTGCAGCAGCCAGCGCCCGTCGTCCCCCTTGGTCATGACGTACACCGGGACCCCCTCGGACCCGCCCTCGGCCGACCGGTAGACCTGCCGCACCTTGACCGCCGCCACGTCGGGCCGCAGGAACCGTACGTGCGTGGGCTCGTAGGTGACGTCCCAGTCCCAGCTCGCCGCGGGCAGCACGGCGCGCGTGAACTCGGCGATGGCGTCGAGGCCGACGAGGACCTTGCCGTGGGCGGTCGTCCAGAGCGCCTCGGGGTGGAACAGCGCGAGGAACCCGTCGACGTCCTTGGCGCGCTGCGCCCGCTCGACCTCGGCCACTACCTGGTGTACCGCCGTGATGTCGGCGTTTTCCGTGTTCATGCGGATCATGCTCACACCTCAAGCCCGCTTGAGATCAAGGGCCTTGAGGCAGAAGAACCGGAGGCGAGGACGGCTCCCCGCGTTCCCAGCCACCCCCCTACGGTAATCCGTTCGGGTGACAACGGCCCCCGCCCCTTCAGGGAGGGGCCGGACCGCACGACGCTGGTGGCGACCAGGGGCGGCGCACGCCCCGGCGGACACCCGGGGGACCCGTCATGCGGCTCGTGCGGCCACGAGGAAACGTCGTCCGGGCGGCCATCGCCCTCGGTACCGCCGCCGCGCTGTTCTGCGGCCTGTCCACCGGCGCCCAGGCGGCCACCGGGGACTTCACCTATGTCAACGTGAACGGGGACGACTTCACGCTGCACGACCCCGCGAACGGCGAGTGCTTCCTGCTGGTCTCCGGCGCCAGGAGCGCCGCCAACCACACCAACGCCACGGCGACGCTGTTCGCCGAGCAGAGTTGTGAGGGGTCGGGCCTCACGATGCCGCCGAACACCTCGGCGAGCTTCGGCGGCGCCGCTCCGCACGGCGTGAGATTCGGCTGAGGCGGCGGCGGAGAACCGGGACCGACCCGGACCGACCCGATCAGGTGTCGTCCGCCGGTCCCGCCATCGCCGCCAGCCGCCGGTACGAGTCGAGCAGCGCCACACGGTCGTCACCGCTGGTCGTGACCAGTACCTCATCCGCGCCCGTCCGCTCCACCAGCGTGGACAGCCGGCGGGCGACCTGCTCCTCCGTCCCGTACACCGGTCCGCGCAGCGCCGTCTCGAAGTGCCCGCGCTCGCGGTCGCTCATCGCCCGGCCCTCGATCTCCCCGGCCGGCTCCAGAGGCGGGAAGACGCCGTGCGTGCGGGAGTACGCGAGGGCCCAGGCCTCCGGGACGAGCAGCCGGCGGGCGTCCTCCTCCGTCGCGGCGACGGCGATGTCGCCGGCGAGCACGACGTACGGTTCGGCGCGCCCGGCCGACGGCCGGAACGCCTTGCGGTACCGCTCGACGGCCTCGACGAGCCGGTCTTCCCCACGCAGCCCGCCGATCACCAGGGCGGCGCCCGCGCGGGCCGCGATGTCCGCGCCCGCGTCGTTGGCCAGGACGAACAGCGGCACCCGCAGCCCCTCGGCCGGCCGCGCGTGCACCTGCGGATACGCCGCGACCCCACCGTCGAACCACCCGACCAGTTCCCCGAGCCGCTCCTCGAACTCCCCCACCGCCTCCTTCCCGACCCCGAGCGCCCGCCGGATTCCGTCCGTGAAGCCCACGGACCGCCCGACCCCCAGGTCGATCCGCCCGGGAAACAGTGACTCCAGCACCCCGAACTGCTCGGCGACGAGCATCGGCCGGTGGTTGGGCAGCATCACCCCGCCGGTGCCGACGCGGATCCGCGACGTGGCGGCGGCGACGGCGCTCGCGAGCACGGTGGGAGCGGATCCGGCCACCCCGGGCACACTGTGGTGCTCGGAGACCCAGAACCGCCGGTATCCGAGCGCCTCCGCCTCCCGCGCGAACCGGACGGTGTCCCGCAGCGCCTCCCCGGGCGGCCGGCCCCGCCGGGTACGGGAGCGGTCGAGGACGGAGAGAGGGATACGTGTGCGGGTCACGTTCCCTTACAACGTCAGGGACGAGGACCGGGATTCCCGTGCCCAGGCCGGGGAGCACGCCCGGTCGCGGAAGGACTCGGGACGGCTCAGGAGCGGACCGTCCGCTCCCGGGACGGCGGGAGCGCCGTGAGCAACTCCCACAAGGGGCGTGAACCGGACGCCCACACCCCGAGCGTAGGGCGGTCGACCACGTGCAGCCGCTGCTGCCGGGCGAAGGCCACGGCCGGTGCGGTGACCCGCCCGTTCGTCACGATCACCGCGACGTCGGCGCCGTGCACGGGACGGGCCGTCCCGTTGAGGACCTGGAGGTCGGGCGTGCCCACCGCGGAACCGGCCGCCCCGTCGCGCCGGTGCTTGCACTGCACCACCCACCGCCGCCCGTAAGGGTCGGTGGCCTTCACATCGGCTCCCAGGTCACCACCGCCCCCGACCCGCGACGCGTCCCGACAGCCGTCCCGGAGCATCAGGTCCCGCACGGCCTCCTCGAACCGGGCATGGTGCAGGGTGTCCAACTGGGGCAGCGCGTACCGCAGCCCCCGCGCGCGGACGGCCTCCCACCGCGCCCGCTGCCGCTTGAGGTGGACCCCGACGGCACCCGCGCACGCCGCGAACACCGCGACGACGACCATGACCCACCAGTGGTCCAGCAGCCAGTCGACGACGGCCGCCACCAGCGCGACGGCCAGGACCGCGGCCACGAGGAGACCGGCCGCCCGGTCGCCGGCTCGCTGCCGCCGTCTGCCCGGCCGCCGCCCGCGCCGCCGCCCCGACGACCGCGGGGACGCCGTCGGCCGCCGGGACGCCGACAACCGCCCGGACGCCGACGACCACCCGGACGTCCCGGCCCGCCGCTTGCGCGCCCGGGGACTCACCGGCCGGCCTGCGTGATGCCGTTCGCGAGCTGCCCCAGGATGTCGTGGATCGCCCGGCCCGCCGACGTGGGTGCGATCAGAACGCCCAGCGCCGGCACGATGACGACGGTCAGCTTCTCGTCGTCGCGGCTTCGGGACTGCGTACGCCGGCCCAGCCTCAGCACCACGATGACGGCGAGCAGCACCGCCACGTCGATCGTCACCAACCGCCTCGACCTCCCCCACCCGCCGGCCGTCACCACCCCGGGCTTCTTGTGTAGCCGCGCTCGCGCACAACCGGAGCCGGGTTGCCGGCGGATGGCACAAAGCGATCGGGCCTGTGTCCGATACCGCGCGGCCGAAGGCCGACGCGCCATCGCCCGACCGCCGGCCCACCCGACCGGCCGACCCACCGGCCGGCCGACCCACCGACCGGCCACCGACCGCGGAACCACCCGTACCGCCTGGCCTGTTCGAACCCCTCGGGTCCCGGCCATCCTGCGCCGCTCCCCGCCCTGATGTCCTGGCCAACAGTGGAACGAGGGTGCTCCATGGGGTCCGTGTGGGGAGGCAGGTGGGAACCGGTGGAGCGAGAAGGGCGGCTGAGGCCGGTGAGCGCAGGGGCGGAGATGGGCAAATATGGCAGGGGCACTTTTTTATACGCTCTCCGCCCCTTTCATCGAAGTCCGACCCGCGTCAGCCTGGTTCGACACGGCGAAGGCCCCCGTCAACCCGTGTCCCGTGTCCCTCCGCACGCCGCAGCAGGGCGGCCATGCCCCGCGCGCGTCGCGGCGGCCCCAGGGCATCGCAGACGAGGGCCTGGACCCGGGGGGAGGGCGACGCCGCATCGCACGCCGGCGTTCACGGCGCCTTTCCCTCGGGATCCCGCACGCCGCGACGCGCTACGCCGTCCGCAGCGGGCGGCGCGGCGCGGCACGAGCACGGCACCCGGACCCTTCCGGGCGAACTCCCCGCCGTCCGGGGCGCGTCCGGGGTGCCGTCGTGGCATGCCGCCGTTCGCCGTCATGGACGCCCCAGCGTGCGCACGGAAAGAGCCGCGTCGTACACGAAGAGGAGAAGGGAAACGCCGTGCCCGAAACCGTGCCCGAAGACGTGCCGGAATCCGCGCCCGAAAACGTGTCCGCCCCCTCCATCACCACGCAATCCCCGCCCGCCACCGCGCCGTTCACCCTCGCCCCGGGCGGCCCGCCCGACGTGGTGACGACGACCGCCGGCGAGACCGGCTATCCGGGAATACGGATAACGGCGACCGGCGACGAGCCGGTCCCGCCTCTCGGCGCCTACGTGGCCCTCCCCCGGGGAAAGGGCCTGGAATTCCACGCGGAAGGCGGCGCCAACTGCCTGCTGACCGTGCGGGACGCCCACGGGAAAACGACCGCCTACCCCGGGAATCCCTCACCGGACGGCCGCTCCCTCACCTTCCAGGGGGTCGGCCCGGCGCTGTCCGGAAAGGGATCGGTGTCCACGGCATGGGTCGCGGTCAGGGCGGGTGGCGGCGCGCGCCCGGGAAACACCGCGCTCGTCTTCTGCCTGGGCGACGCGACATCCCCGTCCACCCCCGTCCGGATCGCCGACGACATCCCCTTCTCGGTGTTCCCCGGCGGTCCGCCGGACATCACGCTCGACCACGACCACCCGGTCGGCTATCCGGGCGTGCGGGTCCGCGCGGACGACGACGGCACGGTCTCCCCGCAGGACGTCTACGTCGCCCTCCCCCGGGAAAGGCGGCTGCGCTTCCACGCCGAGAGCGGCCCGAACCACGGGCTCACCGTGCAGGACCGACACGGCACACAGCACCTCTTCCCCGGCCATGCGGCATCGGACGGTCGGGCGGTTCTCTTCCCCGGAGTCGACCTGTTCCTCTCCGAAAAGGGGGCGGAATCGACGCTCTGGGTCGCGGTGACGGCGGAACCCGCCACGGCCCCGGCCGATTCCGCGCGACCGGACGCCCCCGCCGCACCCAAGGAACCCACCGCCCTCGCCTTCTGCGTCGGCGTCCGCACCGCCCGCTCCACGCCCGTCGTCGTGGACGTACGGGCCTGGTGAACGCGAGCGCGAGCGTGAACGCACGGAAGGAGCACCAGCCCGTGGACCCGGTGACGGCCCCCCGCCCGCCCAGGCCCGTCCTCCCCAAGAAACCGCGCAGTATGTCCGTAACGGCCCGGGTGTACGGATATCCCCCGGCCCACAACGCGGGATCCGAATGGATGCTGCACTCGATGCTCCGGCCCCTGGCCGAACGCGGTCACCGCGTGACGGTCTGGCTCTCGCACCCGGGAACCATCGAGGAGAGTTACGAGATCGACGGAGTACGGGTCGTCCCCTTCCAGGAAGGCTCCGACTTCGCCACCGAGGCGCAGAGCGCGGACGTCCTCCTCTCCCATTTCGAGAACGTGCCGCTCGTCTCCGGACTCGCCCGGGCCCGGCAGATACCCGTGGTCGTGATCTGCCACGACAATTTCGCCACCAGTTACCACAACGCGGCCGGGGCCGACCTCGTCGTCTACAACAGCGAGTGGATCCGGCGGGACGGCGAGATCCACTACGCCCGCTATCCCGCCGAATTCCTGCCCGGCCGCACGGTCGTCGTCCGCCCTCCGGTCATCGCGGAGGACTACCGCACCGAACCCGGCGACCACGTCACCCTCGTCAACCTCAACCCGGACAAAGGCGGCGACATCTTCTGGCAGATCGCCGCCTGGACCCCCGACTGGCGGTTCCTCGGCGTCAAGGGTTCCTACGGAACGCAGATCCTGCCCCCGACCCGCCTCCCCAACTGCGAGGTCGCCGACGGCGTTCCCGGGAACGACATGCGCGAACACGTCTACAGCCGTTCCCGTGTCATCCTGATGCCGAGCCTCTACGAATCCTGGGGGCGTGTCGCCGTCGAGGCGATGGCCTCCGGCATTCCGGTGATCGCCCATCCGACGCCCGGCCTCGTCGAATCCCTCGGCGACGCGGGGATCTTCGCCTACCGCGACGACCTCAACGCCTGGCTGCACGCCCTCAGTTCGCTCAAGGACCCGGCGCAATGGGAACGCGCCTCCCGCCGCGCGAAGGCCCGTTCCGACGAACTGAGCGCCACCCCCGACCTCGACCTCTGGTGCGAGGCGGTCGAGTCGCTGTACGACGCCCGGCGCCGGCGCTCCTTCCACGTCGCGGGCGCGCCGCCCGCGCCCCTCCCGCTCTCCGCGAGATAGCCGGAAGCAGCGCGCCGGACACCGTTCACCCGCTCCAGCGAAGGAGGACCCTCATGCCGTCGAACACCCCTGCCCCGAACGACGACGCCGCCGCCCCGCCCGTCGCACCCGCCCAAGGCCAGAACCCCAACCTGGTCAATGACGGCGGCTTCAAAGCCGGCCCGCGCTTCAACGCCGACGAATGCGGCTTCAGCCAGGCCGTGGCCGTCGGCGGCGACAACGTCCGCCTCATCTCCTGGGACTACGGCGCCAGCGGCAACAGCAACGGCCAGCCCGGCGCCAACCCCGGCGACTACATCGACATCGACAGCCACGAGTACTCCTTCGCCCAGAGCGACGCCGCCGGCGAGGTCGACGGCAGCAACTCCGTCGACCTGGTCGGCCGCGGCAACTCCCGCCACGGCTTCGTCGGCCAGCACCTCACCGGCCTGGTCCCCGGCGCCCAGTACGACGTCACCTTCTGGGCCAGTTCCCCCTGGTACAACGAGCCGCCGCACTACACCTCGATGCACTACAGCGTCACGGACGGCAGGCTCCGCGAGGGCGGCAAGTCGCTCGACAGCGACTACATCGCCGTCCCGCAGGCACGCAACGACCCGATCCCCGGCGGCAGCTGGCGCCGGCAGTGGAAGCAGTACCGGAAGTCCTTCGTCGCCCAGTCCCCCGACGCGTACCTCGCCTTCACGGACGAGACCGCCGACGGCTACTGGACGGGCACCATGCTCGCCTGCGTCGCCGTGCGCCTCTCCGCGCCCGCCCACGACTACCGCATCACCGGCACCGACCCGGAGAGCTCCGCCGACCACCCCCTCTCCGCCCCGAAGGACACCCCCTTCGGCGCCTTCCGCGTCCGCTTCCTCGACGAGACCAACCAGCCCCTCTCCGTCCAGGACGTCACCCTCCGCCTGGAACCCCATTCCACCGGCTCCCACTTCTCCTACGGCGGCCAGGCCCCGCTGACGTACTCCGCCAAGACGGACGCGGGCGGCCGGCTCACCGTCCCCGCCGGCACGCTCCAGGCCGGCCCCCAGGAAGGCCCCATCCAGATCACCGCGCAACTGCGCGGTACGGACCTCGGCGGCCAGATCGACCTGAGGGTCGGCGCCGCCGCCTCCCGCTTCTCCCTGTCCCCCGGCGGCACACCGATCACCCTGACCCGCGCGGGCGAGACCCGCTACCCGGGCATCACCGTGCGCGCCGAGACGGACGGCGCCGTCGCGCCGCAGAAGATCCGCGTGACCCTCCCGTCAGGCCACGGCCTGTCCTTCGTCCCGGAGGGCGGCTACCAACTGACCGTCATGGACGCCCACTTCGCCACGACGTCCTACACCGGAACCCTCCAGGACGACGGGCAGACCCTCACCTTCGAGGGCGTCTACCTCGCCCTCCACGGCAAGGGTTCGACCTCCACCGCCTGGGTCGCGGTCAAGGCCCTGCCCGACACGCCGGCCCCGGCGGACGTGACCCTCACCTTCCGGGTGGGCGACCAGACGTCGCCGTCCACGCTCATCCACGTACGGGCGTGAGCGGTACCTCCGCCTCGGAGCGCGTGAGCGTTTCGAGGCGGAGCGCTTCCGTGAAGGCGCGCCAGGCGGGGGTAGGAAAGTGGAGCCGGGCGGCGTACGGGTACTTGCTGTCTCTTATCGAGACGAGACCCGGTGACACACTCGACGCCTCGATGCAGTCGACCTGCCCGCCGCTATGGGTGGACTTCCACCACTCGGCATTACCTAGTGCACGCATGCGTCGTACTCCTCCACCAGTTGCTCGATCAGGGAGATCGATGGCCCCGGAGGCAGCGCCGCCGCATGAACGAGGTCATAACGATGAGAGTGCTGTGCCACAGCGGCCCTGTCCTTCACTACTTGACCGTACAAATCGGCTTCGAAATAGGCCAGGTCCGGTTCGGACGCGAAGGACATCATGGTCAGCGATCCACCCATGAGCGGGTGGCATCCCGCAGCGAAGGGCAAGACCTGCACCTCCACGTTGGGCGCCTTGACTGCTTCCAGGACGTGGAGGAGTTGGTCACGCATGGCGGCCGGTCCGCCCACCGGTCGGCGGATCACCGACTCGTCCAGCACTGACCACAGGAGCGGCGGGTCGGGCTTGGCGAGAAGGTGCCGTCGGCTGACTCGCTTCGCGACCTTCGCCTCGACCTCCTTCTCGGATAGCCACGGCTGGGCGCAGCCGATGACCTCCCGAGCATACGTTGCCGTTTGCAGCAGCCCTGGGATGTGATGCGCCAAGTACTTGTGCATGGCAATGGCCTTGGCCTCAAGGTCGAAGAACTTGAGTGGTACGTCGGGCACAGGAGCCTTCCTGACGTGCTCCAGCAAGTCAATGAGGTCTCCGTCCGCCCCCAGGATTTCGTCCAGTCGCCTGTTGACCTTGTCGCTCGGAACCTCTTTTCCCAGTTCGTACTGGGCGATCCGACTATGCGAAATGGGCACCTTCGCCCCCAGCCGCCGCTGCGACAATCGTGCCCGACGGCGCAGTTTGCGCAGCTTCGAGCCGTACAGGGCCGCGAGGGAAGCCGACGGATCAAGTTCCTTCGGTGCGGGCACAGTTGCCATCCGTTTACGCGATGCGAGCCGAAAACGTTACAGCTGGTGAGCGTAGCGCCACTCCGGGATGCTGAGAACGGAATCGGAACGACCCCACCCCACGGAGTGCTCCCCCATGCCCAGAGACCACCGCTGCCCCGCCACCCCCGACCTCCCCGCCCTCCGGGAGGCCGCCGCCCGCGTGGCGGCCGAGCTGCGCGACGCGCTCGCGTCATACGGGCTGGACGTGCGCGTCGCGCCCGAACCGCCCCTGAACGGACGGGTGTTCGTGTCCGTCCTCGACCCGCTGCGCGGGGAGGAAGCGCGGACGCTGGCCGCCGCGCTGCGGGCGTACAAGGCGACGCGGCCGGAGACGCTGAGCCCGCGCATCGCGGCGGCGAACGCGCGGAGCCGCCGCCGGGACGGCCTGCGGTGAACGACCGGGCGGCCGGCTACCGGCCGGAAGGCGGCTGTGCGGAGTGCAGGCGGATCAAGGAGCTGTACTACCGCGCCTGGCGGGCGGGCGACCGGGAGACGGCGGTGGAACTGACGGCGGAGATGGGCCGCCACCTCCGCCGGGCCCACTAGGTAGCGTCTGGAGTCCAGATCGCGAGTTCGGTGGAGGCTACGAATGGTAGAAGGTCCGACCGGCCGCGCCCGATGAGACCGACCAGACCTCGGCTATCAGCCCGCCGCCGACCCGGAGCGTGTCGGTCCCCCTCCGGGCGACGGTCCGGCCGTCCTCGGCCGTGAAGCTCGCGAGGTAGGGGCGGGCGACCAGGCCGGTAGGTGCTCCGTCGACGAATTCGAGATCCACAACGGCCGTTCCCTCGGCGGCGAAGCGGAGCTCGGTGCGGCTCTGGCGCCAGTGTCCGATGACGTTGGCGAGCTGCTGAGGGGTGCGTATGTCATCGAAGGCTTCCGTGCCCGCTTGGGCATAGCGCAGGGTGATCTCCGGAGCCATGATCTTTTCGGCGAGGCTCAGATCGCCGTTCCACATCGCAGTCCACTGGTCGTAGGCGTGGACGCCCCACTGCCGCAGGTCGTTGGCGCTGTTCAAGGCCACCTCTTCCATGACGTGTTCGGGAGGTTCACCACCGTACCCAAGGGGACTGACAATGCCGCCGGGCCTGCCGCCCATGCGCCGACGGCCGTTCGGTGCGCAGTGGGTCAGCCCGCCGCCCGTGAGCGTGGCGGCCCGCCGCCGTGCCGGGCCTACGGGTGGAACACGACCTCCGGGAAGGCCCTCGACGGTCCGTCGAGTAGGTGGCCGCAGTGCCGGTCGCGCAGGTGGCGGTCGAAGAAGGCGCGCGGGTAGGCCTGTTGGATGAGGACGCCGCGGTCGGGGTCGAGGGTGCCGACCTGGGCCTGTATCCGCTGCTCGGTCATGCCCAGCAGCCTGCCCGCCTGGGGGACCAGCGTCATGTTGTCGCCGTACGAGGTGTGTACGGCGCCGGTGGCCTGGATGTCGAGGCGCGGGCCGCGCAGGTGGCGCCAGAAGGTCTCGACGTACGGGCTGGCGGCCCGGGTGAAGGCCGCGGTCATCATCATGAAGGGCCGGTCGATGTCGGTGGTGGGGGCGGGGTTCGACTCCATCGGGCCGTCCATGGCGAGGCCGGCGCGGATGCGCCGGTCGGCGACCATGGCGAGGGCGGCGGCGGTGCCGCCCTTGGACCAGCCGGAGACACCGACGTTCCGCGCGTCCAGGCCGCCGAGCAGACCGGCGGGCAGGGCGCGGCCGTCGGCGTCGGGGTTGCGTCCGTTGGCGAGGTCGACGACGCGTTCGAGCAGGAAGAGCAGGTCGGCGGCGTAGTCCTTCGGGTACAGCCCCGGGGCGGCGGCGTCCCGGGTGACGACCGTCCCGTCCGGGAACTCGGTGGTGCCGTCGTGGGTATGGTCGACGGTGACGACGGCGAAGCCGTGACTGGCCAACTCCTGGACCATGATGGTGTGGTCGGCGCGGTGGCTTCCCGCGCCGTGGGAGTAGAGGACGACGGGCAGCGGCCGGCCGGTCCGGTGGACGGGCGCGTTCTGCCGGCCGGCGGTGAGCGGGGCGAGCGCGGGAGGGAGCGGGAAGCCGACGTCGTCGAGGAAGGCCTTCAGGGCGCCCTCGGTCATCCAGGGGGCGAGCGGGTACGCGTCGGCGTCCGCGGCCCGGGCCGGGTACCAGACGGTGGCCATCAGCTCGCGGAACTTTCCGGGCCTGGCGTTCGGGTCGAGTCTGGACTCGTCGCGCAGGTGCAGCGGCACCATGCCCACCGGGAAGGGGCCGGTGGGAGCGGGCAGGGTGAGCCGTGCGGGGGAACCGGTGCCGCGGGAGGGAACCGTGCCGGCGGAGGCGGGAGCGGCCGGGGCGGTGTGGGCAAGGCCCAGCGGTGCGACGGCGCCCAGGGCGAGGGCGGCGCCGAGCATGCGGCGGCGGGTCGGCCCGGTACGGCGTGTGATCGGCGTGGTGTCCATGCGCGGAATGCTGGCACGAGGGCGGACGGGCGGCATCAGCCCGCCGACGGGTCGTCTGTCACCTCGCGTTGGACTACGGGCTTACCTCCCCGGGCCGATGCGGAACGGGTGCGGACGGCAGCCCCCAACCGAGCGAATGCGGTCACTCACACGAGGGTGGTCCGTCAACGGCTATGGACGGAGAGGCGTGAGAGAGGGACAACGGCCTCACGGGCCATCCAGGAGCCGAGTCCATTTCGCTCCCCGGCTACAAGGAGTCGACATGCGCCGTATCGCCGCCGCCGTCCTCGCGGCTCTTCTCACCGCCGCTCTGGCGGGACTCGCGGGCACGGCCGTGGCCGCGCCCACGTCCGTCACGGCCAACCAGTGCATGCTCGGAGGCGGGGAGGTCCGCGTCATCTCGCCCACCCTGAAAGTCTGCGTCGGCGGCATTTTCGACGGCCAGAAGGTCGTCGGCTGACCGTGCCCCCGCGGCGGGAACTCCGGTCGGTAGGCTCGTGAACCGTGCCTCATGTACACCGGAAGTCCGACCTCGCCGATCCGGCCCCGGACAAGCGCGGACTGCTGGCCCACGGGGACGGCGTGGCACCCCACCGCCACACCGACGGGCAGTTGCTGTACCCCTCGACGGGGGTTCTCGCCACCACGACGGAGCACGGCACCTGGGTCACTCCATCCAACCGCGTCACGTGGACACCACCGGGTTTCGAGCACTGCCACCGTGCGTACGGACGGACGGAGGTCCGGGTGGTGGATGTCTCCGGCGCGCTGTGCGCTTCGCTGCCGGACCGGCCCATGGTCTTCACCACGTCGCCGCTGCTGCGCGAGGCTCTGCTGGTCCTCACCGGCGACCGCGAACTGCGGCCGGAGGCACGGGCGCGGCTCCGGGAGGTGGTCGTCGACGAGCTCGTCGACGTACCCGATGAAGCCCTGTACCTTCCGGAGCCGGCCGACGACCGCCTCCGCGCGGTCACGGACCTCCTCCACGCCGATCCCGCGACGCCTTCGACCCTGGCGGAGCTCGGGCGGGCGGTCGGGGCGAGCGAACGGACCCTGAGCCGGCTGTTCAGGACCGAGCTGGGGATGGGCTTCCAACGGTGGCGGAGCCTGCTGCGGGTCCAGCACGCGCTGGTCGGACTGGCCGAGGGGGACGCGGTCGTCGACACGGCCACCCGGCTGGGCTGGGCCAACCCCACCAGTTTCATCGAGGCGTTCACGGCGATCGTCGGCCAGACGCCGGGGCGCTACCGGATGGAGCTCCGGCGCCGGGACGGGTGACCGGCGGGTTTCCGGCATCCCTTGTCCGTATGCCGGTTCCGCGCGGATGCCGTGCCTCGTGAGCATGGAGGCATGACAACCGACACGGACACCGAGACGACCACCGTGGTGATCGTGGGAGCGGGCGTCGCCGGCCTCACCCTCGGAAACCTCCTGCTGCGCAAGGGAATCGACTGCGTCATCCTGGAGAAGCACGACCGCGCGTACGTCGAGCGGAGGCAGCGTGCCGGAGCCCTCGACACCAGGGCGTCCCGCATGTTCCGGGAGTGGGGACTCGCGGACCGGGTGATCGGCGGGGTCCCCCTGCGACCCGTGCTGAACTTCCGGATCGACGGCGAGACGCGCCCGCTCACCCTCGTACAAGACGATGACGACGGCGGCGGACGCTTCTGCCCGCAGCAGGTCCTCGTCCGGAACCTCATCGACGTCTTCCTCGCGGACGGCGGAGACCTCCGCTTCGGCGCCGCCGACGTCTCGTTCGAGAACATCGCCGACGGGCCGTCCCCCCTCGTCCGCTACCGGGACGGCACCGGTTCGACGAGAGCGATCCGCTGCGAGTTCGTGGCCGGGTGCGACGGTGACCGCGGCGTGAGCAGGACGGCCGTACCCGACGGGACTTTCACCCGCCATGCCCACGCGTACGGCTACTCGTGGCTGACCGTCCTCGCGGAGGTTCCCGCCCGGCACCAGACCATGATGGCGCTGCACCCGCGCGGGTTCGCCGGGCAGTTCGGCCGCGGTCCGCACGCGAGCCGGTTCTACCTCCAGTGCCCGCCCGACAGCACGCTGCCGGACTGGCCGGAGAAGCGGATCTGGGACGAGCTCGAAACCCGCTTCGGCGAACCCATGGCCTCCCGGGGACCGATCAGCAGCGCGCAACTGGTGCCGCTGCGCGGCGTGGTGCACGAGCCGATGAGCCACGGCCGGCTGTACCTGCTCGGCGACGCCGCCCACATCGTCCCTCCCCTGAGCGCGAAGGGCATGAACCTGGCCCTGTACGACGCCGAGGTCTTCGCGAACGCCGTCGTCCGCCACCAGACCGAGGACGGTGACACGTCCCTGCTCGACGCCTACTCAGCGACGTGCCTCCGCCATGTGTGGAACTACCAGGCGTTCGCGACGTGGTGGACCGATCTGATCCACAACGCGGGCGACGCCTCGTACCAAGGCGAGTTCCGCCACCGCGTCGCCCGGGCGGAGTTCGACCGCCTCTTCGCTTCCGGTACGGCGAACCGCCTGCTGAGCGAGTTCCTGGCCGGGCTGAACTAGGCACCGGGTCGGCGTGTGCCGCGCCCGTTCCCGGCCGTTCTCCCGGCTCTCGTCGGCCTCCTCGCCCGGCGCCGGTCGAGGAGGCCGACGTGGCCGTCACCACGCGGCCGGGGGAGGCGACGCGGAAGCGCGCGGAGGAGGCCACGGACAAAGCGCCACACTCGGACGTGCGGCCGGCGCCTGCCGCGCCTGCCGCGCTCCCACTTCATTCTTGATCGATCGATCCAGAAACGCTACGATGAACACATGGCGAGAACCCGGGAGTTCGACACCGAGGCGGTGGTGAGCCGCGCGATGGAGCTGTTCTGGACGCGCGGGTACGAGGCGACCTCGGTGCGCGACCTCACCCGGCACCTCGGGATCGGACAGGGGTCCCTGTACGCGGCGTTCGGCGACAAGGACGGCCTGTACCGGGCCGCGCTGGAGCACTACCGGGCCACCTTCGCGGCGGCGGCCCTGAGCGGCCTCCAAGAGGGCGCGGACGCCCGCGCGGCGATCCGCGCGCTGCTGGTCGAGCGGATCCGGATCGCCGTCGGACACGGCGGCCGGGGCTGCCTGCTGGTCAACGCCGCCACCGAGCGCCTGCCGGAGGACCGGCCGACCGGGCGCATCGTGCGGGACGTGCTCGACGCCAACCAGACCGCGCTCGCCGACCTGCTGCGCGCGGCCGCGGAGCGCGGCGAGATCTCGCCGCGGCACGACGCGCAGACCCTGGCCGCCTTCCTCGTCACGTTCCTCAACGGGCTTCTCGTCTCCTCGAAGATCACGCCGGACGCCCGCGCCCTGGAACCCCTCGTGGAGGTCGCGCTGACCACGCTC
Source organism: Streptomyces sp. NPDC021100 (assembly GCF_044333095.1). Classification (NCBI taxonomy): domain Bacteria; kingdom Bacillati; phylum Actinomycetota; class Actinomycetes; order Kitasatosporales; family Streptomycetaceae; genus Streptomyces; species Streptomyces sp. NPDC021100. The sequence goes on from NZ_JBIRQH010000011.1 coordinate 90,887, forward strand.
GACTGACTTTTTCACGCCCCGAATCTGTATCGGGCGATCCAGATAGGACCTCGGATGCTCCCGGCGGGTCACCGGAACGACCCACAGGCGCGGCCGGGCGACGCCGGGCACCCCGGTCCGACAACCGGAAAGGCGGAAAAATGATCCTCGACCACCGCAAGGCTCCCGTCCGAACGGGCCGTGCCGCCGTCAACGGGACGAGCCTGCACTACCGGACGGCCGGATCCGGCCCGGCGGTCGTGCTGCTGCACGGCGTACCGAAGACCGGCTACCACTGGCGGCACCTCGTCCCCAAACTGACGCCGCACCACACCGTCGTCGTGCCCGACCTCCGCGGCCTCGGCGACTCCGCCCGTCCCGCGGACGGCTACGACTCCGCGACGATGAGCGACGACATCGCCGCGCTGATGGCCCGCCTCGGGCACGGCACCTACAGCGTGATCGGAGAGGACTGGGGCGCCGTGATCGGCTACCAGTTGGCCGCCCGGCACCGCGCTCACGCGCGCGCCCTGGTCTTCGCCGAAGCCCTGTTCCCCGGGTTCGGCTTCGAGGACCACGCCGCGCTCACGCACGAGAACGTCTCGGCCGGCATGCACTTCTGGCACCTGGGCTTCTACTTCCAGCCGGACGTGCCCGAGATGCTCATCGCGGGACACGAACGCGAACTGATCACCTACATGATCAAGAACGAGCGCAGCCACCCGGACACCGCCACCCCCGACGCGATCGAGGAGTACGTACGCTGCTACTCCATGCCCGGCGGCATCCGCGCGATGCTGGCGATCTACCGGGCGATGCTCGTCGACGCCGAGCAGAACCGGCAGGCGGCCCGGAACAAGCTGGACATCCCGGTGCTGGCCCTCGGTGGTTCGGCCTTCATCGGTGACCGCAACGAGTCCCAGATGCGGCTGTTCGCCCACGACGTCACCGGTCACGTCTTCGACGCCGGGCACGACCTCGCCGAGGAGGTACCCGACGAGATGGCGGACGTCGTACTGCCCTTCCTGGCCGCGCACGCGTAGCCGGGCGACGGGAGCGCTCCGGGCCGCCGGCGGGAACGTTCCGGGCCATCGGCGGGAGCGCCCCCGGCCGCCGATGGGAAGACCCCGGGCCGTCGGCGCGGACGGCCCGGGTCGTCGGCGGAAAGGCTCCGGGCCGCCGACACCGACGGCCCGAGCCACCGACAAGAACGCCCCGGACCTCCGACGCGGACGGCTCTGGCCTCCGACGCGGACGGCCCGGGGCCCCGCCTCAGGCCGTCGCGCCACCCCTGCGGTAACCGAGGACGGCGAAGGCCGTGAGGCCGGCGCTCCACGCGAGGAGGACGGCCAGGGCCGTCAGGGTCGGGGTGTGGCCGAGGGCGAGGTCGGAGGCGATCTCCTTGTAGCGGTTGACGGGGGTCGCGCCCGAGACGCGGGACAGCCAGTGCGGCAGGTCCCCGGTGTCGATCAGCAGGCCGCCGACCACGGCGAGCAGCAGGTAGGAGGCCAGTCCGACGGAGTGCGCCTTGGCGCCCTCGATCAGGTAGCCGCAGCCCAGGGCCAGCATGGCGACGGGCACGATGCCCAGCCACAGCACACCGAGCAGCCCCGCCCACTCCCCGGCGCTCAGCGAGACGCCGTTGACGACCGCCGCCAGCAGACCGACCGCGAGCACCGGGGGCAGCGCCAGGAACATCGCGCTCACCCCGCGCCCGACGACCACCGTGGCGGCGGGCAGCGGGGTCAGCCGCAACTGCCGCAGCCAGCCCGCCTTCTTGTCCTCGGCGATGCCGCCGGACGTGGTCATCACCGCGCCGAGGGCACCGAACCCCGCCATCCCGGCCAGGGTGCGCACCTGCTCCGCGTGTGTGGGGTGACCGCTGCCCATGTGGCTGAAGAGCAGGTACATCACCACCGGAGCGGCGAGGGAGGTGATCAGGAAACCGCCGTCGCGCACGGTGCGGCGCAGTTCCAGGCGCAGATAGCCGAGCAGCATCACCGAGCACTCCCCACGTGGGTGTCACCGTTCTCGGAACGGGTGGTGGCACCGGTCAGAGCGGTGAACGCCTCGTCGAGGCCGCCGCCGGTGACCTCGACGTGACGCAGGGCGCCGCCCTGGGCCAGGGCCGTGACGGTCAGGTCGGCGTCGTCGGTGGCGAGGTGGACGCGCGCGCCGCGCACCTCCACGCCGGTGACGCCGGGCACCCGCGCGAAGGCGCCCGGCTCCCGGCCGTCGAGGTCGACGCTGACCCGCCGGCCGCCGGCCCGCTGCTTCAGCTCGGCGCCGCTGCCGTCGGCCACGACCGCGCCCCGGGAGATGACGACGATCCGCCGGGCGTACTCGTCGGCCTCCTCCAGGTAGTGGGTGGAGAAGAGGAGGGTGTTGCCGCGGGCGGCGTACGCGGCCATGGCCTGCCACAGTTCCCGGCGCGCGGTGACGTCCAGGGCGGCGGTCGGCTCGTCCAGCACGATCAGTTCGGGATCGCCGCACAACGCCAGGGCGAAGCGCACCCGTTGGGCCTGTCCGCCGGACAGTTTGTCGACGCGGCGGTCGGCCAGCCCGGTGAGCCGGGCGACGTCCAGGACCTCACCGAGCGGCATCGGGGACGGGTAGGTGCCGCGGACGAACGTGAGGAGTTCCCTGACGGTGACGCGCGGGATCAGCCCGCCTTCCTGCGGCATCGCACCCACCAGCCCGGCGCGCACCGCCTCTTCCGGTGTGCGGCCCAGCAGGCCGATGTGCCCGTCGTCGGGGGCCAGCAGCCCGAGCAGCAGGGCGATGGTGGTGGACTTCCCGGCGCCGTTGGGGCCGAGCAGGGCGACCGTCTCGCCGCGGTCGACGGCCAGGTCGAGGCCCCGGACGGCGTGGACGTCGCCGTAACTCTTCTTCACGGCAGCGAAGTCGACGGCGGTCCCGGCCCGCCGCGGGGTCCTGGGAGGGAGAACTGATGGCGTCATGCCGACGACCCTAGGGAGCGCCCCACGGGCCCCGGCAGATCCGAACCACCCCTTCCCAGCAGGACATTCGTCATCGCGGGAGGGTGATTTCCGTGAGTGCGCGGCCTGATGACCCTGGAAAGCCCCTGCCGTGCGCCGGGGGCGCAAACTGCCGTGGAACGTCGACGCGAGCAGCCTCCGGGACGCGCGCCGGCACCTCCCCGCTCCGCCCATACACCCGCGGAGAGCCTGAACCACCCGTGCTCAGGGCCCGTGCTCAGGGTGCCGGGAACCGGGCGATGTACGCGGCGAACGGCTCGATGCCGGCCTCCGCGCGGCGCTCGTCCACCCGTTCGGGGTCCTCGCAGGGCCACGGAACCGGCGCGCCGTCCCGTACGCCGGCGATCTGGGTGCCGTAGATCTGCTCGCGGCCCTCGTTGACGAGGGTGCGGTCGCGGAGGAAGGCGAGTCGCGGGGTGCGGCACGCCCCTCGGCGACCGCCTGCTCCAGCAGGCGGAGGGCGCGCCGCTGGACGTCGAGCTGCCGGTCCGCTTGCTGGGCGATCAGCCAGGCCGCCCGGGCCGCGTCGGGGCCGACCAGGTCGGCGGCCGGCCGGCCGTGTGCGTCCATGATCTCGTTCAGCCGGTCGCCGTGCCGGGCGGTCAGGCGCCGCCAGGCCGGCTGCCCGCCCGGGTCCTCGTCGTGCGCGCGGGCGGCGGCCCGGTGGTCGTCGGCGGCCATGCTTTCGAGCTCCGCGGCGAGGGCCGTCATGGCGGCGGTCACCGTTCCACTCCCCCCCCCGAGGGTCGGGTCGGCAAGGGATTTCCCTCACCCTAGGGGGACGAATCCGCCCGGAGATCGGCCGCGGGGACGGTGACGGAAGGGCCGGTGCGCGGCGATGATGGATCTGCTCCCGAAAGGCCGGATCCGCCGGCCGTCGTTAGGGTCGGACGTATGACACTGACGATGCGGGAACGTGAACTGTTTCTGGCGGAGCCCCACATCGGTGCGTTGTCGGTGGCCGAACGGCCGGATCGCGCGCCGCTGACCGTCCCCATCTGGTACCAGTACACGCCGGGTGGCGAGCTGTGGGTGCGGACCGGGCCCGACTCCCGGAAGGCGCGGGCGATCCGGGCGGCGGGCCGGTTCAGCCTGATGGCACAGCGGACGGATCCGACGGTCCGCTACGTGTCCGTCGAGGGCCCGGTGCTCAGGATCGAGGAGGACAGCCCCGAGCGCTCCCGGGAGATGGCCGCGCGCTACCTCCCGGCCGACAAGGTCGACGGCTTCGTCGAGTACGACCGGACACGGCTCGGCGGGCACGTCCTCGTCTTCATGCGGCCGGAACACTGGATCTCCGCCGACCTGGGCGGCTTCTGAGCGGCTTCCGGGCGGCTTCCGGGCGCGCTGCGCGCCGCGCCGGCCGCGATCCGGCCCGGCACCCGCGTCGTGGGCATCCGCACCGCCGCCTTCGTGCTGGCCGCCGCCGGGCTGCTCGGCCACCGCCCACCGGCGCGACGGCGGCGGCCGGCTGCGCCGGATGTTCCCCGTCGTCCGCCGCACGTTCCGGCCGGCGGGCGCGGGAGCGGTGACGGTGGCGTCCGCGTAAGAGGAACGGGTCCGCGTAGGAGAAACGGGTCCGCCCGCCGCCGTCAAGGGAGGTGACGGCGGCGGGCGGACGGGCCGGGCGGCGTTCGCTCCGCCGGCGGCCGGGCTCAGATCCGGGCGAGCGACCAGTCCCGGGGGCGGACGATGGCGAAGCCCTGCCCGGGAGCGGCGCGGAAGCCCTCGGGGGATCCCGCGAGGTACTCGGATATGGGCGTCTTCATGTGGTAGAGCACCACGGATGTCGGGACGCCGAAGATGGCCGGGCAGTCGGTGAACAGCGGCGCCTCCGCCTGGACGTAGGCGAGGCCGGCCCGCAAGTGCGCCTCGGTGACGGCGCCGGTGCCGGAGCGGCCTTCGACGACGTCCCGGACCAGTGCCCGGCAGGTGGCGGCGAACTCCGGGTCCTCCCGGAAGGCGCGGTCGGTCTCCCAGCGGACGGCTTGGTAGCCGGGGAGTTCCATGATCTCGGACAGGGCGCGGACGCGGATCCGGGCACCCTGCGGGCCGAGCCGTTCCCGGGCCCGCTTGATGCGCCTGCGGACGTCCCGGACGGTGGCCTTCACGGACTTGGCCGCGCTCTCGGGCGTACGGCCGTCGGCGAGGAGCATCTCGTCTAACGCGGTGTCCACGTACACGACATCGATGTCCTCGAAGGACCGCTCGGCCCAGTCGAGCAGGGCCGTGAGCCGGTCCTGGTTGAAATAGCTGTTGCCGGCGCTCACGCCGATGAGGGCGTGCTCTCCGCGCGGCAGGATGCGCCGGCAGTTCTCGCCGAGCGGCTCCCCGTGCATCTCGATCGCGGGAGCGATCGGGGAAGCGCTCGGGGAAGCGTCCGTCAGCACATGCGGCGACATGTCAGTTCTCCTCCGGAGGGGGGTTCGGGGGTGTCCGCCTCGAATGGGGGGAGGCCGGAACGTCAGGACGCCGGGGCGTCCTTCAGCGTCTCGGCCATCTTCGAGCAGAGTTCGTCCAGCACCCGGCCGATGTCCGTGTCACCGCCCATGGGCGCGAACATGTAGTCGTCCAGGCGCTGCCGCACCTCCGTGAGCCCGGGTGTGCTGCCGCCGGCGTTCTCCAGGATCTCCAGGGTGCGGCGGGCGGCGTCGGCGCAGCGGAACGCGCCGTAGTCGGCCGGCTCGTTGAGGAGCCCCCGGCCGCTGCTCAGCAGGTAGGCGGCGAGCAGCGCGATGTCCTCATGCAACCGGTTCTGCGGTGCCACGGTTCCCCCAGACTTCATAGCTGATGACCTCGTTCTTGTCGCGGCGGTCGGACGGCGTGGGCTCGTGCGCCGGGCGCCCGACGGGCACCAGCAGCACGGGTTCGAGCGCCTCCGGGAGGCGGAGGAGGTCGCGCAGGATCTCCTCGCGGAAGCTGCTCACCGGGCAGCCTCCGAAGCCGAGAGCGTGCGCGGAGAGCAGCAGGTTCTCCACGGCCATGGCCACGCAGAGCTTGGAGGTCTCGTAGATCTTGCGGGAGACCTCGCCGGTGAAGCCGGCGGTCAGGCGCCGGTCGACGCAGGCGACGACGACGAACGCCGGGGTACCGATGATCCCGGGCGAAAAGGCGCGCAGGAGGCGGACGTTGCGGGGCTCGCGCACCACGACGAACGACCACGCCTGCTTGTTGGAGGCGGTGGGTGCGGCGAGCATGCACTCCAGCATCGCGTCGATGAGCTCGTCGTCGATGGGTTGCGGCGCGTAGTTCCGGAGGACGGTCCGGCTGCGGATCACGCGATGGGTCTCGGGCAGCGTTTCCGGCAAGGTGCTTTGTGGCATCACTTCCCTTTCTCTTGCCACTCGGGCGGCAAACGCCCCTTGTGTATCCCACGGTCACCGGCCGACTCAAGAAGTCAACACGGCAATATGCCGCGACACCAACCGGAACTGGTTGTTCAGTAAGGAAACGGGCGAATGGCCGAACAGGCGCTACTCAACCGGGCGTTCGTTTGGCAGGACCGATCCGCCCGACGGGGGTCTCCGGCTGCTCAACGCGCCGGGAGCGCGGGCCTGCCAGACGGGCCGGGGTGCTGTCCAGTACGCCTTTTCGGCCGCGAAACGAAGAGCCCGGCGCGTTCGAACGCGCCGGGCTTGACCGGACTTGACCGAGAAGTCACCGCTTTCCGTCCCGGGATGTGGGATTCCTGACGGTGGCGGCCTCTCGGGCGACCGAGGGGCGCGCGGCCCCTACGAGAGGACGGAGACGTTCCCGCCGTGCGAGAGCACCTTGATCCGGTGCGGGGCGCCGGCGGTCGAGGGAACGGTGACCTTCCGGTTGCCGCCCGACGTCGTCGCGTCCACCGTGTAACTCCCCTTCGGCACCCGCACGGTGATGTCGCCGCCCTGCGTCCGGCCGTCGACCACGTCGGGCGCGGCCGTGAAGGCGGCCGTCACGTCCCCGCCCCGGGTGACCGCGCGGACCGACCGGGACGCGGAGTCCTTGACGTGGATGTCCCCGCCGCTGGTGTCGGCGTCGACACCGCCGGACGTCCCGGCGACGGTGATGTCGCCGCCGGCCGTCTTGAGCTCGACGGCGACGGAGGGCGGAGCGAGCACGGTGAGGTGGACCGTACACCGGTGGGAACCGCCGCAGTGCGCCTTCTCCACCACGAACCGCCCGTTGTCCAGGCGGTGTTCGGGACTCGGCTTCGGCCCGCTGTACTCGTACCGCTCGGTCACCTGCACCTTGTCCGCCCCCTCGGCGAGCGGACGCACACTGATGTCCCCGCCGAGCGTCTGGGCGTCGATCACCGTGACCTTCCCCCGCACGGTGTACGTACGCTCCGCCTTCTTCGTCGGACCGTCGGTCATCGAACACCCCGTCACCAGCAGAGCGGCGCTCAGCGCGGCCCCGGAAAGAGCGAGGAGGGAGGTGCGGTGGCGGGACATGGGGTACGGACTCCAAGTGCGGGCGGACGAGGCCGCGGAAGGCGGCGACGGACAGCGCACCCGGCGTGAAAGGCCCCCTTCCGGCGCCCGGCGCGTCCCCACCACCCTCTCCCGTCACAGATGACGAGTCGTCGGCACGAGGGATGATTCCCCACCGCCCGATTCCCTAGGGGACACGCCCGAGGGGCGGTTCCCCAAGGGGCGCGCCCGGCGGCATACCCCGTAAAAGCACCGCCCCGCACGGTCCGGGCCGACACCGCCCCCCTCTGGCACCAGACTCCCCGTCGGAGGGCTCCGTACACTGGTGGGCATGGCATCCCGCATCAGTGAGCTGGTCATCGACGCCGTCGACGCCGAGCGGCTCGCCGGGTTCCGGAGTGAGGTCCTCGGCTACGTCGAGACCGAGCGGGAGGACGACGGGAGCATCGCGATCGGGCCGGCCGGTGTCGGGGGCGGGGGGCCGCAGCCGATTCCGGTGATCAGCCCCAGTACGGATCCGCGGCCCGCGAAGCTCGGGCTGCACCTCGACGTCAGTCCCACCGACCGGGACCAGGAAGCCGAGTCGCAGCGGCTGCCCGCTCTCGGGGCCAGACCCGCCGACGTCGGGCAGACGGGCCGGGAGAGCCGGCACGTTCCGGCCGACCCGGAAGGGAACGGGTTCTGCCTGTTGCGCCGCCGGATCCAGCCCCTCTGACCACCTACGCCTCCGCCTCCGCCTCCATAGGGAAGACCGATACCGCCGTGAACCCGCCCGCCGCTCCCTGGACCACCCGCCCCGAGACCGCCGCCGACATCGCCGCGGTCCGTGCCGTCGAAGCCGCCGCGTTCCCCACCCCGGCGGAGGCGGACCTGGTCGACGCGCTGCGTGCCGATCCGGCCTGGATTCCCGGGCTGTCGCTGGTGGCCGAGGCGCCGGGTGGCGAGCTCGTCGCCCACGCACTGCTGACGCGGTGTCACATCGGGGAGGAGCCGGCGCTCTGCCTCGCCCCCGTCGCCGTACTGCCCGCCCACCAGCGGACGGGTGCCGGTTCGGCGGCCGTCCGGGCGGCCCTCGACGCGGCGCGGGCGCGCGGCGAGCACGCCGTCACGGTGCTCGGACACCCGGACTACTACCCGCGCTTCGGCTTCGAACGGGCCTCCGCGCACGGCATCCTGCCCGCCTTCGAGGTGCCGGACGAGGCGATGATGGTGCTGGCCCTCGACGCGGACCGGCCGCTGCCGGCGGGCAGGATCCGGTACGCGGCCCCGTTCGGCGCCTGACCACGGCGGCGTTCGACCGCGGGCCATCCGCGGTCACAGGTACGGGCAGGCGAACAGGTCGCAGTCCGGCCACTTCCCGGTCTCCCCAGGACCCCCTCGGCGAGCCCGGCCGGTTCGGCGGCGTGGAAGTCCGTCGGCGGCCGGATGTCGACCGGGATCGCACAGGAACACGGGGTCCCTCTCGTTCCGAACGGCCACCCGCCCGCGACGTGGTGCGGCGGATGGCGCACGGTGACGGCCCGCACCCGCGCTCACCCGGCTCACGCCCGTCGCGCGTCGTACCGCTCCTGCGCGGCCGCGACCTCCCCGACGTGCCCCTCGACCCAGCGGGCCAGCGACCACACCTGCCGGGCCGCCCGCTCCCCGAGCGGGGTCAGGGTGTAGTCGACGCGCGGCGGGATGACGGGGTGGGCGTGCCGGTGGACGAAGCCGTCGCGTTCCAGGGTCTGGAGGGTCTGGGCGAGCATCTTCTCGCTGACGCCGCCGATGCGGCGGCGCAGTTCGCCGAAGCGGTGGCTGCCGTCCAGGAGGGCGGCGAGCGCCAGGATGCCCCAGCGACTGGTGATGTGTTCGAGGAGCTGCCGCGAGGGGCAGTTCGCCGCGTTGACGTCGGGGGCCGCGAGCCCCGGATGCCGTTCCCGGCATCCTTCTTCCCTTACGTCCATGCCAGCAGCTTACTTCAAAGTGGGTACTCACCCTGAGTAAGTACAGCTCCTAGGGTGAGTGTCAGGTCGCGCCTCACCGCGTCGGAACCCATCACCTCAGGAGCACGCATGAGCATCGTCATCACCGCTGCCACCGGCCGCCTCGGTCGGCTCGTCATCGACGAACTGCTGGGCCGGGTCCCGGCCGACCACATCGTCGCCGCCGTCCGGGACCCCGCCAGGGCCGCGGACCTCGCGGAGCGCGGCGTCACGGTCCGCGCCGCCGACTACGACGCCCCCGGAGACCTGAAGGAGGCCTTCCGGGCCGGCGACCGCGTCCTGCTGATCTCCGGCAACGAGATGGGGAAGCGGGTGGCCCAGCACACGGCCGTCGTCCGGGCCGCCGCGGCGGCCGGCGTCGCCCAGCTCGCCTACACCGGCATACTCGGCGGCCCGGACGCCGGTTTCGCCCTCGCCGACGAGCACACGGCCACCGAACGGGCCATCAAGGACGCCGGTGTCCCCTACACCTTTCTGCGCAACGGCTGGTACTCCGAGAACTACACGGAGGCCCTGGCGCCCGTTCTGGAGCACGGCGTGGTCCTCTCGAACACGGGCGACGGCCGGATCGCGTCGGCCGCCCGCGCGGACTTCGCGGCGGCGGCCGCGGTCGTTCTGACCGAAGAGGGACATGTGGGGCGGGCTTACGAGCTGAGCGGCGACGTGGCCTGGAGCCTCGACGAGTACGCGGCGGAGGTGGGGCGGCAGGCGGGACGGCCGGTGGTACACCGGAACCTCCCGCCCGCGGAGCACCGGGCCGTGCTGCTGGGGGCGGGCGTGCCCCTGCCGGTTGTCACCGCCATCGTCGGCGGGGAGGAGGCGGCGAGCCGTGGGGCGCTCGCCGCGGTCTCCGGCGACCTTCACCGGCTGATTGGGCGTCCGACAACGCCGGTCGCGGACTCGATCGCGGAGGCGCTGCGGGGGGTTTGAGGGGGGTGCCCCGGTCCCGCCCTTTCACCGTTTCCTGCGGGGGCTGTGCCCCCGCACCCCCGGACGGGCTGAAATCAGCCCGTCCGGCGATTGAGGACGAGCGGCGAAGCCGCGAAAAGGGGGTCTGGGGGCTTGCCCCCAGGAATCGGCGAAGGGGTGGGACCGGGGCACGGCCCGCCGCAGGCGCCCCGCCGGGCAGGCGCCCGCTAGCCCCGCGACCGCGCCTTGAACGCCGCCTTCCGCGCCGCCTTGGCGACCCGCTTCTCCGGATGCAGCCGCCCCATCGCCTCCAGCACATCCGCCGTGGCGGGGTGCTCGACCCGCCAGGCCGAGTCGAAGAACCCCCCGTGCTGCCCCACCAGCCCGATCACCAGCTCCCGCAGTTCCTCGGAGTCCCCCTCCGAGGCGAGCTGCGCGGCGATCGTGTCGATGGTGAGCCAGAAGACCATCGCCTCGCCGGGCTCGGGAATGTCCTTGGCGCCGCGTTCGGCGAGCCAGACGCGGGCGAGGCCGCCGAGCCTCGGGTCGTCGAGCACCTCGCGGAACGCGGGCTCGGCGTCGAGGGGCACCAGGGTCAGGGCCTGCTGGCAGGCGAGCCGGCGCAGCGGGGCGTCCTCGTCGTCGCCGCGGGCGGCGGCGAGGAGTTCGCGGGCGGCGGTCAGCGGGTCGCGGCGGGCGAGCCAGAGTTCGGTCTCGGCGCGGGCGGCCGGCCGGGGGTGGTGCGGGAGGGCGGCGAGGAGCGCGGCGGCGTCCTTTTCGGCCAGGTCGCCGACGACGGGGGCGTCGACGCCCGCCTCCAGCATCCGGGTGCGGACGGCGAAGACGCCGAGCGGGGTGAGGGCGACCATGCCGTACCGGGTGACGTCCTCCTCCTCGGGCGCGTCGGAGGTGACGCCGTCGACGGACTCGCGGATGTGGCCCTCCCCGTCGACCTCCTCGATCAGCGCCTCGTCGACGGGCTGGTACGCGATGAGGCCGGTCGGGGCGAGCAGCCGGAACTGGTCGTCCAGGCGCATCATCGCGTCGGAGACCTCTTCGAGGACGGCGTCGGTGGGCTCGTCCATGTCGTCCGGGACGATCAGGGAGGCGGCGAGCGCGGGGAGCGGGACGGGCCGCCGGGCGTCGTCGTCGGAGTCCAGCGCGGTCAGCAGGTAGAGGTTGCCGAGGACGCCGTCGAGGAAGTCGGCCTCCTCCTCGGGGTTCCAGTCGACGGCGTCGAGGTCGAGGTCGCCGTCGTCGGCGAGCTGGTCGACGATGTCGCCGAGGTCCGGGGCCGCCGCGTCGGCCAGGACGGTCTCCAGGCCGCCGAGCCACAGGTCGAGGATGTCCTGCGGGCTGCCGGAGGTGAGCGTGGCCAGTTCCTCGCCGGCGACGGCGGTGCCGCTGGGCTCGTCGGACGACGGCTCGGCCTCCGCCCCGTCCGCCTCCTCGTGCTCACTGAACTCGACCAGCCCCGTGTCCAGCGCGAGCTGCCACGCCTCGGCCGTGTACGCCGGACCGTCCTCGTCGCCGTCGAGCCCGAGCAGCCCGGTGGCGGTGCGCAGCTGGTCCGCGAGCAGTTCGCCGCCCGCGCCGACCGGGATGCCCTCGCCGGCCCAGCGGGCCAGTCGGGCGGCGCGGGCGAACAGCGGCGCGGAGAGCGCGTCGCGCGCGAGCTCCGCGTCGGGGAGGAGCCGCACCGGCGGCATGGTCGGGCGGTCTGCGGGCATCAGGGGGGTCATCTCCTCGGGGTGACGGCACGGGGGCGTGCCGGGGTGCGGGCGTGACGGAGGTCATGACCGGAGACCATGACCGGGAACAGCATGGCCTCGGCCATCCGCCCGCGGCGGCGAGCGCGCGGGGATCACCGACGGCGCACGTACCGCCCCAGCGTAGACGGCTTTCCGGGCCCGCCGCCCGGTTCACCTGCCCGCCGGTGTGCGTACACCCACATGACCTTGACAACTGACGTGCTCACGCCCGAAATTGACGCGCGTAGAAGTCGGTGCGGCGGGGGGCGAGCGGAACATTCGCTTCCGTCCGCGGCCATCGGCTCCTCCTCCCACCCTCACACAAGCCTCCGGAGGCTTCTCGTGCCCAGCAGTCGGCACCGCACCAGCCACACCCGGCGTAACGGCCGTAGCGGTCGCATCAGCCGCGCGTACGTCACCACCGGCACTCTCGTCACCGCCGCCCTCGCGGCCGGCCTGCTCATCGCCCCCACCGCGGGCGCGACGGGCGCCACGGGCGGGACCCGGATCCACGACATCCAGGGCACCACGCGCGTCTCCCCGCTGGCCGGGAAGCAGGTGACCGAGGTGCCGGGCGTGGTCACGGCGGTCCGTGCCTTCGGGTCCGCCCGCGGCTTCTGGTTCCAGGACCCGCACCCGGACCGGGACGCGGCCACCAGCGAGGCCGTTTTCGTCTTCACGGGTGCGACGACCCCGTCCGTCGCGGTCGGCGACGCGGTGCTGGTCTCGGCCACGGTCGCCGAGTACTACCCGGGCGGCGAGGCCGCCGGGCTGCAGTCGGTCACCCAGCTCACCAAGGCGACCTGGACCGTCACCTCCTCGGGCAACGCCCTGCCCGCCGCCGTCGAGCTCAACGCCCGTACGCTGCCCGCCCGTTACGCGCCGACGCCGCCCGACGGCAGCGGCGGATCGATCGAGAAGCTGCGGCTGGACCCGGACCGCTACGCGCTCGACCGCTTCGAGTCGCTGGAGGGCATGCGGGTCTCGGTCAAGAACGCGCCGGTCACCGGCGCCACCAGCAGCCACAAGGACCTCTGGGTCACCGCCGACCCCCGCCACCACCGCACCGCGCGCGGCGGCGTCCTCTACGGCTCGTACGCCGACCCCAACGCGGCCCGGGTGAAGATCTCCTCGCTGATCCCGTTCGCGCAGCGCCCGTTCCCGGTCGCGAACGTGGGTGACGAGCTGACCGGCACCACCGCCGGCCCGCTGGACTACGACAACTACGGCGGCTACACCCTCCAGGCCACCGAGCTCGGCACGCTCGCCGACCGGGGGCTGAAGCGCGAGACCACGCGCCGGCAGCGGGACGGCGAACTCGCCGTCGCCACGTACAACGTCGAGAACCTCTCCCCCAAGAACCCGCAGGAGAAGTTCGACCGGCTCGCCTCCGCCCTGGTGACCAACCTCGCCGCGCCCGACATCGTCGCCCTGGAGGAGGTCCAGGACGACAACGGCACCACCAACGACGGGACCGTCGACGCGAGCGCGACGCTGAAGAAGCTCACCGACGCCGTCGCGAAGGCGGGCGGCCCGCGGTACGAGTGGCGGCAGATCGACCCCGTGGACGGCAAGGACGGCGGCCAGCCCGGCGGCAACATACGCACCGCCTTCCTCTTCAACCCCGCCCGGGTGAGCTTCACGGACATCGCGGGCGGCGGCTCCACGAACCCAGTGGACGTCGTCCGCGACCACGGCCGGGCCGCCCTCACCGCCTCCCCCGGCCGCGTCGACCCGGCGAACGCCGCGTGGGAGAACAGCCGCAAGCCGCTGGCCGGCCAGTTCACCTTCCGCGGCGAGCGGGTCTTCGTGATCGCCAACCACTTCAACTCCAAGGGCGGCGACCAGGGCGTCGACAGCCGCTTCCAGCCGCCCGCCCGCACCTCCGAGGTGCAGCGCGGCAAGCAGGCCGCGGTCGTCAACGCCTTCGTCAAGCGGATCCTCGCCGCGGACCGCAAGGCCAACGTGATCGTCGCGGGCGACCTCAACGACTACCAGTTCTCCCCCGCGCTCCGCGCCCTCACCTCCGGCAAGGTGCTGACCGACCAGGTGGGCCTGCTGCCCGCGAAGGAACGGTACGGCTATGTCTACCAGGGCAACTCCCAGGTGCTGGACCACATCCTGACCAGCCCGGCGATGAGCGGGAAGACTCCGCGCACCGCCCGGACGGACTACGACATCGTCCACATCAACGCCGAGTTCGCCGACCAGGCGAGCGACCACGACCCGCAGGTGCTGCGCTGGACGCCGCGAGGCTAGCCCCCTTCTTTAAGGGCTGCTGAAACGTAGCGATAGCAACTGTCCATGGACCGTATGGTCGAAGGGGCCCAGAATCGGGGCGAGTTCCCCGATTCCGGAGTGTGACGCGATGCCGCCCACCAGCCCCTTCGGCCGTACGGTCTGTGCGATGGTGACCCCCTTCACCTCCGACGGCCGACTCGACCTCGACGGCGCCCAGCGCCTGGCCGACCACCTCGTCGGCGCGGGCCGCTGCGACGGACTGGTCCTCAGCGGCACCACCGGCGAATCGCCGACCACCACCGACGAGGAGAAGACCGCCCTCGTCCGGGCCGTCACCGAGGCGGTCGCCGGCCGCGCCCGGATCACGGCGGGCGTCGGCACCAACGACACCCGCCACACCGTCACCCTCGCCCGCGCGGCGGAGGCGGCCGGCGCCGACGCCGTGCTCGTCGTCACCCCGTACTACAGCCGGCCCCCGCAGGACGCCGTCGAGGAACACTTCCGGACGGTGGCCGACGCGGTCGGCGTCCCCGTCATGCTCTACGACATCCCCGGCCGCACGGGCACCCGCATCGAGGTGGACACGATGCTGCGGCTGGCCGAACACCCACGCGTCGAGGGCGTCAAGGACTGCGCCTACGACCTCCTCGGCAGCGCCAAGGTCATCGCCGCCACCGGGCTCGCGTACTACTCGGGCAGCGAGGAACTCAACCTGCCGCTGCGCTCGGTGGGGGCGGTCGGGTACGTCAGCACGGTGGCGAACGTCGCGGGGCCGCTGCTGGCGGCTTCCCTGGACGCGTTCGATTCCGGTTCCGTGGAGGAGGCGAGGCGGCTGCACGCGGCCGCTCTGCCGCTCGTCGAGGCGATGATGGCGGGCGGGCTGCCCGGCACGGTGACGGCGAAGGCCCTGCTCGGTGCACTGGAGCTGCCGGGCGGGCCGGTTCGGGCGCCGCTGCAGGCGGCTTCGGAGGAGTGGGGGGAGCGGTTGCTGGAGGTGCACGGGGAGGCGGTGGGGGCGCTGACGCGCTGAGGGTGCCCCGGTCCCGCCCTTTCTCCGTTTCCTGGGGCTGCGCCCCAGACCCCCATTGTCCTCAAACGCCGGACGGGCTGATTTCAGCCCGTTGGGGGTGCCCCCTCTGGGGGAGTTTGAGGACGAGCGGCGAAGCCGCGATAAGCGGGGTCTGGGGCGCAGCCCCAGGAATCGGCGAAGGGGAGGGACCGGGGCACCAGCCCGCCGCAGGCGCCTAGTTGTGGCTGTGCAGCGCCTCGTTCAGCCCGCCCCACGTGCTCTTGTACGGACGAGCCTCCACGGCCCCAGTGGTCGAGTTCCGCCGGAACAGAATGTTGCTCGCACCCGAAAGCTCCAGCGCCTTCACGATCTCCCCGTCCGGCAGAGTGACCCGAGTACCGGCGGTCACATACAGCCCGGCCTCGACGACGCACTCGTCCCCGAGCGCGATCCCGATACCCGACTCCGCGCCGAGCAGACAGTTCGCCCCCACGGAAATGATCTGCTTGCCGCCACCGGACAGCGTCCCCATCGTCGACGCGCCGCCCCCGATGTCGCTGCCGTCACCGACCACGACACCCGCGCTGATGCGCCCCTCCACCATGGAGGTACCCAGCGTCCCGGCGTTGAAGTTGACGAAGCCCTCGTGCATGACGGTCGTGCCCTTGCCCAGGTGGGCGCCGAGGCGGACGCGGTCGGCGTCGCCGATGCGGACGCCGGCCGGGACGACGTAGTCGGTCATACGCGGGAACTTGTCGATGCTGGTCACCTGGAGGTGCAGGCCCTCGGCACGGGCGTTCAGGCGCACGGTCTCGATCCGGTCGACGGCGACGGGGCCGAGCGAAGTCCAGGCGACGTTGGCCAGCAGGCCGAACATGCCGTCCAGGTTCGCGCCGTGCGGCCGGATCAGCCGGGACGAGAGCAGGTGCAGCCGCAGGTAGACGTCGTGCGCGTCGAGCGGCTTGTCGTCGAGCGAGGCGATGACCGTGCGGACCGCGACGACGGTGACGCCGCGGCGGGGGTCCGGGCCGACGGCCTTCAGGGCGGCCT
This sequence comes from Streptomyces sp. NPDC021100, assembly GCF_044333095.1. Lineage (NCBI taxonomy): Bacteria > Bacillati > Actinomycetota > Actinomycetes > Kitasatosporales > Streptomycetaceae > Streptomyces > Streptomyces sp. NPDC021100. Next base: position 107,222 of record NZ_JBIRQH010000011.1, read on the forward strand.
CGCCCAGCAGCTCGGCGGCACGCTCGGCGGTCAGCTGCTCGGTGCCGGCCGGGCCGGGGGCGTCGGCCAGCGCGGGGGCGGGGAACCAGGTGTCGAGGACGGTGCCGTCGGCGGCGATCGTGGCGAGGCCGGCGGCGGCGGCACCGGTGGTGAGGGGGACAGCAGCATCGGTCATGTCCGAAAACCTAACCGGAGGGGCCCGCTCAAGGCGAACCGGACTCCCGCACCCCGGTGGCCCGGAGAAGCCGGGGCTCACCCCACCAGCCGCGCCACCGCTTCCCGTACCTCCGCCCGCGCGAAGGGCCGCCCGCTCACCAGGCACTGGAGCAGCACCCCGTCGAGCAGCGCGGCGAGCGCGCGGGCCGCGGCGGCGTCGGGCGTACGGCGGCCAAGGACCGCGGCCATCTCCTCGACGCACTCGGCGGCGACCGGACGGACGGCCGGACGGCGTAGGGCGGCGGCGTAGAGCTCGTACTCCAGCTCCAGGCGCGCACGGTCCCCGGCCAGCGACTCCGCGACGAGGTCTGCGACGGCGTCCGCGAGGGGCGCGTCCGCGGGCAGGCCGCGTTCCCAGGCGGCGAGGCCGTCCAGCCACTCCCGGGTGGTCCGGCGCACCGCCTCGACGAGCAGGTCGTCGAGGGTGGCGAAGTGGTACGTCGTCGAGCCCAGCGGCACGTCCGCCTCGGCGGCGACCGCCCGGTGGCTGAGCGCGCCGAGGCCGCGGGCGGCGACGACACGGACGGCGGCCTCGACGATGCGGTCGCGGCGGTCGGGATCGTAGCGGCGGGGCATCAGTGGGAGGCCCCGCCGAGATTGAGGACGACGACACCCGCGACCACCAGCAGGATCCCCCCGATCCGCGCCGCGTTGACCGCCTCGCCCAGGAAGAGCATGCCGATCGCGGCGACGACCGCCGTGCCCGCGCCGGACCAGATGGCGTAGGCCGTGCCGACGTCCATGGCCTTGAGAGTCCGCGCGAGGAGGAGGAAGGCGACGAGGTAGCCGACCGCCGTTCCGAGCGAGGGCCAGAGCCTGCTGAAGCCGTCGCTGAACTTCATGCAGGTCGTGGCGGCGATCTCGGAGGCGATCGCGCCCGCGAGGGTCAGGTACACCATGTGTACGAGGGTACACAACGGTGTGTACGGGTGTACGCAACGTGGGGTGGGGGGTGGGGTTGCCCCGGTCCCGCCCTTTCACCGTTTCTTGTGGGGAGGGCCCCGCGCCCCCTGAAACCGCGCTCCGCGCGGTTGTCCTCAAACGCCGGACGGGCTATTCAGCCCGTCCGGCGTTTGAGGACGAGCGGCGCAGCCGCGACAAGGGGGTCCCGGGGCGCAGCCCCGGAAGAAACGGTGAAAGGGCGGGACCGGGGCAGGCCAAACGGCCCACCCCAATCGCCCCCCGCCACCCCTCGGCCTATCCAGAGGACATGAGACCCCCTCACCGCCTCCTCCCCCTCGCCCTCCTGGCACCCCTCACCCTGGCCCTGACCCCGACCGACCCCCACCCCGACCCCGCGGCGCCCCGCGCCGCACTGCACCGGACCAGCGGCCAAGCCGTCCCCGCCCACTACATCGTCACCCTCCGACAGGGCGCCAGCCCCCGCGCGCTCACCGCCCTGCTGGGCGTCACGCCGGACACCGTCTACCAGCACGCCCTGCTCGGCTTCGCCGCCCGCCTCACGCCCTCCCAACTGGACGCCGTCCGCCGCTCCCCGGACGTGCGGTCCGTGGAGGAGGACGCGGTCCTCCTCCAGTCGTCCGCGGGCCCGTCCGCCGCTTCCTGGGGCCTGGACCGGGTGGACCAGCGGCGGCTCCCCCTGGACGGCCGGTTCACGGTCGCCGGCACCGGCGCGGGCGTGACCGCGTACGTCGTCGACACGGGCATCGACTACACGCACCCCGAGTTCGGCGGGCGCGCCCGCGAGGGCGTCGACCTGGTCGACCCGGACGGCGACGGCTCCGACTGCCTGACCGGCTCCGGGCACGGCACGCACGTGGCCGGGATCATCGGCGGCACGGAGCACGGCATCGCCCGGAAGGTGACGCTGGTCAGCGTGCGGGTGCTGGACTGCGAGGGGACGACGTCGGCCTCCCGTTTCATGGCGGGCCTGGACTGGGTCGCCCAGCACGCCGGGCCGGCCTCCGTGCTGAACGCCTCGCTCAACGGCCCGTACTCCGCGGCGACCAACGCCTCGGTGGCCGCGGTCGCCGAGCGCGGGGTGCCGCCCGTCGTCTCGGCGGGCAACGCGCAGGCCGCGACGGCGGCCACCGACGCCTGCGGCAACTCGCCGGGCAGCGCGCCGGGGGCGGTGGTCGTCGGGGCGACGGACCGCGACGACCGGATGACGTCGTTCAGCAACTGGGGCTCCTGCCTGCGGCTCCTCGCCCCGGGCCTGGACATCGTCTCGGCCCGCGCCGGCGGCGGCGCCGCGACGAAGAGCGGCACCTCGCAGGCCGCCCCGCACGTCACCGGGGTGGCGGCGCTCTACAAGGCGGCGCATCCGGACGCGTCGGTGCGGGCGGTGACCGAGTGGCTGGAGCAACAGGCCACACCAGGGGTGCTGAGCGAACTCCCCGACCGGACACCGGACCGGCTGCTGAACACGGGCGGCCTCTGACTCCGGCCGGACCACCGCCTGCTTGACCAAACCAATACTTGCTCACCCAAGCAAATCCCAGCTACTTTTTGCTCATGCGAGCAAAGAACAGCGAAGTCAAGCAAGGAGCCGCCCCGACCGCCGACCGGACGTTCACGGAGGCCGCCCGGCGGGCACAGATCGTGAACGCCGCGATCGAGGTCATCGCCGAAGTCGGCTACGCCAAGGCGTCGTTCTCCCGGATCGCCCGCCAGGCCGGGCTGAGCAGCACCGGGATGATCTCGTACCACTTCGCCGGCAAGGACGACCTGATGCGCGAGGTCGTGGCGGAGGTACTGCGGGTCGCGGACGCGTACATGCGGCCCAGGATCGAGGCGCACACGACCGCCCCGGAGCGGCTCCGCGCGCACATCGAGTCCAATCTCGCGCTGCTGGACGTCTACCCGAAGCACCTGCACGCCATGGTGGAGGTGCTCACCGGCGTCCGGGGCGAGAGCCCGTCGGCAGGGGAGTTCCGCGCCGCCACGGACACCCTGCTGGACACCCTGATCACGGCCGTCCGCACGGCCCAGGAAGCCGGGGAGTTCGGCGAGTTCGACCCGGCGACCATGGTGTACGCGCTCCGCGGCTCCATCGACGCGCTCGTGATGCGCGCCGCCCACGACCCGGACTTCGACGCCGCCGCCCACGGCCGCCGGCTCGCCGACCTCTTCGACCGCGCGACCAGGAGCACCCCGTGAGCACACAGCCCGTGACCGTCCCCGTCCCGCCGCCGCACACCGAGCGGCAGAAGACCGCAGCCTTGCGCAGGCTCGTCGTCCTCCAGCTCCTCTTCGAACTCGCCCTGCCGATCGGCGCGTTCTACGGACTCCAGGCGGCCGGCGCGAGCCAGTGGGCCGCGCTGGCGGTGGGCAGCCTGATCACCCTGCCCTGGATCGTCCACGGGATGATCCGGCGCCGACGGGTCGACCCCATGGGGCTGTTCACCCTCTGCCTGATGCTGCTGGGCGCCCTGATGTCCCTGGTGACCGGCGATCCGCGCGTCCTGCTGGTGCGCGACAGCTGGCTCTTCGGCCTCATCGGCCTCTGGATCCTGGGCACTCTGCCGACCCGCCGCCCGTTCATCATGTACATGGGCCAGACGGTCGTCACCGCCAAGCTGGGCGAGGCGGGGTGGCGCGCCTGGGCCTCCCGCTGGGACACCGAGCCGGCGTTCCGCCGCGACGTACGGGTGCTCACCGCCGTCTGGGGCGCGGTGTTCACGCTGGACGCCGCGGTGCGGGTGGTCCTGGCCCTGACGGTGCCGGTGGGTTCCGTGCCCCTGGTGAGCACGGTGCAGTGGTTGGCGGTCCTCGCCGGCCTGATCCTCTTCCACAACGTCTACGTCACCCGGCGCGGACTGAAGGCGTGAGACCGGAGGTACCAGCGTGCGTCCCGACGTCGTCATCGTAGGAGCGGGCCCCACCGGCCTGACGCTCGCCGGCGAACTCGGCCTCGCCGGCGTCCGTACCGTCGTCCTGGAACGCACCCTCGAACGCAGCGGCCAGTCCCGCGCGCTCAACCTCCAGCCCCGAACCGCCGAAGTCCTGGACCTGCGCGGCTGGTTGGAGCCCATCGCCGAGCTGGCCCTCACCACCCTGCCGCGCGGCCACTTCGCGGGCATCCCCCTGGACTACTCGGTCTTCGACACCCGCTTCCCCTACCAGGTGGGCATCCCGCAGGCCCGCGTCGAGCGGTTCCTGGAGCAGCACCTCGCCACCTACGGCATCCCCGTACTCCGCGGCCGCGAACTCACCGGCCTCGCCCAGGACGCGGACGGCGTGACCGCCACCGTCGCCGGCCCGGACGGCACCACCACCCTGCGCGCCGCCTACCTGGTGGGGGCGGACGGCGGACGCAGCCGGGTGCGCGGCGAACTGGGCGTCGGATTCCCCGGGCGCGACGGACGGATCTCCCTGGTCGTCGCGGACATCGTGCCGGAGCCCCACGAGGCGCTGCCCACCGAGTGGTGCCTGCCCGTGTTCGACGTGCGGGACGGCCCCACCCTGATGCCGCTCGGCGACGGCGTCCACCGCTTCCTCTTCGCCGCCCCGGACCAGACGGTGGCCCGCGACGCCCCGGTCACCGCCGAGGAGGTGGGTGCCGCCCTCGCCACCGGCCCCGCACCGCACTTCGCCCTCCGCGAGGTCCGCTGGGCGTCCCGGTTCACCGACGCCTTCCGGCAGGCGGAACGGTACGTCGCCGGCCGGGTGCCGCTGGCCGGCGACGCGGCCCACATCCACTTCCCGGCGGGCGGCCAGGGGCTCAACCTCGGGGTGCAGGACGCCTTCAACCTCGGCTGGAAGCTCGCCGCCACCGTCCACGGCCACGCGCCGTCCGGCCTGCTGGAGACGTACCACACCGAACGCCACCCGGTCGGGGCGGCGGTCCTGGAGAACACCCGCGCCCAGGTCGCCCTCCTCCACCCCGACGACGACGTACGCGCCCTGCGCTCCCTCGTCACCCGCCTCCTCGCGGAACCGGCCGCCAACCGCCGCGTCGCCGGCATGATCTCCGGCCTCGACATCCGCTACCCCATGGGCCCCGATACTCCCGCCCACCCTCTCCTGGGCACCCGCTTCCCAGGCCCCCGCCTCCCGACCGCCCGCGGCCTCCTCCTCGCCCCCTCCCCCACCCCGGCCCTCGCCACCCTCGCCGCCAGGTGGTCGGACCGCGTCGACCTCACCACCGCCTCCGCCGGCCCGGACGCCGAAGCCCTCCTCCTCCGCCCGGACGGTTACATCTGCTGGGCGGGCACGACGGCCGGGAACGGCCTGGAAGCGACCCTGGAACGGTGGTTCGGCGCCGCCTCCTGACCCGCCCGCCCGGGCTCAGCCTCCGGCGCGCCGCAGAACCGTGGACGGGCAGTTGTCCGGGTCCGTCTCCTTGGACAGCACCCGCTCGTCCCCGTCCCGGCCGACGACGAGCGTCTCCAGCGGCCGGCGATGCGCCGGTTGGCCGTCGAAGGACAGCCGCACCCGCGTTTCCGCGACACCAGGGGCTTGGGACAGGCTCCACGTCCCCGCCGCGTCGAACGCCTTCTCCTTGCGATAAGACGGGGACCACTCGTACGGCCAGTGCGTCACGGAGAACGTCCCCCGCTCCGTCCCCGGGTCATACCGAAGACGCACGCTCATCCCGTCCGCCCCCTCGTACTCCCCCGCCACGTCCGCCTCGGAAACCCGGGCGACCGCTTCCGGACACCCCCGCCCGTCCGAGCTCAGCCTCACGCCCCCGACGAGACCGCCGACCACCAGGACACCCGCCGCCACCCCGGTGGCCAGGAACCGCGGCACGGAACCGAACAGGAAGCGGACAAGACGCCGCCCGGGATCACCCCAGCCCGTCATCACTGACCCTTGCAACGCCCCCATGGGCCGCCTCGACGATGAATCACCGAGGCTATCCGTGGCGGAAAAGCGCTGGCGAAGCCGGTGAGCTGATCTAGCATCAGACCCGTGATCGAACAGGCGTTCACATCTTCCAGGGGGGAAGGATCTCCATGAACAACACGTCCCGCACCACCGCCCGCCGACTCGCCGGAACCGGAGCCGCCGTGCTGCTGCTGGGGGTCGGCGCGCTGGCGACCGCGCCGGGGGCCGCGGCCAAGAACTACTCGCTGACGTTCGACAAGGTGGCGCTGAAGGCGCCCGGTGTCACGGTGGACGTCACCTACTCCTGTGACGAGGGTTCGCAGGAGTGGATCGTCGCCAACGCCGACGAGCTGCCCAAGCCGGGGCACAACGAGGTGAGCGCCGCCGGCATCCTCAAGACCGACAAGCTGGTCTGCGACTACAACACCCACACGGCCCAGATGTACCTGACCACGGGCGGCGTCGGCGCGTTCGCCAAGGGCAGCAAGGTGAAGGTCTCCCTCCACTACTTCGACCCGAACGACGGCTTCAGCGGCTTCCGCACCGAGCGGACCGTGACCCTGTAGGCACCCGCGGAACAGGCACTCGCGCACAGCGGAAACGGCGACGGCCCGCCCCCGGACCTACCGGGGGCGGGCCGCTCGCGTCGGCGGAGGCCGTACTCAGACGTTGAAGCCGAGGGCGCGGAGCTGCTCCCGGCCCTCGTCGGTGATCTTGTCCGGGCCCCACGGCGGCATCCAGACCCAGTTGATCCGGAGCTCGTTGACGATGCCGTCGGTCGCGGACTTCGCCTGGTCCTCGATGACGTCGGTCAGCGGGCAGGCCGCGGACGTCAGCGTCATGTCGAGGGTGGCGATGTTGGCGTCGTCGATGTGGATGCCGTAGATCAGGCCGAGGTTGACGACGTCGATGCCCAGCTCGGGGTCGACCACGTCGTACAGGGCCTCGCGGACCTCTTCCTCGGTGGCCGGCTTGGTGGTCACTTCGTCGCTCATGCGGTCTTCCTCGCAGTGCTCTCGGGGTGCTCGCCCAGCGCCTGGGCGGTCGCGTCCTTCCACGCCATCCAGCTCAGGAGAGCGCATTTCACCCGCGCGGGGTACTTGGAGACGCCGGCGAACGCCACCGCGTCCTCCAGCACCTCCTCCATCGCGTCGTCCGGCTCGATCCGGCCCTTGGACTGCATCAGCTCCAGGAAGGTCTCCTGGATCCGCCGGGCGTCGCCGAGCTCCTTGCCGACCAGCAGCTCGTTGAGGACCGAGGCGCTGGCCTGGCTGATCGAGCAGCCCTGGCCCTCGTACGAGACGTCTTCGATCGTCTCACCGGAGAGCCGGACGCGCAGGGTGATCTCGTCGCCACACGTCGGGTTGACGTGGTGCACCTCGGCGTCGCCGTCCCGCAAGCCCCTGCCGTGCGGGTGCTTGTAGTGGTCCAGGATGACGTCCTGGTACATCGAATCAAGCTTCACAGTCCGCTGCCCATCAGCCGAAGAAGTTCCGGACGTGCTCCAGCCCCTCGACCAGCGCGTCGACCTCGCCGGGGGTGGAGTACAGGTAGAACGACGCCCGCGTGGTCGCCGGAATTCCGTACCGCAGGCAGACCGGCCGCGCGCAGTGGTGGCCGACCCGGACGGCGATGCCCTGCTCGTCGAGGACCTGGCCCACGTCGTGCGGGTGGATGTCGCCGAGCGTGAAGGAGATCGCGGCGCCGCGGTCCTCGGCCGTGGTGGGGCCGATCAGCCGGAGGTCGGGGACCTCCTGGAGCCGCCGGATCGCGTACTCGGTGATCGCGTGCTCGTGCCGCGCGATGTTCTCCATGCCGATCGAGGTCAGGTAGTCCACGGCCGCGCCGAGGCCGATGGCCTGGGCGATCGGGGGCGTACCGGCCTCGAACTTGTGCGGCGCCGGGGCGTAGGTGGACGAGTGCATCGAGACGGTCTCGATCATCTCGCCGCCGCCGAGGAACGGCGGCAGGTCCTCCAGCAGCTCCTGGCGTCCCCACAGCACGCCGATGCCGTCCGGGCCGCACATCTTGTGGCCGGTGAAGGCCACGAAGTCGGCCTGGAGCGCCTGGACGTCCAGCGGCATGTGCGGCGCGGCCTGCGAGGCGTCGACGACGACCAGCGCGCCGACCTCCTGGGCGCGCCGGACGATCGCCTCGACCGGGTTGACCGTGCCCAGGATGTTGGAGACCAGCACGAACGAGACGACCTTGGTCTTCTCGGTGATGACCTGCTCGATGTTCGACAGGTCGAGCCGGCCGTCGTCGGTCAGGCCGAACCACTTCAGCTTCGCGCCCGAGCGCTGCGCGAGCAGCTGCCACGGGACGATGTTGGAGTGGTGCTCCATCTCCGTGATGACGATCTCGGTGTCGTGGTCCACCCGGTAGGGCTCGTCGGCCCAGGCGAGCATGTTCGCCACGAGGTTGAGCGACTCCGAGGCGTTCTTGGTGAATATGACCTCGTCGCGGCTGGGAGCGTTGACGAACGCGGCGATCTTGTCACGCGCGCCCTCGTACAGCGCGGTGGCCTCCTCGGCGAGGACGTGGACGCCGCGGTGCACATTGGCGTTGTGCTGCTCGTAGTACTCGTTGATGACGTCGAGCACCTGGCGCGGCTTCTGGGACGTCGCCGCGTTGTCCAGGTAGACGAGCTTCTTGCCGTCGTGCAGGACGCGGTCGAGGATGGGGAAGTCCTTGCGGATCGCCTCGGTGTCGAGGAGCCCCGGAATCTGTGTCACGCGGTGACGCCTCCCGTCGTGTACGCCTCGTAGCCCTCTTCCTCCAGCTTGTCCGCGAGCTCGGCGCCGCCGGACTCGGCGATGCGGCCGTTCGCGAACACGTGCACGAAGTCCGGCTTGATGTAGCGCAGGATGCGGGTGTAGTGCGTGATCAGCAGGGTGCCCACCTCACCGGTCTCACGGACCCGGTTGACGCCCTCGGAGACGATGCGCAGCGCGTCGACGTCCAGGCCCGAGTCGGTCTCGTCCAGAATCGCGATCTTCGGCTTGAGGAGCTCCAGCTGGAGGATCTCGTGCCGCTTCTTCTCACCGCCGGAGAAGCCCTCGTTGACGTTGCGCTCGGCGAAGGCGGGGTCCATGTGCAGGCGCGCCATGGACTCCTTGACCTCCTTGACCCAGGTGCGCAGCTTGGGGGCCTCGCCGCGGATCGCGGTGGCGGAGGTGCGGAGGAAGTTGGAGACGGAGACGCCGGGCACCTCGACCGGGTACTGCATGGCGAGGAAGACGCCGGCACGGGCGCGCTCGTCGACGGACATCTCCAGGACGTCCTCGCCGTCGAGGGTGACGGTGCCGCCGGTGATCGTGTACTTGGGGTGACCGGCCAGCGAGTAGGCCAGGGTGGACTTGCCGGAGCCGTTCGGGCCCATGATGGCGTGGGTCTCGCCCTGCTTCACGGTCAGGTCGACGCCACGCAGGATCTCCCGGGGGCCGCCTTCGGCGTCGACGGAGACGTGCAGGTCGTGGATCTCAAGCGTTGCCATGGGGAACTCAGGACTCCTGGGTGATGGAAACGAGCACAGACGCGTCTGGGCCGTCTCCTTCGATCTTGACGGGGTAAACGGGGACCGGTCGGGTGGCCGGGAGACCCGAGGGCTTTCCGGTGCGCAGGTCGAAGGTGGAGCCGTGCAGCCAGCATTCGATGGCACAGTCCTCCACCTCGCCCTCGGAGAGCGAGACGTTGGCGTGCGAGCAGATGTCGTGGATGGCGAAGACCTCGCCCTCGGTGCGGACGATCGACACGGGGGTGCCGTCGACCTCCACCCGCTTGGGCGTGTCCTCCTCCAGCTCCCCGAGCGCGGCGACGCGTACGTAGGTCATGCGACGGACGCCTCCAGCTCGGCCTCGATCTTGGCGATGAGGCGCTCCTCCAGCTCGGGGACGCCGATCTGCTGGACGAGCTCGGCGAAGAAGCCGCGGACGACCAGCCGGCGGGCCTCGTCGGCGGGGATGCCGCGGGCCATCAGGTAGAACAGCTGCTCGTCGTCGAAGCGGCCGGTCGCCGAGGCGTGGCCGGCGCCGACGATCTCACCGGTCTCGATCTCCAGGTTGGGGACCGAGTCGACGCGGGCGCCGTCGGTGAGGACGAGGTTGCGGTTGAGCTCATAGGTGTCGGTGCCCTCGGCCGCGGCGCGGATGAGGACGTCGCCGATCCAGACGGCGTGCGCGTCCTTGCCCTGAAGGGCGCCCTTGAAGACCACGTTGCTGCGGCAGTGCGGCGTGTCGTGGTCGACGAAGAGGCGGTGCTCCTGGTGCTGGCCGTTGTCGGTGAAGTACAGGCCGTAGAGCTCGGCCTCGCCGCCGGGGGCGCCGTAGACGACGCGCGGGTGCAGCCGGACCAGGTCGCCGCCGAAGGTGACGATCACGGACTTGAAGCGGGCGTCGCGGCCGACGAGCGCAGTGTGCTGCGCGGCGTGGACGGCCGAGTCGTCCCAGTCCTGGACGGAGACGACGGTGAGCTTGGCGCCGTCGCCGAGCAGGTACTCGACGTTGGCGGCCAGAGTGGCGTCACCGGTGTGGTCGATGATGACGACGGCCTCGGAGAAGGCCCCGATCTCGACGACCTGGTGGCCGAAGGCCACCCCGCCCTCGCCGTGCACGGCGATCCGCACGGGCTCGGTGAGCACGGTGTTCTTGGGGATCGAGACGACGGACGCCTTCTCGAAGGAGCTGTACGCCTGGGCGGCCACCCGGTCGACGGGCTTGCCGGCCTTGCCGAGCCGGGCGTCGTCCCGGCCGACGGTCTCCACGGTGACGCCCTCGGGGGCGGTCACCTCGACCTTGACGCCGGCGCCGTCCGCCACCGCCGTGCCGTCGTGCAGACCGCGGAGGCGCTCCAGCGGGGTGAACCGCCACTCCTCCTCGCGGCCGTGCGGCACGGGGAAGTCGGCGACGTCGTACGAGGCGGGGGCGCTGACCCGCGCGTCGATGGGCTGCTTGGCCCCGCCCACCTGGATGGCGCCGTCGGTGGTGCTGCCGGCGGGAGTGTTGTCAGCCATGGCTGTCGTGGTGCTCTCTTCCTGTCAAAAAGGGTCGCTGCGGTCGAAGGCGGCGGGCGTCAGCCGACCGAGCCTTCCATCTGCAGCTCGATCAGCCGGTTGAGCTCCAGCGCGTACTCCATCGGCAGCTCGCGGGCGATCGGCTCGACGAAGCCGCGCACGATCATCGCCATGGCCTCGTCCTCCGACAGACCGCGGCTCATCAGGTAGAAGAGCTGGTCGTCGCTGACCTTGGAGACGGTCGCCTCGTGGCCCATGGACACGTCGTCCTCGCGGACGTCCACGTAGGGGTAGGTGTCCGAGCGGGAGATGGTGTCCACCAGCAGCGCGTCGCACAGCACGTTGGACTTGGAGCCGTGGGCGCCCTCGCCGATCTCGATCAGACCGCGGTACGAGGTGCGGCCGCCGCCCCGCGCCACCGACTTGGAGACGATGTTGGAGGAGGTGTTGGGCGCCATGTGGACCATCTTGGCGCCGGCGTCCTGGTGCTGGCCCTCGCCGGAGAAGGCGATGGACAGCGTCTCGCCCTTGGCGTGCTCGCCCATCAGGTAGACGGCGGGGTACTTCATCGTCACCTTGGAGCCGATGTTGCCGTCGATCCACTCCATGGTCGCGCCCTCGTACGCCACGGCGCGCTTGGTGACCAGGTTGTAGACGTTGTTCGACCAGTTCTGGATGGTCGTGTAGCGGCAGCGGCCGCCCTTCTTGACGATGATCTCCACGACGGCGCTGTGCAGCGAGTCGGAGGAGTAGATCGGGGCGGTGCAGCCCTCGACGTAGTGCACGTAGGCGTTCTCGTCGACGATGATCAGCGTCCGCTCGAACTGGCCCATGTTCTCCGTGTTGATCCGGAAGTAGGCCTGGAGCGGGATGTCGACGTGGACGCCCGGCGGGACGTAGATGAAGGAGCCGCCGGACCACACGGCCGTGTTCAGCGAGGCGAACTTGTTGTCGCCCGCCGGGATGACGGTGCCGAAGTACTCCTGGAAGAGCTCGGGGTGCTCCTTCAGGGCGGTGTCGGTGTCCAGGAAGATGACGCCCTGCTCCTCCAGGTCCTCACGGATCTGGTGGTAGACGACCTCGGACTCGTACTGGGCGGCGACACCGGCGACGAGGCGCTGCTTCTCCGCCTCGGGGATGCCCAGCTTGTCGTAGGTGTTCTTGATGTCCTCGGGCAGGTCCTCCCAGGAGGCGGCCTGCTTCTCGGTGGAGCGGACGAAGTACTTGATGTTGTCGAAGTCGATGCCCGTGAGGTCGGAGCCCCAGGTCGGCATGGGCTTCTTGCCGAAGAGCCGCAGGCCCTTCAGACGCAGCTTGAGCATCCACTCCGGCTCGGACTTCTTGGCCGAGATGTCGCGGACGACCTCCTCGGAGAGGCCGCGCTTGGCCGCGGCGCCGGCCGCGTCGGAGTCGGCCCAGCCGTATTCGTACGTGCCCAGGCCCTCGAGCTCAGGGTGGGCAGTCTCCGTGGGGAGAGTCATGCGGGGTTCCTCCCGGCCGTGCTGGTGGATGCGGTGGTCGTCTTGGTGAACGCTGTCTTGGGGATGAACGTCGTGCACACCCCGTCGCCGTGGGCGATGGTGGCAAGACGTTGCACATGCGTCCCGAGCAGGCGGGAGAAGACCTCGGTCTCCGCCTCGCACAGCTGCGGGAACTGCTCGGCGACATGGGCGACCGGGCAGTGGTGCTGGCAGAGCTGTTCGCCGACCGGCGCTGTGCGCGCCGTAGCAGCGTACCCGTCCTCGGTCAATGCCCTGGCCAGCGCGCGGGCCCGCTCCTCGGGGGGCGCGGCCTCCAGGGCGGCCCGGTAGCCCTCGGCCTGGGCGGCCATCCGGGCCCGGGCGAACGCGGCGACCGCGGCCTCGCCCATCTCGCCGCCTCCGGCGGCCTGGGCGATCCAGCGCAGGGCGTCGGCCGCGAGCTTGTCGTAGGCCTGGTCGAAGGCGTCCCGGCCGCAGTCCGTCAGGACGAAGACCTTGGCGGGGCGGCCGCGGGTACGGGCGCCGTACACCCGCTTCTCGCGGGGCTCGACCATGCCCTCGGCGGCCAGCACGTCCAGATGGCGGCGGACCGCCGCCTGGGTGAGCTCCAGGCGCAGGGCGAGCTCGGCGGCGGTGGACGGACCGTGGTCGAGGATGGAGCGGGCCACGCGGGCGCGGGTGCCGCGCTGCTCGTCGTGGGCGCGCTGCTCCTCGCGAGCCGCGGGGACGGCGGACGCCGGGCCCGGCCCGGAAGCGGGCACGCGCCGGCCCGGCCCGGCGGCCGTACCGGCCGCGGGCCCTTCCGGTGCCTCGCCCGCGTATTTCACAACACCATTGTTGCGTAATTACCTGAGCCGGGACAAGCCTCGACGCCCCGCCCGCCGGTGGTCTCGATCACTAAGGGTCACCTAACCGGCACGGCGATCCCGCCCCCCGGCGGGGTCCGGGGGGCCGCGGGGTTCGTAGACTTCCTTGCCATGCGCAGCGCCACCCCGGGCGAGTCCCGGACCCCCGGCCGCGTGCCGGCCGTCGAGGTCCACGGCCTCGTCAAGCGGTACGGGCGGAAGACCGCGGTGGACGGTCTCGACCTGTCCGTCGCGGCCGGCACCCTCACCGCCGTCCTCGGCCCCAACGGGGCCGGCAAGACCACCACCATCGAAACCTGCGAGGGCTACCGCCGCCCCGACGCCGGCACCGTCCGCGTGCTCGGCCTCGACCCGGTGGCCGACGCCGCCGCCCTCCGCCCGCGCGTCGGCGTGATGCTCCAGAGCGGCGGCGTCCACTCGGGCGCCCGCGCCGACGAGATGCTGCGGCACATGGCCGCGCTGCACGCCCACCCGCTGGACGTCGGCATGCTGATCGAACGCCTCGGCCTGGGCACCTGCGGACGCACCGCGTACCGCCGGCTCTCCGGCGGCCAGCAGCAGCGGCTCTCCCTGGCCATGGCCGTGGTCGGCCGCCCCGAGCTGGTCTTCCTGGACGAGCCGACGGCCGGCCTCGACCCCCAGGCGCGCCGCGCGACCTGGGACCTGGTCCGGGAGCTCCGCGAGGACGGCGTCACCGTCGTGCTCACCACCCACCACATGGAGGAGGCGGAGGAACTCGCCGACGACGTCGCGATCATCGACGCCGGCCGGGTCATCGCCCAGGGCAGCCCCGAGGAGCTCTGCAAGGGCGGCGCGGAGAACACCCTCCGCTTCACCGGCCGGGCCGGCCTGGACGTCACCTCGCTCCTGAAGGCCCTACCCGCCGACTGCGCGGCCGTGGAGCTCACTCCCGGCTCGTACCGGGTCACCGGCTCCGTCGACCCGCAGCTGCTCGCCACGGTCACCACCTGGTGCGCGCAGCACGGCGTGATGCCGGACCGGATAGCGGTCGAGCGGCACACGCTGGAGGACGTCTTCTTGGAACTCACGGGCAGGGAGCTGCGCGCATGACCACACCGGGAACCTTCACCCCGAACCCCGGCGCCGCCCCGCTCCCCCGGATGATCCGGGCGCAGGCCGCGCTGGAGACCCGGATGCTGCTGCGCAACGGCGAGCAACTGCTGCTGACGGTCGTCATCCCGACGCTGCTGCTGGTCCTCTTCAGCACGGTGGACGTAGTGGCTGTGCCTACTGGGAAGACGGGCGGAGACGGCAAGGCCGTCGACTTCCTCGCCCCTGGCATCCTCGCGCTGGCCGTGCTGTCCACGGCCTTCACCGGGCAGGCCATCGCCACCGGCTTCGACCGGCGCTACGGCGTGCTCAAGCGGCTCGGCGCGTCCCCGCTGCCGCGCTGGGCGCTGATGACCGCCAAGACGGCGTCGGTGCTGGTCACCGAGGTCCTCCAGGTCGTCCTGCTGACGGTGATCGCGTTCGCGCTCGGCTGGTCGCCGCACGGCAACCCGTTCGCCGTGCTCCTGCTGCTCGTCCTCGGCACGGCCGCGTTCTCCGGTCTCGGCCTGCTGATGGCGGGCACGCTGAAGGCGGAGGCGACGCTGGCGGCGGCGAACCTGGTGTTCCTGCTGCTGCTGGTCGGCGGTGGCGTGATCGTGCCGCTGGACCGGTTCCCGGACGCCGCGCGGGCGGCGCTGGAGCTGCTGCCGATCTCGGCCCTCTCCGACGGGCTCCGGGACGTGCTGCGGGACGGCGCCGGAATGCCCTGGCGGGATCTCGGCGTCCTCGCGGTGTGGGCGGTGCTGGGCCTGGGCGCGGCGGGCCGCTTCTTCCGCTGGGAGTAACTCCTCAGGCCGGGGTGAGCGCCGCCGGCACAGGCGCTCACCTCGGCTTTCGCGCCGCGCCCCACCCCTCGTGAATCCATGCACAAGCGGGCCTTTACGATGAGGCCGTGCCGAATTCGCTGAATCCCCTGCAGGCCGTCGCCGACCGCTGGCAGCCGTCCGCGCGCTTCGTCCGGCGGGCCTCGTTCGCCTGTGTCGTCATGGCCGTGATCATCGTGGTGACGGGTGGCGCGGTCCGGCTGACACAGTCCGGCCTGGGCTGCCCGACATGGCCGACCTGCACCGAGGACAGCCTGACGCCCACCCCCGCGATGGGCATCAACGGCATCATCGAGTTCACCAACCGCATGCTGACCTACGTGCTCTGCGTGGTCGTCGGCATCGCGATCATCGCGGCCCGCGCCCGGACCCCGCGCCGCCGCGACCTGACGCGGCTGGGCTGGGCGCAGTTCTGGATCGTCGCGAGCAACGGCATCATCGGCGGCATCACGGTCCTCACCGGCCTCAACCCGTATATCGTCGCCGCCCACTTCCTCGCCGCGACGGCCCTGCTCACCGTGGCCGTGCTCATGTGGCAGCGGTCCGGGGAGGGCGACGACGCGCCGCGCGACCTGGTGGCCCGGCCGGTCCGCCAGCTGAGCTGGGTGCTCGTGGTCTCGACGGTCCTGCTGATCGTGGCGGGCACCGTGGTCACCGGCTCCGGGCAGCACGCGGGCGACGCCTCCAAGGACGTCCACCGCATCCCGCTCAACTTCCGCGAGATCACCCAGCTCCACGTGGACCTGGTGTTCATCGTGCTCGGCCTGACCGTGGCGCTGTGGTTCGCACTGCGGGCCGTGAAGGCGCCGGGCGGACCGCGCCGCCGCGTGGTGGAGCTGTTCGCCGTCCTGATGCTCCAGGGCGTCGTCGGCTACGTGCAGTACTTCAACGACTCCCCCGAGATCGTCGTCGGGGCGCACATGTTCGGGTCCTGCCTGGTCTGGATCGCCACCCTGCGGGCCTTCCTCTCGCTGCGGGACCGCGGCGAGCTGGTGACGCTCCCGTCCCCCGCCGCGGAGCCCGAGCCCGCGGCCCTGGCCGGCGCGGAGCGCTGAGAGACCCAGCCGAAAGACCCGTACGGCCGGAGGGGCGGACACGAACCCGTGTCCGCCCCTCCGGCGTCTCCCCTGCCACGGCCTCAGCCGTTGGACGGCCCGCCCATCTGCATCCCGGCCATCCGCGACCACTCATACGGACCCGTCCGCACCTTCGCGGCCATCTCCCCGTCGAAGTCCTCGTGAACGGTCAGCCCGGCCGGCGCGGCGAGTTCGAGAGCCTTCTCCGCCGTCGCGTAGGAGGGAGCCACCAGGTTCCCCCACTCCCCGTTCGCGCCCACCAGGGCGATCCGGGTCCTGCCCCGTCCTATGTGGGCGAGCTGTCCCTCCGCGCTCCCGCCGTGGGTCCGTGCGAAGTCGCCGATCTGCTTGGCCAGCCGGGCCGCCCGCCGCTGCGCCCTGGCGTCCAGCGGGGCGTTCCCGGCCTCCGTGTCGCCGGCCTGCTTGGTGTCTGCCATGACCAGGATGCTACCGACGGGTAGCCGGAATGGCGACGGGCGGCGCGGGTGGCTTTGACCACCCGCGCCGCCCGTGCGAAGCGACGTGAGGACTACCGCAGGAAGGGATCGATCGCGACCGCGGTGAAGAGGAGCGAGACGTAGGTGATGGACCAGTGGAAGAGCCGCATCTCCTTCAGCTTCGCCCCGGTGATCCCGGCCTTGGCGCGGGCCTGGAGGGCGTGCGCCTCCTTGAGCCAGAGAGCGCCGCAGGCCACGGCCACGACCGTGTAGAACCAGCCGGTGTACCCGAGCGGCGTCAGCAGCAGGGAGACGCCGACCATCACCCAGCTGTAGAGGACGATCTGCCGCGCGACGGCCTTGTTGCCCGCGACGACCGGCAGCATGGGGACGCCGGCCCGCTCGTAGTCGTCCTTCACCTTCATCGACAGCGGCCAGTAGTGCGGCGGCGTCCAGAAGAAGATGACGAGGAAGAGGATCAGGGAGGCCCAGGAGACCTCGTTCTTCACCGCGGACCAGCCGATGATGACCGGCAGGCAGCCCGCGATGCCGCCCCACACGATGTTCTGCGCGGTGCGGCGCTTGAGGATCATCGTGTAGACGACGGTGTAGAAGAGGGAGGCGCCGAGCGAGAGCATCGCCGACAGGGGGTTGACCAGGAACCAGAACCAGACGGTCGAACCGACGGTGAGCGCCGCGGCGAAGACCAGGCACTCGCGCGGCGAGACCATGCCGGTGACCAGCGGGCGCTGGGACGTCCGGTCCATCATGGCGTCGATGTCGCGGTCGTAGTACATGTTGAACGCGCCCGCGCCGCCGGCGGAGAGGTAGCCGCCGAGGCAGGTCGTCAGCACCAGCCACATGTCCGGGACGCCCTTGGCGGCGAGGAACATCACCGGGACCGTCGTCATCAGCAGCAGCTCGATGACGCGCGGCTTCGTCAGCGCCACGAAAGCCTTGACACGGGCCCCGAACGGCCGGTGATGACCGGGGCTCTCGACGAGTACCCCCGCAGGACGGGATTCGACGGCCGTCACGCACACCCCTGACAGAGATAAGGCCAGCAAGCACATCCGGCCCGTTCTGCCGGGTAAGGCTTGCGCGTACCAAGCCACTCTAGACGCAGGGCATGGCACGGCCTCCGCCGGGGTGGGTCGTGTTGGTCCCCGGGGAATCCGGGCGAAACCGGGCTCCGGCGGCCCCCGGCGCACTCCGGACGGACGCCCCGCGAGCCCCCTCCGAGAGGCGCGCCGCGGCGCCGCACCGCACGCTGGACACATGACGGACACCCGCCGGACGGGAATCTTTACCACCCCGGTCCGGTTGCCCGGGGCGTGTGGCGGGCAGCCGGAGAGCTGCCGACCGTCGGCCGGGAGCACGCGGAAAGGACGCCGGTCCCCACGGGGGTAGGCTCGGGATCGCCGCGTCGTGGCGGAACATACCGCCCCCGGCAAGTGAAACCATGTGGAGAGGAGCCCTGACCTAGGGTGAGCACCAAGCCGACCACCACAGACCTCGAGTGGACCGAACTGGACCAGCGGGCCGTCGACACAGCCCGCGTCCTGGCCATGGATTCCGTGCAGAAGGTCGGCAACGGCCATCCCGGTACGGCCATGAGCCTGGCCCCCGCCGCGTACCTGCTCTTCCAGAAGCTGATGCGGCACGACCCCAGCGACGCCGACTGGACGGGCCGCGACCGTTTCGTCCTCTCGCCCGGTCACACCAGCCTGACCCTCTACGTCCAGCTCTTCATGGCCGGTTACGGCCTGGAGCTGTCGGACCTCAAGGCCTTCCGCACCTGGGGCAGCAAGACCCCGGGCCACCCGGAGCACGGCCACACCCGCGGCGTGGAGACCACCACCGGCCCGCTGGGCCAGGGCATCGCCAACGCGGTGGGCATGGCCATGGCCGCCCGCTACGAGCGCGGCCTGTTCGACCCCGAGGCCCCGAAGGGCGAGTCGCCCTTCGACCACACCATCTGGGCGATCGTCTCCGACGGCGACCTGGAGGAGGGCATCTCCGCGGAGGCGTCCTCGCTGGCCGGCCACCAGAAGCTCGGCAACATCGTCGCCCTCTACGACGACAACCACATCTCGATCGAGGGCGACACCGCGACGGCCCTCTCCGAGGACGTCCTCAAGCGGTACGAGGCGTACGGCTGGCACGTCCAGCGCATCGAGCAGGCGCCCAACGGCGACTTCGACGTCCAGGCGCTGTACGCGGCGCTGAAGGCGGCGCAGGAGGAGACCGAGCGTCCCTCGCTGATCGCGGCCCGCACGATCATCGCCTGGCCGGCCCCGAACGCGCAGAACACCGAGGCCGCGCACGGCTCGGCGCTCGGCGACGCCGAGGTGGCCGCCACCAAGGAGGTGCTGGGCTTCGACCCGGCGCAGACCTTCCAGGTCGACGAGGACGTGTTCGCGCACGTCCGCAAGGTCGTCGACCGCGGCCGCGAGGCCCACGCCACCTGGGAGAAGAAGCTCGCCAAGTGGCGCGAGGCCAACCCGGAGCGGGCCGCCGACTTCGACCGGATCAACGCGGGCGAGCTGCCCGACGGCTGGGAGAAGGTCCTCCCGGTCTTCCCGGCCGGCAAGTCCGTCGCGACCCGCAAGGCGTCCGGCGAGGTCCTCAAGGCCCTCGGCGGCGTCATCCCCGAGCTGTGGGGCGGCTCCGCCGACCTCGCCGGCTCGAACAACACCACGATCGACGCGACCTCGTCGTTCCTCCCGGAGGGCAACCCGCTCCCCGAGGCGAACCCGTACGGCCGCACGATCCACTTCGGCATCCGCGAGCACGCCATGGGCTCGACCATGAACGGCATCGCGCTGCACGGCAACACCCGCGTCTACGGCGGCACCTTCCTGGTGTTCTCCGACTACATGCGCCCCGCCGTCCGGCTCGCCGCGCTGATGAAGCTGCCGGTCACCTACGTGTGGACGCACGACTCCATCGGCCTCGGCGAGGACGGCCCGACGCACCAGCCGGTCGAGCACATGTCCGCCCTGCGCGCCATCCCGGGCCTGAACATGGTCCGCCCGGCCGACGCCAACGAGACGGCCATCGCCTGGCGCGAGATCATGAAGCGCCACGCCACCAAGCCGGCCCCGCACGGTCTGGCCCTCACCCGCCAGAACGTCCCGACCTACGAGGCCAACGAGGGCGCGGCCAAGGGCGGCTACGTGCTGTTCGAGGCCGAGGGCGGCCGGCCGCAGGTGATCCTGATCGCCACCGGCTCCGAGGTCCAGATGGCCGTCGAGGCCCGCGAGACCCTGCAGGCCGAGGGCGTCCCGACCCGCGTGGTCTCGATGCCGTCCGTCGAGTGGTTCGAGGAGCAGGACCAGGCGTACCGCGACGGCGTCCTGCTGCCGGACGTCAAGGCCCGGGTGGCCGTCGAGGCGGGCATCGGCCTGACCTGGCACCGCTACGTCGGCGAGTCCGGCCGGATCGTCTCGCTGGAGCACTTCGGCGCCTCCGCCGACTACCAGGTGCTGTTCCAGGAGTTCGGTCTGACCTCGGAAGCCGTCGTCGAGGCCGCCCGCGAGTCGCTGGCCGACGCCGGCCGCCGCTGACGCGCAAGCACACGATCCAGTAGGAGATGTAGAACCCATGACAGACGCACTCAAGCGCCTCTCCGAGGAAGGCGTCGCGATCTGGCTGGACGACCTGTCCCGCAAGCGCATCACGTCCGGCAACCTGCGCGAGCTGATCGACGACAGCCACGTGGTCGGTGTCACCACCAACCCGTCGATCTTCCAGAAGGCGATCTCCAGCGGCGACGGCTACGAGCAGCAGCTGTCCGACCTCGCGGTCCGCAAGGTCACCGTCGAGGAGGCCATCCGCATGATCACGACGGCGGACGTGCGTGACGCCGCCGACATCCTGCGGCCGGTCTTCGACGCCACGGACGGCCAGGACGGCCGGGTGTCCATCGAGGTGGACCCGCGGCTGGCGCACGACACCCACGCCACCGTCGCCGAGGCCAAGCAGCTCGCATGGCTGGTCGACCGCCCCAACACCCTGATCAAGATCCCGGCCACCCAGGCGGGCCTGCCGGCCATCTCCGAGACCCTCGGCCTGGGCATCAGCGTCAACGTCACGCTGATCTTCTCGCTGGAGCGCTACCGCGCGGTCATGGACGCCTACCTGACCGGTCTGGAGAAGGCCAAGGCGGCCGGCCTGGACCTGTCGCTGATCCACTCGGTGGCGTCCTTCTTCGTGTCCCGCGTGGACACCGAGATCGACAAGCGCCTGGACGCGCTGGGCACCGAGGAGGCCAAGGCGCTCCGCGGCAAGGCTGCGCTGGCCAACGCCCGCCTCGCCTACCAGGCGTACGAGGAGGTCTTCTCCTCCGACCGCTGGCTGGCCCTGGAGAAGGCCGGCGCCAACAAGCAGCGTCCGCTGTGGGCGTCGACCGGCGTCAAGGACCCGGCGTACAAGGACACCCTGTACGTGGACGACCTGGTCGCCCCGAACACGGTGAACACCATGCCGGAGGGCACCCTGGAGGCCGCCGCCGACCACGGCGACGTCAAGGGCGACACCGTCCGCGGCACGTACGAGCAGGCCAAGGCCGAGCTCGACGCGCTGGAGAAGCTGGGGATCTCGTACGACGAGGTCGTCCAGCTGCTGGAGGACGAGGGCGTCGAGAAGTTCGAGGCGTCCTGGAACGACCTGCTGAAGTCCACGGAGGCGGAGCTCAAGCGCCTCGCACCGGAGGCGTGAATTGACCCGCAGCAACCCGCTGCGTGACGCACAGGACCGGCGGCTCCCGCGTATCGCGGGGCCGTCCGGCCTGGTCATCTTTGGCGTCACGGGCGATTTGTCCCGTAAAAAGCTGATGCCGGCCGTCTACGACCTCGCCAACCGCGGCCTGCTGCCGCCGGGCTTCTCCCTCATCGGCTTCGCCCGCCGCGACTGGGAGAACGAGGACTTCGCGCAGATCGTGCACGACGCCGTCAAGGAGCACGCGCGCACGCCGTTCCGCGAGGAGGTGTGGCAGCAACTGGTGCAGGGCTGCCGCTTCGTCCAGGGCGACTTCGACGACGACAACGCCTTCGAGACCCTCAAGCACACCATCGAGGAGCTCGACAAGGCCCAGGGCACGGGCGGCAACTTCGCCTTCTACCTGTCGGTCCCGCCGAAGTTCTTCCCCACCGTCGTCCAGCAGCTCAAGAAGCACGGCCTGGCCGAGCAGACGGAGAAGTCCTGGCGGCGCGCGGTCATCGAGAAGCCGTTCGGCCACGACCTGAAGAGCGCGCAGGAGCTCAACAGCATCGTCCACGACGTCTTCCCGCCCAACGAGGTCTTCCGGATCGACCACTACCTGGGCAAGGAGACCGTCCAGAACATCCTGGCGCTCCGCTTCGCCAACACCCTCTTCGAGCCGATCTGGAACCGGTCCTACGTGGACCACGTGCAGATCACCATGGCCGAGGACATCGGCATCGGCGGCCGGGCCGGCTACTACGACGGCATCGGCGCCGCGCGCGACGTCATCCAGAACCACCTTCTCCAGCTGCTGGCGCTGACCGCCATGGAGGAGCCCGCCTCCTTCGACGCGGACGCCCTGGTCGCCGAGAAGACCAAGGTGCTGGGCGCCGTCCGGCTGCCCAAGGACCTGGGCAAGGAGACCGTCCGCGGCCAGTACGCGGCCGGCTGGCAGGGCGGCCAGAAGGTCGTCGGGTACTGCGAGGAAGAGGGCATCGACCCGCACTCGAAGACCGACACCTACGCCGCGATCAAGCTGGAGATCGACAACCGCCGCTGGGCGGGCGTCCCCTTCTACCTGCGCACCGGCAAGCGGCTCGGCCGCCGCGTCACCGAGATCGCGGTCGTCTTCCAGCGCGCCCCGCACTCCCCCTTCGACGACACCGCCACCGAGGAGCTGGGGCAGAACGCCCTGGTGATCCGGGTGCAGCCGGACGAGGGCGTCACCCTGCGGTTCGGCTCGAAGGTGCCGGGCACCTCGATGGAGGTCCGGGACGTCTCGATGGACTTCGCCTACGGCGAGTCGTTCACCGAGTCCAGCCCGGAGGCGTACGAGCGGCTCATCCTCGACGTGCTGCTCGGCGACGCCAACCTGTTCCCGCGTCTGCGGGAGGTCGAGCTCTCCTGGCAGATCCTCGACCCGATCGAGGAGTACTGGGACAAGCACGGCACGCCCGCGCGCTACCCGGCCGGCACCTGGGGGCCGGTCGAGGCGGACGAGATGCTCGCACGAGACGGACGGAGCTGGCGTCGGCCATGAAGATCGATCTCACGGACACCACGGCCAGCAAGATCAACAATGCTCTGGTCCAGGGGCGCCGCGCCATCGGCACCCCCGCCATCGGCATGGTCCTCACGCTGGTCATCGTCACCGACGAGGAGCACGCCTACGACGCGCTCAAGGCCGCCAACGAGGCGTCCCGCGAGCACCCGTCGCGCAAGCTCGTCGTCATCAAGCGCGTCAGCCGCTCCCCGCGCGACCGCGCGCAGGCCCGGCTGGACGCCGAGGTCCGAGTCGGCACCAGCGCCGGCACCGGCGAGACGGTCGTCCTACGGCTCTACGGCGAGGTCATAGACCACGCCCAGTCGGTCGTGCTGCCGCTGCTGCTGCCGGACGCGCCCGTGGTCGTGTGGTGGCCGGTCAACTCGCCGCTGCACCCGGCCAAGGACCCGCTGGGCGTCCTCGCCCAGCGCCGCGTCACCGACACCTACGCGGCCGAGGACCCGGTCTCGGAGCTCGCGGCCCGCGCCGCGAACTACGCGCCCGGCGACACCGACCTGGCCTGGAGCCGGATCACCCCCTGGCGCTCGATGATCGCGGCGGCCCTGGACCAGCAGGCCGTCGAGGTCACCGCCGCCGAGGTCGAGGGCGAGGGCTACAACCCCAGCGGCGAACTGCTGGCCATGTGGCTCGCGGACCGCCTCGGCGTCCCGGCCCGCCGCACCGTCTCCGACGGCCCCGGCCTCACGGCCGTCCGCCTGGAGACCAAGGACGGCACCATCACCCTGGACCGCCCGGACGGCTCGCTGGCCAAGCTCAGCATGAAGGGCCAGCCGGACCGCGCCGTGGCGCTCAAGCGGCGGGAGACCGCCGAGCTCCTCGCCGAGGAGCTGCGCCGGCTCGACCCGGACACCATCTACGAGTCCGCGCTGAAGTACGGCGTGGAGCGGCTGGCGGAGGCGGGCGGACCGGCGGTGGCACCGGCGGCGGGCGCACCGCCGAAGTCCCCGGAGGCGGCGAAGACCTCGGAACCCGCTTCCGAGCCCTCGGAGCCTTCGGAGAGCAAGCCCGCCCCGAAGAAGGCCGCGTCCAAGAAGGCGGCGGACAAGTGAGCACCGCGCCGCAGATCGTCGTCCACCGGGACAAGGAGCTGATGGCGCGGGCCGCCGCGGCCCGGCTGATCACGAAGATCGTGGACGCCCAGGCCGCGCGCGGCACGGCCTCCGTCGTCCTCACGGGCGGGCGCAACGGCAACGGGCTGCTCGCGGCCCTCGCCGCCTCGCCCGCCCGGGACGCGGTCGACTGGTCACGCCTCGACCTGTGGTGGGGCGACGAGCGCTACCTGCCCGACGGCGACGCCGAGCGCAACGTCACCCAGGCCCGCGACGCCCTGCTGGACGCCGTGGACCTGGACCCGGCCCGGGTGCACGCCATGCCCGCGGCCGACGGCCGGTACGACGACGCCGACGCGGCGGCCGAGGCGTACGCCGCCGAACTGGCCGCCGCGGCCCGCCCGGAGGACCACGGCCCCGTGCCCTCCTTCGACGTCCTCCTGCTGGGCGTCGGCCCGGACACCCACATCGCGTCGCTCTTCCCCGAGCTGCCGGGCGTCCGGGAGACCGACCGCACGGTCATCGGCGTCCACGGCGCCCCCAAGCCCCCGCCGACCCGCATCTCCCTGACCCTGCCGGCGATCCGCGCGGCGCGGGAGGTATGGCTGCTGGCGGCGGGCGAGGACAAGGCCAACGCGGTGGCGCTGGCGCTGAGCGGGGCGGGCGAGGTCCAGGCCCCTGCCGCCGGGGCATACGGCCGCAGCCGCACGCTGTGGCTGCTCGATCAGCCGGCGGCTTCGCAGCTGCCGCGGGATCTGTATCCGCCGTCTTCGCCCTGACGGGCGTGGGGGTGCCCCGGTCCCTCCCCCAGAGGGGGCACCCCCATTTCACCGTTTCTTGCGGGGCGGGCCCCGCACCCCCGAAGCGCCCTGCGGGCGCTGTCCTCAAACGCCGGACGGGCTGGTATTCAGCCCGTCCGGCGTTTGAGGACGAGCGGCGAAGCCGCGAAAAGGGGTCTGGGGCGCAGCCCCAGGAAACGGAGAAAGGGCGGGACCGGGGCACCCCCAGCGCGTCAGCGCCCCCGAACCGCCCGGTACCGGGCGACGAGCGCGGCGGTGGACGCGTCCAACCCCTCGACAGCAGCCCCCTCAGAGAGCGCAGGCTCCACCCGCTTCGCCAGCACCTTCCCCAGCTCGACTCCCCACTGATCGAAGGAGTCGATGTTCCACACAGCCCCCTGCACGAACACCTTGTGCTCGTACAAGGCGATCAACTGCCCCAGCACGGACGGCGTCAACGCGTCAGCGAGAACCGTCGTCGTAGGACGGTTCCCCCGGAACGTCTTGTGCGGCACCAGCTCCGCCGGAACCCCTTCCGCCGCCACCTCCTCCGCCGTCTTCCCGAAGGCGAGCGCCTGCCCCTGGGCGAACAGGTTGGCCATCAGCAGATCGTGCTGCGCCGCGAGCGAAGGCGACAGCTCGTCCACGGGACGGGCGAAGCCGATCAGATCGGCGGGAATGAGCTTGGTCCCCTGGTGGATCAACTGGTAGTAGGCATGCTGCCCGTTGGTACCGGGAGTCCCCCACACCACCGGCCCGGTCTGCCAGTCCACGCGCCGTCCCTCGCGGTCCACGGACTTGCCGTTGGACTCCATGTCCAGCTGCTGCAGGTAGGCCGTGAACTTCGACAGGTAGTGGCTGTAGGGCAGCACCGCGTGCGACTGCGCGTCGTGGAAGTTGCCGTACCAGACGCCCAGCAGGCCCAGCAGCAGCGGCACGTTCTCCTCGGGCGCCGCGGTGCGGAAGTGCTCGTCGACGAGGTGGAAGCCGTCCAGCATCTCCTGGAAGCGGTCCGGGCCGATGGCGATCATCAGGGAGAGCCCGATGGCCGAGTCGTACGAGTAGCGGCCGCCGACCCAGTCCCAGAACTCGAACATGTTGGCGGTGTCGATGCCGAAGTCGGCGACCTTCTCGGCGTTGGTGGACAGCGCCACGAAGTGCTTGGCCACGGCGTCCTCACCGGCCCCGAGACCTGCCAGCAGCCACTCCCGCGCGGAGGTGGCGTTGGTGACGGTCTCGATGGTGGTGAAGGTCTTGGACGCGACGATGAACAGCGTCTCGGCCGGGTCCAGGTCGCGCACGGCCTCGTGCAGGTCCGCGCCGTCCACGTTGGAGACGAAACGGAGCGTCAGGTCCCGGTCGGCGTAGGGCCGCAGCACCTCGTAGGCCATCGCCGGACCGAGGTCGGATCCGCCGATACCGATGTTGACGACGTTGCGGATGCGCTTGCCGGTGTGGCCCTTCCACTCCCCGGAGCGGATTCGGCCGGCGAAGTCCCGCATCTTCCGCAGCACCGCGTGCACGGCGGGGACGACGTTCTCCCCGTCCACCTCGACGACCGCCGACTCCGGCGCCCGCAGGGCGGTGTGCAGCACCGCGCGGCCCTCGGTCGTGTTGATCTTCTCGCCCCGGAACATCGCGTCCCTCAGCTCCGCCACGCCCGTCGCCTTCGCGAGCTCGCGCAGCAGCCGCAGGGTGTCGTCGGTGACCAGGTGCTTCGAGTAGTCGACGTAGAGGTCGCCGACGGTCAGCGCGTACCTCTCCGCCCGTCGCGGGTCGTCCGCGAACAGCTCGCGCAGGTGCACCTCCCCGATCTCTTCCCGGTGCTTGGCCAGCGCGTTCCACTCGGGCATGCGGTCGAGCCTGTGACGGGCTTCAGCGTTCATTCCGGACATCAGTCCTTCGTTCTTCTCGTAGCTCTCTCGCCTCCCACCAACCTAGTTGATGGAACATCCATTCCGTCGCGCGGCATCACCCGCCGGGGGGACGAGACGGTGGGACGAAACGGTTCACCCGGAGAGCACGACCGGCCCGGCCGGAAGGTGGATACCTCCCGGCCGGGCCGGTCGTCTTCTTCATACGGCTCATGCGCCGCGGGCGGTCCTCAGATCTCCCCGCGCAACTTCGCCAGCGCCTCGGCGAGGATCGCCTCGCCGTCCGCGTCGCTGCGCCGCTCCCTGACGTACGCGAGGTGCGTCTTGTAGGGCTCGGTGCGCGGCGGGTCCGGGGGATTGTCCCGGTCCTGGCCGGCCGGGAAGCCGCAGCGCGGGCAGTCCCAGGTGTCCGGCACCTGCGCGTCGCTGGCGAAGCTGGGCTGTGTCTCGTGCCCGTTGGAGCACCAGAAGGAGATGCGCAGCCGCGGTGCCGATTCGCCGCGCTCCGCCTCCCCCATCGGCCCCGCCCCGACCCGGCTTCCTCGGATCGCGTTGCCACTTGCCACGGTCGTAACTCCCTGCGTGATGGTGCCGCGGAGCGTGACAGTCCGCTCCGCCGCGGGCGCCCCAGTCTACGTAAGGCCCAACGCGCGTCCAGCGGCAGGAGTTACCGACCGGCCGTGAAGACGCGGTCACCATCATAGGCCGAGGGTGCGACGGAGCGTCAGCTCTTGAACTTCATCAGCAGCCCGAGCACCACGATGCAGGCGAACCACAGCAGGCCCACGACGATGGTGATGCGGTCGAGGTTGCGCTCGGCGACCGAGGACCCGCCGACGGAGGACTGCATGCCGCCGCCGAACATGTCGGACAGGCCACCGCCCTTCCCCTTGTGCATGAGCACCAGCATCATCATCAGCAGGCTGAAGACGATGAGGGCGATCGAGAACCCCATGACCACGGCTGGACCAACTCTCTCGGACTGTCACGGACGGACACTGGACGATGACGCTGCGGGGCCGGGCGGCGCGTTTGCGCCGGTCCCGGCCCCGACAGGGTACGACGGGCGGGGCCCGTCGGGATACCGCTACTGGTCGCGGAAGCGAACGATCTTGACGAACTCGTCGGCGTCCAGCGCGGCACCGCCGACCAGGGCGCCGTCCACGTCGGGCTGCGCCATGATCGCGGCGACGTTGCCGGACTTCACCGAGCCGCCGTACTGGATCCGGACCTTGTCCGCCAGCTCCTGGGAGTAGAGCTCGGCGAGGCGGCCGCGGATGGCACCGCAGACCTCCTGCGCGTCCTCGGGCGTGGCGACCTCGCCGGTGCCGATGGCCCAGACGGGCTCGTAGGCGATGACGATGTTCTCCGCCTGCTCGGCCGGGACGTCCTTCAGGCCGCCGTCGAGCTGCGCGAGGGTGTACGCGACCTGGTTGCCCGCCTTGCGGACGTCCAGGCCCTCGCCGACGCAGAGGATCGGGGTGATGCCGTTCTTGAAGGCGGCCTTGACCTTGGCGTTGCAGAGCTCGTCCGACTCACCGTGGTACTGGCGGCGCTCGGAGTGGCCGACGGCCACGTAGGAGCACTTCAGCTTGGCGAGCATCGGTCCGGAGATCTCCCCGGTGTACGCGCCCGAGTCGTACGCGGAGATGTCCTGCGCGCCGTACTTGATCTTCAGCTTGTCGCCGTCGACCAGCGTCTGCACGGAGCGCAGGTCGGTGAACGGCGGCAGGACGGCGACCTCGACGGCCTCGAAGTCCTTGTCCGCGAGGGCGAAGGCGAGCTTCTGGACGTGGGCGATGGCCTCGAGGTGGTTGAGGTTCATCTTCCAGTTGCCCGCCATCAGCGGGGTACGTGCACTCACGATCTGTCAGTCCTCCAGTGCGGCGAGGCCGGGGAGCGTCTTGCCCTCGAGGTATTCGAGGCTGGCGCCGCCGCCGGTCGAGATGTGGCCGAAAGCGTTCTCGTCGAAGCCCAGGATGCGCACGGCCGCGGCCGAGTCGCCCCCGCCGACGACGGTGAAGCCCGGCGAGTCCAGCAGGCCCTGCGCGACGGCCTTGGTGCCGTTCGCGTAGTCGGGGTGCTCGAAGACGCCCATCGGCCCGTTCCAGAAGACGGTGCCGGCGTCGGCGAGCTTCGAGGCGTACAGCTCCCGGGTCTTCGGGCCGATGTCCAGGCCCTCCTTGTCCGCCGGGATGGCGTCCGAGGCGACGAGGTCCGGGTTGGCCGGGGTCTTGCCCTTGAGGTCCGGGAAGTCGGCGGAGACCAGGACGTCCACCGGGAGGACGAACTCCACGCCGCGCTTCTCGGCCCGGGCCAGGTACTCCAGGCAGGCCGGGATCTGGTCCTCCTGGAGCAGCGAGATGCCGACCTCGTGGCCCTTGGCCTTGAGGAAGGTGTACGCCATGCCGCCGCCGACCAGGATGCGGTCGGCCTTCTCCAGCAGGTGGTCGATGACACCCAGCTTGTCGGAGACCTTGGCGCCGCCGAGGATCACGACGTACGGCCGCTTGACGTCCTCGGTCAGCTTCTTCAGGACGCCGACCTCGGTGGCGATCAGCTCGCCCGCGGCGTGCGGCAGGCGCGCCGGGAGGTCGAAGACCGAGGCGTGCTTGCGGTGCACGGCGCCGAAGCCGTCGCCGACGTAGAGGTCGGCGAGCGACGCGAGGGCGTCGGCGAACGCGCCGCGCTCGGCGTCGTCCTTGCTGGTCTCGCCCGCGTTGAAACGGAGGTTCTCCAGCAGCGTGACCTCGCCGTCGCCGAGAGCGGCGACGGTGGCCTTCGCGCTGTCCCCGACCGTGTCGGTGGCGAACGAGACGTTCCTGCCCAGGATCTCACCGAGCCGCACGGCGACGGGGGCCAGCGAGAACGCGGGGTCCGGGGCGCCCTTCGGACGTCCCAGGTGGGAGGCGACGATCACCTTGGCGCCCGCCTCGGCGAGCTTGGCGATCGTCGGGGCGACGGCGCGGATGCGGCCGTCGTCCGTGATGGAGGTGCCCTCCAGGGGCACGTTGAGGTCGGCGCGGACGAAGATCCGCTTGCCCTCGACGCCGCTCTGAACGAGTTCGTCGATCGTCTTCATGCCGTGACTCCGGTGACGTCCGTAAGGGTCATGGGACGGGGCCCGGACGGCGCGCCGTCGCGCCGTTCGAGCCCCGTCCGCTGCATCGCTGTGCCGGTGGGCGTAGCCGTCAGGCCGGGATCAGAGCTGACCGCCGACGAAGACGGTGAGGTCCACCAGACGGTTGGAGTAGCCCCACTCGTTGTCGTACCAGCCGACGACCTTGACCTGCTTGCCCTGGACCATGGTCAGCAGGGAGTCGAAGGTGCAGGAGGCCGGCCAGTTGACGATGTCCGAGGAGACGATCGGGTCCTCGGTGTACTCGAGGATGCCCTTCAGCTGGCCCTCGGCGGCCTTCTGGAAGGCGGCGTTGATCTCTTCCTTGGTGGTCTCGCGCTCGAGCTCCAGGACGAGGTCGGTGACCGAGCCGGTCGGGACCGGGACGCGCATGGCGATGCCGTCCAGCTTGCCCTTGAGCTGCGGGAGGACCAGGGCGGTGGCCTTGGCGGCGCCCGTCGAGGTGGGGATGATGTTCTCCGCGGCGGCGCGGGCGCGGCGCAGGTCGGAGTGCGGGAAGTCCAGGATGCGCTGGTCGTTGGTGTACGCGTGGACCGTCGTCATCATGCCCTTGACGATGCCGAAGCTCTCGTCGAGGACCTTGGCCATCGGCGCCACGCAGTTGGTGGTGCAGGAGGCGTTGGAGATGACGTGGTGGTTGGCCGCGTCGTACTTGTCCTGGTTGACGCCCATCACGATGGTGATGTCCTCGTTCTTGGCCGGAGCCGAGATGAGGACCTTCTTCGCGCCGGCGGCGAGGTGCTTGGCGGCGTCCTCGCGCTTGGTGAAGATGCCGGTGGACTCGATGACGATGTCGGCGCCCAGCTCGCCCCAGGGCAGGTTGGCGGGGTCGCGCTCGGCCATCGTCTTGAAGGTCTGGTTACCGACGGTGATCGAGTCGTCGGTGTGGCTGACCTCGGCGTCCAGACGGCCCAGGATCGAGTCGTACTTCAGCAGGTGGACGAGAGTGGCATTGTCGGTCAGGTCGTTGACACCGACAATCTCGATGTCCGCACCCTGCTCCAGGAGCGCACGGAAGTAGTTTCGACCGATACGGCCAAAGCCGTTGATGCCTACGCGGATCGTCACGAACCGATCTCCTCGTTGGTGTGCCGGTCTGTCCCGGCGACTGTATGGGATGTCCCCGACCACCACCGACCCTACCCCCAACCCGGGACGTACGTGACATTGGCGGGCCTGGTGGGACAGGGGTCCGCGCCCCCTCGAAGAAGAGGCGCGAAGGGGCGCGGACCGCTACCACAAGGGGCTGCCTCCCGTGGGGGCGCCCCCCGGTCAGCCGTGCACGGCGCGTAGTGCGGCGCGCAGCAGGGTCACGCGCTGTTTACCGTCCCGCACGTGCTCCAGGCCGAAGCCCAGCAGCGCGGTGTCGGGGGTTACGACGGCGGCGGAGGAGTGGGCGAGCGCCCGGGAGGCCGCCCAGTCGCCGGTGTTCCGGGCGCTCCCGGCCGGTGCCCCGGGAGCCTTCCAGGTGCCCAGTGATCCGCTCTCGAAACCCTCGGCCGCCCGGTCGACGCCGGTGACGGCGGCCTCGTCGACGAGCGCGCCCCGGCGGCCGGTGCCGGAGTCGGTGACGTAGGAGACGGCCAGCTCGACCTTCTTGCCCGCGTACGCGCTCAGGTCGAAGGAGGCGGCGTGCCAGCCCTGGGTGGAGCCGGTGAAGCGGTGCCAGCCGCCGCTGGTGCCGCGGGCGGCGCAGTCGTCGCCGGCGACGGTGAGGTAGTGCTTGAGGAAGGGGTGGAGCGCGACCAGCGCGGAGCAGCCCTGCGGAACCTCGTCCGTCGTACCGCCGTTCGTGTCGCGCAGGGTGGTCCAGTCGTCCCGGCCGACGGTGTGCGCCTCGACGATCACCTGGTCGTACTCCGGCTCGGTGTCGACGCTGAGGCGGAGGCCGAGCGCCGGTTTGGCGCCGGCGCGGACGCCGGTCAGGTCGGCGGTGCGGGCGAGGCGCATCCAGGCCCGGTCCTTGTGCGCGGCGTTGGCCATCCAGTCGCCGGCCCAGGGTTCGTACGCGCCCCGGACGCCGGGGTAGTCGCCGGCCGGCGCACTGCGGAACTGCGGGAAGGCGCGGGAGCGCAGCGCGTCGGAGGTGACGACGTAGGTGCCGGCGGCGTCGAGCGGGTTGCCGGGCGCGTCGGCGAGGTCGGCGCGGACGCCGGCCAGGGGTCCGGTGCCGGCGAAGCGCTTGGGGTGCTGTGCCGGGGTACGGGTGTAGGCGCCCAGGTAGTACTGGGAGAAGTCGTCCGTATCGGCCCGGCCGACGCGGGACTCGCCGCCGGCCCGCTCACCCATCGTGATGAGTTTGCCGCCCTCGTTGATGTGGTCCCGGACGGCGAGCAGGGTGCCGCCGCTCGGCTTGTTGTCGCCCGTGTACCAGAGGACCGTTTTGAAGTGGGAGAGGACGCCGAGCGGATCGGGTGTGCCGTCCCGGGCGACGTCCCAGATCAGGCCCTTGCGGCCGGCCGCGGACAGGGCCTCGGTGTACGTCACGGCGTGCCGGGCCGGGGCGGTGCCGCCCTCGTCGGCGATGACCAGGGTGTCGGCCTCGGGGCGGTGCCAGACGGTGTAGGTGAAGGGCTTGCTGCGGGTGGCCTTGCCCTCGGCCGTGCGCCCGGTGAACCAGACCTCCACCCTGGCTCCCTCGCGGGCACCCGGGACCGTGCCCCGGTACTCGTCGAAGCGGACGTTGTCGTGCCCGCCGTAGCGCTTGCCGCCCTTCCAGGGCCTGACGGCCGCGGTGTGCGTCTTCCCGCCGTCGACGCGGTAGTTGAGCTTCTTGTCGCGCACGCTCTTGCGGGCGGTGACGGCGACGGTCTGCCCGGTGCCGCGCGCGAAGGACGCGCCGAAGGCGTGCGGGGTGAAGTCCGGGGCGTCCAGACCGGTCACGGAGACCGGGCGGTCGCCGCGGGCGGCGGTCTCGGCGACGGAGAGGGCGAAGGGCAGGTTCTTGGCGAACTCCGCCTGGATCAGCTTCTTGTCGTCGGGGAACGCGAATTCCGACGGGCAGTCGGCCGGGTCCCAGCGGCCGGAGGTGTCCGCGCGCGAGGCGGTGCGGCACGTCGACATCTCCGGGGTGAACATCAGCGTCCCGTTGACGTTGGCCGCGTGGCCGTCCGCCTCGCCGTTGGTGGTGTACAGCTCCGAGGAGAGCTGCGGCCGGTAGCCGGGGATCGCGGACTTCTCCGGGGTCCCGGCCAGGGACTTGAGGAGGACGTCGTCGGGCGTGGGCGTGGCGACCTGCCAGCCGACGCCGTAGAGCAGCATCTCCCCGGCGGAGTGGTAGTTGACGGCGTAGGAGAAGCGGACGCGCTTCTCGAACGCGTCCAGTGCCCGGGTCTCCGGTTCGGAGGCGGGGGCGGGGCCGCGGTACGTCTCGGAGTCGGGGTCGGGGGACGAGCCCTCGTTGTCGTAGCCCCATTTGTAGGGGAAGTTGCGGTTGAGGTCGACGCCGTCGCCCGCGGTGATCTTCCCGTCGCCGTTGTTGTCGCGGAGGTTCTTCCGCCAGAAGCGGGTCTCGGGGCTCTTGAAGGTGTGGTCGTAGCCGTCGGGGTTGGCGGAGAGCACGAACCACAGTTCGGTGCGGTCCACGAGCCGGGTGATCCGCGGGTCCTTGCCGTAGCGGTCGAGGTAGTGGTGCATCAGCCGCCGGGTGGTCTCCGGGGTGATCCACTCCCGGGCGTGCTGGTTGGACATGTAGAGCACGGCGGGCTTGGAGCCGTCCTTGCTCCGGGCCGCGTCCTTGCTGAGCTTGAGGGCGAGGATGTCCTGCCCGCGGACGGTCTTGCCGATGCTCACGACCTTGGTCAGCCCGGGGTGGGCCCGGCCGGTGTCGATCACCTCGCGCTGGAGGCCCTTGGGGCCGCTGTACGGGCGGAAGACGCCGTCGCCCCCGGGCTTGAGGCGCTCGCGGGCGCGGGGTGACATCTGTTTCTCGGTGAGCTTCACGCCCTGTCCGCGCAGTCCGTCGGCCTGCGCGCGGGTGAGGTAGAGCTCGACCGGGACGGCCCGGTCTCCGGTGGGCCGGCCCAGCTCGTGCCCGTCGACGCCCGCCTTGAGCAGCAGCGGCACCTGGGCCTGGGTGACCTCGCCGGTCCATACGGTCGGTGCCTCGGAGGTGTCGGCGGCCCCGGTGTCCGGTCGTGCGGGTGCGAAGGGTGTGGCGTGTGCGAAGGGTGCCGCGGTGACTCCGCCGAGGAGCAGCGATGCCGCCACGAGGGTCGCTCGTGTCCTGCGTCTCATGAACCCCCCTTGCCGTTGTCTGTCCCGTCCATGCCGGACGACAGGCTTCCGAGGGCCCATGGGCATGTCAATAGGGCCTGGGAGGGGGTGGGAGGCGGAGGCCCCGGCGGAGCGGGCCGCCCGCCCGGGGGCCCGCCGCGGAGTCGGCCGGAAGCGGTCGGGCATCGGCCGGATCCATCGGACCGGCCGAAAACCGCTCCCCGGCGCCGGGAACGCACCCTCACGGCCGGTGTCAGCCGGCCATGCCCTTGACCATGCCGTCCACCAGATCCTCCGGCAGATCGGCCAGTTCGGTCAGGTTGGACTCGGTGCCGGGGATGCCGAGGTCCTGGGCGCGCTTGTCGGCCATCGCGAGCAGCCGGCGGATCCGGCCGGCCACGGCGTCCTTGGTGAGCGGCGGGTCGGCGAGGGCGCCCAGCTCCTCCAGGGACGCCTGCTTGTGCTCCATGCGCAGCCGGCCGGCGGCGGCGAGGTGCTCCGGGACCTCCTCGCCGAGGATCTCCAGGGCCCGCTGGACCCGGGCCCCGGCGGCGACGGCGGCCCGGGCGGAGCGGCGCAGGTTGGCGTCGTCGAAGTTGGCCAGCCGGTTGGCGGTGGCCCGCACCTCGCGGCGCATCCGGCGCTCCTCCCAGGCGAGCACCGACTCATGGGCGCCGAGCCGGGTGAGCAGCGCGCCGATGGCGTCGCCGTCGCGGACGACCACCCGGTCCACGTTGCGCACCTCGCGGGCCTTGGCCGCGATCTGGAGCCGGCGGGCGGCGCCGACCAGGGCGAGCGCCGCCTCCGGGCCGGGGCAGGTGACCTCCAGGGAGGAGGAGCGGCCGGGCTCGGTCAGCGAGCCGTGGGCCAGGAAGGCGCCGCGCCAGGCGGCCTCCGCGTCGCAGGTGGCGCCGGAGACGACCTGCGGGGGCAGGCCGCGGATCGGCCGGCCGCGGCCGTCGACCAGGCCGGTCTGGCGGGCCAGCTGGTCACCGCCCGCCACCACCCGCACCACGTACCTGCTGCCGCGGCGCAGTCCGCCGGGGGCCATGACGACCAGGTCGGAGGCGTGGCCGAAGATCTCCAGGATGTCCTTGCGCAGCCGCCGGGCCGCGATGCCCGTGTCCAGCTCCGCCTCGATCACGATGCGCCCGCTGACCAGGTGCAGGCCGCCGGCGAAGCGGAGGATCGCCGAGACCTCCGCCTTCCGGCAGCAGGTCCGGGTGACGGGGAGCCGGGAGATCTCGTCCTTCACCGCTGCCGTCATCGCCATGGGCCGATCCTTCCATGCATCCGAAAAATACGGTCGTACGCGGCGGCCAGCAGTTCCGGATCGTGCGTAGCGGAACTCCCCTGGGCGGCGACCGGCGCCAGCTCGACCGTGCCGCCGAGCCGCTTGGCGGCGTCCCGGAGGCTGTCCCGGTCGGGCACGGCGGCCTCGTCGGCCAGCACCACGTCCAGGGCGAGTTTAGGGGCGTGTCGGGCCAAAACCTCCAAATGACGCTGCGGGGAGAAGCCCTCGGTTTCGCCGGGCTGGGGGGCGAGGTTCAGCGAGAGCACCCGGCGGGCCTTGGTCTCCTGCAGGGCGGTCAGCAGCTCGGGGACCAGCAGGTGCGGGATCACCGAGGAGAACCAGGAGCCCGGGCCGAGCACCACCCAGTCGGCGTCCAGCACCGCCTCGACGGCCTCGGGCACGGCCGGCGGGTCCTCCGGGACCACGTGCACGGAGTGCACCTCGCCGGGGGTGAGGGCGACGGTGGCCTGGCCGCGGACGGTGGTGACGGCGTCCGGCTCGCGGGGGTCGTGGCCGCGGACCAGCGCCTGGAGCTCCAGCGGGACGGCCGACATGGGCAGCACCCGGCCGTGCGCGCCGAGCAGCTTGCCGACCAGGTCCAGGGCCTGGACGTGGTCGCCGAGCTGCTCCCAGAGGGCGACGATCAGCAGGTTGCCGACGGCGTGGCCGTGCAGGTCGCCCTCGCTGGCGAAGCGGTGCTGGACGACGCGCGACCAGGTGCGCCCCCAGTCGTCGTCGCCGCACAGCGCGGCGAGGGCCTTGCGCAGGTCGCCCGGGGGCAGCACGCCGAGCTCGTCGCGCAGCCGGCCGCTGGAGCCGCCGTCGTCGGCGACGGTGACCACGGCCGTCAGGTCGCCGGTGATCCGGCGCAGCGCGGCGAGCGAGGCGGACAGCCCGCGGCCGCCGCCGAGGGCGACGACCTTGGGCTGGGTGCGGCGCTGGAGGCGCCGCTCGGCGCCGCGCGGACCGCCGGGGACGACCCGGCGGGCGCGGCGCATCCGGAAACCGCGGCCGGTCACTCGCGCCCCATGTCCCGGTGGACGACGACGGTCTCGACACCCTCCGAGACGAGGCGGTGGGCGAGCTTCTCGGACATGGCCACCGAGCGGTGCTTGCCGCCCGTGCAGCCCACGGCGATCGTCACGTACCGCTTGCCCTCGCGGCGGTAGCCGGCCGCGATGAGCTGCAGCAGCTCGGTGTAGCGGTCGAGGAACTCCTTGGCGCCGGGCTGGTTGAAGACGTAGCCCGAGACCTCCTCGTTGAGACCGGTGAAGGGGCGCAGCTCGGGGACCCAGTGGGGGTTGGGCAGGAAGCGGCAGTCCACCACCAGGTCGGCGTCGACGGGCAGGCCGTACTTGTAGCCGAAGGACATGACGGTGGCGCGGAGCTCCGGCTCCTCCTCGCCGGCGAACTGGGCGTCCATCTTGGCGCGCAGTTCGTGGACGTTCAGGCTGGAGGTGTCGATCACCAGGTCGGCGTCGCCGCGCAGCTCGCGGAGCAGGTCGCGCTCGGCGGCGATGCCGTCGACGATGCGGCCGGAGCCCTGGAGGGGGTGCGGGCGGCGGACCGACTCGAAGCGGCGGACCAGGGCGTCGTCGGACGCCTCCAGGAAGATCACCCGGCGCTTGACCTTCTTGGCGGCGAGGTCCGCGAGGGACTCGCGGAGGTTGTCGAAGAACCGCCGGCCGCGGACGTCGACGACCACGGCGATCCGGGCCACGTTGCCCTGGGAGCGGGCGCCGAGGTCGACCATGGTGGGGATGAGGGCGGGCGGCAGGTTGTCGACGACGAACCAGCCGAGGTCCTCCAGGCACTTGGCGGCGGTGCTGCGGCCCGCCCCCGACATGCCCGAGATGATGACCAGCTCGGGGATGCCCGCCGCCTCGCCGGTCGTGTCCGCCGTCGTGCCCGTACTCACCTTTGCTCCGTCCCGATCGTGTTCGTTCATGCCGTGCTGCATGTGGTGTCCCCCGTTCTGCCGGCGGGGCCGTGGTCGCGGCCCCGTCCGTCCGGCTCTCCCTGTGCTCTTTCCCTGATCCGCGCGGGGTGCGGCGCCCGGACCGGGGCCACGCGCCCGCCGGCCGCTCCCGCGCTCCTCGCCGTCGTCTCCATCATCCCTCGGACTCGTCCAGGATCTCGCCCGTCGCCATGTTGACGGCCGGGGCGGGCGGGGCGCTTTCGGCCAGGGCGGCGGCGACGGCCAGGGCGGTCTTCCGGCCGACGCCGGGCACCTCGCAGATCTGCTCGACGGTGGCCGCGCGCAGCTTCTTCACCGAGCCGAAGTGCTTGAGCAGCGCCTGCTTGCGGCTGTCGCCCAGGCCGGCGACGGCGTCCAGCGGGGACGCCTTCATCGTCCTGGCGCGTTTGCCGCGCTGGTAGGCGATGGCGAAGCGGTGGGCCTCGTCGCGGACGCGCTGGAGCAGGTAGAGGCCCTCGCTGGTGCGCGGCAGGACGACCGGATCCTCCTCGTCCGGCAGCCAGACCTCCTCCAGGCGCTTGGCGAGGCCGCAGACGGCGACGTCGGCGATGCCCAGCTCGTCCAGGGCCCGGCGGGCGGCCTGCACCTGGGGCCGGCCGCCGTCGACCACGACGAGCTGCGGCGGGTAGGCGAAGCGCTTGGGGCGGCCGTTGTCGTCGCGGGGGCCGGCGGTGTCCTCGTCCGGACCGTCCGCCTCCTCTACGGTCCACTCCCCCGTCTTCTGGCTCTCCCGCAGGTAACGGCGGAAGCGGCGGGAGACGACCTCGTGCATGGACCGGACGTCGTCCTGCCCTTCGAAGCTCTTGATCTGGAAGCGGCGGTACTCGCTCTTGCGCGCGAGCCCGTCCTCGAAGACGACCATGGACGCCACCACGTCCTGTCCCTGGAGGTGGGAGATGTCGAAGCACTCGACGCGCAGCGGCGCCGAGTCCAGCCCCAGGGCCTCGGCGATCTCCTCCAGGGCGCGGGAGCGGGTGGTCAGGTCGGAGGCGCGCTTGGTCTTGTGCAGGACCAGCGCCTGCTGGGCGTTCCGCTGGACCGTCGCCATCAGGTCCTTCTTGTCGCCGCGCTGCGGGATGCGCAGGTCGACGCGGGAGCCGCGACGGGCGGTCAGCCACTCGGCGACCGGCTCGACCGGGTCCGGCAGGGCGGGGACGAGGACCTCCTTGGGCACCGCGTCGCCCTGCTCCTCGCCGTAGAGCTGCTGGAGCGCGTGCTCGACCAGGCCCGCGGTGTCCACCGCCTCGACCTTGTCGGTCACCCAGCCGCGCTGGCCGCGCACCCGGCCGCCGCGGACGTGGAAGATCTGCACGGCCGCCTCCAGCTCGTCCTCGGCCACGGCGATCAGGTCGGCGTCGGTGGCGTCGGCGAGGACGACGGCGTTCTTCTCCATGGCGCGCCGCAGCGCCCCTATGTCGTCGCGGAGCCGGGCGGCCTTCTCGTACTCCATCTCCTCGGCCGCCTCCTGCATGTGCCGCTCCAGCCGGCGGAGGTAGGCGCCGGTGCGGCCGGCCATGAAGTCGCAGAACTCCTCGGCGAGTTCGCGGTGCTCCTCGGGGGTGACGCGGCCGACGCAGGGGGCGGAGCACTTGCCGATGTAGCCGAGCAGACAGGGGCGGCCGATCTGGGCGGAGCGCTTGAACACCCCGGCGGAGCAGGTGCGGACGGGGAAGACGCGGAGCATCAGGTCGACGGTCTCGCGGATCGCCCAGGCGTGCGCGTAGGGCCCGAAGTAGCGCACGCCCTTCTTCTTGGCGCCGCGCATGACCTGGACGCGCGGGAACTCCTCGTTCAGGGTGACGGCCAGGTAGGGATAGCTCTTGTCGTCCCGGTACTTCACGTTGAAGCGCGGGTCGTACTCCTTGATCCAGGAGTATTCGAGCTGCAGCGCCTCGACCTCGGTGGCGACCACGGTCCACTCGACGGAGGCGGCGGTGGTGACCATCGTGCGGGTGCGCGGGTGCAGACCGGCGAGGTCCTGGAAGTACGAGGAGAGCCGCTGGCGCAGGCTCTTCGCCTTCCCGACGTAGATCACCCGGCCGTGCTCGTCACGGAACCGGTACACCCCGGGCGAGTCGGGGATCTGTCCCGGCTTGGGTCGGTAGCTGCTGGGGTCGGCCATGTCTCACACCCTACTTGCGGGCACTGACAAGCCGGTCCCTCGGACGCACGGCTCCGGCCCCGGCGCGTGGAGGGCGCCGGGGCCGGAGCGTGTGGGGGGTTACCGGCGTCGCGTCAGCGGCGCCTGAGCCTGCGGACGGCGACGGCGCCGAGGCCGAGGACCAGGGCCGCGCCGCCGGCCGAGGCGGCCAGGGTGGTGGTGCGCGAGCCGCCCGAGCCGCTCGACGCCGAGCCGACGGGCTCGGCGGCGAGCGGCGCGGGGGCGTCGGCCGCCGGGGCCGTCTGCGCCTCGGGCCCGCCTCCGTAGCCGCCCGCCAGGCCCTTCTTCGCGTAGGCCGAACCGGGCAGCTTGTCGCCGTACGCCTTGTGGACGCGGTCCCGGTAGGCGTCCACGGTGGTGCCGCGGGCGCCGACGGCCCGGACGGCCTCGGTGTTCAGGGGCAGGATCCGGTCGGCGCGCTGCACGTACCAGGCGTTGACCTGGGGCTCGCGGAAGACCGTGCCGCCGCTGAGCTTCTTCGCCCCCTCGGCCGCGTAGCGCGTCTCGTCGTCGCCGGTGGCGATGTTGACGACCTTCCAGTCGGTGCCGCCGCCGGCCGTCCACACGGACGCCTTCTGTCCGTCGGCCGAGACGGCCTTGCTGGCGAGGAACTCCAGCGTGGCGACGGGCGCGTTCCGCTTGCCCGCCACGAAGTCGGGCGAGAGCGCGTAGACGGGCACGGCCGCGCCCTCGATCCGCGGTTTGGCGTCCGCCTTGGCGAGGGCGCCGTCCCGGGCGAAGAACCGGGACAGGGTGTCCAGCGTCGTGGAGGACGCCGCCGCGTCGTGGGCCGCCGCCAGTCCGGCGGCGGGCGGGGCGGGGACCGCGGGCGGCGGTGCGGCATGGGCGAGCGGGGCGAGGGCGAGCACGCCGGTGGTCAGGGCGCCGGCGGCCGCGACACGGGCGTACGTCCGGCCGGAGCGGTGGGTTTCACGCGTGGTCATGACCTCACCCGCCGATCCGGTAGAGCGAATGCGTCCAGGCGAACTGGTTGTTGTTCACATACCAGCTGTGCGACGCCCAGTTGTAGCGGTTGCTGCTCGGCCACGGGTCGCCCCAGTAGACCATGCTGTTGGAATCGTCGTAGCCGTAGACGACGTGCATGTGGCCGCCGCCGGACTTCCAGCCGATGCGCGTCTCGATCGGCCGCTTGGCGTTGATCTCGCTCTGCACGGTCGCGTAGCGCAGCCAGCCGTCCACGTACGAGCCGCTCTTGATGCCGGCCCAGCGCAGGGCGTTCTGGACGTTGCCCAGGTTGGCCTGGTTGTTGGGGCAGTCGGTGCCCTGCTGCCGGTTGAAGGCTGCGTTGCAGAACTGGTTCTGGCTGTACTTGCGGCCGAACCAGGTGGCGATGGTGTTGCCGGAGGCGGCCCAGCACCAGTTGTCCTTCTGCTGGGCCTGCATGGAGATGTTGAGCTTGTTGGCACCGCGCAGCTCATGGCCGGCGGGAGCGGCCGTGGCGGTGGCGGCGGGCAGCGCGATCAGCGCGGCGGCGGTGAGGGCGGCGACGGACAGCCGTCTGCCGCGCGGGGTGGGGGATATTCGGGGTCTTTCGAGCTGTGCCGAGGCACGGGACATGGACGTTCCTCCCGTGGTGGGGTGGTTCGGTGGAGGAGCGCGTCCGGACGCTGGTGAGGAGCATCGGATGTTGTCGGGTGTCGGTCAACCGGCTTGAATGCGATAGGGAACACCCAAGTGAACGGATCACGACGGTTGTGAACGTCCTGTGCCCGTCAGGAGGAAGGCTGTCCTCCCCGCGGCCGTGACCCCGGTCACCCCGAGTGAATATTCACAGGAGGCAGCGAGCGCATGGTACGGACCAGCATGCGAGACGCCGAGGCCGAGTTGGCCCAGGCGCTCCGCACCGGACCCTTCCACCTGGCACTGCGCACCGCGCTGACGGCGCGCGGCCTGGCCCTGCACCGGGTGCAGCGCCGGCTCGCCCAACGCGGCGTCACCGTCGGTGTCACCAGCCTCAGTTACTGGCAGCAGGGGGCCCGAAGACCGCGGCGCCCCGAGTCGCTGCGCGCGGTGCGGCTGCTGGAGGAGATTCTGGACCTGCCCGCGCAGGCCTTGACCCGGTTACTGGAACCGGACGCCCGGCCGGCGTCGGAGCGTCCCGCCGCCCGCTCCCTGCGCGCCCTCATGGACGAGGCCCGCGCGGTGGAACGGCTCCTCGCCGAGCTGGAGACCCCCGCCGACGGCGGGCTGCACACCGTCTGCCACCTGGAACACGTCCACATAGGGGCGCGGCGCGAACTCCGCGGCCGCGAGTCCCACCACGTCGTCCGGGCGCACCGGGACGGCGTCGACCGCTATATCGCCATCCACTACGGGGACCCCGGCTGCGACCCGGCCCGCATCGGCGTACGCGCCACCGAGAACTGCCGCGTTGGGCGCGTCCGGTGGCACGCGGGGGCCG
This sequence comes from Streptomyces sp. NPDC021100, assembly GCF_044333095.1. Classification (NCBI taxonomy): domain Bacteria; kingdom Bacillati; phylum Actinomycetota; class Actinomycetes; order Kitasatosporales; family Streptomycetaceae; genus Streptomyces; species Streptomyces sp. NPDC021100. The sequence goes on from NZ_JBIRQH010000011.1 coordinate 149,179, forward strand.
GCGTCCTGGTCGCGGAGCTGCTGTTCGACACCCGGTTGCGGTGCGGCGAAACGCATCTGCTGGGCTACGCGTTCGACGACGGGACGGGCGGCCAGAGCAGCGAGTACGTCCGCGGATTCAGCTTCGCCGGCGGGCAGTACGTCCTCCAGGTCCGCTTCGACGCCGCCGCGCTGCCCGTCCGCTGCCGCCGCTTCAGCCAGGCCACGGCGAGCGCGCCGCGCGGCGGCCAGGAGGAACTGACGCTGGCGGGACGGCACCCGGGGGTGCACATGGTGGAACAGGCGGTACGGCCGGGGATCGTGGGGATCGGGTGGGACTGGTCGTGAACGCGGGCCGACGGCGTTGAGGGCGGGTCGTGAGGCCGGGAAGGGCCCTGCGAGCGGACGGGGTCGGACGCGCGCCGCGGGCGGCCGTCGTACGAGACGAGCCGGTCGTGGGCCGTCGTACCAGGCCGGTCGGAGGGGTCGCCCGCCGTAGGGCCGGCCGTGGGCCCGCCGCAGGTCCCGCCCCCGTCGCCGGCCGGCTCCCCGGCCCGGCCCGAAGTGATCGGGCCCGACGGATCGGGCCTGAGGGGTCTACCCTGCGGGCCGGCCCCGGTCAGCTCTCCGGCCCCGCCACCAGCCGGTCGCCGCTCACCCGCACCGGCACCTCGGGCAGCGGCACCGAGGCCGGGCCGTGCAGCACCTTGCCGGTGTTCGCGTCGAACTTGCTGCCGTGGCAGTGGCAGATCGCCGTACTGTCCTCGATCTTCGAGACGACGCAGCCGGCGTGGGTGCAGACGGCGCTGAACGCCCGGTACTCGTCCTTCTTCGGCCGGGTGACCAGCACCCGCTCCTCCCGGTAGAGGCGCGCCCCGCCGATCGGGACCTCGCCCGCGGCGCCCAGTTCGACGGGGGCGGTGGGCGTCGGGGAGGCCGTGCCGCCCTCCCGGCCGCCGCAGGCGGTGACGCCCAGCCCGGCCGCGCCCGCGAGCGCGGCCCCCCGCAGGACGGTACGGCGGGAGGCGCAGCAGGGCGCCGGCTGCGGGCTGGTCATGGAGGCTCCACGGGGGTACGCCGACGGGCGCTGCCGCCGGGGCTGCTGTGACGATCGGTCCCGACGATACCGGCACCGTCCGGGCGTCCCCGCGCGGTGTCGTACCAGCGCGGCGCCCGTACGGCACGGCGCGTGCCGAGCCCACACTCGGCCGAACCGCCCCGCCCCTGCCGCGCGGCCACGGAAAGGCCCCGGATACGCGTCCGGAAGGCCCCGGATACGCGTCCGGAAGGCCCCGGATACGCGTCCGGAAGGCCCCGGATACGCGTCCGGAAGGCCCCGGATACGCGTCCGGTCCCGTCCCCCGAAGGGGTCCGGGACCGGACGTCGGCTCGGCTGTCAGGCCCGGCGGCGCCCAGCCGCCTTCTTCGCCGCCGTCTTGGCCGGCGCCTTCTTGGCCGCGGTCTTCTTCGCCGCGGTCTTCTTCGCCGCCGTCGACTTGCCCGCCGCGGCCTTCCCCGCGGCCGACTTGCCGGCCGCCGCCTTCGCGGCGGTCTTCTTCGCGGGCGCCCGCCGCCCCGCGGCGCCCCGCTTCGGAGCGTCCGCCGGGTCCGGGCCGGCCATCCGCTCGCCGAGCATCTCCCGCAGGAAGCGGCCGGTGTGGCTGTCCTCGACGGCCGCGATCTCCTCCGGCGTGCCCTCGGCGATGACCATGCCGCCGTTCTTGCCGCCCTCCGGGCCCATGTCGACGATCCAGTCGGCCGTCTTGATCACATCGAGGTTGTGCTCGATGACGATCACACTGTTGCCCTTGTCGACCAGACCCGACAGCACCGAGATCAGCTTGTTGATGTCCTCGAAGTGCAGGCCGGTCGTCGGCTCGTCGAGGACGTACACCGTGCGGCCCGTCGAGCGCTTCTGCAGCTCGCTCGCGAGCTTGACGCGCTGCGCCTCGCCGCCGGACAGCGTCGGAGCCGGCTGCCCGAGGCGCACGTACCCGAGGCCGACCTCGTGGAGGGTCCGCAGGTGGCGCGCGATCGTCGGGACCGCCTCGAAGAAGCCGAGCGCCTCCTCGATCGGCATGTCCAGTACCTCGGCGATGGACTTGCCCTTGTAGTGCACCTCCAGGGTCTCGCGGTTGTACCGCGCCCCGTGGCAGACCTCGCACGGCACGTAGACGTCCGGCAGGAAGTTCATCTCGATCTTGATGGTGCCGTCGCCGGAGCAGTTCTCGCAGCGGCCGCCCTTGACGTTGAAGGAGAAGCGGCCGGGCAGGTAGCCGCGGACCTTCGCCTCCATCGTCTCCGCGAAGAGCTTGCGGATGTTGTCGAACACCCCGGTGTACGTGGCCGGGTTGGAGCGCGGCGTCCGGCCGATCGGCGACTGGTCGACGTGGACGACCTTGTCGACCAGGTCGTCGCCGTCCACCCGGGTGTGCCGGCCGGGGACCGTGCGGGCGCCGTGCAGCTCGCGGGCCAGGTGCGTGTACAGGATGTCGTTGACCAGCGTCGACTTGCCGGACCCCGAGACACCGGTGACGGCCGTGAGCACCCCGAGGGGGAACGCCACGTCGATGTCGCGCAGGTTGTTCTCCCGGGCGCCGCGCACGGTGAGCATGCGCTTCTTGTCGATCGCGCGCCGCGCGTCCGGGGTCGCGATGGCCCGCCGGCCGGAGAGGTACTGCCCGGTCATCGAGGCGTCGTTGGCCAGCAGCTCGGCCAGCGGGCCGCTGTGCACGACCTTGCCGCCGTGCTCGCCGGCGCCCGGGCCGATGTCCACGACCCAGTCGGCGACCTTGATGGTGTCCTCGTCGTGCTCGACGACGATCAGGGTGTTGCCCATGTCCCGCAGCCGCACCAGCGTCTCGATGAGCCGGTGGTTGTCGCGCTGGTGCAGGCCGATGGACGGCTCGTCCAGCACGTAGAGCACGCCGACCAGGCCGGAGCCGATCTGCGTGGCGAGCCGGATGCGCTGCGCCTCGCCGCCGGAGAGGGTGCCCGCCGCGCGGTTGAGCGAGAGGTAGTCCAGGCCGACGTCGACGAGGAAGCGGAGGCGCTCGTTGACCTCCTTGAGGACGCGCTCGGCGATCTTCTTCTCGCGGCCGGTGAGCGTCATGTCCCGCAGGAAGTCGGCGCATTCGCTGATGGACATCGCGGAGACCTCCGCGATGGAGCGGTCCTGGATGGTGACCGCCAGCACGACCGGCTTGAGGCGGGTGCCCTCACAGGTCGGGCACGGCACCTCGCGCATATAGCCCTCGAAGCGCTCGCGGCTGGAGTCGCTCTCCGCCTCGGAGTGCCGCCGCTTGACGAACGGGATGACGCCCTCGAACGAGGTGGTGTACGCGCGCTCGCGGCCGTACCGGTTGCGGTAACGCACCTCGACCTGCGTCCGGTGGCCGTTCAGCAGGGCCTTCTTGGCGCGCTGCGGCAGCCCCGCCCAGGGGATGTCCGTGCGGAAGCCCAGCTCGTCGGCGAGGGCGGAGACCAGGCGGTGGAAGTAGTCCTTGCTCTGGCCGTGCGCCCAGGGGCTGATCGCCCCCTCGTCCAGGCTCTTGTCCTCGTCCGGGACGATCAGTTCGGGGTCGACCTCCATGCGGGTGCCGATGCCGGTGCAGTCCGGGCAGGCGCCGAAGGGCGAGTTGAAGGAGAAGGAGCGCGGCTCCATCTCCTCGAAGGAGAGGTCGTCGTACGGGCAGTAGAGGTGCTCGGAGTACATCCGCTCACGCTCGGGGTCGTCCTCGGGGAGGTCGACGAAGTCCAGGATGACCATGCCGCCGGAGAGGCCCAGCGCGGTCTCGACCGAGTCGGTCAGCCGGCGCTTGGCGCTGCTCTTGACGGTGAGGCGGTCGACGACCACCTCGATGGTGTGCTTCTCCTGCTTCTTCAGCTTGGGCGGCTCGGTGAGCTGGATCGTCTGGCCGTCCACCCGGGCGCGGCTGTAGCCCTTGGTCTGGAGGTCGGAGAAGAGGTCGACGTACTCGCCCTTGCGCTCGCGCACCAGCGGCGACAGCACCTGGAAGCGGCTGCCCTCGGGCAGCTCCAGCACCCGGTCGACGATGGCCTGCGGCGACTGCCGGGAGATCGGCCGCCGGCACTCGGGGCAGTGCGGCTTGCCGATCCGGGCGAACAGCAGGCGGAGGTAGTCGTAGACCTCGGTGATCGTGCCGACCGTGGAGCGCGGGTTGCGCGAGGTCGACTTCTGGTCGATGGACACGGCCGGGGACAGGCCCTCGATGAAGTCCACATCGGGCTTGTCCATCTGGCCCAGGAACTGCCGTGCGTACGAGGAGAGCGACTCGACGTAACGGCGCTGCCCCTCGGCGAAGATCGTGTCGAAGGCGAGGGACGACTTGCCCGACCCGGAAAGACCCGTGAAGACGATGAGGGAGTCACGGGGGAGGTCGAGCGAGACGTTCTTGAGGTTGTGCTCGCGCGCGCCACGGACGATGAGACGGTCTGCCACGCCGGTCGGCACCTTTCTTGAGAAGACGAGGGGGTGCGCCGGCCCCGCCGCCACGCGACGCCGGCCCGGATGCGGGCCCGTCGCGGCGGCAGAGGTCAGTGCGGAGCGATGCTCCCGACCCAGCCAGGGTACGAGAGCGCTGCGGCCATCTCTCCAGGATGCCGCACATCGAGCGTATAGCACGCGCGTTCGATTCACGGCCGGAGTCCGCCTCCTTCACCCGAACGAGTGGCGGCGCTATCGTCGGGCCATGGCTGATCACGAGCACGACCTCGCCCTGGTCGGCGAGGCCACCGACCGGCTGCTGACCGCCGTGGCCAAGCTCCCGGAGTCCGCCCTCGCCGAGCCCTCCCGGCTCCCCGGCTGGACCCGCGGCCACGTCCTGGCCCATCTCGCGCGCAACGCCGACGCCCTGGTCAACGTGCTCGCCGGACGGCCCATGTACGCCGACGCGGCGGTCCGGGACGCCGACATCGAACGGGACGCCCCGCGTCCCCTCGCCGTCCACCTCACCGACCTGCGGGACAGCTCACGGCGCTTCCTGGAGGCGGCCGCCGCCCCCGGCGACCTCTCCCGTACCGTCACCCTGCGCAACGGCGTCACGGACCGCGCCTCCCGGGTCCCCTTCCGGCGGCTGATCGAGGTCGAGCTGCACCATGTGGACCTCGGGATCGGCTACGGGCTCGCGGACCTGCCCGCCGAGTTCACCGACCGGGAGATCGGCTTCCTGGCCCGGCGGTTCTCTGGCCACCCCGGGGTGGCGGCCCTGCTGCTCGCCGCGGAGGACGGGCGGGAGTGGCGGACGGGCGGCACGGACGGCCCCCGGCTCCGCGTCTCCGGGCCCGCGCCCGCGCTGCTGGGCTGGCTCGCCGGCCGGAACGACGCCGCCGCCCTGGACGCCGGCGGGAGCCCGGTCCCGGCCCTGCCGCCGCTGTGACGCCGGTACGGCCGTGGGCACCCGCCGCCCACGGCCCGTTGTCGTACCGAGGAACTAGGCTGATCCCATGGCATACACGGGAGCGGTGAAGGTCGGCGGGCCCGCCGACGTACACGAGCTGACCGACCTGATGATCTCCAAGGTCGCGGTCGGTCCGATGCACAACAACGCCTACCTGCTGCGCTGCCGCGCGACGGACGAGCAACTGCTGATCGACGCCGCCGCCGAGCCGCACACGCTGCTCAGCCTGATCGGCGACGGCGGGATCGCCGCGGTCGTCACCACCCACCGGCACGGGGACCACTGGGGCGCGCTGCGCGAGGTGGTGGACGCCACCGGCGCCCGCACCTACGCCGGGCGGTACGACGCGGAGGGCATCCCGGTGCCCACGGACGTGCCCGTCGAGGACGGCGACACGCTGCGGGTGGGCCGGGTGCCCCTCACCGCCGTCCACCTGGTCGGGCACACGCCGGGCAGCATCGCGCTGGTCTACGACGACCCGCACGGTCCCCCGCACGTGTTCACCGGCGACTGCCTCTTCCCGGGCGGCGTCGGCAACACGCACGACGACCCCACGGCGTTCGCGAGCCTGCTCGGCGACGTGGAGACCAAGCTTTTCGGGCGGCTTCCGGACGAGACCTGGGTCTACCCCGGGCACGGCGCGGACACCACCCTCGGCGCCGAGCGGCCCCACCTCGCGGAGTGGCGCGAGCGCGGCTGGTGAGACGGGTGTGACAGCGGCGCCGGGCTCTCCGGCCCCCGTCGGCGGGGGCGCGCGTCCGCCGCCAGGCGCCGGGGGGCGCGCGTCCACCGCAGGGCAACCGGAAGCGGAGGTTCCTTCGCGCCCCCGGAAACGCGTCCGCGCGCCCCGTGTCCCGTACCGGCACGGGAAGTTGGACGGTACATGCACCGTGACGGCTCCCCCACCGGTCCTGCCGGTCCCACCGGTCTTCCCGCCATGCTCCGCCTGGCGACCGCCTCCCTCGTCGGGACGGCCATCGAGTACTACGACTTCTTCGCCTACGGCACCGCGGCCGCGCTGGTGCTGGGCCCGCTCTTCTTCCCCACCGCCTCACCCCTGATGGGCACCCTGGCGGCGTTCGGCACCTTCGGGGTGGGCTTCATCGCCCGCCCGCTGGGATCCGTGCTCTTCGGACACGTGGGCGACCGGTACGGCAGGCGCCCCGTCCTCGTCGTCTCCCTGCTGCTGACCGGCGTCGCCACCGTCGCCGTCGGGCTGGTGCCCCCGTACGCCGCGATCGGTGCCGCCGCCCCGCTGCTCCTCCTCGTGCTGCGCTTCCTCCAGGGGCTGGGCCTCGGCGGGGAGTGGGGCGGCGCCGTGCTGCTCACCACCGAGCACGCCCCCGCGCACCGCCGCGCGCTGTGGTCGTGCTTCCCCCAACTCGGCCCCCCGCTGGGCTTCCTGCTCGCCAACGGCATCACGCTCGGCCTCTCCCTCGGCCTCACCGACGCGCAGTTCCGCTCCTGGGGCTGGCGGGTGCCCTTCTGGGTGGCGGGCGTGCTCGCGGTCGGCGGCATGCTGCTCCGCAGCCGGATCAGCGAGTCCCCCGAGTTCCACGAACTCGCTCCCGGACAGCGGGCCCCGCTGCCGATCGCCGAGGTGGTCCGCGACCACTGGCGGCTCGTCCTGCTCTCCGCCGGCGGGCTGGCCATGGGCTACGCCGTCTACTACACGGTCACCACCTGGGCCCTGGCCTACGGCACCGAACGGCTCGGCGTGGACCGCACCGTCATGCTGGTCTGCGTCATGGTGGCGGTCGTCGCCTCGGGCGTGGCCACGCCGCCGCTCGCCCTCCTCGGCGACCGCGTCGGACGGCGCCCGCTGTGCCTGGCCGGCTGCGCGGCCGTCGTCCTGTGGATGTTCCCGATGGTGGCCCTGCTGCACACCGGGAACCCCGTGCTGATGACGGCGGGCTTCGTCGTGGCGATGCTGGCCTTCATGATCACGTTCGCCGTGGTCGGCGCGTATCTGCCGGAGCTCTACGCGCCCCGGGTGCGCTGCACGGGCGCCACCGTCGGCTACAACCTCGCGGGCATCCTGGGCGGCGCCGTCACACCGCTGGTCGCCACGGCCGTCACCCGGGGGGACCGGCCGCCCTGGGGCGTGGCCGTCTACCTGATCGCCGTCGCGCTGCTCAGCCTGGCCTGCTTCGCCCTGCTGCCGGAGACCCGACCCGCGTCCACGGAGGCGCCGGACGCCCCGCCGACGCCGGATGTCGCGGCGGGGAGGACCGTGGAGGCGCCGGACGCCGCACCATTGACCGGGCTCCCCGGCCCGCGGAGCGGCGCGGGCGCCTGGGAACGCGTCGGCTCAGACGTCCGCGTGGACGTCAGCGCCCTCCCGGCTCCCCTCGGCGCCGGCCCGCTCGGCCTTCGCGGAGGCGCGCAGGCTGGTGACGGTGGTGACGGCGAGCACCGCGCAGATGACGCCCAGCGAGACCGGAATGCTGATCTCCGGCACCGCCACCCCGCTCTCGTGGAGGGCGTGCAGCACCAGCTTGACGCCGATGAAGCCGAGGATGACCGACAGCCCGTACGAGAGGTGCACCAGCTTCCGCAGCAGGCCGCCTATCAGGAAGTAAAGCTGCCGCAGGCCCATGAGGGCGAAGGCGTTGGCCGTGAAGACGATGTACGCGTCCTGGGTCAGGCCGAAGATCGCCGGGATTGAGTCCAGGGCGAAGAGGACGTCCGTCGTACCGATCGCCAGCATGACGATCAGCATCGGCGTCATCAGCCGCCGTCCCCCCTCCACGACGAAGAGCTTGGTGCCGTGGTACCGGTCCGTGGAGGGGAAACGGCGTTCGACCGCCTTCAGGAAGCGGTTCTCCTCGAACTCCTCCTCCTCTTCCTCCGCCCGGGCCTCCTGGATGAGCTTCCAGGCGGTCCAGACGAGGAACGCCCCGAAGAGGTAGAAGACCCAGGAGAAGTTGGCGATGATCGCCGCGCCCGCGCCGATGAACACGGCCCGCAGGACGAGGGCTATGAGCACGCCGACCATCAGCACCCGCTGCTGGTAGGCGGCGGGCACCGCGAACTTGCCCATGATCAGGACGAAGACGAAGAGGTTGTCGACGCTCAGCGACTTCTCGGTGATGTAGCCGGCGAAGAACTCGCCCGCCGGCCGCCCACCGCCCAGGAACAGCAGGCCCAGGCCGAACAGGCCGGCGAGGACGACCCAGACGACCGTCCAGGTGCCGGCCTCCTTGAGGGAGACCTCGTGCGGCTTCCGGCCGCCGATGAAGAAGTCGGCGGCGATCAGGGCGCACAGACCGGCAACGGTCAGCAGCCACAGCGTCAGGGAGACGTCCACGGGACCTCCGGCATCTCGTACGGCAACTTCCAGCGTCGTCGCTGCCGGAGGCTCCTTCCACTCGCCGGTTCACCCGGCACCTTCGTGCCGGCCGACGCCGGGGTCGCCTCCGCACATCAACGGTACAGGAAGCACCAAGAAAGAGTAAAGAGAATCCCAAGTAGCTGCCAAGGGCAGATTCGGTCAGAGCCCGTAGGCCCGCCTCGCCTGCCCCACCTGCCACAGCACTTGCCGCACCACATCGCTGCCGGCCGGGGCCAGCGATGGCTCGTACGTCCAGGCGTGCCGTACCCACGGGTCGGCGAGGTGGTCGTCGGGCACCGGCGTGATCCGCAGGAGCGAGCGCCACAGCGGGTCGAGGACGGGGCCGAAGCCGCAGGAGTCCTCCCGGTCGGCCACCATCATCAGGTGCACGCCCACGGCGGGGCCCTCGTCCGCGAGGTAGCGGAGCTGGGTGACCGCGCGGTCGTCGAAGCCGTGCGGGAAGTCGTTGACGATCAGCAGCTGCTCGGCGGTGTCCAGGTCGGGCGGCAGCGCGTCGGCGGCTCCGCTGCGGACCGCCATCTGCACCAGGTCGACGCGCCGGGTCAGCTCGGTCAGGACGGCGGAGACCCCCTGCGCCCCGGCCGCCGGGGGACGCGCCAGCACCCCGTGCTCGACGAGCGGCGCCAGCGCCGCCGACGCCGAACCGGCCGGGTCGAGGACGTGCACGCCGAACTCCCCGACGGGGTGCACCGCCAGCAGCCGCGCGGCGTGCGCCACCGCGCAGTCCATGGCCAGCCGGCGCAGCTCGGCCGGGTCGGCCATGTCCGTGCCCGAGCCGGTCGCACGGCCGCAGTCCACCCACAGGCCGCGCTGGAGCGGCAGCCGGACCAGCATGGGGATGCGCAGGCCCCGCCGCTCCGGCAGGTGCAGATCACCCAGCCGCAGCGCCATCGGCGTCTCCAGCGGCGCCTGGTAGGCGTGCCAGACGGGGCTGTCCCAGCGGGCGAGGGCCGGCGGCAGCGCGTGCTCGACGACCTCGGCCTCGGCGGTGAGCTGGGCGAGGTCGCGGTCGAGCACGGCGCGGGCCTGCTCCACCAGGCCGCCGTGCTTGGCGCGCGCCTCCTCGCGGGCAGCGTCAGCGGCCGGCCCGATCCGGGTGGCGGGGTCGGAGAGCACCCGGTCGAGCTCCTTCTCCAGCCGCGACTCGGCGAAGCCGACCGCGCTGCGGTACGCGGCGGTGCTCCGGGCCAGATCCTCGAACATGCCCCACACCTGGTTGTACAGGCGCTCCTCCATCGTCCAGCCGGCGGCGTCCCCGGCCACGGGCTCCGGCGGCGTCCCCGGCCGGGCGGCCGGGGCGGCGGGAGCGGGCTGCGGGGGCTCGGTGGCCCGGCGGCGCGGGTGCCGGTAGTCGACCGGGCCGGCCGGCGACGGCGTCTCGGGCGCGGGGACGGCCTGCGGGGCGGCGGACGGCGCCGGCTCCGGGACGGCCGGCTCGGCGGGCCAGTCCACCGCCGACCCGGCGTGCCGGCAGCCGCTCCCGGCGTGCTGTGCCGAGGGCTGCGACGCGGAGAGCACGGCCGCGCTCCCGGCCGCCTCCGCCTCGACGACCGCGGCGAGCTCGGCGGCGCGGTCCACCCCGAGGTCGCGGAAGAGCTCGGCGAGGCCGCCCGCGTAGCCCTGGCCGACGGCCCGGACCCGCCAGGCGCCCTGGCGGCGGTAGAGCTCCAGGGCCACCAGGGCGGTCTCGGCTTCCAGTTCGGTGACGGTGAAGCTGGCGATGTCGCCGCCGGCCCCGGACAGGGCGACGAACGGCGCGGCCGTCGCCCCGAACCGCGCCGGGCCCCGGCCGCCGGGCGGCAGGGCGAGCAGGACGTGCACGCGGTGCACCGCGTCGGGCAGGGCGTCCAGTTCGACGGAGAGCCGTTGCGCCGCCGCGACGCCGGCCGGCACCTCCACGCCCGGCAGCCGCGGGGAGCCGGGCCGGGCGACCCGGCCGGCGTCCGGAACCCTGCCGTCCGCGCCGCCGAGCGCGGCCCCCACCACCACCGGATCCCCCGCCGAGACCCGGATCTCCAACCGGCTCTCGGTCAGCGGGTGGTTCTGCCCCCGTACCAGCTCGGCCGTCATCGCCCTGCTCCCCCTCCTCTGTGTCCTGTGCGCCGCAGAGGCCCGGTGGCGCCGCGCCACCGGGCCGTTCCGTACTGTCCGTGCTCCCGTGTCCGCCCCGTCGGACCCGCCCCGTCGGCGGTCTACAGGATGGTCGCGATCACCGGGTAGAGGTCGTGGATCGTGCGGCCGTTGGACGGGGTGCCGATGGCCGTCATCTGCCAGCCGCCGCCCACCCGGTGGACCTTCGCCATGATCTGCGCGGTGTACGGGCCGCCGCCGTCGAGCGTGTAGCGGGCCAGCTCCTGGCCGGTGTTGTCGTCGACCAGCCGGCAGTGGGCGCTGGTGATCTCGGAGAAGGTCTGCCCGCTGAAGGAGTTCACCGCGAAGACGATCTGGTCGACGTGGACGGGCACCCGGTCGAGGTCGACCAGGATCGTCTCGTCGTCGCCGCCGGTGCCGGCGCCGCCGACCAGGTTGTCCCCGGTGTGCCGCACCGAACCGTCGTGGCTCACCAGGTGGTTGAACCAGACGTCGTCGATGTGCTGGCCGTCGGCGAACATGCTCGCGGAGGCATCGAGGTCGATCTCCGTGGTGCGCGACCTGAACAGTCCCCGGCGCGGGGCCGACTTCCAGCCCAGCCCCATCCGCACCGCGGTCAGGCTTCCCCCGCCGGCCTTCTGCAGGCTGATGCCCTGACCCTTGGACAAGTTGACTGTCACGCGCGGTCCCTTCTCATTCGTCGTTCGGTCACCGTCGTACGGCGTCGTACGGTGCTTCCCCCGGAACGCCGCACGCGTGCGCGGCGCATGGAACGACCCTATGCACTCCCGCTCCCGCCTGCTCCACCCAGGGCGGTTTGTGGCGGTCTTGCAACATCTCCGCCGGGCCTTTCCAGACAAAGGGGCCGGACAACGGAGCCGGACGAAGGAACCGCGGCCTCCGCCCCCGGCGACCCCACCCGGGGGGGCCACCGGGGGCGGAAACACCGTCAGGCGACCCCCGCCTCCTTCATCTGCCGCAGCTCCTTCTTCAGCTCGCCGACCTCGTCGCGCAGCCGCGCGGCGACCTCGAACTGGAGCTCCGCGGCGGCGGCCCGCATGCGGTCCGTCATGTCCTCGATGAGCTGCGCGAGTTCCGCCGCCGGCCGGTCGGTCGCGACGGCCGGCTTCGCCTTGCCCCTCTTGCCGCCGCCGGCGGCCGTCGGGACGGGCGCCTTCCCCTTCTTCTCGCCGCCCTTGCCCTTGTCCGCCGGCTGCCGGTAGCCCGAGCCCAGCAGCTCCTGGGTGTCGATCTCCTCGCGGACGATGGTGGCGACGATGTCACCGATCTTCTTCCGCAGCGGCTGCGGGTCGATGCCCCGCTCCTTGTTGTACGCGATCTGCTTGGCGCGGCGCCGGTTGGTCTCGTCGATGGCCTTCTCCATCGCCGGAGTGATTTTGTCGGCGTACATGTGCACCTGGCCGGAGACGTTGCGCGCCGCGCGGCCGATGGTCTGGATCAGCGAGGTGCCGGAGCGCAGGAAGCCCTCCTTGTCGGCGTCGAGGATCGCCACCAGCGACACCTCGGGCAGGTCGAGGCCCTCGCGCAGCAGGTTGATGCCCACCAGCACGTCGTACTCACCGGCCCGCAGCTCGCGCAGCAGCTCGACGCGGCGCAGGGTGTCGACGTCGCTGTGCAGGTAGCGCACCTGGATGCCGAGCTCCAGGAAGTAGTCCGTCAGATCCTCGGCCATCTTCTTGGTGAGCGTGGTGACCAGGACCCGCTCGTCCTTCTCGGTGCGCTCGCGGATCTCGTGCACCAGGTCGTCGATCTGGCCCTCGGTCGGCTTGACGACGACCTCCGGGTCGACCAGCCCGGTGGGCCGGATGATCTGCTCGACGTAGCCGTCGGACTTCGCCAGCTCGTACTTCCCGGGCGTCGCCGACAGGTAGACGGTCTGCCCGATGCGCTCGGTGAACTCCTCCCACTTCAACGGGCGGTTGTCCATGGCGGACGGCAGCCGGAAGCCGTGCTCGACCAGGGTGCGCTTGCGGGAGGCGTCGCCCTCGTACATGGCGCCGATCTGCGGCACGGTGACGTGCGACTCGTCGATGACGAGGAGGAAGTCGTCGGGGAAGAAGTCCAGCAGGGTGTTGGGCGGGGAGCCGGGCTCGCGGTCGTCCATGTGCAGCGAGTAGTTCTCGATGCCGGAGCAGGAGCCGATCTGGCGCATCATCTCGATGTCGTACGTGGTGCGCATGCGCAGCCGCTGGGCCTCCAGCAGCTTGCCCTGCTTCTCCATCCGCGCCAGGGTCTCCTCCAGCTCCGCCTCGATCCCGGCGATGGCCTTCTCCATCCGCTCGGGGCCGGCGACGTAATGGCTGGCGGGGAAGACGTACAGCTCCTGGTCGTCCGAGATGACCTCGCCGGTCAGCGGGTGCAGCGTGGACAGCGCCTCGATCTCGTCGCCGAACATCTCGATGCGGACGGCCAGTTCCTCGTAGACCGGGAAGATCTCGATGGTGTCCCCGCGCACCCGGAAGGTGCCCCGGGTGAAGGCCAGGTCGTTGCGCGTGTACTGGATCTCCACGAAGCGGCGGAGCAGATCGTCCCGGTCGATCTCCTCGCCCACCTTGAGCGGAACCATACGGTCCACGTACTCCTGGGGCGTGCCCAGGCCGTAGATGCAGGACACCGAGGCCACCACGACCACGTCCCGCCGGGTGAGCAGCGAGTTGGTCGCGGAGTGCCGCAGCCGCTCCACCTCCTCGTTGATCGAGGAGTCCTTCTCGATGTAGGTGTCCGACTGGGGGACGTACGCCTCGGGCTGGTAGTAGTCGTAGTACGAGACGAAGTACTCGACGGCGTTGTTGGGCAGGAGCTCGCGGAACTCGTTGGCGAGCTGGGCCGCGAGCGTCTTGTTGGGCGCCATGACGAGCGTCGGCCGCTGGAGCTTCTCGATCATCCACGCCGTGGTCGCCGACTTGCCGGTACCGGTCGCGCCGAGCAGGACGACGTCCTTCTCGCCCGCGCGGATGCGCTTCTCCAGCTCCGCGATGGCAGCCGGCTGGTCACCGCTGGGCTGGTAGGGACTGACGACCTCGAAAGGCGCCACTGTGCGTTCGATCTGGGAAACGGGCCGCATGGGACCACCGTACGACCTGCCACTGACAATGGCCGGTGCGGCAGCCCTCACCTGCGGTTTTCCCAGGTGAACCGGAGGTGAGGATCCGACGGCGATCCGCTGCCCGGCCGCCCTTCCTGCTGCGCGGGGGCGGGGGTTTCCGGTACGACTGTCTTCGTACGCCCGTCTCCGTACGCCATGGACCGGTCGCCACCGCGCCCGGCACCCCGGACGCCGCGAGGAGCCCCGATGCGCATCCGCCCCGCCTCCCCCGTGACCCGTACCCTCCTCGGCCTGGCCGTGACCGTCCCGGTCGCGCTGGGCCTCGTCGCACCGGCCGCCGAGGCCGCGCCGGACGCCGCTGCCACGGGACGCGCCCGGGCGCCGCTCACGATCGGGCACCGCGGGGTGCCGGTCCAGGCCCCCGAGAACACCCTGGCCTCCATCGACAGAGCCGCCCGGCTGGGCGTCGGCTGGGTGGAGAACGACGTCCAGCGCACCAAGGACGGCAAGCTGGTCGTCATCCACGACACCACCCTCACCCGGACCACCGACGCCAAGAAGCGCTTCCCGGACCGGGCGCCCTGGAAGGTCGGCGACTTCACGCTGGCCGAGATCCGCAAGCTGGACGCGGGCAGCTGGTTCGACCGCCGCTTCGCCGGCGAGCGCGTCCCGACCCTCGACGGCTACCTCCGGCGCGTCGACCACAACCGCCAGAAGCTGCTCCTGGAGGTCAAGGCGCCCGAGCTGTACCCGGGCATCGAGCGGCAGCTGGTGGCGGAGCTCCGCAGGACCGGCTGGCTCGACCGGCGGCACGTCGGCGGCCGGCTCGTCGTCCAGAGCTTCAACGCGGCCTCGCTCCGCGCCTTCCACGGTCTGCGCCCCGATGTGAAGACAGGCTTCCTCGGCGCGCCCAAGCCTGCCGAACTCCGCGACTACGCCACGTTCGCCGACCAGATCAATCCCGACCACACCAAGGTCAACGCGGCCTGGGTGAGGTCGGTGCACGGCGTCAGGGGTCCGCACGGCCGGCGGCTGGAGATCTCCGCCTGGACCGTGGACGACCCCGGCCGCGCGGTCGCCCTGGCCCACCTCGGCGTGGACGCGATCATCACCAACGCCCCGCACGTGATCGCGGACGCGCTGAAGGAGGACGCCGAGGACACGGGCGGCCGCCCGCTCACCCTGACGGACCCCGCAGACGCGGCCTGACCTGCGCGGACGGCCCGTTGTCAGTGGCACCCCCTAACGTTCCGGGCAGTGAAGGGCGGCCGTCCGGGGCCGCCGGGGAAGGGGGCCTGCCATGTCCGTCACACCGTCCGCGTCCGGCGCGTCCGAGCGCACCTACCTGGAGCTCTCGCAGGAGGGCGCCGGCGCGCACAAGTTCTACGAGGTGACGGTGGACGGCACGACCGTCACCGTCCGCTACGGCCGGATCGGCGCGGCGGGCCAGGTGCAGACCTCGTCCTTCGCCACCGAGGACAAGGCCCGGGCCGCCGCCGCGAAGAAGGTCGGGGAGAAAGTCCGCAAGGGTTACGCGCCGGCCGTGCCGGGCGGCCGGGCCGCCCGCCCGGTGACGCGCCGCCAGGTGGACTCGGCGCCCTCGACCGCCCGCGCGGTCGCCCCGGTGCTGTGGCGCTTCCGCACGGGCGCCGCGGCCTTCGGCATCCACGTCGACGAGGACCGCTGCTGGGTCGGCAACCAGGCCGGCGACGTCTTCACCCTCGGCCACGGCGGCGAGGTCCTCGCCCGCTACAAGCTGCCGGACGGCGTCAAGTGCCTGGTGGCGGACGACTTCTGGATCTACGCCGGGTGTGACGACGGCACCGTCTACGACCTGTCGTCCAAGCTGCCCTTCGCGGCCTACGAGGTCACGCCCTCCGTCGACATCTTCTGGCTGGACATCCACGAGGGCGTGCTCAACGTGGCCGACCGGGACGGCGGTCTGACCGTCATCGACCACGAGGACGAGCACCAGTGGTCACGCCGGAGCGACGGCTCCTACGCGTGGATGGTCCGCCGGGACGCGCACGCCGTCTACCACGGCCACTCCACGGGCGTGACCGCCTACGCCCCCGACGGCGGCGGCCGGCTCTGGCACAGCCCGACCGACGGCCCGGTCCTCTTCGGCTGGCAGGAGGACCGCTCCGTCTACGCCGGCACCGCCCGGCGCAGCGTGCAGCGGCTGTCGAAGGCGACGGGCCGCATCGAGGCGACCTACCGGTGCGACGCGGTCGTCTACTCCTGCGCCACCGCGCCCGGTGGCCGCTACGTCTTCGCGGGCGACAACTCCTCGTCCGTCTACTGCTTCGACGCCGACGGCACCCGGCTGTGGAAGCTCGGCACCGGCAGCGGCTCGGCGCTGTCCATGCAGTACCTGGACGAGCGGCTGTACATGGTCACCACCGACGGCTCCCTCGTGTGCGTGGACGCCTCGGACGCCGCGATCACCGCCGCCCGTTCCGGCACCGTCCCGGTGCCGCGCGACATCAAGTCGGCCGCCGCCCTGCCCACGTACACCCCGGCGACCGCAGTGGCCACCGTCGAGGCCGTCCCGGCGTCGGGCGTCGTGGTCGAGTGCGTCCAGGAAGGCGGACGGCTCCGCGTGCACGTGGTGTCCGAGGGCTACGAGCCCGCCTGGAACGTCCAGTTCCCGCGCCACATCCGCCGGGCGGGCGCCCGCTACGTCGTCGACGCGCTGGCACCGGCCTCCGGAGGCTTCTACCGCGTCCGGGGCGAGATACGGCAGCTGGTCTGACCCGGGCGGCCCCGGAGAGAGGCATTCGGCCCGGGTTCCGCCCGCCCGGCGGCGGGTGGATCCTGGGAGGGGGAGATGGTGCCCATGCGTACGGGAAACGAGCCCCTCACGGCCCGCAGCCCGCTGCGGCTGCGCTGCGGGCTGGCCGTCTTCGGCCTGGTGTTCTCCGGCGCGGGAGCCGCGCTGTTCGCTCTCACCGGCCATCCCGGCTGGGCGGCGGCCTTCGCGGCCCTGGCCCTGGTGACCGTCGCGGATCTTTCGGTGGTGATCCACCACATCCACCAGGGCGCGCACTACCAGCCGGGCCGCGACGTGCCGCCCTACGAACCGCTCCGGGACGACAGGCCGCCGGGTCCACGGCCCTGACCGCGCCGCCGGCCCGCCGCGCCGGGCGCCCTCAGCCCTTGTCGTCGAAGCGGGCCGCCGCCACGAAGTCCGGCCGGGGGTCGAGCGCCGCGGCCAGCCGGAAGTGCCGTACGGCCTCCTCGGGCCGGCCCGAGCGTACGAGCGTCCGGCCGAGGGCGAAGTGGGCGAAGGCGTTGTCCGGTTCGCGTTCCAGCACGTGCTGGAACTCGCGCTCGGCCGGGCGGAGCCGGGCGGCGGCGAAGTAGGCGCGCGCCCGCAGCAGGCGGGCCGCGGTGTTCTCCGGATGGGAGGCGATGACCGAGTCCAGCAGCTTGACCGCGCCGCGCGGATCGCGGGCGTCCAGCAGCCGCTCGGCGGAGCGGAAGTCGATGACGTGGGTCTCGGGTGTCGGCTCGGCCACGGGCACGGTCCCTTCCCTGTCGAAAATCCCGAAGGACGCGGCCCGCACAACGCCGGGGCGTCAAGCCCTATTCCCGGCCGTGCAGCGGAGGGCCGCGCGTGGCTCTAGGAGTCCCCTCGCCCCTCCGCCGCCCGCGCGCACAGCCCGGCCCACACCTCGTCCACCCGGGCCTCCAGCTCGGCCACCGGACCGTCGTTGGCGATCACGATGTCGGCCGCCGCGAGCCGCTGTTCACGCGTGGCCTGGGCGGCCATCCGGGCCCTGGCCTCCTCCGGCGCCATGCCCCGCAGCCGCACCAGCCGGTCCAGCCGCGTGTCCTCCCGGGCGTCGACCACCACGACCAGGTCGTACAGCGGGGCCAGGCCGTTCTCGACCAGGAGCGGCACATCGTGCACGACGACCGCGTCCGGCGCCGCCGCGGCCTCCAGTTCGGCCGACCGGGCCCGCACCAGCGGATGGACGATGGCGTTCAGCGCGGCCAGCCGCCCGGCGTCGGCGAAGACGACCGCACCGAGGCGGGGACGGTCCAGGGAGCCGTCCGGAGCCAGCACCTCCGGCCCGAACTCGGCGACGATCGCGGCCAGTCCGACCGTCCCCGGCTCCACCACCTCCCGCGCGATCCGGTCCGAGTCGACGATCACCGCTCCGTGCGCGGCCAACCGCCGCGACACCTCGCTCTTGCCCGCGCCGATACCGCCCGTGAGACCCACCTTCACCATGGGCCCCACGCTATCGGCCGCCGGTTCACCGGCCGCCCTCGCCCTCCCGGTCGGCGAGGAACCGCTCGAACTCCGCGCCGAGTTCGTCCGCGGAGGGCAGTTCCAGGGGCTCGGCGACGAGGTTCCCGCGCGTCTCCGCGCCGGCCATCGCGTCGTACTGGTGCTCCAGCCCGCGGACGAGCGCCACCAGCTCCTCGTCCCCCTCGGCGACCTGCCGCTCGATCTCCTCCTGGGTGCGCAGCGCCTGACTGCGCAGCGCGTGCGCGGCGTTGGGCAGCACCAGGCCGGTGGCCGAGGTGATCGCCTCCAGGGTGACCAGCGCGGCGTCCGGGTAGGGCGAGCGGGCGACGTAGTGCGGAACGTGGGCGGCGATGCCGAGGACGTCGTGGCCCGCCTCCGTCAGCCGGTACTCGAGGAGCGCCTCGGCGCTGCCGGGCACCTGCGCCTCGTCGAAGTGGCCGCGGTGGCCCGGCACCAGCTCCGCGCGGTTGCCGTGCGGGGTGATGCCGACGGGGCGGGTGTGCGGCACGCCCATAGGGATGCCGTGGAAGTTGACCGAAAGGCGTACGTTCAGCCGTTCCACCAACTCCCGTACGGCGGCGGCGAACCGCTCCCACTCGACGTCCGGTTCCGGCCCGGACAGCAGGAGGAACGGCGCGCCGGTGGCGTCCTGGACCAGCCGCAGCTCGATCTTCGGCGTCTCGTAGGCGCTCCAGCGGTCCCGCTGGAAGGTCAGCAGCGGGCGGCGCGCCCGGTAGTCGATGAGCCGGTCGTGGTCGAAGCGGGCCACGACCTGGTTCGGCAGCTGGTCGAGCAGCCGCTCGACGATCTGCTCACCGGTCGCTCCGGCGTCGATGTAGCCCTCGAAGTGGTAGAGCATGACCAGGCCGGCGGTTTCCTGAGCCAGGGCCAGGTCGGCCACGGCGAGCCCCTTGGGCTCCCATTCGTACAAACCCTGCGGATCCAACACGGTGACCGTTCCTCCTCATGTTCCTTGGGAGGGAACGCCCTTGACCGCCGCCGCCATTCCCGGGCCCGGCCCGCACGCCCCGGAACGCGCGTGAGGCCCGCTCCCCCGAAGGGGAACGGGCCTCACGTCAGCCTGCGGTCAGCCGCGGCCGGTCAGAGCCTCAGCTCTGGCCGCCGGCGAGCTTCTCGCGGAGGGCGGCCAGCGCCTCGTCCGACGCCAGGGCGCCGGAGGTGTCGGCCGACTCCGAGGAGTACGAACCGCCGGAGACGTTGCCGGCACCGGAGGCGGCGGCCGGAGCGGCAGCACCCTCGGCAGCGGCCTGCTCGTCGGCCTCGCGGGACTTGATGACCTGCGCCTGGTGCTGCTCGAAGCGCTGCTGCGCCTCGGCGTACTGGCGCTCCCACTCCTCGCGCTGCTTCTCGTAACCCGGCAGCCAGTCGTTGGCCTCGGGGTCGAAGCCCTCGGGGTAGATGTAGTTGCCCTGGTCGTCGTAGGACGCAGCCATGCCGTACAGGGTCGGGTCGAACTCGACCACGGACGGGTCGGCACCGAAGGACTCGTTGGCCTGCTTCAGCGAGAGGCTGATGCGGCGGCGCTCGAGGTCGATGTCGATGACCTTGACGAAGATCTCGTCGTTGACCTGGACGACCTGCTCCGGGATCTCCACGTGGCGCTCGGCCAGCTCGGAGATGTGGACCAGGCCCTCGATGCCCTCGTCGACGCGCACGAACGCACCGAACGGAACGAGCTTGGTGACCTTACCCGGGACGACCTGACCGATCTGGTGGGTCCGGGCGAACTGCTGCCACGGGTCTTCCTGGGTCGCCTTGAGCGACAGGGAGACGCGCTCGCGGTCCATGTCGACGTCCAGGACCTCGACCGTGACCTCCTGGCCGACCTCGACGACCTCGGACGGGTGGTCGATGTGCTTCCAGGACAGCTCGGAGACGTGGACGAGACCGTCGACGCCACCCAGGTCCACGAAGGCACCGAAGTTGACGATGGAGGAGACGACGCCGGAGCGCACCTGACCCTTCTGGAGGGTGGTGAGGAAGGTCTGGCGGACCTCGCTCTGGGTCTGCTCCAGCCAGGCGCGGCGGGACAGGACCACGTTGTTGCGGTTCTTGTCCAGCTCGATGATCTTCGCCTCGAGCTCCTTGCCCACGTAGGGCTGGAGGTCGCGGACGCGACGCATCTCGACCAGGGAGGCCGGGAGGAAGCCGCGGAGGCCGATGTCGAGGATGAGACCACCCTTGACGACCTCGATGACGGTACCGGTGACGATCCCGTCCTCTTCCTTGATCTTCTCGATGGTGCCCCAGGCACGCTCGTACTGGGCGCGCTTCTTCGAGAGGATCAGGCGGCCTTCCTTGTCCTCCTTCTGGAGAACGAGGGCCTCGACCTGGTCACCGACGCTGACGACCTCATTCGGGTCGACGTCGTGCTTGATCGAGAGCTCGCGGGAAGGGATGACGCCTTCGGTCTTGTAACCGATGTCGAGCAGGACCTCGTCCCGGTCGACCTTCACGATGACGCCGTCGACGATGTCGCCGTCGTTGAAGTACTTGATCGTCTCGTCGATCGCGGCGAGGAAGGCTTCCTCGTTACCGATGTCGTTGACCGCAACCTGCGGGGTGGTGGCGGTGGTCTCGGTGCTGCTCGTCATGTGGGAAAGGGCTCCGGTACGGACATTGAGTCGTAGGTACTGCTACGCCATGAGCCCGTGTATCGCACCGCCGAAGCCGGACAGCTTAGAAGCGCACTCTCCGGATGACTCCGGAAGCGCCTCGACAACCGAGGGGACATACAACAAGTACGAAAGCGGCCTGCTCGGTCCGAGGCGCGCAGGCTCGCAGCGCAACTTGTAGCATACGGGGGCAGCCGGACACGGTCAATGCGCGAAGGCGCACACCAGGGACAAAATGCCCCGAATCCGGCACAACTCACCTCGCGGGAGCCGTTCGAGACCTCCCGGCGGCCGAATACCTTACCCGCAAGCCCCCCTCACCCCCCTCACCCCGGGATCGCGACCACCCAGATGACGCCAGACACGTACGAGCCGCGGCAGGACCTCCAGGACCTCCAGGGTCCCGAGGCAGGCGAACCGGAGGCGACCAGGCGAAACGCCGGCGAGACCGAGAGCAGCCGGGCCAGCCGGGGCTGGTGGGACGGAAACGCGGACGAGTACCAGCGGGAGCACGGGGCCTTCCTCGGCGACGACCGTTTCGTCTGGGGCCCGGAAGGGCTCGACGAGGCGGACGCCGGCCTGCTCGGCCCGGCCGCCGGCCTGGCCGGACGGGACGTCCTGGAGATCGGCGCCGGGGCCGCCCAGTGCTCGCGCTGGCTCGCCGCCCAGGGGGCTCGTCCGGTGGCCCTGGACCTCTCGCACCGCCAGCTCCAGCACGCCCTGCGGATCGGCGGCGGCGTCCCCCTGGTGGAGGCGGACGCCGGCGCGCTGCCCTTCGCGGACGGCTCCTTCGACCTGGCGTGTTCGGCCTACGGCGCGGTGCCGTTCGTGGCCGACCCGGTGCGGGTGATGCGCGAGGTGCGCCGGGTGCTGCGGCCCGGCGGCCGGTGGGTCTTCTCCGTCACCCACCCGATCCGCTGGGCCTTCCCGGACGAGCCGGGCCCCGAGGGCCTGTCCGTCGCGGCCTCCTACTTCGACCGCACCCCTTATGTGGAGCAGGACGAGACAGGACGTGCCGTCTACGTGGAGCACCACCGGACCCTCGGCGACCGGGTGCGGGACGTGGTGGCGGCCGGGTTCCGGCTGGTCGACCTCGTCGAGCCGGAATGGCCGGATTGGAACACACAGGAGTGGGGCGGCTGGTCCCCGCTGCGCGGGCACCTGATCCCGGGCACGGCGATCTTCGTCTGCGAACGGGACTGAGCGCCCTTCGTCCGCGGGCGCACTGATGCCCCCTCGCCTGCGAACGGGACCGGGGCCGCGCCGCTCCTACGGTGCCCGGCCGCGGCTCAGCCCCACAGGACGCCGATCACGCCGGTCGTCAGGAACACCAGCGCGTGCACGCCCAGCACCGTACGCAGCACCCAGCGCGTGTCCACCGGCGTGTCGGCGGCCGTCTCCGTGACCGCCGGGGCCGCGGTCAGCTCCCGGGTGACGGTCCCGCCGGCCCCCGGCGCGTCGGCCGGGACGTCCTCGGCCCGGGGGCGTACGGAAGCGGGGCCCGGCGCGTTCTCCGCCAGTTGCGCCGCCAGGGCGACGCGTGCGGCGGCGGCGCCGGAGGCCAGTGCGGCGCTGACGTTCTGGACGGCGACGAGGTGGGCCGCGGAGTGGCCGAGCGCCCGGGCGGTCTCGGCCTGACCGGCGGCGAACATCGCGTTCGCCCCGGTGTTGGAGCCGGCCAGGAACCCGCCGACCGCGCCGATCCAGGGCGCGAGGAAGAGGTACGAGGAGCCGAGCGAGGCGCACGCCCCGGCGATCTCCCGGCTCATGCCGGTCACGGTGAGCAGGGTGCCCAGGGCGAGGAAGACGACGGTCGTCAGGGCCACCTGCCACCAGCGGCCGAACGCGGCGCGGGCGGCCCCGCCGAGCACCGGCTCGGAGGCGCCCAGCAGGCGCGGGGCGAGGACGGCGGTCAGCGGCAGCCAGCCGGCGGGGCCGGCGACGACCGTCCACCAGCCCTCGGTGACCCCGGCCGCCTCCAGCGCCGCACGGCTCAGCAGGAGGCCGGCGACCAGGAACCCGTACGGGGACAGGGCGCGGCCGACGGGCTCGCCGCCCCCGCCGTTCCTCTCCCGCAGCCGGGAGACGAGCAGCAGGACGGCCATCGTGACGAGCCCGCCCAGCACGCCGGCCGGGGGCACGCCGACGTAGGTGTCGACAGCCCAGACGGTGGCCCAGAGCGCGGTCACGGCGATGGCGAGGTCGCCGGCGGCGGCCAGGGCGCGGCGGGTGCCGAGGCCGACGGCCAGGGCGGCGGCGCCGCAGATGAGGAAGACGGGCGCGGACAGCAGGGCGGAGTCGACGCCGAGCCGCTGGAAGCCGACGTCGCCGAGTTCGGCCGCGACCAGGCTGCCCGGCGCCAGCGAGCCCCAGGGGACGGTCACCAGCCCGAGCAGGCCGGCCGCGGCGGCGCGCGCCGGGGGCAGGCCGAGCCGGCGCAGCAGCGGGATGGCGACGATCACTCCGATGCCGAAGCCGGTCAGCGACTCGGCGAACGGGGTGACTCCCAGCGTCACCAGGAGCACCGCGCGCCCCGGTGAGCTGCAAGCGCTGCCGAGGCGCTCCCCCATGCGCGCCTGGGCGCCGGTGCGGGTCATCAGTTCGCTGAGCAGGATGCCGCCGAAGAGGATCGCCGCGAGTTCGACGACGGTGGGCACCATGCGCAAGTGGGCGTCGCCGAGGTCGTCCAGGGGCGTGCGGAAGGCCGTGGCGGTGAGGACCAGCGCGGTCGTCAGGGCCGCCAGGGCGGCGTACAGCGCGCGCACGCCCAGGGCGAGGAGCACCAGGGTGACGAGGACGGGCAGGGTGGCGAGAGCGGCGTTCACAGGTGACCTCTGCGGCCCGGTTGCCACCGGACCGGTGCTGAGCTGCGGAATCGCGGTGGCGGCCGGCCGTCCTCGCGGTTCCGCGCGGGCAGGGGCGAGCAGCATGCGCCGCACCCGGCGGAACGCTCAACGGGGTTCCGGATAGTCGGTCATCTCATGGCCGGAATGGCGTGGTCGGGGTGCGGATCCGTCCGTTTCCGAAGGGTCGGCGACACTGGTGCGCGTGATCCGTACCGACGTCCTCGACCGGCTTCCCGTCCGCGGTGCGCTGCCCGCGCTCGTCTCCGCCCTGGACGGGCACGGCACCGCCGTGCTCTGCGCGCCGCCCGGCACGGGCAAGACGACGCTGGTGCCGCTGGTCCTGGCGGGGCTCGTAGGGCCGGAGGGCCCGGTCCGGCGGGTCCTGGTGGCCGAGCCGCGGCGGATCGCCGCCCGCGCGGCGGCGCGGCGCATGGCGTGGCTGCTGGGCGAGGAGGCCGGGGGCCGGGTGGGGTTCACGGTGCGCGGCGAGCGCAGGGTGGGGCCCGGGACCGTCGTGGAGGTGGTGACGACGGGTGTGCTGCTGCAGCGGCTCCAGCGCGACCAGGAGCTCTCCGGGGTCGACGTGGTGGTGCTCGACGAGTGCCACGAGCGGCATCTGGACGCCGACACGGCGGCGGCGTTCCTGCTGGACGTGCGGGCCGCGCTGCGGCCGGAGCTGCGGCTGGTCGCCGCGTCGGCGACGACGGACGCCGAGGGCTGGGCGCGGCTGCTCGGTGACGCGCCGGTGGTGACCGCCGAAGGCGTGTCGCACCCGGTGGAGACGGTGTGGGCGCCGCCGGAGCGGGCGGTGCGGCCGCCGCACGGGACACGCGTGGACCCGGTGCTGCTGGAGCACGTGGCCGGGGTGGTGCGGCGGGCGCTGCGGGAGCGGGCGGGCGACGTGCTGTGTTTCCTGCCCGGTGTCGGCGAGATCGCCCGGGTGGCGGGGCTGCTGGGCGGGCCGGCGGAGCTGGGGGCGGAGGTTCTCCAGGTGCACGGACGGGCTCCGGCGGCGGTGCAGGAGGCGGTTCTGGCGGGCGGGGCGGGGACGCGGCGGGTGGTGCTGGCGACCTCGGTGGCGGAGTCGAGCCTGACCGTGCCCGGCGTCCGCGTGGTGGTGGATTCCGGGCTGGCCCGGGAGCCGCGGACGGACCACGCGCGCGGGCTGAGCGCGCTGGCCACCGTCCGGGCGTCGCGGGCCGCCGGCCGGCAGCGGGCGGGGCGCGCGGGGCGTGAGGCCCCGGGGACCGTCTACCGCTGCTGGGCCGAGGCCGACGAGACGCGGCTGGCCGCGTTCCCGGCGCCGGAGATCCTCGTCGCCGACCTGGCGGGGTTCGCGCTCCAGGCGGCCTGCTGGGGTGATCCGGACGCGAGCGGGCTGGCGCTGCTGGACCCACCGCCCACCGGCGCACTGGCCGCCGCGCGCGCCGTGCTGACGGCCACGGGCGCCGTGGACGCGGACGGGCGCCCCACCGCGCGCGGGCACCGGATGGCCCGGCTGGGCGTGCACCCGCGGCTGGCCCGGGCCCTGCTGGACGGCGCCGCCGAGGTGGGGGCGCGGCGCACGGCGGAGATCGTGGCGCTGTTGAGCGAGGAGCCGCCGCGCGCGTACGGCGACGACCTGGCGGCCGTCTGGCGGGCCGCGCGCCGGGGTGGTGACGCCTATGCCGCCCGCTGGCGGGCGGAGGCGCGGCGGCTGGAGTCGGCCCTGCGCGGTGTCGCCGGGGAGAAGGCCGGGGATGCCGGGGGTGCGCTCACCGACGACGCCGCCGCGGGCCTGGTCGCCGCGCTGGCGTTCCCCGAGCGGGTGGCGCGGGCGCGCGGCGAGGGGGCGTTCCTGATGGTGTCGGGGACCGGTGCCGTCCTGGGCGACGGTTCGCGGCTGCGCAGCGCGCCGTGGCTGGCGGTGGCCGTGGCCGACCGGCCGGTCACCTCGGCGTCGGCGCGGGTGCGGCTGGGCGCGGTGATCGACGAGCACACGGCCCGGGCGACCGCCGGGGCGCTGTTCGCCGAGGCGGAGGAGGTGTGCTGGTCGGCGGAGCGCGGTGACGTGGTGGCCCGGCGCGTGGCCCGGCTGGGCGCGGTGGAGCTGGCCTCCCGGCCGCTCTCCTCCCCCGGCCGCGGTCTCCTCCGCGCGGCCCTGGTGGAGGGGCTGCGGGCCGAGGGGCCGGGGCTGCTGCGCTGGAATCCGGAGGCGACCGGACTGCGGGAGCGGCTCGCGTTCCTCCACCGCGAACTGGGCGCGCCCTGGCCGGACGTCTCCGACGAGGCACTGCTGGGGGACCCCGAGGCGTGGCTGGGCCCGGAGCTGGACGCCGCGCGGCGCCGCGCGGATCTGGAACGGGTGGACGCCCGGGCCGCTTTGGAACGGCTGCTTCCGTGGGCGGGCGGGGAGGCGGCCCGGCTGGCCGAGCTGGCCCCGGAGCGGATCGAGGTGCCCAGCGGGTCGCGGATCCGCGTGGACTACGGAAGCGGGCGGCCGGTGCTGGCCGTCAAGCTGCAGGAGCTGTTCGGCTGGCAGCGGACGCCGACGGTGGCCGGCGGGCGGGTGCCCGTCCTCGTCCACCTGCTGTCACCGGCCGGGCGCCCGGCGGCGGTCACGGCGGACCTGGCCTCGTTCTGGCGCGACGGCTACCGGGCGGTCCGGGCCGAGCTGCGGGGCCGCTATCCGCGGCACCCCTGGCCGGAGGACCCGTCGACGGCGGAGCCCACGCGGCGGGCGAACGCCCGGCGCCGGTGAGGGCGCCGGGCGGGGCCGGTCAGGGCAGATAGCGTTCCAGCGCCGCCGCGCCCTTCTCCTCGATGTGCCGCCGGGCGGCCTCCACCCGTTCCGGAGTGACGTCGTGCCCCGAGGCCATGACCAGGTCCTCGGGGTCGAAGGGTCGCTCACTCCCGGTGTAGAGCCGCTGCGGCGCTGATGCCGTGGACGCGTCCTCGGGACTCTCCTTCACGGCGAGCCTCCTCTGCTCCGCGGTCCCCCTCCGCGGGGGACCGGCCGTTCGGGTTTCCCTCCATCGTGTGACACGGAAGGGGCGTTCGCACACCGATCTCCCGGAAAAAACTTAGGTCTCTCCGGAAACACCGGCCCGGCGCGCCTCCGGAAACGCGCGCACCCGCCGACGGCCTACGCGGTCGGCGGGTGCGCGGCGGCTCTCGCCGGGCGGCTCAGTGGGCGGCGGACTCCCAGTCGCCGCCGACGCCCACCGACACGTCGAGCGGGGCCCGCAGGCTCGTGGCCCCGGCCATCTCCCGGCGCACCAGCTCCTCCACCTTCTCCCGCTCGCCCGGGGCCACCTCCAGCACGATTTCGTCATGCACCTGGAGCAGCATCCGGGTGGCCAGCTTCTCCTTCTCCAGAGCCTCGGCCACCCGCAGCATGGCGACCTTGACGATGTCGGCGGCGGTGCCCTGGATCGGCGCGTTGAGCGCCATCCGCTCCGCCATCTCCCGCCGCTGGCGGTTGTCGCTGTTGAGGTCGGGCAGGTAGCGGCGGCGGCCGAGCATGGTCTCGGTGTAGCCGGTGGCGCGGGCCTCCTCGACGACCCGGCGCAGGTAGTCGCGCACCCCGCCGAACCGCTCGAAGTAGGTGTCCATCAGGCCGCCCGCCTCGCCCGGGGAGATCCCGAGCTGCTGCGAGAGGCCGAACGCGGACAGGCCGTAGGCGAGCCCGTACGACATGGCCTTGATCTTGCGGCGCATCTCCGGGTCGACGTCGGCCTTGGCCACGCCGAAGACCTGCGACGCGACCGTGGTGTGCAGGTCCTCGCCGGAGGTGAACGCCTCGATGAGGCCCTCGTCCTCCGACAGGTGGGCCATGACGCGCAGTTCGATCTGGCTGTAGTCGGCCGTCATCAGCGACTCGAAGCCCTCGCCGACCACGAAGCAGCGGCGGATGCGGCTGCCGTCGCCGGTGCGCACCGGGATGTTCTGCAGGTTGGGGTCGGTGGAGGAGAGCCGGCCGGTGGCGGCCACCATCTGGTTGAAGGTGGTGTGGATCCGGCCGTCCGCCGCCAGGTTGTTGATCAGGCCGTCGACGGTGGTCTTGAGCTTGGCCCGGTCGCGGTGGCGCAGCAGGACGACCGGCAGCTCGTTCTCCGTCTGGGCGGCGAGCCAGGCCAGCGCGTCGGCGTCGGTGGTGTAACCGGTCTTGATCTTCTTGGTCTTGGGCAGGCCGAGTTCCTCGAAGAGGATCTCCTGGAGCTGCTTGGGCGAGGAGAGGTTGAACTCGCGGCCGGCGGCGCGGTGCGCCTCGGCGACGGCCTGCTCGATCTCGCCCAGGTACTCCTCGGACAGCCGCTCCAGGCGGGCCCGGTCGACGGCGATGCCCTCGCGCTCCATGGCGACGAGCAGATCGCCGACCGGGAGCTCCAGGTCGCGCATGAGCTCCAGCGCGCCCGTCCCGGCGAGCTTCCGCTCGTAGAAGACGCCCAGGTCGAGGACCGCGCGGCCTTCGACCATCAGCTTCTCGGCCGCTTCCTTGTCGGCCGTGCCGTCGAAGTCGAACGCCTGCTGGCCGGCCTCGGCCTTGTCGGGGTCGACGCGCGGGAGGGTCCGGCCGAGCTTGTCCTCGACCAGCACCTCCAGCTCGGTGAGCTGGCGCTTGCCCTTGTTGACGCGGACCTTGCCGGCCCGCTTCTGCCGGTGGCGGTTGAGTGGATCCGTCTCGAAGGGCCGGGAGCCCGGCTCGTCCAGGTAGGCGGCGACGGCGGTGTCCATGGTGACGCCCTCGACCCGCCAGCCGCGCTCGGCGAAGACGCGGACGACGCGCTTGCCCATGTGCAGCACCTTGGGGCGGTCCGCGTCGGCGAGCCAGGCGGCGAACGCCCGGTCGTCGTCCTCGGACAGCTCCTGCGGGACGAACCAGCACGCGCGGTCGTCCGGCAGGGCCAGCGCCACCTCGTGGACGTCGCCCGTGCCGAGCTTCCAGTCGTAGCCGGCGACCACGGCGGCCGGCACGTCCGCCGGGATGTCGGCCAGCCAGCCGGCCAGCTCGCCCTGCCCCAGCATGCGGCCGTCCAGCTCGATCTCCAGCTCCTCGGCCGCCTCCTCGACGACCGCGGCCGGGTCCGTGCCCCACAGCCGGTCGCGCAGGCTCCGGTTGCGGATCTCCAGCCGGTCCAGCAGCTCGCCGAGCGCGCTGAGGTCGTACGCCTCCCGGACCAGGCCCTCCGGGCCCGTCGACAGCTCGACGTCGCGCACCATCTCGGTGAGGCGGCGGTTGAGCTTGACCGCCTCCAGGTGCTCCCGCAGGTTCTGCCCGGCCTTGCCCTTGACCTCGTCGGCCCGCTCCACCAGCTCCGCGAACGAACCGAACTGGTTGATCCACTTCGCGGCGGTCTTCTCGCCGACGCCCGGGATGCCCGGCAGATTGTCCGACGGGTCGCCGCGCAGCGCCGCGAAGTCCGGGTACTGGGCGGGCGAGAGGCCGTACTTCTCCTGGACCTTCTCCGGCGTGAAGCGGGTCAGCTCCGAGACGCCCTTGGTCGGGTACAGCACCGTGACGGCGTCGCTGACCAGCTGGAACGAATCCCGGTCGCCGGTGACGATCGACACCTCGAAGCCCTGGGCCTCGGCCTGGACCGCCAGGGTGGCGATGACGTCGTCCGCCTCGTACCCGTCGACGGCGAAACGCGGCACCCGCATGTGGTCCAGCAGCTCGCCGATCAGCTCCACCTGCCCCTTGAACTCGTCGGGGGTCTTGGACCGGGTCGCCTTGTACTCCGCGTACTCCTCGGAACGCCACGTCTTGCGCGACACGTCGAACGCCACCGCGAAGTGCGTGGGGCTCTCGTCACGCAGGGTGTTCGCGAGCATCGACGCGAAGCCGTACACCGCGTTCGTCGGCTGGCCGCCGGAGGTCGTGAAGTTCTCCGCGGGCAGCGCGAAGAACGCCCGGTAGGCCATGGAGTGCCCGTCCATCAAGAGCAGGCGGGGGCGGCCTCCCGTACCTCCCCCCACGGCCTCGGGGCCGGTCGGCTCGGTCGCGTCGGACGGTGATTTCGATGCCTTTGCTGCCACGCCCCCGATCCTGCCACGACCCACTGACAATCCCCGCCACACCGCCGCCGCCCCGGCTGTCCGACCCCCGTGACAGGATCGTCACCAACAGCACTCCACGCGACCGCCTCACCGCTCAGGGGGAACGACATGGCAGGCAAACCACCGACCGGCGACCCCGTCCAGGACGCCCCCGAGGTCACCGCCCCGCAGCACGCCGCGGCGGGCCTCACCGCCATCGGCCACTCGCTGCGCGCCGCCCAGCGGCAGATGGGCGTCCGGCGCACCGCGCTCACCCTGCTCAAGGTCAACCAGAAGGACGGGTTCGACTGCCCGGGCTGCGCCTGGCCCGAGCCGGACAAGCGGCACACCGCGGAGTTCTGCGAGAACGGCGCCAAGGCCGTCGCCGAGGAGGCCACGCTCCGGCGGATCACCCCCGCCTTCTTCGCCGCCCACTCGGTCGCGGACCTCGCCGGCCGCAGCGGCTACTGGCTCGGCCAGCAAGGCCGCCTCACCCGTCCCATGTACCTCGCGGAGGGCGCGGACCACTACGAGCCGGTCAGCTGGGAGCGGGCCTTCGGCATCATCGCCGACGAGCTGCGGGCCCTGGAGTCGCCCGACGAGGCCGTCTTCTACACCTCCGGGCGCACCAGCAACGAGGCCGCGTTCCTCTACCAGTTGTTCGCCCGCGAGTTCGGCACCAACAACCTGCCCGACTGCTCCAACATGTGCCACGAGTCCTCCGGCTCGGCCCTCACCGACACCCTCGGCGTCGGCAAGGGCAGCGTCCTGCTGGAGGACCTCTACAAGGCCGACCTGATCATCGTCGCCGGGCAGAACCCGGGCACCAACCACCCCCGGATGCTCTCCGCCCTGGAGAAGGCCAAGCGCGGCGGCACGAAGATCATGACCGTCAACCCGCTGCCCGAGGCGGGTCTCGAACGGTTCAAGAACCCGCAGAACGCGCGCGGCCTCGCCGGCTCCGGCACCCCCCTCACCGACCTCTTCCTCAAGATCCGGCTCGGCGGCGACCAGGCCCTCTTCCGCCTCCTCAACCGGCTGGTCCTGGAGACCGAGGGCGCCGTCGACGAGGGCTTCGTCCGCGAGCACACCCACGGCTACGAGGAGTTCGCCGCCCTCGCCCGCACCGCCGACTGGGACGAGACCCTGCGCGCCACCGGCCTGGCCCGGGAGGAGATCCTGGCGGCCCTGCGCATGGTCCTCGCCTCGGAACGCACCGTCGTCTGCTGGGCCATGGGTCTCACCCAGCACAAGCACGCCGTCGTCACCATCAAGGAGATCGTCAACCTCCTGCTGCTGCGCGGCGCGATCGGCCGCCCCGGCGCCGGCGTCTGCCCGGTCCGCGGCCACAGCAACGTCCAGGGCGACCGCACCATGGGCATCTTCGAGCGCCCCGCCCCCGCCTTCCTCGACGCCCTGGAGAAGGAGTTCGGCTTCGCTCCGCCCCGCGAGCACGGCCTCGACGTGGTCCGCGCCATCCGGGCGCTCCGCGACGGACAGGCCAAGGTCTTCCTCGCCATGGGCGGCAACTTCGTCTCCGCCACCCCCGACACCGACGTCACCGAAGCGGCCGTCCGCCGCGCCCGCCTCACGGTCCACGTCTCCACCAAGCTCAACCGCTCGCACGTGATCACCGGCGCGCGGGCCCTCATCCTGCCCACCCTCGGCCGCACCGAACGCGACCGGCAGCGCGGTGGCGACCAGTTCGTCACCGTCGAGGACTCCATGGGCATGGTCCACGCCTCCCGCGGCCGCCTCGACCCCGCGAGCCCGCACCTGCTCTCCGAACCCGCCATCGTCTGCCGCCTGGCCCGCGCCGTCCTCGGCACCGCCTCCACCACCCCGTGGGAGCGCTTCGAGGAGGACTACGACGCCATCCGCGACCGCATCGCCCGCGTGATCCCCGGCTTCGAGGACTTCAACACCCGCGTCGCCCGCCCCGGCGGCTTCACCCTGCCCCACGCGCCCCGCGATTCCCGCACCTTCCCCACCACCACCGGGAAGGCCAACTTCACCGCCGCGCCCGTCGAGTTCCCGCACGTCCCGGAAGGCCGTCTGCTCCTCCAGACCATCCGCTCCCACGACCAGTACAACACCACCATCTACGGCCTCGACGACCGCTACCGCGGCATCAAGAACGGCCGCCGCGTCGTCCTCCTCCACCCCGACGACGCCCGCGACCACGGGCTCGCCGACGGCGCGTACGCCGACCTCGTCGGCGAATGGACGGACGGCACCGAACGGCGCGCCCCCGGCTTCCGCGTCGTCCACTACCCGACGGCACGCGGCTGCGCCGCCGCCTACTACCCCGAGACCAACGTCCTGGTGCCGCTCGACCACACCGCGGACCAGAGCAACACCCCCGCGAGCAAGTCCGTCGTCATCCGGCTCGAACCCACCGAGCACCCCGTGAGCACCACCTGATAACAAACGTCTACGCATTTACTTCAGGCGCTTGGCACACCTGAAGTCACGTGCACCTCACGTACGCCACGAGCACCAGGGGAGCCGAGAAGCATGGGCGAACAGAGCCGGACCGTCTTTCCGCAGGAGATCCTCGACGCCTGGGCCGGCAGCGGCCTGGACCTGCCCGCCCTCTTCTCGGCGGGCCACCTCGGCGAGCGCATGGGCGTCCGCGTCGTCGAGGCGTCCCCCGACCGCGTCGTCGGCACCATGCCGGTCGAGGGCAACACCCAGCCGTACGGGCTGCTCCACGGCGGCGCCTCCGCCGTGCTCGCCGAGACGCTCGGCTCCGTCGGCGCCATGCTGCACGGCGGCCCCACGCGGATCGCCGTCGGCGTCGACCTCAACTGCACCCACCACCGCGGGCTCCGCTCCGGCCTCGTCACCGGCGTCGCCACCCCCGTGCACCGCGGGCGCACCAGCGCCACCTACGAGATCGCCGTCACCGACGAGCAGGGCAAGCGCGTCTGCTCCGCCCGCCTCACCTGCGTCATCCGCGACAACCCGCAGACGTCCGCCTGACAAGTCCCGGCCCGTGGAGGGCCGTTGAGCCCTCCACGGCCACCCGGCGAACCCCGGCCCGGCCGATCCGGATCCTCACTTGCGGAATGTGATCTCCGGCATAACAAGACAGTCACATCCTGCCCGGCACCTCTGCCCCGGCCGGTCACCCAGCCCTTACAGTCACGGCCATCCGCCACCCCGCCGGGCGGTTCGCACCCGTTCCCTCCTTCGTCCTTGCCCGGCGAGCGACACGGCACCAGCACCTCAGCGAAGCCGCCGCGCCAGGGAAAGGACCCACCGTGCGACACCGTCCCCTGCTCCTGCTCACCACCGCACTCACCGCCGGGGCTCTGACCCTGAGCGCCTGCGGATCACGCGACGACGACAAAGGGAGCGACAACGGCGACAAGGGTGGCAAGAAGACCACCGTGGTGATCGGCCTCGACGCCCCCCTGACCGGTGATCTCTCCGCCCTGGGCCAGGGCATCAAGAACTCCGCCCACCTCGCCGTCACCAACGCCAACAAGAGCAACGAAGTCCCCGGCGTCACCTTCGAACTGTCCGCGCTGGACGACCAGGCCCAGCCCACCTCCGGACAGCAGAACGCCACCAAACTCGCCGGCGACAAGAAGGTCGTCGGCATCGTCGGCCCCCTGAACTCCAGCGTCGCCCAGTCCATGCAGCAGGTCGCCCAGTCCAACACCGTGGCCCTCATCTCCCCGGCCAACACCACCCCCGACCTCACCCAGGGCAAGGACTGGAAACAGGACCAGCGCAAGCGGCAGTTCACCACCTATTTCCGTACCGCCACCACCGACGAGGTCCAGGGCGCCTTCGGCGGAAAATACGCCCACGATCAGATCAAGGCCAAAAACGCCTACGTCATCGACGACCAGAAGACCTACGGCGTCGGCCTCGCGGCCGCCTTCTCCACCCAGTTCACCGCACTCGGCGGAAAGATCGCCGGCACCGAACACGTCAACCCCGAGGACCGCGACTTCAAGGCCATCGTCTCCAAGGCCAAGAGCTCCGGAGCCGACCTCGTCTTCTACGGCGGCGAATACCCGGCCGCCGCACCCCTGAGCCAGCAGCTCAAGGAGAGCGGCGTCAAAGCCCCCCTCATGGGCGGCGACGGCATGTACAGCGCCGACTACATCAAACTCAACAAGAAGTCCGCCGGCGACTACGCCACCTCCGTCGGCAAACCCGTCGAAGAACTCGACTCCGCCAAGAAGTTCATCGCCGACTACAAAGCCGCGGGCTACAAGGACCGCTACGAGGCGTACGGCGGCTCCACCTACGACGCCACCTGGGCCATCATCCAGGCCGTCAAGGCCGTCGTCGCCGACAACGGCGGCAAACTCCCCGACGGCGCCCGCGCCAAGGTCGTCGAGGCCCTCAACAAGGTCAAGTTCGACGGCGTCACCGGAACCGTCTCCTTCGACAAGTACGGCGACACCACCAACACCATGATCACCGCCTACCAGGTCGAGGGGAACACCTGGAAGGCCCGCCACAGCGCCGAGTTCAAGCGCTGACCCAACCCGACGCCGACCGGCCTGCCTCTTGCGCCGAACCGCTCACACCGGACCGCCCGCACCGGATCACGTACGCCGGATCACTTACGCCGAAACGATTTTCCCGGCACTCCCCACCCTCGCCGTGCGCCCACCACCCCGGCGCGGACCCACCGGCCCGCGTCGGCCACCCGCACCCCCTTCCCGCGCATGTCCCCCGCACGTCTCATCCCACGGAGGCCCGGCGGTGCACGAACTGCCGCAACAGCTGGCCAACGGACTCATCCTCGGCGCGATGTACGGCCTCATCGCGATCGGGTACACGATGGTCTACGGCATCGTCCAACTCATCAACTTCGCCCACGGCGAGATCTTCATGGTCGGCGGCTTCGGCGCCCTCACCGTCCACCTCGCCCTCCCCGACGGCACCGCGCTGCTCCTGGCACTCCCCCTCATGATCCTCGGCGGCATCGCCGCCGCCGTCGCCATCGCCGTGGCCGCCGAACGCTTCGCCTACCGGCCCCTGCGCAGCGCCCCGCGCCTCGCCCCGCTCATCACCGCCATCGGCCTCTCCATCGCCCTCCAACAGGCCGTCTGGAAGTGGTACCCCGACGCCAAGAAGGCCAGGGTGTTCCCCCAGTTCAAGGGCGAGTCCTTCAAGATCCTCGGTGCCACGGTGCAGCGCGGCGAGGTCTTCCTGCTGATCGCCGCCCCGCTGTGCATGCTCGCCCTCGGCCTCTTCGTCGCCAGGACCCGCACCGGCCGCGGCATGCAGGCCACCGCCCAGGACCCCGACACCGCGAAGCTCATGGGCATCAACACCGACCGCATCATCGTCATCGCCTTCGCCATCGGCGCCACCTTCGCCGCCGTCGCCGCCGTCGCCCACGGCCTCAAATACGGACAGGTGGACTTCCGCATGGGCTTCATCACCGGCCTCAAAGCCTTCACCGCGGCCGTCCTCGGCGGCATCGGCAACATCTACGGCGCCATGCTGGGCGGCGTCGTCCTCGGCGTCGCGGAAGCCCTCGCCACCGGCTACATCGAGGAGATCCCCGGCATGTCCCAGTTCGGCGGCGGCTCCTGGAAGGACGTCTGGGCCTTCGTCCTCCTCATCCTCGTCCTGCTGCTCAGGCCCCAGGGCCTGCTCGGCGAACGCGTCGCGGATCGGGCGTGATGACCGTGCGCCTCCACCGCCGTACCGACGGAGGACGACCGTCCGCCACGGCCTCCGCCATGCCCTCGCCACCCGCCACGATCCCGCTGCCCCCGGCGGCCGCCCGCCTGGTCACGGGTGCGGGAGCGCTCCTCGCGATCGTCTCCACCTTCCTCGCCTGGACTTGGACCACCTCGTTCCCCGGCAACCTCACCGTCACCGGCTATCCCGGTGGCCTCCAGAACATCACCCTCGCCGGCGCCGCCCTCACCCTGCTGCACGTCCTGGCCGGCTACGGCATCCGCGGACTGCGCTGGCTCGCCCCCTCGGGCACCACGGCCCCCACCCTCCTCCTGGCCCTCGGCACCTTCGCCGCCACCTGGTACACGCTCGGCGCCATCACCACCGACCTCGGCGGCCTCGTCAACCTCGAACCCGGCGGCTTCCTGGCCGGCGGCGCGACCCTCGCCGCCGTCCTCGGCGCCCTCGCCCTGCCCCCGGCGCGGCCCTACCCGGCCGACGTGGAGTGCATGGAGAGCGTCGAAGGCACAGACGGCGCGGACGGCGCGGACGACGCGGACAACGGAGACGGCGGGGATAGCAGCGACAGCGGGGGCAGCAGGGACGGCAGGGATCACGGAACCGGCACCGACCGCCCGGAGCACACCGCCCCCGCCAACCCCTGGCACCGCTTCCGCCACACCCTCACCCCCGGCCGTACCCCCGCCCCCACCCCGCTCCCCGCCTGGGCCGACATCCTCCTCATCGCCACCGCCTTCGCCCTCGGCCTCGGCCTCTTCACCTACGGCATCGAAGCCGAATACGGCGAACTCTTCGTCGGCTACCTGCTGCTCGCCGGCGCCGGGCTCGCCGCCGTCGGCCGCTCCGGCCTCACCACCCGCCTCAGCACCCTCACGGCCCGGCACCGCACCATCGCCCTCACCGCCGCCTTCGTCGCCGCCGCGGCCTTCCCCCTCACCCTCACCAGCGATACCTACACCAACCTGGCCACCAGCATCCTCATCTTCGCCACCGTCGCCCTGGGCCTCAACGTCGTCGTCGGCCTCGCCGGCCTCCTCGACCTCGGCTACGTCGCCTTCCTCGGCGTCGGCGCCTACACCGCGGCCCTCGTCTCCGGCTCCCCCGAATCCGCCGCCGGCGTCCACTTCCCGTTCTGGGCGGCCGTCCTCTCCGGCATCGGGACCTCCCTCGTCTTCGGCGTCCTCATCGGCGCCCCCACCCTCCGTCTCCGCGGCGACTACCTCGCCATCGTCACTCTCGGCTTCGGCGAGATCTTCCGCATCACCATGCTCAACCTCAACGGAAAGACCGGCCCCGACATCACCAACGGCGCCATGGGCATCCCCAACATCCCCGATCTCGCCGTCGGCGGCTTCGACTTCGGCGACACCCACGACCTCCTGGGCACCCCCATCGGCCGCTTCGGCAACTACTACCTCCTCATGCTCCTCGCCACCATCGCCGTCGTCCTCGTCTTCCGCCGCGCCGCCGCCTCCCGCATCGGCCGCGCCTGGATCGCCATCCGCGAGGACGAGACGGCCGCCACCGCCATGGGAATCAACGCCTTCCGCCTTAAACTCCTGGCCTTCGCCCTCGGCGCCGCGCTCGCCGGCCTCGCCGGTACCGTCCAGGCCCACGTCATCACCACCGCCACCCCCGACCAGTACCAGTTCGCCGGAACCGTCCCACCCAACTCCGCCTTCCTCCTCGCCGCCGTCATCCTCGGCGGCATGGGCACCATCACCGGCCCCCTCGTCGGCGCCGCCCTCCTCTACCTCATCCCGAACAAAATGGACTTCATGCAGGACTACCAACTCCTGCTCTTCGGAGTCGCCCTCATCCTCCTGATGCGCTTCCGCCCCGAGGGCCTCGTCGCCGACCGCCGGAAACAGCTCGAATTCCACGACGACGCCGCCCCCGACACCGCGACCCTCACCCGAGCGGAGGCGTAACCACCGTGACCACCAGGGCCCCCGACGCCACCGCTGCCACCAGTGCCGCACCCGTCCTCACCGCCACCGGCGTCACCATGCGCTTCGGCGGCCTCACCGCCGTACGCTCCGTCGACCTCACCGTGCACGACCGGCAGATCGTCGGGCTCATCGGCCCCAACGGCGCGGGAAAAACCACCTTCTTCAACTGCCTCACGGGCCTCTACGTCCCGACCCAAGGCACCGTCGTCTACCGCGACACCATCCTCCCCGCCAAACCCCACCTCGTCGCCCAGGCAGGCATCGCCCGCACCTTCCAGAACATCCGCCTCTTCCCCAGCATGACCGTCCTGGAGAACGTCCTCGTCGGCCGCCACACCCGCACCCACGAGGGCCTCCTCTCCGCCCTCCTCCGCAGCCCCGGCTTCCACCGCGCCGAACGCGCCTCCCACCAACGCGCCCGCGAACTCCTGGAGTTCACCGGCCTCGCCGACAAGGCCGACCACCTCGCCCGCAACCTCCCCTACGGCGAACAGCGCAGGCTCGAAATCGCCCGCGCCCTCGCCAGCGACCCCGGCCTGCTCCTCCTCGACGAACCCACCGCCGGCATGAACCCCCAGGAGACCCGCGCCGCCGAACGCCTCGTCCTCGCCATCCGCGACCAGGGCATCGCCGTCCTCGTCATCGAGCACGACATGCGCTTCATCTTCAACCTCTGCGACCACGTCGCCGTCCTCGTCCAGGGCCGGAAGCTCGTCGAGGGCACCCCGCGCACCGTCCAGAGCGACGAACGCGTCATCGCCGCCTACCTCGGCACCCCCTTCGACGGCGCACCGGGACAGGACGAGGCCGCCGAGGTCGAGGCGGCGGAAGCGGCCCGGGCGGCGGAAGCGGCGACCGCCACGGCGGCCCTGGCGGCACACGCCCAGGCGGAGGCAGCGGCCCGGAGGGACGCGAGCCCACCGACGGCCCCGGACGACGACACGACCCGCCCCCACCCCGAGGAGAACGACCCCCGATGACGGCCCTCCTCGAAGTCCGCGGCCTCCGCGTCTCCTACGGCAAGATCGAAGCCGTCAAGGGCATCTCCTTCACCGTCCACGCCGGGGAGATCGTCACCCTCATCGGCACCAACGGCGCCGGAAAAACCACCACGCTCCGCACCCTCTCCGGCCTCCTCCGCCCCACGGCCGGCAGCATCCGCTTCAACGGGAAACCCCTCACCCGGGTCCCCGCCCACCGCATCGTCGCCCTCGGCCTCGCCCACTCCCCCGAAGGCCGCCACATCTTCCCCCGCCTCACCATCGCCGAGAACCTCCAGCTCGGCGCCTTCCTCCGCAAGGACACCGCCGCCATCGCCCAGGACGTCGAGCGCGCCTACGGCCTCTTCCCCATCCTCGGCGAACGCGCCCGCCAGCCCGCCGGCACCCTCTCCGGCGGCGAACAGCAGATGCTCGCCATGGCCCGCGCCCTGATGTCCCGCCCCAAACTCCTCATGCTCGACGAACCCTCCATGGGCCTCTCGCCGATCATGATGCAGAAGATCATGACCACCATCGCCGAGCTCAAGGCCGACGGCACGACGATCCTCCTCGTCGAACAGAACGCCCAGGCGGCCCTCACCCTCGCCGACCACGGCCACGTCATGGAAACCGGCCGCATCGTCCTCTCCGGCACCGGCACGGAACTCCTCGGCGACACGTCCGTACGCAAGGCGTACCTCGGCGAGGACTGACCGCAACCCCACAGCCCCCGAGCAGCACGAAGGGTCCGCGCCCCCATCAGGACACGGACCCCACACCCAACTCACCAGCCACTACTGCGACTGCTGCTCCTTCGCCGCCTTCTTCTCCCGGGCGTCCTCGATGACGGCCTCCGCCACCTGCTGCATCGACATCCGGCGGTCCATCGACGTCTTCTGGATCCACCGGAACGCCGCCGGCTCCGTCAGCCCGTACTGCGTCTGCAGAACGCTCTTCGCCCGGTCCACCAGCTTGCGCGTCTCCAGCCGCTGGGAGAGGTCCGCGACCTCCTTCTCCAGCGCCTTCAGCTCCGTGAACCGCGAGACGGCCATCTCGATCGCCGGCACGACGTCGCTCTTGCTGAACGGCTTCACCAGGTACGCCATGGCCCCGGCGTCCCGCGCCCGCTCCACGAGCTCACGCTGCGAGAACGCGGTGAGCATCAGCACGGGGGCGATCGACTCGGCCGCGATCCGCTCGGCCGCGGAGATCCCGTCGAGCACGGGCATCTTCACGTCCAGGATCACCAGATCCGGCCGGTGCTCCCGCGCCAGCGCGACCGCCGTCTCCCCGTCGCCCGCCTCACCCACGACGGAATAGCCCTCTTCCTCGAGCATCTCCTTGAGATCAAGGCGGATGAGGGCCTCGTCCTCGGCGATCACGACACGGGTGGTGTGCGGAGGGGTGTGCTGCGGCTCGTCGTCGACGGGCGGCTGGGGCTCGGCGGCGCTCACGGGTCTCCTCGGTCAAGCAGGTGATGTGTATGAGCCTACCTAGTAGGGACCCTCGATGCTCACACGGTATGCTGCTCACAGCCTGTCCAGCCGGGTTGGCGCAACTGGTTGACGCGGAGGTCTCAAACACCTCTGTCCGCGAGGACATGTGGGTTCGAATCCCATACCCGGCACTTAACAGTAAAAGCGGATGTTCACCTTCTCGTGAACTTTACCCACCTCTACTCCACGCTCACATTCTGTAACGCACTGTGATGGCATGGAGTTTCACGGCAGCGCAGTGCGACAGAAGGCTCTCGATCTTCTCCACTCCGGAGTGTCCAACGCCGACGTAGCACGAAGACTCGGCGTCCCCATCGGCACGGTCGGCTACTGGCTGCACGTCGACCGCTCAAGACGCGGGGACTGCCCAGGCCGCCCAGACCCCCAGTGCCCACGATGCCACGGCCGTGCGCTGGACGAGGCGGCGTATTCCTACCTGCTCGGCCTCTACCTGGGTGACGGCCACATCATCCAGTACTCCCAGCACCGAGCGCCGAGCCTGATGATCACCTGTGCCGAGGACTGGCCCGGGCTCATGGACGCATGCGAAGCGGCCATGCAAGCAGTGTTGCCCGACAACAAGGTCTGCCGCGTCAGGCGGACCGGCTGCCGCAACGTGAAGGTCTACTCGAAACACCTGTGGTGCCTGTTCCCCCAGCACGGGCCGGGGAAGAAGCACGAGCGCCGGATCGCACTCGAACCCTGGCAGCAGCAGATCGTCAACGCCCGCCCTTGGGAGTTCGTTCGCGGACTCATCCACTCCGACGGCTGCCGCATCACGAACTGGACCACCAGAGCCGTCCAGGGAGTGAGTAAACGCTACGAGTATCCTCGCTACCTCTTCACCAACAAGTCCGACGACATCCGGCAGCTCTACTGCGACACCCTCGACAAGGTCGGTGTCGCCTGGAAGATCACCCGGCGCGGCGCCGACCCGTACAACATCTCGGTCGCCCGCCGCGCCTCCGTCGCCCTCATGGACGCCCACATCGGCCCGAAATACTGATCCCCCAGGCCTCGCCTACCCCTTCGGCCCGTCGTCCTCCCCGATGTGGTGCACCCGCACGAGGTTGGTCGTACCAGGAGTGCCGGGCGGGGAGCCGGCCGTGATGATGACCATGTCGCCCTTGCGGCAGCGTCCGATGCGGAGCAGGTATTCGTCGACCTGGCTGACCATTTCGTCGGTGGTCTGCACCATGGGCCCGAGGAAGGTCTCGACGCCCCAGGTGAGGTTGAGCTGGGAGCGGGTGGCGGGTTCGGGGGTGAAGGCGAGGAGGGGGATGGGCGAGCGGTAGCGGGAGAGGCGGCGGACGGTGTCGCCGGACTGGGTGAAGGCGACGAGGAACTTGGCGCCGAGGAAGTCGCCCATCTCGGCGGCGGCGCGGGCGACGGCGCCGCCCTGGGTGCGGGGCTTGCTGCGTTCGGTGAGCGGGGGGAGCCCCTGGGCGAGGATGTCCTCTTCGGCCGCCTGGAGGATGCGGCTCATGGTGCGGACGGTTTCGATGGGGTATTTGCCGACGCTGGTCTCGCCGGAGAGCATCACGGCGTCGGTGCCGTCGATGACGGCGTTGGCGACGTCGGATGCCTCGGCGCGGGTGGGGCGGGATGCGTCGATCATGGAGTCGAGCATCTGGGTGGCGACGATGACGGGTTTGGCATTGCGCTTGGCCAGTTTGATGGCGCGCTTCTGGACGATCGGGACCGTTTCGAGCGGCATTTCGACGCCGAGGTCGCCGCGCGCGACCATGATGCCGTCGAAGGCGGCGACGATGCCGTCGAGGTTCTCGACCGCCTGCGGCTTCTCGATCTTCGCGAGGACGGGGAGGCGGCGGCCCTCCTCGTCCATGACGCGGTGGACGTCGTCGATGTCCCGCGCGCTGCGGACGAAGGAGAGGGCGACGATGTCGGCGCCGGTGGTGATGGCCCAGCGGAGGTCTTCGACGTCCTTCTCGGAGAGGGCGGGGACGGAGACGGCGACGCCGGGGAGGTTGAGGCCCTTGTGGTCGGAGACCATGCCGCCCTCAAGGACGACGGTGTGGACGCGCGGTCCGTTGACTTCGGTGACCTCGAGGGTGACGCGGCCGTCGTCGACGAGGATGCGTTCGCCGCGGGTGACGTCGGCGGCGAGGCCGTCGTAGGTGGTGCCGCAGCGGTGGCGGTCGCCGAGGACGTCCTCGACGGTGATGGTGAAGGTGTCGCCGCGTTCAAGGAGTACCGGGCCTTCGAGGAACCGGCCGAGGCGGATCTTCGGGCCTTGAAGGTCGGCGAGGACCCCGACGTTGCGGCCGGTCTCCTCGGCGGCCTTGCGCACCCGTTCGTACCGCGCCTCGTGGTCGGCGTGAGTGCCATGGCTCAGGTTGAAGCGGGCGACGTCCATGCCGGCTTCGACGAGGGCCTTGATCTGCTCGTACGAGTCGGTGGCGGGCCCCAGGGTGCAGACGATTTTCGCTCGGCGCATGGCACGACCTTATGACCTACCGGCGGGTAGAGAATCTGCCGGACACGGCCACCCAAAGTCCGTTGGGTAAAGGTCTGTTGACAACTAGTGAAACGTGCGCGGGGGCGCTCCGATGAGCGGCGGGAGACCTTGTCAACGCCCCCGCGCGCACCGGTTCACAGGATCGGCGGGGTCATGGTCAACCGTGCGTTGACGTGGGCGTAGACGCTCTGGCGCTGGGGTTCGAGGTCGAGGGCGGGTGGGGCGGAGCCGGCGTAGCCGGCGCTGCGGAGTATGGCGGGGCGGGCGGGGGGTGCGGCGGGGGCGGGGTGTTCGGCTCCGGTGTCGGCGAGCTCGACGAGGGCGACGAGGTGGGAGCCGAGTGCTTCGGCGTATTCGCGGGCGCGTTGGACGGCGTCGTGGACGGCTTGGCGGCGGGCTTCGCGGTGGGCGGGCGAGTTGGCGCGCAGGGCCCACCAGGGGCCGTCGATGCGGGTGAGTTCGAGGTCGGAGAGGCGGGTGGTGAGTTCGCCGAGGATGGTGAAGTCGCTGAGGGTGGCGGTGAGGTGGACGTGGCCGCGGTAGGCGCGGATGCGTTCGTGGCGGCCTTTGTCGTTGAGTTGGGGGGTGATGGTGACGGCGCCGGTTTCGATTTTCTCGACGGCGTCGCCGTGGGTTTTGAGGAGTTCGATGATGTGGTTGTTGCGTCGGGTGAGGTCGTCCAGGGCTTTGTGACGGTCGGTGCCGCGGGCGCTGATGGTGATTCCGAGGCGGGCGATTTCGGGGTCGACTTCGAGGTGCGCCTCGCCCCGGACGGCGACGCGTGGCGTGTCGGGGGTTCCGTAGGGCAACGGCTCGGTTGCGGTCATGGGGCTAGCGTCCCAGTCCGTGTTCGTCGGCGGGACTGTCCGGAGTCATCGGATCGCAACCTTGTAAGGGTGTTGCCATGGCGCCTGTGGGGGCCAGAATCTACGCGCGTTGTACCGGGGGTTCGTGGTGTTGCGGCCGTCCGGTGCCGCTGTCGGACGCGGCCGGCTCTCGGCCGGCCGCGGTGAGATCGTCAGGTGACAGGTAAAGGGATGGGGAATTCGATGCCGCTGAACCGCAGGCGTTTCCTGGGGCGTACGGCTGCTACGGGGGCGGGTGTGGCCCTCACCGGTGCGGTGGGCGCCGCGTCGGCGGCGGCCGCCGAGCAGCCCCTCGCGGGACAGGGAGCGCACGGGGGCCGCGGGCACGGCAGGACGAAGCGGTACGCGTTCACCGTCATGGGCACCACGGATCTGCACGGGAACGTCTTCAACTGGGACTATTTCACCGATGCCGAGTTCGACGACAAGGCGCACAACGATGTGGGCCTGGCGAAGATCTCGACGCTGGTGAAGCAGGTCCGCAAGGAGAAGGGGCGGCGGAACACGCTGCTCATCGACGCGGGCGACACGATTCAGGGGACGCAGCTCGCGTACTACTACGCACGGGTGGAGCCGATCACCGGGGCCCGCGGCCCGGTGCATCCGATGGCGCTGGCGATGAACTCCATGGGATATGACGCGGCGGCGCTGGGCAACCACGAGTTCAATTACGGCATTCCGGTGCTGCGGAAGTTCGAGCAGCAGTGCCACTTCCCGTTGCTGGGCGCGAACGCGCTGGACGCGAAGACGATGCGGCCGGCGTTCCGGCCGTATGTCATCAAGCGGATGCGGACGCCGCACGGGCGTGATGTGCGGGTGGCGGTGCTGGGTCTGACGAATCCGGGGATCGCGATCTGGGACA
The DNA here is from genome assembly GCF_044333095.1 of Streptomyces sp. NPDC021100. Classification (NCBI taxonomy): domain Bacteria; kingdom Bacillati; phylum Actinomycetota; class Actinomycetes; order Kitasatosporales; family Streptomycetaceae; genus Streptomyces; species Streptomyces sp. NPDC021100. The sequence continues at coordinate 193,168 of NZ_JBIRQH010000011.1, forward strand.
AGGCGAATGTGCAGGGGAAGATGGTTTTCCCGGGCCTTGAGGAGCAGGCGGCGAAGTGGGTGCCGCGGCTGCGGTCGATGGGTGCGGACGTCGTGATCGTGTCGGCGCATTCGGGGATGAGCGGTACGTCGTCCTACGGTGACGCGCTGCCTTATGTGGAGAACGCGGCGGCGTTGGTGGCGGAGCGGGTGCCGGGGATCGACGCGATTCTCGTGGGGCACGCCCATGTGGAGGTGCCGGAGTACCGGGTGGTGAACAAGGAGACGGGTCGGCCGGTGGTGCTGTCCGAGCCGTTGAAGTGGGGGCAGCGGTTGACGCTGTTCGACTTCGATCTGGTGTGGGAGCGGGGCCGCTGGCAGGTCGCGTCGGTGTCGTCGAAGGTGCTGAACTCGAACACGGCCGAGGAGGACGCGACGGTCACCGGTCTGGTGCGGGGGCAGCACCGGAAGGTGGTGGCCTATGTGAACCAGCGGATCGGGACGTCGACGGCGGTGATGGACGCGGCGGAGGCGCCGTACCGGGACACGCCGATCATCGATTTCATCAATCACGTCCAGGCGGAGACGGTGCGTTCGGCGCTGAGGGGTACGGCGTACGCGTCGTTGCCGGTGCTGTCGCAGGCGTCGTGTTTCTCGCGGACGGCGGCGGTTCCTGCGGGGCCGGTGTCGGTCCGTCAGGTGGCGGGGCTGTATCCGTTCGAGAACACGCTGGAAGCCCGGGTGCTGACCGGTGCGCAGCTGCGGGAGTACCTGGAGTTCTCGGCGCGGTATTACGTGCGGACGCCGGCGGGTGCGCCGGTGGATCCGGCGAAGCTCACGAACGCGGAGAGCATTCCGGATTACAACTACGACGTGGTGAGTGGCCTCTCCTACGAGATCGACATCGCGAAGGCGCCGGGTGCGCGGATCGGGAAGCTGCTGTTCGACGGGAAGCCGCTGGACGATTCCGCGCAGTTCGTGCTGGCGGTGAACAACTACCGGGCGAGCGGCGGCGGTAATTTCCCGCATGTGGCGCGGGCGAAGCAGGTGTGGGCGAATTCGGAGGAGATCCGTAACACGATCATCGGCTGGGTGAAGGCCCAGCAGGTGATCGATGTGGCGAAGTTCGCGTCAGTGGACTGGAAGCTGACGCGGGATGGTGTGCCGCTTTTCTGAGGCGGACGCGGTGTGGGGCCGTGGCGTGGGCCGCGGCTCCAGGCCGAAGGTGGTGAAGGCGGTGCGGTGGGGCAGGGGGTAGTGGGTGGTGCCGGTGACGGCGTTGAGGATGGTGGCGCTGCGCCAGGCGGCGAGGCCGAGGTCGGAGCTGCCGATGCCGTGGGCGTGGGTTTCGGCGTTCTGGACGTGGACGGCGCCCTTGACCAAGGGGTCGAGGACGAGGCGGTGCTGGGCGTCGATGCGGGGCCGGCCGCCGGAGTCGCGGCGGATGTAGGGGTCGAGGGCGGCGAGGAGGCGGTCGACGCGGCGTTCGCGGTAGCCGGTGGCGAGGACGACGGCGTCGGTGGTGAGGCGTGAGCGGGTGCCTTGCTGGTGGTGTTCGAGGTGGAGCTCGACGCGGGTGGTGCCGACGCGTCCGGCGGTGCGGACGAAGACGCCCGGGGTGAGGGTGGTGTCGGGCCAGCCGCCGTGGAGGCTGCGGCGGTAGAGCTCGTCGTGGATGGCGGTGATGGTGGCGGGGTCGATGCCCTGCTGGAGCTGCCATTGCTGGGGCAGGGCTTGGTCGCGGACGGGTTCGGGGAGGGCGTGGAAGTACTGGCCGTAGTCGGGGGTGAAGTGTTCGCGGCCGAGCCGGCTGGTCTCGGTCGGGGCGAAGGCGGGGGTGCGGGCGAGCCAGTGGAGCTTCTCGCGGCCGACGGGGCGGTGGCGGAGCAGGTCGAGGAAGATCTCGGCGCCGGACTGCCCGGAGCCGATGACGGTGACGTGGTCGGCGGCGAGGAGGTCGGCGCGGTGGTCGAGGTAGTCGGCGGAGTGGTGGACGGGGACGCCGTGGGCCTCGACGAGGGGGCGGAGGGGCTCGGGGATGTCGGGGGTGGTGCCGATGCCGAGGACGACGTTGCGGGCGTAGGTGCGGCCCAGGGCTTCGGCCTCGCCGTCGCGGTCGAGCTGGGTGTAGTCGATTTCGAAGAGGACGCGTTCGGGGTTCCAGCGGACGGCGTCGATGTGGTGGCCGAAGTGGAGGCCGGTGAGGTTCTCGCTGACCCAGCGGCAGTAGGCGTCGTATTCGGCGCGCGTGATGTGGAAGCGCTCGGCGAAGTAGAAGGGGTAGAGGCGTTCGCGGGTCTTGAGGTAGTTGAGGAAGGTCCAGGGGCTGGTGGGGTCGGCGAGGGTCACGAGGTCGGCGAGGAAGGGGACCTGGATGCGAGCGCCGTCGATGAGCAGCCCGGGGTGCCAGCGGAACGTGTGATTCTCGTCATAGAAGGCCGCGTGGAGGTCGGACAGCGGGTGGGCGAGGGCGGCCAGGGAGAGGTTGAAGGGGCCGATGCCGATGCCCGCGAAGTCGAGGGGCGCGTCGGGGGTGTGGTCGGAGCTCGGGGGGTTGCTCATGCGGGGGTGCGGCCTTCCCGTGGGCGGCGGCGAACACAGCCGGACAAGTCGTTTATGCCCTTTTTGTTCGATACATCAGGACCGCTTCAAGCTACCGGCTGTACCTGCGGCGTGACGCCTTGTGGGGGATGTTTCCCCCGATGGGGGTACGGTCCGCGCGCGGGCGGGAAGTTGGGGGTCGCGCACGGCAAAGGGGCGCGGGACGGGGTGCGGGGCGCGCCCCGGGGGCGGCTTCGACTACCCTGCACCTCATGGCCATGATGAACCTCGCTCTCGACATCGGACCGCTGAAGCCGGACGTTGCCCCGCTCGTCCTCGGTCTGGTGCTGTTTTTCCTCGTCTTCGCGGTGATCGCGAAGGGGATCCTGCCCCGGATCAACAAGGTCCTCACCGAGCGTGAGCAGGCCACGGAGGGGCGCATCGGCGAGGCGGAGGAGACGCGCGCCGAGGCGGAGCGGGTCCACGCCGAGTACCAGGCGCTGCTGGCCGAGGCCCGGCACGAGGCCGCGCGGCTGCGCCAGGAGTCGGTCGAGCAGGGCAACGCGATCATCGCCGAGCTGCGGGCCGAGGGCCAGCGCCAGCGCGACGAGATCATCTCCGCCGGTCACGCGATGATCGACGCGGAGCGCACGATGGCCGAGGCGCAGCTGCGCGAGCAGGTCGGTGCGCTGGCCACCGAGCTGGCGGGCCGCATCGTCGGCGAGTCGGTCGAGACGTACGCGCGGGAGAGCGGCATCGTGGACCGCTTCCTGGAGGAGCTCCGCAGGGCCGAGCCGGCGGACGCGATCGAGGACAAGCGCGGCTGACGTAGGCAGCGTTTTTCGGGCCTGGCGCCCGCACCCCCGACCGGGGTGCGGGCGCCTTTGTCATGCCGTGGCGGGGTCGGCGGGGGTCATTGTCAGTGGAGTGGTGTTCACTGTGCGTAGCGAACGGTGAGGGCTCGACGGAGGTCGTCGAGCCGGTCGCGGAGCTGCCGCCTGAGCGCGGGGGTCGGTTCCGTGCCGCTCAGGCATTCCTCGCCGAGGCGCAGCGTGTCGTGGTCGATGTGGGGACGGGGGAATCCATGGTTGCCGGCGGCTTTGGCGAGGGCGGTGCCGCGGCGGGCGGCGAGTGCCGTCGCGTCGGGGTGGTAGCGGTCGCGGTAGGGGCGGGTGAGGTCGAGCTGTTCGGCCTGCCAGAAGCCCTGGGCGGTGGCGGTCCAGAGGTAGGCGGAGAGGCTGTCGTCCTCGTAGAGGGCGTGCCAGGCCGCTTGTTTGGCGGCGGGGTCGGGGAGGGCGGCGCGGCAGCGGGCGGCGCCTTCCCGGCCGGTGGCGCTGGGGTCCGCGGCGAGTTCGGTGTCGATGGCGTCGGGGGTGACGGCGCCGAGGACGGCGAGGCGGGTGAGGACGCGCCAGCGGAGTTCGGGGTCGAGGGCGGGTCCGCCGGGGACGCTGCCGGCGCGGAGCCAGTCGTGGAGGGCGGCGTCCGTGGCGGCACTGTCGATGAGGGTGCGGACGGCGGCGAGGCGCGGGCCGGGGGCGATGCCGCGCTCGGTGCGGCGCAGGAGGTCGTGGCAGGTGTCGCGGAGGGCGGCGAGGGCGTCGTCGCGGTGGCCTGCCGGGAGGTAGACGTCGGCGATCTGGTCGCGGGCGAAGGTGAGGACGCCTTCGACGACGGCGTTGTCGGTCTCGTGCGGCAGGTGGTCGCGGGTGGCCCGCAGGTAGGCGGCGGGGGCCAGCAGGCCGTCGCGGACCTGGTCGCGGAGGGAGTTCCAGACGACCGCGCGGGTGAGGGGGTCGGGCAGGCCGGAGAGGGCCCCGAGGGCGGTGTCGTGGGAGGCGGGGTCGAGGCGGATCTTGGCGTAGCCGAGGTCGCCGTCGTTGAGGAGGACGAGGGCGGGCCGGGGGCCGGTGCCGGTGAGGGCGGGGCCGGGGGGACCGGGGAGGTCGATCTCCGTGCGGGCGCGGGCGGTGAGGCGCCCGGTGTCGTCGGGGGTGTGGTCGTAGAGGCCGACGGCGATGCGGTGGGGGCGGTTGCCCTCGTGGTCGACGGTGAGTTCCCAGCCGCCGTCGGTGGTGGTGATCCGGGGGGTGAGGGTGTCGACGCCGGTGGTGCGGAGCCATCGGGCGGCCCAGGCGTGGACGTCGCGTTCGGTGGCGCCGGCGAGGGAGTCGAGGAAGTCGGCGAGGGTGGCGTTGCCGAAGCGGTGCCGGGTGAAGTGGGCGTTGATGCCGGCGAGGAAGTCCTTCTCGCCGAGCCAGGCGACGAGTTGGCGGAGGGCGGAGGCGCCCTTGGCGTAGGAGATGCCGTCGAAGTTGAGGAGGGCGGTGGCGGTGTCGTGGACGGCGCCGGGTTCGGGGGCGACGGGGTGGGTGGTCTCGCGCTGGTCGGCGGCGTAGCCCCAGGCCTTGCGGCTGATGCCGAACTCGGTCCAGGTGCCGGTGAGATGGGTGGCGTCGGCCAGGACTTGGTAACCCATGTACTCGGCGAAGGACTCGTTGAGCCAGATGTCGTCCCACCACTTCAGGGTGACGAGGTCGCCGAACCACATGTGGGCCATTTCGTGGGCGATGGTGACGGCGCGGGTTTGCCGCTCGGTGTCGGTGGCGGCGGAGCGGAAGACGTATTCGTCGCGGAGGACGACGAGTCCGGGGTTCTCCATGGCGCCGAAGTTGTATTCGGGGACGAACGCCTGGTCGTAGGAGTCGAAGGGGTAGGGCTCGTCGAAGATCTGGTGGAAGCGGTCGAAGCAGCGGCGGGTGAGGTCGAGGAGTTCCTCGGCGTCGGCGTCCAGGTGCGGTGCGAGGGACCGCCGGCAGTGCAGGGCGAAGGGCAGCCCGGCGTGTTCGGTGCGGACGGTGTGCCAGGGGCCGGCGGCGAAGGCGACGAAGTACGTGCTGAGGGGCCGGCCGGCGGGCAGCTTCCAGCGGCCTTCGGTGGGCGGTCCGACGCGGGTGGCGACGGTGTTGCCGAGGACCGTCCAGGCGGGGGGCGCGGTGACGGTGGCGGAGAAGACGGCCTTGAGGTCGGGCTGGTCGAAGGCGGCGAAGACGCGCTGGACGTCGTCGAGGAACAGCTGGGTGTAGAGGTAGGTCTCGCCGTCGACGGGGTCGGTGAAGCGGTGCATGCCCTCGCCGGTGCGGGAGTAGCGCATGTCCGCCTCGACGCGGAGTTCGTGGTCGCCGGGGGTGAGTGCGGCGAGGGGGAGCCGGTTGTCGTCGAGGGTGGCGGTGTCGAGGGGGCGGCCGTCGAGGGTGGCGCTCAGGAGGGCGGCGGGGCGGACTTCGACGAAGGTGTCGCCTGGGGTGCGGGCGTGGAAGCGGATGACCGTGGTGGAGCGGAAGCGCTCTTCGCCGCGGGTGAGATCGAGGTCGATGTCATAGCTGTGGACGTCCAGGAGCCGGGCCCTGGCCTGTGCTTCGTCGCGCGTCAGTACGGTCATGGGGGCCATGCTGCCGCAGCTCCCCGACGGGGGACGAGGCGTTTCGGGAGTGGGCCTGACCGTCGCGCGGGGGACGGCGTCCGGGCCCGCGGACGGCCGGCGGAGGCACGGCCGGGGGGGAGGCGGTGCGTGTGCGGGGGCCGGCGGGGACGGCGAGGGCCGGCGGCCCGGTCCCGGCCGTCCGCGGGAGCGCCCCCGGCGTGGGCGCCGGGGCTCTCCGGAGGGCGGACGGCCGTCAGGCGCGGGCGATGGTCTCGTGGTGCCGGATGACCTCGGCGACGATGAAGTTGAGGAACTTCTCGGCGAAGGCAGGATCGAGCTTCGCGTTCTCGGCGAGGAGGCGCAGCCGGGCGATCTGGCGGGCCTCGCGGGCCGGGTCGGCGGGCGGCATCTTGTGCGCGGCCTTGAGGTGGCCGACCTGCTGGGTGCACTTGAAGCGCTCGGCGAGCATATGGATCACCGCGGCGTCGATGTTGTCGATGCTGTCCCGCAGCCGGGAGAGCTCGGCCCGCACGGCGTCGTCGGGCGCGCCCGCTCCGGCCGCGGCGGCGGTGGCGGCCGGACCCGCATCGCCGGACGGGACGGGGCCGGAGCGGTCGGCGCCGGGGCGGTCGGAATTGGTGCTGTCGTTCATATCGACCGACCTTATGCGCAACGGGCGGCCCATGCCGACTCGATGATCCGGCCGGTGCCGGTCCGGTGGCCCCGGAAGGCGCGGGGGCGGCGGCCGATGGCCGGGAGGAGAGGACCAGCGGGGCGAGTGGGACGACCGGGGCCAGTGAGGCAGGAGGTGGATCGAGAGAGGGAACGGAAGGCGGGGCGGGTGCCGGGCGGCGGACGGTGTCGCGGCCCGTGCTCCGGCGGTCCGGTGGCCCGGTGGTACGCCCCTCGTCGCGCCCCTCGCCCCGGTGACGGCGGCCCCCGGTGTGGGTCAGGATGGGCGCGGCCCGGGCCGCTCGGGCGGGCCGACGGGGCTGGGGGGCTGCTGTGCCGGACTTCACCGTGGCGGAGGACGGGTTCCGGATCGACGGACGCGAGGTGCGGCTGCTGTCGGGGGCGCTGCACTACTTCCGGGTGCACGAGGGGCACTGGCCGCACCGGCTGGCGATGCTGCGGGCGATGGGGCTCAACTGCGTGGAGACGTACGTCCCGTGGAACCGGCACGAGCCCGTCGAAGGACGGCCCCACGACGTGGGCGAGCTGGGCCGGTTCCTGGACGCGGCCGACGCGGCGGGCCTGTACGCGATCGTGCGCCCCGGGCCGTACATCTGCGCGGAGTGGGAGAACGGGGGGTTGCCGCACTGGCTCACGGGACGGCTGGGACGCCGGGTGCGGACGAGCGATCCCGAGTTCCTGCACGCGGTGGACGGCTGGCTGGAGGCGGTGGGCGCCGAGCTCGTCGGGCGGCAGTTCGGCCGGGGCGGCCCGGTCGTGCTGGTGCAGGTGGAGAACGAGTACGGCTCGTACGGCAGCGATCAGCCCTACCTCGAGCACCTTGTGGGCCGGCTGCGGGCCTCGGGGGTGGTGGTGCCGCTGGTGACGTCGGACGGGCCGGAGGACCACATGCTCACCGGCGGGACGGTCCCCGGCGCCACGGCGACGGTGAACTTCGGTTCGGGGGCGCGGGAGGCGTTCCGGGTGCTGCGCCGGCACCGGCCGGCCGGGCCGTCGATGTGCATGGAGTTCTGGTGCGGATGGTTCGCCCACTGGGGTGGTGCGCCGGCCGCGCGGGACGCCGGGGAGGCGGCGGAGGCGCTGCGGGAGGTCCTGGAGTGCGGGGCGTCCGTGAACGTCTACATGGCGCACGGCGGGACGAACTTCGGCGGCTGGGCGGGGGCGAACCGGGCCGGCGCGGAGCACCGGGGCGCGCTCCGCCCGACGACGACGTCGTACGACTACGACGCGCCCGTCGACGAGTACGGCCGGCCGACCGCCAAGTTCCATGCCTTCCGCGAGGTGCTGGCCGCCTACGGGGACGGTCCGCCGCCGGAACCGCCACCCGCTCCCCCGGCACTGCGGGAGCCGGTACGCGCGGAGCTCACACGGTGGGCGCCGCCCGCGGAGGTGATGGACGCGCTGGGTGGGGCCGCGCGGGAGGCCGTGCTGCCGCCGTCGTTCGAGGAGCTGGGGGTGGACCGGGGGATCGTCCGCTACCGGTTCACGGTCCCGGGACCGCGCCGGGCGCTCCCCCTGCGGGTGGCCGGGCTGCGCGACCTCGCGGTCGTGTCCGTGGACGGGGTGCGGACGGCCGTGCTGCGCGCCGAGGACGGGCTGATCGGGGACGTACCGGGGCCGGCGTCGGTCGAGTTGTGGGTGGAGTCGCTGGGGAGGGTCAACTACGGTCCGCGGCTGGGCGAACGGAAGGGGCTGACGGGTGGGCTGCTGCACGGGGGACAGTACGTCCACGGCGTACGGGCGCGGGGGCTCCGGCTCGCGGCGTTCGAGGAGGAGGGCGCGCTCGCGGTGGTGCGGTGGCGGCCGGCCGCAGGGCGGGAGCCGGGGGTCTACCGAGGGGCCTTCCGGGTGCCGGAGGGCGGTGACGCGGTGCTCCGACTGCCGGGCTGGGTACGGGGGTTCGTCTGGGTGAACGGTTTCTGCCTGGGCCGGTACTGGTCCGACGGGCCGCAACACGCTCTCTGGGTGCCGGGGCCGGTGTTACGTGCGGGGCGGAACGAGCTGCTGGTGCTGGAGATGGAACGGGCGGGGACGATGCGGCCGTTGCTGGCGCCGGTTCCGGGGTAGGCGGGACGGCATGACAGGTCGCGGGGCGAGCGACCCGGCGAGGCCGGAGCCGTGCGCAGCGGTCCTCCCGCCGCCGACGAGCCGACCCGCAGCGGTCGGCGCGACGGTCGGCGGAGTAGCAGACGAAGTGGCCGACGGGCCGGGCGGCGGTCGGCCTGCCGGACGGCCAAGTCGCCAGGCCGCCGAGCGGACGGGCCGACCGGGCCCGACCGGGCCGACGGACGGACGGCCGGCAGACGGACGGCCGACGGATCGGAGCCGTACATACCTCCGTCCCGCTGATCACCGGCCGATGACGGTGACCAGCGGGACGGGCCCTGTGGAGGTGTTGTTCCCAGATGGTGCGACGTGAAGCCGTCCGGACCGAACCAACTGGTCGGATGTTCGCCTCAACACTTCCCTCACGTCACGGACGTCACCCCCATCCCAGGACGCACGGTTTGTTCTTGCCCGGTGGACAACCCACCGGAGGTGAAGGAGCATCGCAACATGATCGCGAAACTGGACTGCACCGTCATCGACTGTCCGGACCCCTCGGCGCTCGCGGCCTTTTACGGGGCGATCCTGGGCTGGAAGGTCGACGCGAGCGACCCCGCCTGGGTGTGGCTGAACGACCCCGAGAGCAGCACCCGGATCGCCTTCCAGAAGGCGGCGGACCACCGTCCGCCGCGCTGGCCGGATCCGGAGCACCCCCAGCAGTTCCACCTGGACTTCTCCGTCGGCACCCGGGACGACCTGGAGCGCGCGCAGCGGGAGGTGACCGGTCTCGGCGCACGGTTCCTGCATGACAGCGGTGGGACGACGTCGGGGTTCCGGGTCTTCGCCGACCCCGCGGGGCACCCGTTCTGCCTCTGCTACGGATAGCAGACCTTCACGGGTTTACTGGCATCACAGGTGCACTGGCATCACGGGTGCACTGGCATCACGGGTGCACTGGCATCACGGACCCACCAGCCGTCACAGGCCCGTCACGGACTCGCCGGCGTCACGGACTCGCCGGCCCCGGGTCGGCGCGTCCGGTGTGCCGTCAGCTCCGCCCGGTCGGGTTCCGGCAGCCAGACGTCGTCCGGCCATCCCGCGCCCTCCGGCCATCCCGCACCCCCAACCGCCGCCGTGGAACCGGACCGCCTCCCACCGGGCACCTCCGGGTGCGGCAAAGCACGCAGCAAGGCGGCCAACTGGGGATCGCGATGGGAGCGGTGCCAGGTGACGGACCACAAATACAGGGGCGCGGGGTCCACGATCGGGAGGCGGCGCAGGCGTCCGTCGTGCGGCAGGTCCATCCCGGCCTCCCCCACCGCCACCGCACGCCCCTCGCGCCGCATGTGCTCCTCGTAGTCGCGGGCGCCCACCGCCGGTGCGGTGAAGTGCAGCGGAATGCCGAACTCCGTGCAGAACCGGGTCAGATAGCCACGCCACTCCTCCGCGCCGCCGGGGTCGGGCATGGCGATCCCGGCGTCCCGCAGGTCGGCCGAGCGGACGGCCGCCCGCTCGGCGAGGGGGTGCCCGGCGAGCACATAGGCGTGCAGCGGTTCGAGGCGGACGGGCCGGTGGAGGAGGTCGGCGGGCCAGGGCCGGCCGAGGTCGTGGACGCGGCCGAACGCGGCGTCGAGCTCCCGGCCCAGCACGGCCGGAAGGGCGAGCGCCAGCCCCTGCCGCATACTGGGGTCGACCCGTATCCCGGGCGTCCGGGCGACCGTCTCGCGCAGCACCCGCAGCGGCGTGAACCGCTCGGCGAACACCTCGACGCGCAGCGCGCGCACCGTGCCCCGGGCGGCGTGGACGGCCGCGTCGAAGGCGGTGACGGCGTCCACGGCGAGTGGCAGCAACCGCCGTCCGGCGGCGGTGAGTTCGACGCTGCGGGTGGTGCGTTCGAGGAGTGGCGCGCCGAGGGCGTCCTCCAGGCGGCGGACGCGTTTGGACAGCGCCTGCTGGGTGAGGAAGAGGCGGGCGGCGGCCCGGCCGAAGTGCAGTTCCTCGGCGACGGCGACGAAGGCGCGCATGCCCGGGAGATCGGGTTCCATGGCGCCAGCCTCAACTGACAACCCGGGGTTGTCAAAGCGTCCGCAGAAGTTGTTGGACACCAGCCCTGAGCTGCGGTTTTCCTGACGTCATGAGCGCATATCCGCCGTCGTCCGGTCTCTCCCCCCTCGTCAGCCTCACCTCCCTCGCCCCCCTCACCAAGCCCACCACGCCCATCACGCCCGCCTCGTCCGCCCCCGCCCCCGCCACCCCCGCCGCGGAGCCCGTCTTCCAGCGGCTGCTGCGGAACCGGATCATCGTGCTCGGGCAGCAGGTCGACGACGAGATCGCCAACCGGATCTGCGCCGAGATGCTGCTCCTCTCCGCCGAGGACCGGCACCGCGACATCCACCTCTACATCAATTCCCCCGGCGGCTCGATCACCGCCGGACTGGCCATCTACGACGTCATGCAGTTCATCCCGAACGACGTCGCCACCCTCTCCCTGGGCTTCACGGCGTCCATGGGGCAGTTCCTGCTCTGCGCGGGGGCGCCCGGAAAGCGGTACGCGCTGCCGCACGCGAGCATCCTCATGCACCAGCCGTCGGCTGGACTCGCGGGTTCCGCGTCGGACATCAGGATCCAGATCGACCAGATGCGGGCGGTCAAGCGGCTGGTGCAGGAGCGGATCGCCCACCACACGGGCCGGCCGGTGGAGCGGATCGAGGCGGACTCCGACCGGGACCACTACTTCACGGCCCAGGAGGCTCTGGAATACGGCTTCGTCGACCGCGTCATCGCCTCGGCGGACGAGCTCTCCGGTTTCCGCGCCGCCGCCTAGCGCCGCCGCCCAGCCCCACCGCCAAGCGCCGCCGCCCAGCCCCCGCCACCCAGCTCTGCCGCCCAGCCCCGCCGCCTAGCGCCGCTCCACCGGGAACACCGCGGTGATCAGCCACCCGCCCTCCGGCGCCGGCCCGGCGGTGAGCCGCCCGCCCATGGCCTTGGCGCGTTCCGCCAGCCCGACGAGGCCGAAGCCGCCCCCGCGCGCCGCGTCGGTGAGCTGGGCGGGGTGCCGACCGTCGTCGGCGATGCGGAGTTCGACGCCCTCGGGGACGCCGCGGACGCCGATGCGGACGGCCGTGGCGTCGGCGGCGTGCTTGCGGATGTTGGTCAGGGCCTCACGGACGACGCGGTGGACGGCGGCGGCGACGTCGCCCGGAAGCCACTTCTCCATGCCCTGCTCGATGTAGAGGGCGACGGGCGGGCCGGTGCGGGTGAACCGTTCCGTGAGCGTCCGCACCTCGGGGAGGCCGGCAACGGGCTCGGTCTCGGGTTCGGCGCCCTCGCGCAGGATGCCGACGAGGCGGCGCATGGCGCCGAGCGCCTCCCCGGCCGACCCCTCGATGCGCTCGAACGCCCGGGCGGCGGCGTCCCCCTCGACGGAGGTGAAACGGGCCGCCTGGGCCTGCACGGCGATGCCGGTGACGTGGTGGGCGACGAGGTCGTGGAGCTCGCGGGCGAGTTCCAGGCGCTCGGCGGTCCGGACCGCCGCCATGTCGCGGACACGCTGGGCCGACTGGGCGCGCAGCATCAGCGAGTACGCGCCGACGACCACCGTCAGCAGGGTGAACACGGCCGTGAACCGGCCCGGGTCGAGGTCGCGCACCGGCGCGGCGAGCGCCGCCAGGGCGAGCGCCGGCCCGAGGAGGGCCGCGCGCCGGGCCGGGGAGCGTTGGACGACGTTGGTGAGCAGCACCAGCAGGGCCACGTCCTCCCCCATCCCCCAGACCGCGCCGGGGTGCGGCCCGGCCATCAGCACGGCGGACGTCGTCCAGGACACGCCGACCGCGACGCCCGCGCGCAGGTCGAGGGGGATCCACGCGTACGGGACGGCGCACAGGCAGACGGCGACGCCCGACGCCAGGACGACGGCGTGCGGCGGGCTGGGCTGCCGGGCGAGGACGAAGCCCTCGAAGCCGACCAGGCCGAGCAGGAAGAGGGCGAGCACGCCCTTGGCGACGGTGGCCCGGTGCGGGTGCCGGGCGGCGAACCCGGCGCGCCCGCTCACGTACCGCCCGTGGCCAGCCCGCTCTCCCAGGCCCAGGCGGCGATCTCGACGCGGTTCCGGGCGTCGAGCTTCAGCTGCACGTTGGCCAGGTGGGTCTTGACCGTGGACAGGGAGATGAACAGCTCGGCGGCGATCTCGGCGTTGGTGGCGCCGCGCGCGAGGCAGCGGACGACGCTCTCCTCGCGTTCGGTCAGCGGTTCGGAGGGGGTCCTCATGGGGCGTTCCGTACCAGGGGTCCCGGCCGGGGCGAGGTCGCGGAGCAGCCGCACGGTGATGGCGGGCGAGATCAGGGAGTCGCCGACGGCGGCGGCGTGCACCGCCTCGACGAGCATGGCCGGACTGGCGTCCTTCAGCAGGAACCCGGAGGCGCCGTCGCGGAGCGCCGAGTGGACGTACTCGTCGAGGTCGAAGGTGGTGACGATGACGATGCGGGGGCGTCCGCCGCGCTCCGGTTCGGCGGCGGTGAGCGCGGAGAGCCGGCGGGTGACCTCCAGCCCGTCCAGCTTGGGCATGCGGATGTCGAGGAGCAGCACGTCGGGCCGGTGCTCCTCGACGGCGGCCAGCGCGGCCTCGCCGTCCACGACGTCGGCGACGACGTCGATGTCGGGCTGGCTCTCCAGGATCATCCGGAAGCCGGTGCGGACCATCTCCTGGTCGTCCGCGATGACGACGGTGATCGCCATGTCGTCCCCTAGTCCCTTGGTCCCTCAGTCCTGGTCCCTTAGTCCCCTGGGTGCTCGTCCCGCCCGGGCGGTCGCCGGGTCGTCCTCGGGCCGGCCCCTGGCCGGTTCCGGCCGTCCGCCGCGCGTCCCTCCATGTCACCGGGGGCGGCGTGGGGCCGCAACAGCAGCGGGAACGGGATCCCGGGAGCGGGAGCGGGGCGTGCCGTCTACGCGTCGGCGCGCGTTGCGCGGCGGCGGCTCGCGAGGCGCAGCCCGTACACGCCCCCGCCGACGGCCAGGAGCGCCGCGCCGCCCACGACGAGAGGCTTGCCGACGTCCCGCCGGCCTCCGACGGTCTGGCCGGCCTGCACCATGCGGCGGACGGGGTTGCTGGCGGCCTCGTGGCGCTTCACCGGCTTGACGGGCTTGACGCGCTTGACCCCCGCCGGTTCGGCCTTCGCCCCCTGTCCGGCCCGCGTGATCCGCTCGGCCTGCCGCACCCCGTGGAGCCGTCCGGCCGGCCGGAGCCGCGCCGCGGGGCGCGACACGCCGGGGTGCTCCCGGTGGGTGAAGCGGGGGTCGCGCTGACGGGGGTTCACGGTGTGCCCGTCCGTTCCCGCGGCCGGGTGAACGGCGGTCTCCTCCCGGGACGCGGCGGGGGCGTCCGACGGCTCGCGGGGTCCGTCGTGGCGGACCACGGCCCACTCCTCGCCGGTGCGGTCGCGGTGCCCGGCGTCCGCCGCCTGCGCGCCGGTCACCGGCAGGAGCACCGCGCTCGCGGCGGCGAGGAGGGCGACGGCGGCGATACGGGTCCTGGCGGGCACGGAGGTGCTCTTTCTGTCGTGGTCCTGCGGGTGCGGCGGGGGCCGCGGATCCACGTTACGGGCCTTCGTGCCGCGTACACCTCGACCGGCGGGCCATCTTGGGGGTGTTCCGGCTCGGCCGAAAGGATGACGGTGCGGTGCCGCGCGTCATACCGGGGTCGGGCGGTGGGGGCGCCCCGGTCCCGCCCCCCGTTTCCTACGGGAGCGAGCCCCCGCACCCCACAGCACGCCGCGTGCTCCCCCGGAGAGGACGCCCCGGCCCTCACACGCCGGGCGGGCCGGCCTCAGCCCGTCCGGCGTGTGACCCCCTACTCAGCCGCCCAACCCCGCCGCCCCCTCTGCGATGTCGCCCGCGAACGTGCTCACCTGCGTGTACACGCCGGGATACCCGGGCCGCGCACATCCCGTACCCCAGCTCACGATCCCGACCTGCACCCAGGCCCCCGCGTCGTCCTTGCGGAACATGGGCCCGCCGGAGTCCCCCTGGCAGGTGTCCACCCCGCCCTGGTCCACGTAACCGGCGCAGATCTCCTCGCCCGGTATCAGACTGCTCCCGTACGCCTTGCCACACGTGGCGTCGTCGACGTACGGCACCTGCGCCTTGCGCAGTTTCGTCTGCTGGCCGCCGCCCTCGCGGGTGGCGCCCCAGCCGACGACGGTGAAGGTGCCGGAGTCGTACGCGGTGGTGTCGGCGGTCTTCAGGGTGGGGAGGTCGAGGGGGCGGGCGAGTTTGATGAGGGCCCAGTCCTTGCCGCTGCCGTTGTAGCCGGGCGCCTGGAGGACCTCGGTGGACTTGACCTTGATCGCCTGCGAGGAGTTGAGGTCGACGGCGCCCGCGGTGACGGTGATCGACGTGTTGGCGCCGCTGCCGTCGACGCAGTGCGCGGCGGTGAGGACGATCTGCCGGGTGTAGAGGGCGCCGCCGCAGCCCATGGAGAGGCGGACCATCCAGGGGAACTCGCCCTGCTGCGCGAGGACGCCGCCGACGACGGGCCGGGGTGCGGGGTCGTCGGCCTGCGCCCAGCCGGCCTGGAGGCCGAGCGCGGCGACGGCCGCCGCGCCGACGGCGACGGTTCTCTTGAGGGCGGTGAGGTGAGTGCTCAAGGCGGTTCCCTTCGTGGGGGGGTTGGGGCGCCCGCCGGGATCCGTCACAGGTGATCACACTTAATCATGTTCATGACAAGCTGCCGATGCTTGTCGCCCCAGTGGAACCCGGTGGGCGCGGTGTGCCGAGTATCGGAGCGTGCGCCGGTGGCGGCAAGGACGCTTCCGGCCAGTCGGATCCGGTGTGGCCCGGTGTGCGCCGGTGTGCGCGTAAGGTGGGAGGACAGGGGGCCGGCGGAGCCGCGGGGGTGGTGCTGGTGGGCACGGACGTCGAGATCCTCCACGGATTCCCGCACCTGGGCACGGTGCACTCCGCGATCACCGCCCTCTACCGGCGGCTCTCGCCCGACACCCTGCGCACCTTCGCGCTCAGCGTCCCGCCGTTCGACGTCGCGTTCTCCGACGACGAGGATCCCTACCTGGGCGTCCAGCGGATCGCCGGCGTCATGGTGCGGCACCTGCGGCTCCCGGACGCCCGGATGATCGTCTCCTTCCGCGACATGCGGCACGCCGGGAACGTCGAACTCGCCGCGGGACCCGAGTACTTCATCGAGCTCAACTCCCGCTTCAAGAAGCACCGCAAGGACATCGGCGCCGCCCTCGCCCACGAGGTGACCCACGTCTACCTGCACCGGCTGGGCCTCGCCTTCCCCGGCACCCGGGACAACGAGATCCTCACCGACACCGTCGCCGCCTACCTCGGCGCCGGCTGGCTGCTGCTCGACGCGTACCGCGAGGACGCGGTCAGCACGCAGAAGCTCGGCTACCTCACCCCGGAGGAGTTCGGCTACGTCCTGGCCCAGCGCGCCGAGGTCTTCGCCGAGGACCCCCGGACCTGGTTCACCAGCCCGCGCGCCCACGACGCCTACGTCGCGGGCGCGGCGCGGGCCCGCCAGGAGGCGCGGCGTCCGCCGCTGGCCGCGGCGGGCCGGCTCGGGCGGCACCGCTACGCGCGCGACCGCCGGGCGGCCGAGCGCGGCACGGGCCAGGCGTCACCCGCCGCCGGGTACGCGTTCGAGGGGCGCGACCCGCAGCGCGTCAGCTTCCCCTGCCCCACCTGCCACCAGCGCATCCGGGTTCCGGTCCAGGGGCGGCTACGGGCCCGGTGCGGCCTGTGCGGGAGCGTGCACGACTGTGAGACGTGAGGCACCGCCTTCGACGTGAGGCGTTTCTTCCATCTGAGGCACCCCGCCTGAGCCCCCCGGAGGCACCCCTCCCGCCTAAGAAACCCTTCCCCCCGAGGCACCCCCCTTCGAAGGAGCCGGACTCACCCGTTCCCCCACCACTTCCGCAGCACCTGCTCCGCCGGCTTCCCGTGCGGCGTGTACGCGAGCTTCTTCGGCGTCTCCCCCGTGTCCGGCCAGTCGTCCCACATCCACCAGCACACCCCGGCCCACCACTTCTGTCCCTCGAAGGCGGCCAGCAACGCCTCGTACCCGGCGGCCTGTTCGGCGTCGCCGGCGGACTTGCTGACGGTCCAGGAGTACGGGGCGGTGGTGCTGCCCTTCTGGCTGACGTAGCCGGCCTCGGTGAAGAGGATCTTGCGCCCCTGGGCGGCGGAGAACGCGGCCAGTTCCTTCACCACCGGCTGCCACGCCTCGCGCAGCCGCCCCACGTCGGCGGTGGGCTTGTCGCCGAGCGGCCAGTAGGCGTCGATGCCGATGAGGTCGAGGCTCTTCCAGAACGCGACGTCGCGGTACTCGTCGTAGTTGGCCGCGTAGGTGAGCGGGCCCTTGTAGCGGGCGCGGACGGCGGCGACGGTCTTCTTCCAGTGGTCGCCGTCCCGCGAGACGCCGGTGAGTTCGGTGCCGACGGAGAACTGCTCGGCGCCGGTCTCGCGGGCGAGGTCCGCGTAGTGGGTGATGAAGCGTTCGTACGCCGCGAACCAGGCGTCCGGGTCGGCGGGCCGGATGCCGGAGCGGTCCTCGCCGCCCTTCAGGTCCACATGCGGCTTGATCATGGTCTTGAGGCCGGCGTCGTGGGCGAGGCGGACGATGTGGCGCAGGCTGTCGTCGTCGGCGGTCTCGTCGGTGGGGCGCATACCGGAGTCGGTGAGCTTGTCCTGGTACCAGGTGGGGGTGAAGGTCACCCAGCGGGCGCCGGTCGCGGCGATCTGCCGCAGATACGTTTTGGCCTCGGGTTTCTCGTAGTCCTTGCGGTTCCAGGCGGGGAGCGTGATCCCTTTCAGCGGGACCTCCTTCCGGCTGTCGGGGCGCTTGCTCGCCCCGCCGCTCGCGGTGCCGGCGGGCGGGGTCGCGGGCGCGTCCGAGGAGTCGTCGGCGGAGCAGCCCGCGAGGAAGAGGGCGGCCGCGGCCGCCAGCGCGGCGGCCGCCCTCTTCTTCGCGCTCACTGGTTCAGGTCCGTGGGGCCGACGAAGGTGTACCCGAGGGCGCGGATGCCGTCCACCGTCTGCTGGAGCGGGGCCGTCCCGTAGTACGGGTGGTAGAAGAAGCTGGCCACGCCGTCACGGACGGCCAGGTTGGCCTTGGCGGAGGCGACCAGGTCGGCGGGGAGCCGGGCCGGGTGGTTGTTGTACGGCTGGGGCTCGTAGTTGCCGAGGTTCTCCGGCAGGACCGTGGTGCCGTAGACGTCCTTCACGGCGTACGGGAAGAACTGGCCGATGTACTGGCCGGTGTTCACGGTGGTGCCGGGCAGGGTTCCTGCGAAGTACAAGGTTCTCTCCAGACGCGCGGAGAAGTTCTGACCGAGGACACGGTAGTCGGTCGCGGAGGCCGCGTAGTGTGGCGTTGTCCACAGCGTCGGCTTCGGCAGCCCAGCCGTCGCGAAGGCCGCGAGGGCGGACGTAACTCGCGTTTGCGCCCAGAGAGTTGAGTCCTCGGCGGGCGGCCCGTCGTAGATCACGTTGTCGGACGCGTCGACGTGCGCGCGGAAGAACTCGAAGTCGTCGCCGGTGACTCCGCTGTACGGGTTGTTCACGTTGCTGTACTGGTGGGTGTAGCCGTGGTCCATCAGCACCGCGCCGTGCGCCAGCATGTACTTGAGGGCGGAGACGACCTGGGGGCTCTGGGCGAGCGTGACGGTCTCGGCCTTCCCGCCGTTGTAGACGCCCTTGGGGTCCGTGTAGACGGGGATGACGTTGATCCCGTACGGGATCTTCTGGCCGTAGAGGTAATCCGCCGCCTGGCGCAGCTCGGTGGGGTCGGACTTCGGACTGATGTCCTCCAGCCGGACGAACGCCCGGTGCCGTTCGGCGGTGGCGGGGGCGAGCCCGTCGAAGAGCAGGTCCTCGAAGACGATCACCCGGTCGCTCTCGGAGACGTAGGTGAACGGGATCTCGCCGACGTACGTGAGGTTGCCCGAACGGATCGCCCAGGGGCTGGTGTCACCGGAGTTGGCGTCGGTGGCCTGGGCCAGCTGGTTGACCTGGGGGTAGCCCGGCCCGGTCAGCAGCGCCGGGTGCAGCACTCCGCCGTCGTACCCGGCGGGGATCTTCCGGGTGAGCTGCTGTCCCTTGTACGTGACCTGGGTGATGTTCCCGACCGTGCCGCCGCTCTCGTAGAACGAGTTGGTGGGGTCCCAGCCGTAGTGCTGCTTGAAGGCGTCGACGCCGACGGCGTTGGCCATGCCCCAGATGTTGTCCCCGACCCAGGTGACCGGGTGGGAGGTGGCCAGCGCGTCCTGGTAGAACGCGGCCGGGACGGCGTCCGGGACGGTGCCGCCGTAGTACGTCGACCCGAGGTAGACCGTGGCCGTGTACTGGTTGACCAGGCCCGCGGTGTACGCCGAGACGGGCTTGGCGGTCACGGTGCCGAAGTGGCCCGCGAGGTTGGCGGCGGCCATGGCGTAGAGCTCGCCCAGGTAACCGTAGGGGCCGGTGTTGTCGTAGAGGACCAGCGCCGAGGTCCCGGCCGCGGCGGCCGGCTGGACGACGGCCGGCCCCTGGGTCCTGGCGGTGGCCGGGGCGACGGCGGGGACGGCCGTCGCGGCCGCGGTGGTGCTTCGGGGTGCGAGGGCCTGACGGGCGCTCGTCCCGCCGGCCCCGCCCGTGCTACCGGTGCCGCTGGTACCGCCCGCCGCCGCCCGCCGGACGACGAGCTTGCCCGACCGGCGCAGCCGGTCGTTGGAGAGCCGGGCGGACTGCCAGGACTTGAGGTCCTTGACGCCGACCCCGGAGAGCGCGGCCGGCCCGGTGCCCTGCAAGGCGTGGGACGCGCGGGACCGGGCGTCCACCGGCGCACCGGCGGCTCCGGAGCCCTCCGAAATCGCGAATCCGCCCACGAGGGCCGCGACTATCGAAAGCGTTAGCGAAATTCTGGTCTTTCCCGGGCTTCTGCGGGAAATTCTCATCCTCATTCCCCCCTGACTGCCGTCGAGGCATGGCCGGCATCGCGCCGACAGTTGGCAGATTCTGGTGGGGCGTCCGACGGAGCGTCAATGCGCTTCCGGATATCAGTGACACCCCCGTTACAATTCCGGAAAGGCGGACCGCTCTCTTCCGATCCCGGCCGGCTCCTCTCTCCGTCGATTCCCGCCGGGTGGATGGTTCAGACCGCAGGTCACACCAGCCCCACCCTCGGCGTGAACTGCCAGAACTACTGATCAGTCACAAGAATTTACGCCCTTGAATTCCATGACTTCCCTGATGTAGGACCGGTCCGACCGAAGGTCTGGTACGTTCCCAGCGCACGCCTCGCAGGAGGCGGAAAATGGGGGGGAACCCATGTACGGAAAACCTGCACTGGGCACCGTTGTGCCCTTGGCCGGTCTGACTGCGGCACCGAAAGTGATGCCGGGCCTGCCCTACGCGAAAGGGCTCCAGGAGGCGGCGGGGGCCGGCTTCCTGCTCTACTGTTCGATAGCCGCCGTCCTGCTTTCGCTGAAATTCTGGTACGCGATACGGAATTCCGGTGGCCGCTCATGACCGACGCACTCGCCACCGCCGCGCTCACCACCGGCGCACTCGCACCCGGCACGCTCACCACCGACGCGTCCACGACCGACGGCACCCTGATCGGCGGCCTCCCGCTCGACGATCTGCTGCTCTGGTCGAGCATCGCCATCATCGTGATGGCCGGCGTCTACAACACCTCCCTGTTCCTCATCTCCCGGCGCCGCTTCCGCCGTGCGCGCGGCCCCCGGGAACAGCGCTGCTACGTCTTCCTCCTCGCGTGCCTCAACGAGGAGAAGGTGCTGGCCGAGAGCCTGGCGCGGATCACCGCGCTGCCGGCCCGCAACACCCTGGCGCTGGTCATCGACGACGCCTCCGACGACCGCACGGCCGACATCGCCCGCGCGGCCTGCGCCGCCCACCCGGGCACGGTGCACCTGTTGCAGAGACATCTGCCGAACGCCCGCAAGGGCAAGGGCGCGGCCCTCAACGCCGGTATCGCGCACCTGCGTTCGTCCGGTCTGCTGGACGGCCACGACCCCCGCGACGTCATCGTCTGCGTCGTGGACGCCGACGGCCGGCTCGACCAGCATGTGGTCCAGGCGGTCGACCCGTACTTCGACAACCCGCGCACCGGCGGCACCCAGATCGGTGTGCGGATGTACAACCGACACAAGGGCCTGCTCGCCCGGCTCCAGGACATGGAGTTCGTCATCTACGGCGACATCTTCCAGAGCGCCCGCCGCTACATCGGCAGCGTCGGGATGGGCGGGAACGGGCAGTTCATGCGGCTGGCCGCGCTGGACACCCTGCTGGGCCCGGACGGCTCGGGACCGTGGAGCGACTCCCTCACCGAGGATCTCGACCTCGGCGTCCGGCTGATCGCCCGCGGCTGGACCAACCAGCACTGCACCTCCGCCGCCGTCTCCCAGCAGGCCGTCCTCGACGTCCGGCGGCTGGTGCGGCAGCGGTCGCGCTGGTTCCAGGGCCACCTCCAGTCGGCCGGGCTCGTCCCGCTGATCGTCAAAGAGGTGCCCACCCGGGCCGCCGTGGACCTGCTCTACCACCTCTCCAGCCCGGTGCTGATCCTGCTGACCTCGCTGCTGCCGGTGTCCTTCCTGGTCGCCGTCGCCGGCACGGCCGTCGGCTCGATCGAGGCCGGACGGCCGCTGATCTCCCCGATGTGGGTGCTCGGCCCGTACGTGCTGTCCTTCACCGCGGCCTATGTGTACGGCTGGGTGTACTCGCGGCGGGAGCAAGGCCTCGGCTTCGTCAGGGCGGTCCTGCTGTCCCACGTCTTCATCTTCTACGGCTACATCTGGTTCGCCGCCGGGTGGTGGGGCCTGTGGCGGATGGTCACGGGCAAGCGCACCTGGCTCAAGACGGCGCGCACCTGAGGGCGGCGCGCACCCGACGCCGCCGGCGCGGGGCGTGCACGCCCGCCACGCCCGCGCCACACCCACCCCGACGCGTACGCCTGGCGCATACGCCGGGACACCCGCCCAGCGCATCCACCCGGCACATAACGCCGCCCCGGCTCGTGCAACCACACCACAGCACAACGGACGGCACCGCACTCCCCACCCACCGGCACCACCACACCCAGGGAGACCCATGTCCCCGAACCTGATCAGCGCCCCGGTGCGCGCCATGCTCATCCTCGGCACCCGCCCGGAGGCCATCAAACTCGCCCCCGTGGCCCGCGCCATGGCGGCCTCACCGCTGTTCGAGCCCCTCGTCGTGACCACCGGGCAGCACCGCGAGATGCTGCACCAGATGCTGGACCTGCTCCAGGTGCCCGACCGCACCGAACTGGACGTCATGCGGGACCGGCAGGAACTCTCCACCCTCACCGCCCGTCTCGTCGACGGCCTCGGCGAGGTGGTCCGCGACCTGCGCCCGGACGTCGTCCTCGTCCAGGGCGACACCACCACCGCCCTCACCGGCGCGCTCGCCGCCTTCTACGAGCACGTGCCGGTCGCCCACGTCGAGGCGGGGCTGCGCACCGGGGTCCTCGACAACCCGTTCCCCGAGGAGCTCAACCGGCGGCTCATCGGCCGGGTGGCCCGCTGGCACTTCGCCCCGACGCCGCGCGCCGCCGGTCACCTCAGGGCCGAAGGGGTGCCCGCCTCGGAGGTCTTCACCACGGGCAACACGGTGATCGACAACCTCCTCTGGGTACTCGAACGAGGCACCGGCCGGAGCCAGTTCACCGCCGGCACCGCCACCGGCCTGCGCCGCGTCCTCCTCACCCTGCACCGCCGCGAGAACCAGGGCGACACCATGCGCGGCATGGGCCGGGCGATACGCCGACTCGCCACCCGCGGCGACGTCGAGATCCTGCTCCCGCTGCACAAGAGCCCGGCCGTGCGCGACGCGCTGCTGCCCGAGTTGTCCGGCCACCCGCGCGTCCGCGTCGTCGAGCCCCTCGGCTACCTCGACTTCTCGGCCACCCTGGCCGCCTGCGACCTCGTCCTCACCGACTCCGGCGGCGTCCAGGAGGAGGCCCCCTCCCTCGGCAAGCCGGCCCTCGTCCTGCGCACCACGACCGAACGCCCGGAGGCCGTCGAGGCGGGCGCGGCCCGGCTCGTCGGCACCGTGCCCGACGCGATCCTGGCGGCGACGGAACGGCTCCTGGACGACCCCGCCGAGTACGCCCGCATGGCGGAAGCCGGAAATCCGTTCGGCGACGGCCACGCGACCGAACGCATCATCGCCCAGCTCGCGGAGGACTTCGGCGCGGACGCGGACGTTCCGTCCACGGACGCGGGCATGCCGTCCATCGACGCGGGCCTCCCGTCCACCGATCAGTCCACCGATCCGGTGATCGCCCGCCTTCCCGAGGGCCCGGGGTCATACTCGACGGCATGAGCAGAGTTCACCGGCAGCTCGCCCTCGCCGCCCTCGCCGTCGCCGTGCTCGTCGGCCTCGGTTTCGCGGCGGACGCCCTGTGGGGCGGCGGGGGCGCGCCGGAACGGCCGTGGGCCGAGGGCACGGTCCACGGACCATGGCGGGCGGTCTTCGACGGCCACGGCACCACCGTCGGCCGCCACGACGGCCTGGCCCTCTCCCCCAAGCCGGCCCGGCGCCCCGAAGAGACCCACGCCGGCCTCGTCGTCTCCACGGCGACGTACGAGAACGTGGACTACGAGGCCCGCATGCGCACCGTCGCCCAGCTCCGCACCCCCAAGCCGAACCCGTGGGAAGTGCCCTGGCTGGTCTGGGCCTACACCGACCCCGAGCACTTCTACTACGTCACCCTCAAGCCCAACGGCTGGGAACTCGGCAAACGCGACCCCGCCTACCCCGGCGGCCAGCGCTTCCTCGCCACCGGCGGCGAGTCATTCCCCGTCGGCCGCACCTCGGACGTCCGCATCGCCCAGCGCGGCGCCCGCATGGAGATCAGCGTCGACGGCCGCGGCCTCGTCGCGTACGAGGACCACGAACGCCCTTATCTGAAGGGGAGCGTGGGGGTGTACACGGAGGACGCGCGGGTGGTGTTCAGCGAGGTGGTGGCACGGTCGGCGGAGACGTGAGGCCGTGGCCGCCGGGGAGGCGGCTCACTCCGCGGCTCACTCCGCATCTCTCACCTCGGCCTCGTCGAGGTCCCGGACGACCTCCGCCACCGCCGCCCGCGCCTCGCGCAGTTTGCGCACCCGCAGCGGCGCCAGCCGTCCGACGGCCTCCGCCATCCACCGCGGGTCACCGAGCCGCCGGGCCGGGCCCGCCTCGAAGGCCAGGGAGACG
The DNA here is from genome assembly GCF_044333095.1 of Streptomyces sp. NPDC021100. Lineage (NCBI taxonomy): Bacteria > Bacillati > Actinomycetota > Actinomycetes > Kitasatosporales > Streptomycetaceae > Streptomyces > Streptomyces sp. NPDC021100. Next base: position 217,087 of record NZ_JBIRQH010000011.1, read on the forward strand.
AGGAACTGCGCGAGGACGAGTTCGCTGGTGCGGTAGCGCCGCTCGTGGTGTCCGTAGCAGGCGGTCCACGGCTCGTAGGGGTGCCGCAGCGTCCCGTGCAGGGAGCAGGTGCGCCGGCCCAGGAATTTGCCACCGGACAGGACGGCCAGCGTCGTCGAGGACTCCAGCCTGGTGTACGTGGCCGCCAGGTGCAGGCTCATGAACCTGCCCCACGGGACGAGCTCGGGCCCGTCCTTCCCCGGCTCGTGCCGCAGGACCCCCTCCGCCCCGAACTCCAGGTGGGGCCGTTTCGCCCACTCCGTGTCCCCGACGACCCACCGCCCGCCGACCCGCTCGATCGGCCCCAGGCGCTCGCTCATGCCTCTCCCCCGTTGTCGCTCCCCCGTCCGGATGGCGAGAACGATAACCCCACGGTCCGCCGGCCGCTCAGCGGCCGCCCGGGCCCGCCTGACGCCCGCGATGTCAGTGGCGGGTGGCAGGATGCCGACCATGAGCCGGATCATCTCGTACAGCACCGCGGACCAAGCGCACGTCGTGGCCTTCCTCGGAGCCGGGGACAGCCTCTCCGCCGACCAGCGCGACATCCTCGCCGACATGCGCGCATGCGCGGAGGCCGACCAACTCCGGCTCGAACGCCAGGACATCGACTGGGGCCTGACCATCCCCGAGGCCCTCGACCACCTCATAGCCGGCCACGCCGGCTCGACGGCCGAGTACGCGGCCAACGCCTACTACAGCGCGCTCCAGCACATCATCGACGCCAACGCCTCCGATCCCGCCGACCTGGGCTCGTACTCCAAGCCCTCCACCTTCTTCGGCCTGCTGGACAACGAGCTCCGCCGCCTGGGCGTGGACGCCGACCTGCTGCCCTACGGATACCTCTTCGCCGGACCGCCCGACGGAATCCCCTTCCCCCTCCCCCACCCCACGGACGGGTCCCCGGACTTCGGCCGGCTCCCGCTGGCCAAGGCCAAGCCCGCCGCCGACGCCTACCGCCGGGTCCTGGACCGGGTCGACCCCGAGCTCACCCACGACGTCAACATCCTGATCGGCATGCTGGACGACGAACACGACAACTGGATATGGGCCCGTGAGCGGCTCGACTGGTACACGCAGGACACCCTCTTCTTCTCCATCAAGGGCTGAACCGGCACGAGTTGAGGAGCGCTGATCCGCCATGGCTTGAGGAGCGGAGAAGCCGCGCCCGGACCGGCCCCGGCGCTCAGGTGTCCAAGACGTACCACTGCCGCACGGACTTCCCGCGCACGTAGAGCCGCCGTCCGTGTCCGACGACGTCGGTGTACCGGGTGAGGGGTGTGCCGTCGGGGAGGGCGGGCCGGGTTTCGCCGAGCGGGTCGAGGGTGCCGGCGGAGGCCCGGCAGCGGTACAGCAGGCCGTCGGCGAGGAGGGTGACCTCCGTGCCATGGGCCGCGATGCCCCGGGGGCGGGCGACCGGTGTCGTCCAGGAGGTGATCCGGCCGTCGGCATCGATGTGGAGGAGGCGGGGCGACGGATGGTAGGCAAACCAGGCGGCGCCGTCGTCGTCGACGGTGAGGGCGTCCGCGTCGACCGGGTACGGGAGGCCGTCCGGGGGTGTGAGGGACCACTGCGGGGTGCCGTGGCCGTCCCGGCGGACGAGGCCGGCGGCGGCGAGCGGGTCGCTGTGGATCCCCTCGTCGGAGTAGGCGCTCCAGAGGGCGCCCCGGCGGTCGGCCCGTACGAAACGGGCCCCGCGGCCGATGGAGAAGCGGCGCGGGGACCGGCCGTCGCGTCCGAAGAGCCAGGCGTTCGGCTCGCCGGCGCCGCCCCCGACCAGCAGGACCCGGCCGTCGGGCAGGACGTCCAGGGCGAACGGCCGCACCCGTACCCCGGCCAGGGCGCGTTCGACCGGGGGCGTGCCGTCGCTGCTGACGAGCAGGGCGTCGAAGGGGTACCGGCGGGGCTTCGGGTACGACGGCCCGTACGGGTTCCGTACGGTTTCCGCGTCCGGGCAGAGCAGCCACAGGGCGTTGCCCCGGGCGTCGACGGTGGTCGCCAGGACGGTCCCGGCGTCGTACGGGCCGGGCAGCGTCGCGTGCGGGCGGAGGGCCGTGCTCTTCAAGAACTCACCTCGGGGGCGGGCGGCAGGAGCTGCCATGATCCCAGCCGCCCGCGACTCCCCCTCAGGCGAGATGCGCCTCCAGCGCCGCCCGGACACCGGATTCGACGGCGCCCTCGATCCAGGACGGTTTGACGGACGTGTGGTCGCCGGCGAAATGAAGAGGACCCTCGGGTTCCCGGATGGCGCCGAGGAGTTCGGTGTGCTGGCCGGGCAGGAGGACGGACGCCTCGCCGTACGCGTACGGGTCGCGCAGCCAGCTCTGGGTGCGGCCGGCGCCGGTGTAGAAGACCTCGACGCGCTGCCCGTAGATCTGTTGCAGCCCGCAGAGGGCGTGCGGGTAGCGGGCCTCGTCGTCGAGGGAGTCCCAGCGCGTCGCGTCGTCGGCCCAGCAGTAGACGGCGAGGACGACGCCGCCCTCGCTGCCGGGCACGGGGTGGGAGGGGTTGATCATGAACCGGTTGGGGTTGTCGGAGATGGACCCCCCGCCGACGATGTGCGCCGCCTCGGGCTGGTCGCGCCCTTCCCAGTAGTTGGCGGCGTAGTGGGCGCGCTGTGCCTGGCTGATGTGTCCGTGCGGGACGGAGGGGTGGGTGCCGAGGAGACTGCCGTCGGCGGGAGCCTTGCCGTCCCGGTACTTGGCGTACAGCCCCTTCCCTGTCGCTTCGAGCTCCCGCTTCCAGTCCTCCTCGCTGAACTCCCACCACCGGCGGCTGAATTCGAGCAGCACCTTGGTGGCGCTGTCGTAGTGCAGCTCGGTGACCGCGCGCCGCTTGCCGTACGACATCAGCGGGCTGACCTGCACGTGCCGCAGCCCGGTGAACGGCACGGTGACGATCGCGAGGTCGCCGGTGAACTGCTCGCGGGCGACCTTGCCGTCGCGGCCCTCGGACACGGTGTCGATCCACACGTGCGGCCCGCCCTCGCGGACGTGGGTCGCCCGGTCGGCTCCCGTCCGGTCCGGCGACCAGTACTCGATGCGCGTCGCCCGCCGGTCGAGGCGCAGCACGTCGTCGACCTTCTTCAGCAGCGCGTCCGGCAGCGACGCGGTCCCGCCGACCAGCTCCCAGAACGCGGTGTCCGGACTGATCAGCGACTGGCTGATGAAGCTGTGCACGAACGACAGCGGCAGCCGGGACGTGAGATTCTCCAGCGTCCCGACGAGATCGAGCGTGCGCTCGTCGAACCCGGCCTCCTCGGTGAGGAACCGGTACATCGACCAGTCCCCGTACTTCTGGATGACCCGGGCCCACCCCTTCACCCGCTCGGGCATCGGCTTGTCGACGCGCTTGCCGTCCGCCCCGGCGGTGCTGAACTCGTCGCGGACGGGATCGAGCACGCGCCGCAGGATCGTGGACGACGGCGTGTCCCACAGCTCACGCGGAACGCCGAACGACCGGTTGATCTTCCGAGGATCCTTGGCGTAGTCGGCACGCCGCATCCGGATCCCGTTGACGTGCAGCCAGGCGTGGTTGACGGGCTTGCCCTGCCCGTCCACATCCACGAGGTAGAAGGGCCGGCGCTTCACCCCGAGCCCGTCGATCAGGCTCATCACCAGCGGGTGGCTGCCGGGGATGCGCATGGCCCCGGCCTCCGCGTACTGCCGGGGATCCGCGAACGGCTGCACCGCGTGCTCGTGCCCACCCTTCCGGAACGTCTTGATCCGCCCGCCGACCCGGTTGCCGTTGGCCTCCAGCAGCGTCACGTGATGCCCGGCCCGCTTCAGCAACCAGGCCGCCACCAGCCCGGCCGGCCCGGCGCCCACGACGAGTACCTTCCTCGCCGTCTTCTTGCCGGTGCGCGGCAGCCCGTCGTCGAGGATCCTCTTGTACTCGGGTACCAACGGCCGATCGTGCTCGTCGACGACGAGCAGGGCTCTGGCCACATCCACGCAAGTGCCCCAGTCGGCGCTGGACTTGGCGGGCGCGGCGGCCGCCGCCGGTACGGCGGCAGGCGCACCGAGCGCGGCGACGGCGGCGGTGGTCGCACCGGCGGCGACGGCGAACTGTCTGCGGGAGACGGTCGGTTGGCCGTCGGCGGTGGGGAGTTCATCCATGCGTCCTGCATAGGGTGCGACGCAAGGGATATGACCGTCTGATCAACGCCCGCCACCTGAACGTGCGAGCGCAGGGGCGCCCGCCGCCCTTCCGTGCGCCCCATGAGTACAGCGGGCTTCGGCAAAGCAGCGGTTTACCCGCCTGGATTACACACTCCGGCGTGCCGATGCTCGGCGTCTTCGTCGGCAAGGGCGAGTCCGAGCAGCTGTTCGGCGGTGCGGGCGGATTCCTCGCCCCACTGCCGGGCGCATTCCGGATACCGGTACGCGTCCGGCGGCTCGTACTCAAGCCGGCGCCCGACGGAGGCGACCAGTTCGGGGTGCGCCCCGGCGACGATCGGCATCAGCAGTCCGAGGTGGCCCTTGAGGTCCTCGTTGACCGCGCTCCGCTCGTCCGCCGACAGCGGCTCACCAAGGGACCGCCTGATCGTCGCCTTGATCGTCACCACGTCCAACGGGGCCAGGGCGGCGCCGTGCTCGTCGTCGATACGCAACACGACGTACCTGGCACCACCCACCGACCGGCCCCCGGACTCGGACAAGCCGATACGGACCCCGACGAGATCCCGACCACCAGGGCCGCCATGTGCCAGGGCGGACGGTACGAGCGGGTGTCTGGCCTTGAGCTGCTGGTGCAACGTCGGGCGGCTGTGCTCTTCCCGCGAGGACTGGGAGGGCATGGGGAACTCCAGCATGAGCGAAGACGCGAACTGGGACGACGGCCGGGGCGGCAGCCGACCGAACACTGATCACCACGGAGAGCGCGACTGTGACGCGCATCACCCTGGCTCCGGCAGAATGCCCGCACGGAACCCAGCCAAGCAACCTAGCTACCTGAATTGGCACATGCCGAATTTCCGTTCTATCGACTCGCCGGACCCCACGCGGGCACAATGCAACCCCCACGGGCCAATCCGTAACCACAGCGCGGCAGTTCGCCACCCCTGGAGGACGATCAGTCCATGCCGAACCAACCAGCCCAGCCGACGTTGCGAAGGCGGCGCCTCGGCGAGGCACTTCGCAAGTACCGCAACCAGGCGGGCATGAGCCTCGATCGCGTCGCCGAGGTCATGGGGTGGGACCGCACCAAACTGTCCAAGATCGAGAACGCCAAGGCGCACATCCGCCCTGTCGAGGCGTCGAAGCTCCTGGGCATCTACGGCGTGGACGCCCCGGACATCCTCATGGCGATCGAGGCACTGGCCCGAGACGCGGCGAAGAAGGGCTGGTGGACGACCTACGCCAGCGTGGTGGACGCGCACGTCAAGGACTACCTGTCCTTGGAGTCCGACGCCGAGAGCACCCGGATCTGCTCACCGAACCTGATCCCGGGTCTCTTCCAGACCGGCGCCTACGCCCGGGAGATCATCGCCGCTTCCTCGTTCTGGCGACCCGCCGATGAGGTCACCGCCTTCGCCGAGGTCCGCAAGGCCCGGCAGGCCGTCCTGACGACGAGAAGGGAAGGCGGGCGCCCGCCGCTGAACTTCTGGGCCGTCATCCACGAGGCGGTACTGCACCAGCGTTTCGCGGCCCACCCGACGCTCATGCGTGACCAGCTCCGGCACCTGCTCGACATGTCGGACCTGCCGAACATCACCATCCAGATCCTGCCCATGGCCATGGCACCGAACCCGGCCATGATGGGCCTGTTCGAGATCGTCCGGTTCCCCTCCCCATGGCCGACGGTCGTCGTCACCGAGAACGTCGTCGGCGGACAGTTCGTGGAGGGCACCGAGCACGTGGAGATGTTTGAGGGCGCCTTCGACCGCACGGTCGCCGCCGCTCTCCCGGTGGACCAGTCCCGGGAGATCATCAAGAAGACCATGGAGAGCGACTCGTCATGAACCGCAAGGCAGACCTCTGCACCCTCGACCTGACGGGTGTCACTTGGCGCAAGTCTTCGCATAGCAACGGCGGCAACGGCTGCGTCGAGATAGCCGAACTGCCCGGCCTCGGGGTCGCCGTCCGAGACTCGAAGGACCCTGGGCGCGGATACTTCCGCTTGCCAGCTGGAAGTTGGAGCACGTTTTGCTCCTTCGTCGCTGGTGAACTGCTACGACCCCCGGGCCAGTCCCACGTGCGCGAGGACCACCAGCAGCCGACCCAGGCCGCATTCCTCGCCATCGGTCCACCCCCGCGTGCGCGGGGAGCACGGGTAGGGGACGCAGACGACGTTGACGTCGTTCGGGCCACCCCCGCCTGCGCGGGGACCACCGTGGCAGGTTCATCGCCCATGCTGGCCACGTGGGGCCACCCCCGCCTGCGCGGGGACCACTACCGCTCCGGCCGGTAGAGCTGCACGCTGTGGGGGCCACCCCCGCCTGCGCGGGGACCACAGTCCTCGGCCTTGTCGACGCCGGGGATCGAGCGGGCCACCCCCGCGTGCGCGGGGGCCACGAGAGGTCATCGGCCCAGTCCTTGAGCTTGTGCGGGCCACCCCCGCGTGCGCGGGGACCACGTGCTGCGCGCCGGCGTGCGCTGGCACGAAGGAGGGCCACCCCCGCGTGCGCGAGGACCACTGCCGTCCGTCCGGGGCGCAGGGCCCCGCCCGTGGGCCACCCCCGCGTGCGCGGGGACCATATTGTCAGCGCCCATCAGGACGCTCACGCCGTCGGGCCACCCCCGCGTGCGCGGGGACCACTACGAGCAGATCGCGCATGATCTGCGAGAACGCGGGCCACCCCCGCGTGCGCGGGGACCACCATGTGGGCGCCGACCACCCAGGCCATGTGGAGGGGCCACCCCCGCGTGCGCGGGGACCACACTTCGCTACCTGCGGTTTTATCCGGGCCGACCCGGGTTTCCCTTCACTTCCCGAGAGTCCGGCAAAGCCCGCATACCGACCATCACGCCGCGCCCACCGCACCCCACCGTCAACCCCACCTCACCAGCTATGCGCCACATCCACCACCAACTTGTCCCCCACCTGCTCCGCCCGGAACGGCAGCCGGGCCCGTACCCCCACGGCCACCTGAGTCTGCCCCTCGAAGCTCGCGCCGAACTTCGTGTCCTGGAAGGTGCGGTAACCGGTGAGATCCACACCCGGCAGGGGCTGGCGGCCGCGGCCAGGGTAAGTGCGCTGGCCCGTGTTCGGGTCGTAGCTCGGGGCGTTGACGTACACCTGCAGGATGGCGCCGCCCTTGACCGGTATCAGGTCGCCCGAGCCGTCCTGGTGGAACTCGTCCACGTACCCGACCCGGTACCCCAGCCCGGATGCCGCGCTCCCCAGGTCGAAGACGATGCGGTCGTAGCACGCGTGGCTGCCGGTACGGATGTTCTTCAACGCACGGTACTCGTGCCCCTCCGACGACTTGTCCGCGCTGCCCCAGCCCGTCGGGCACTCCGCGCTGACGGAGACCGGCGCCGGCGCCGCGTCCGCCACGCCCGCCGTGCCCGTCAGGCCGATCGCCACCAACACCAAGACCGTGGCCGCTGTCGTCAGCCGTCGCATGTCGTGCCTCCCATGAGAGCCGTTGATCGGATGCATGCGATACGACCACCGCGCCCTCACCGGCGCCAAGCGCCGGCACCCCTTTCGGCCACGCCCCACCGCCAACTCGACGTAAACGCAACGTCCGTGCCCCCGGCCGACATCGGGAGCACGGACGTCACGAGAACCAGCCGACAACCAGCGCCTCAGACCGCCAGCGCCCGGTCCGTAGGCCGGATCGGTGCCGGCAGCGTGCTCGCCCCCGTCAGGTAGCGGTCGACGGCACGCGCCGCCGAGCGGCCCTCCGCGATCGCCCAGACGATCAGCGACTGGCCACGCCCCGCGTCACCCGCCACGAAAACACCCGGCACGTTCGTCGCGTACGACTCGTCCCGCGCCACATTCCCGCGCGCGTCCAGCTCCAGCCCCAGCTGCTCCACGAGACCATTGGCGCGATCCGTGCCCGTGAAGCCCATCGCCAACGTCACCAACTGCGCCGGAATCCGCCGCTCCGTCCCCGGCTTCCGCTCCGGCTTCCCTTCCCGGAACTCCACCTCCACCAGGTGCAGCCACTGCACACGCCCCTCCTCGTCGCCCTCGAAGTGGGTCGTGGAGACGGAGTACACCCGCTCCCCGCCCTCCTCGTGCGCCGAGGTGACCTTGTACAGCATCGGGAACGTCGGCCACGGCTGACCAGCCGACCGCTCCTCCCCCGGCCGCGGCATGATCTCCAGCTGCGTCACCGACAACGCACCCTGCCGGTGGGCCGTCCCGACACAGTCCGCACCCGTGTCACCGCCACCGATCACCACCACGTGCTTGCCCTCCGCCGTGATGGTGGGCGCCACGTAGTCGCCCTCCTGCACCTTGTTGGCGACCGGCAGGTACTCCATCGCGAAGTGGATCCCCCGCAACTCCCGCCCAGGCACCGGCAGATCGCGCGACGTCGTCGCACCCGCCGCCACGACCACCGCGTCGTACCGCCCGCGCAGCTTCGCCGCGTCGACGTCACGACCGATCTCGACCTCCGTGCGGAACTTCGTCCCCTCCGCCCGCATCTGCTCGATGCGCCGGTTGATGTGGCGCTTCTCCATCTTGAATTCGGGGATGCCGTACCGCAGCAGCCCGCCGATCCGATCGGCGCGCTCGTACACCGCCACCGTGTGACCCGCCCGGGTCAACTGCTGCGCTGCCGCGAGGCCGGCCGGGCCGGAGCCGATGACGGCGACCGTCTTGCCCGACAACCGCTCCGGCGGCTGCGGGGTGACGTCGCCCGCCTCCCACGCCTTGTCGACGATCGTCACCTCGACGTTCTTGATGGTGACGGGCTGCTGGTTGATGCCCAGCACGCACGCCGACTCGCACGGCGCGGGGCACAACCGCCCGGTGAACTCGGGGAAGTTGTTCGTCGCGTGCAGCCGCTCGCTCGCCGCCCGCCAGTCGCCCCGCCACGCGTAGTCGTTCCACTCGGGGATGAGGTTCCCCAGCGGACAGCCGTTGTGGCAGAACGGAATGCCACAGTCCATACACCGCCCGGCCTGCTTGCTGATGATCGGCAGCAATGCCCCCGGGACGTACACCTCGTTCCAGTCGCGGACGCGCTCCTCGACGGGACGGGTGCGGGCGACCTCGCGCCCGGTGGTCAGGAAGCCCTTCGGATCAGCCATGGGTCGCCGCCTCCATCATCTTCTCGTGGGTCTCGGTCTCGGAGAGACCGGCTCGCTCGGCGGCGTCCTTGGCGGCGAGCACTGCCTGGTACGTGGGCGGGACGACCTTGCGGAAGCGCGCCACCGCCGCGTCCCAGTCGGCGAGGAGGCCGGCCGCGACAGTGGATCCCGTCTCCTCCTGGTGGCGGCGCACGACGCCGTGCAGCCACCGCGCGTCAGCGGCATCCAGGGAACCGACCGCCCCCGCCAGCTCCTTGTTGACGTTGTGCGGGTCCAGGTCCACGACGTAGGCGACGCCACCGGACATGCCGGCCGCGAAGTTCCGTCCCGTCGGGCCGAGGACGACGGCCCGGCCGCCCGTCATGTACTCGCAGCCGTGGTCGCCGACGCCCTCCGACACGACCACCGCGCCCGAGTTGCGGACGCAGAACCGCTCCCCGACCGCGCCCCGCAGGAACATCTCGCCACCCGTGGCGCCGTAACCAATCGTGTTGCCCGCGATGGTGGAGTACTCGGCGAGGTGGTCGGCGGCCCGGTCCGGCCGGACGACGATCCGGCCGCCGGAGAGCCCCTTGCCGACGTAGTCGTTGGCGTCGCCCTCCAGCCGCAGGGTGACGCCGCGCGGCAGGAAGGCGCCGAACGACTGCCCGGCCGAGCCGGTGAACGTGATGTCGATGGTGTCGTCGGGCAGCCCGGCACCGCCGTACCGCTTGGTGACCTCGTGGCCGAGCATGGTGCCGACGGTCCGATTGATGTTGCGGACCGGCACCTGCGCCCGCACGGGCTGCGCCTCCTCCGCACCCACCGTGTCGAGCGCGTCGGCGGCCAGCTTGATCAGCTGGTTGTCGAGCGCCTTGGCCAGCCCGTGGTCCTGGGCGACGGCGTGGTGCCGGACGGCGCCCGCGGGCAGCTCGGGGACGTGGAACAGCGGGGCGAGGTCCAGGCCCTGCGCCTTCCAGTGGTCCACGGCCCGCCCGGTGTCCAGGAGTTCGGCGTGCCCGACGGCCTCCTCAAGGCTGCGGAAGCCCAGCTCGGCGAGCAGCTCCCGCACCTCCTCCGCGATGAACTCGAAGAAGTTGACGACGAACTCGGCCTTGCCTGCGAACCGTTCGCGCAGCACGGGGTTCTGGGTGGCGATGCCGACCGGGCAGGTGTCCAGGTGGCAGACGCGCATCATCACGCATCCGGAGACGACGAGCGGCGCGGTCGCGAAGCCGAACTCCTCCGCGCCGAGCAGCGCCGCGATCACGACGTCCCGCCCGGTCTTGAGCTGCCCGTCGGCCTGGACGACGATCCGGTCGCGCAACCCGTTGAGCAGCAGCGTCTGCTGGGCTTCCGCCAGGCCCAGCTCCCAGGGGCCGCCCGCGTGCTTCAGCGAGGTCAGCGGCGAGGCACCGGTCCCCCCGTCGTGCCCGGAGATCAGAACGACATCGGCGTGCGCCTTCGACACACCCGCCGCGACCGTACCGACCCCCACCTCGGACACCAGCTTCACATGGATGCGGGCGGCCGGGTTGGCGTTCTTCAGGTCGTGGATGAGCTGGGCGAGGTCCTCGATCGAGTAGATGTCGTGGTGCGGCGGCGGGGAGATGAGGCCGACGCCCGGCGTGGAGTGCCGCGTCTTGGCGACCCACGGGTAGACCTTGTGGCCGGGCAGCTGGCCGCCCTCGCCAGGCTTGGCGCCCTGGGCCATCTTGATCTGGATGTCGTCCGCGTTGACCAGGTATTCGCTGGTAACCCCGAAGCGCCCCGACGCGACCTGCTTGATGGCGCTGCGCCGCGCCGGGTCGTACAGCCGCTCCGGGTCCTCGCCGCCCTCGCCGGTGTTGGACTTGCCGCCCAGCCGGTTCATGGCGATGGCCAGGGTCTCGTGAGCCTCCTGCGAGATCGACCCGTACGACATCGCGCCGGTCGAGAACCGCTTGACGATCTCGCTCACCGGCTCGACCTCGTCCAGCGGCACGGGCTGCCGGTCGCTCGCGAACGCGAACAGCCCGCGGAGCGTCATCAGCCGCTCCGACTGCTCGTTCACGCGCCCGGTGTACTGCTTGAAGATGTCGTAGCGACGGGTGCGGGTGGCGTGCTGGAGCCGGAAGACGGTGTCGGGGTCGAACAGGTGCGGCTCGCCCTCCCGCCGCCACTGGTACTCGCCGCCGATCTCCAGCCGCCGGTGGGTGGCGGGGATGCCGGTGGCGGGGTACGCCTTGGCGTGCCGGGCGGCGACCTCGCGGGCGATCACGTCCAGACCGGCCCCGCCGATCTTGGTGGGCGTGCCGTGGAAGTACGTGTCGACGAACGCCTCGTCGAGCCCGACGGCCTCGAAGACCTGGGCACCGCGGTAGGAGGCGACGGTGGAGATGCCCATCTTGGACATCACCTTCAGCACGCCCTTCCCCAGCGCCTTGATGAGGTTGCGGATGGCGTCCTCGGGCGCGATGCCGCTGAGGAACGTCCCCGCCCTGACCAGGTCCTCGACGGACTCCATGGCGAGGTAGGGGTTGACGGCCGCCGCGCCGTAACCGATGAGCAGCGCGACGTGGTGCACCTCGCGGACGTCCCCGGCCTCGACCAGCAGACCCACCTGGGTGCGCTGCTTGGTGCGGATGAGGTGGTGGTGGATGGCCGAGGTGAGGAGCAGCGACGGGATGGGGGCGTGTTCGGCGTCGGAGTGCCGGTCGGAGAGGACGATCAGCCGGGCGCCGCCCGCGATGGCCGCGTCGGCCTCCGCGCACATCGCCTCCAGCCGCGCGGCCAGTGCCTCGCCGCCGCCGGAGACCCGGTAGAGGCCGGAGAGGGTGGCGGCCTTGAGGCCGGGGAGGTCGCCGTCGGCGTTGATGTGGATGAGCTTGGCGAGCTCGTCGTTGTCGATGACCGGAAACGGCAGGGTGACGCTGCGGCAGGACGCGGCCGTCGGCTCCAGCAGGTTGCCCTGCGGACCGAGGGACGAGACCAGCGAGGTGACCAGCTCTTCCCGGATCGCGTCCAGTGGCGGGTTGGTGACCTGGGCGAAGAGCTGGGTGAAGTAGTCGAAGAGCAGCCTCGGCCGCTCGGAGAGCGCGGCGATCGGCGAGTCCGTGCCCATCGAACCGATCGGCTCCACACCGGCGTTGGCCATCGGCGCGAGGATGACGCGCAGCTCCTCTTCGGTGTAGCCGAAGGTCTGCTGGCGGCGGGTGACGGAGGCGTGGGTGTGCACGATGTGCTCGCGCTCGGGGAGGTCCTTGAGCTCGATGAGCCCGGCCTCCAGCCACTCCTTGTACGGCTGTTCGGCGGCGAGGCCGGCCTTGATCTCGTCGTCCTCGATGATGCGGTGGCCGGCGGTGTCGACCAGGAACATCTTCCCCGGCTGGAGGCGGCCCTTGCGGACGACCTTGGCGGGGTCGAGGTCCAGGACGCCGACCTCGGAGGAGAGGACGACCAGCCCGTCGTCGGTGACCCAGTACCGGCCCGGACGCAGCCCGTTGCGGTCGAGAACGGCGCCGACGAGGGTGCCGTCGGTGAAGGTGACACAGGCCGGGCCGTCCCAGGGCTCCATCAGGGTGGAGTGGTACTGGTAGAAGGCGCGCCGGGCCGGATCCATGGAGGCATGGTGCTCCCATGCCTCGGGGATCATCATCAGCACGCTGTGCGGCAGCGAACGCCCGCCCAGGTGCAGGAGCTCCAGCACCTCGTCGAAGGAGGCGGAGTCGGACGCGTCGGGGGTGCAGACGGGGAACGTCCGCTCCAGGCTCTCCGCCGACCCGAACAGCCCGGACGCGAGCTGCGATTCGCGGGCGCGCATCCAGTTGCGGTTGCCGTTGACGGTGTTGATCTCACCGTTGTGGGCGACGAACCGGTACGGGTGGGCGAGCGGCCAGCTCGGGAACGTGTTGGTGGAGAAGCGGGAGTGGACCAGCGCGATGGCCGTGGCGAACCGGCGGTCGGACAGGTCCGGGAAGAAGGGCTCCAGCTGGCCGGTGGTCAGCATGCCCTTGTAGACGATCGTGCGGGCGGAGAGCGACGGGAAGTAGACACCGGCCTCGCGCTCGGCGCGCTTGCGCAGCACGAACGCCTTGCGGTCCAGGGCGATTCCGCGGCTCTCCCCGTCCCCGTCCGCCACGAACAGCTGCCGGAACTCCGGCATGGTGGCGCGGGCGGTGCTGCCCAGCAGCTCGGGGGCGACGGAGACGGTACGCCAGCCGAGGACGGTCAGCCCTTCCTCGGCGGCGATCGTCTCGATGCGCGGGACGACGCCCTCCTCGTCGGCGGGCAGGAACGCGATGCCGACGGCGTACGCGCCCGGCTCCGGGAGGGCGAAGTCCACGGCCTCGCGGAGGAAGGCGTCCGGGACCTGGAGGAGGATGCCGGCACCGTCACCCGAGTCCGGCTCGGAGCCGGTGGCGCCGCGGTGCTCCAGGTTGCGCAGGACGGTGAGCGCCTGTTCCACCAGGGCGTGGCTCGCCTCGCCGGTCAGTGTCGCGACAAAGCCGACGCCGCAGGCGTCGTGCTCATGGCGGGGGTCGTACATCCCCTGCTGAGCGGGGTGGGATGCAGAACGCATCGGCGCTCCCGTCGTCTTGGCATTCATGGCGGTGCATGTGCCGAGGGACGACGCTGGCCCTCCGCGAAATTTGGTGCAGGTTACATGATGACCCGCTTCTCGCACAGTGGAAGATGGATTCCACTATGTGGACAACAGGGACGAGACTCACGGAGATCTACGGGGATCTACAGAGACCCACGAGGGTGGAGCGCACTCGACGCGGGCCGCACTGCCCACGGGCGCTTGTGAAGATGTGCCCTGTTGCCGAAGGGTTGAAACCGCGCGGAAACCAGCTCGTGACGTCCGTTCGTTATGCGGTGACCCGCATAGAGCATCACCCGACAGCGGTCCCGAAGGCAATACCCAGGAGATACGTCACACCGGCCGCCGCCCCGCCCAGCAGCAGCTGCCGCAGCCCGCTGAACCACCAGCTGCGCGCCGTCACCCGGGCGACGACCGCACCGCACGCGAACAGCCCCAGCAGCGCCAGCAGCACCGCGGGCCACAGCTGCGTGGCGCCCAGCAGATACGGGAGGACGGGCAGCAGCGCGCCCAGCGCGAACGAACCGAACGAGGCGAGCGCCGCCGTCATCGGCGAGGGCAGGTCGGAGGGGTCGATACCCAGCTCCTCGCGGGCGTGGATCTCCAGCGCCTGCTCCGGGTCCTTCGACAGCTGCCGGGCCACCTCCCGCGCGAGCGCCGGCTCCACCCCGCGCGACTCGTAGAGCGCGGCCAGCTCCTCCAGCTCGTCGGTCGGGTGCTTCCGCAGCTCACGCCGCTCGATGTCCAGCTCCGCGAGGACCAGCTCGCGCTGCGACGCGACGGACGTGTACTCCCCCACCGCCATCGAGAACGCACCCGCGGCGAGGCCGGCGAGCCCCGTGATCACCAGCGTCTGCGAGGTGGCGTCCCCGCCCGCGACGCCCGTCAGCAGCGCCAGGTTCGACACGAGGCCGTCCATCGCCCCGAACACGGCCGGGCGCAGCCAGCCGCCGTTCACATCGCGGTGCGTGTGGTTGTCGCGGTGGGCTATGTGCGTGGTGGCGGCGGTGTCGAGGACGGCCATGGTGAGTTGCTCCTTCGCCGGGGGGGCGGGCCTTGCGCCCTGATCCCTACCGGTTCGAAGGTACGCGCGGATGGCATGTCCGCGCTAGCAAGGAAGGCCGAACTTACCTCGCTGACCTGGGGTTTTGCGGTGCCCCGGTCCCGCCCTTTCGCCGTTTCCTGGGCTGCGCCCCAGACCCCGCTTGTCGCGGCTTCGCCGCTCGTCCTCAAACGCCGGACGGGCTGATATAGCCCGTCCGGCGTTTGAGGACAACCGCGCGGAGCGCGGTTTCGGGGGTGCGGGGGCGCAGCCCCCGCAAGAAACGGGAAGGGGCGGGACAGGGGCACCCCCATCCCGCCCAGCGCAACGCTCAGAGCTTCTTGGCCGCCTCAGGGCCATCCGCCGGCTTCGGAGCATCCGCAGGCTTCGCCGGAGGAGCGTCCTTCACGGCGGGCGGAGCATCCTTCACGTCCGGACCGGACTCGTCCAGCGCCGCGTCGGAGACGCCCGGCTCGACCACGGCCTCCCGCCCAGGGACCTTCTTCGAGGACACGACGATGTACACCACCGCCGCGATGAACACCAGAATCGACGTCCACCCGTTGAGCCGCAGCCCCAGCACATGGTGCGCGTCGTCCACCCGCAGGTACTCCGTCCAGAAGCGCCCCACCGTGTACGCCGCGACGTACAGCGCGAACGCCCGCCCATGCCCCAGCTTGAAGCGCCGGTCGGCCCAGATCACCAGGGCGGCGACGCCGAGGCACCACAGCGACTCGTACAGGAACGTCGGATGGTACGTACCGGCGACCCGACCGATCGCCGGATCCGCGTCGATCTTCAGCGCCCACGGCAGATCCGTCGGCTTCCCGTAGAGCTCCTGGTTGAACCAGTTGCCCCACCGGCCGATCGCCTGGGCCACGGCGATGCCGGGGGCGACGGCGTCGGCCCAGGCGGGCAGCGGGATGCCGCGCCGACGGCAGCCGATCCAGGCGCCGACCGCGCCCAGGGCCACCGCGCCCCAGATGCCGAGGCCGCCCTCCCAGATCTTGAAGGAGTCGACCCAGTTCCGGCCCTCGCCGAAGTACAGCTCGTAGTCGGTGATCACGTGGTAGAGCCGGCCGCCGACGAGGCCGAAGGGCACGGCCCAGACGGCGATGTCGGCGACGGTCCCGACCCGGCCGCCGCGCGCGACCCAGCGTCGGTTGCCGAGCCAGACGGCGGCGAAGACGCCGATGATGATGCAGAAGGCATAGCCGCGCAGCGGGACCGGCCCCAGGTGGAGGACGCCGGTCGACGGGCTGGGAATGTATGCGAGATTCATGGCACCACCGACGCTACCCTGCCGGGGCGCGCGACCGGCAACCCACCCGGGACAACAGCTGCGTAACGGGCCCCGTGCCCCGCACGCGGCACAGGCCCCCGGCCCGTCGCCTCAGTGCTTCTTCTTGGCGGCCGCCACCGTCATCTCCCGCAGCTTCGCCGGGGTCAGCGGATGCGCGGGGTCCCCGTAGACGCTCTTCCCGTTGAGCAGCACGGTCGGCGTCGCCTTGTAGGCCCCCTTGCGGAACGCCTCGTGCGCCTGCTTCACCCAGCTGTCGTGCATGCCGTCGTCCACGCACTTCTGGAAGCCGGGGGTGTTCAGCCCGGGCACCTGCCCGGCGAGCTCGTACAGCCGGGAGGTCTCGGCGAAGGCGTCCTTCGTCTCGGGCGGCTGGTTCTTGTAGAGGACGTCGTGGAACGCCGCGAACTTGCCGGCGTCCTGTGCGCACGCCGCCGCGTTGGCGGCCCGGAGCGAGCCCGTGCCGCCCAGGTTCCGGTCGATGAGGGTGACGATGTGGTACTCGGTCTTGAGCTTGCCCTCCTGCTCCAGGTCGCGCACGGTGTCCCGGTACGCGTTCTCGAACAGGCCGCAGGCCGGGCAGCGGAAGTCCTCGTAGACGGTGAGGGTGGCCTTGGCGGCCTTCTTTCCGACCGGGATGGTGGAGCCGTCCTTGCCGAGCGCCCCCTGCGGTGGCAGCGGCGGGCCCGCCGCCTCGTCCTTCTTCCCCCCGCCCGTGTTCGCGACGACCGCCGCGACCCCGGCGCCGGTCCCCAGCACCCCCACCACCGCCAGCCCCGCGATCATCGCCCGTTTGCGCTTGGCGCGGGCGGCGTCCTTCTGGCGCTGTTCCTGCAGCCGCTCGCGGGCGCTGCGCTTTCCCTCGCTGTGCTTCTCGTTCACGTCCCCGTACAACGAACCGGGGGTGCGCCCCAGCGCACCCCCGGTCCCAGGTTCCTTCGAACGGATTACCCGGCCCCACCTGCCCCGGGATCACGCCCAAGGATCAGTCCCGAGGTCACGCCCCGGGATCAGCCCCGCTTGCGGACGCCGTCCGCCAGCTCCCCGGCCAGCTCCCTGACCGCCACGAGCCCGGCCGCCTCGTCCGGAGCGTCCAGCATCCGCTTGACGAACGCCGAGCCGACGATGACCCCGTCCGCGAACCCGGCGACCTCGGCGGCCTGCGCCGCGTCGGAGACGCCGAGCCCGACGCAGACGGGCAGCGCGGTGCCGGTGGCCCGGGTGCGCTCGACCAGCTCCTTCGCCTGGGCTCCGACGGACGCCCGGGTTCCGGTGACGCCCATCAGCGAGGCCGCGTAGACGAAGCCGCTGCCCGCCGCGGTGATCGTGGCGAGTCGCTCGTCCTTGCTGCTCGGCGCCACGACGAAGACCGTCGCGAGGCCGTGCCGGCCGGCGTGCTCCCGCCACAGCTCCGATTCCTGCACCGGCAGGTCGGGCAGGATGCAGCCCGCGCCGCCCGCCTCGGCGAGCTCGGCGGTGAAGCGCTCGACGCCGTAGCGGTCGATGGGGTTCCAGTACGTCATGACGAGCACGGGCTTGCCGGTGGCCGCGTGGGCCTCCCGGACCGTCCGCATGACGTCCGCGATCCGGACGCCGCCCTTCAGGGCGATGTCGTCGGCGGTCTGGATGACGGGGCCGTCGAGGACGGGGTCGCTGTGCGGCAGCCCCACCTCCACCACGTCCGCCCCGCCGTCGAAGACGGCCTTGATCGCCGCGATGCCGCCGTCCACGGTCGGGAAGCCGGCCGGGAGGTAGGCGATGAGCGCGGCGCGGTCCTCGGCCTTCGCGGCGGCGAGGGTGTCGGCCAACAGCTCGACGTTTCCGGTCACTTGGCGTCCCCCTCGATCTCTGCGGTGGCGGTGCGGTCGGCGGCCACCTCGGCGTCGGTGTCGTAGAGGCCGAAGTAGCGGGCGGCGGTGTCCATGTCCTTGTCGCCGCGGCCGGACAGGTTGACGACGATCAGGCCGTCCCGGCCCAGCTCCCGGCCGACCTCCAGGGCGCCGGCCAGCGCGTGGGCGCTCTCGATGGCCGGGATGATGCCCTCGGTGCGGGACAGCAGGCGCAGCGCCCGCATCGCGGCGTCGTCGGTGACCGCCCGGTACTCGCCGCGCCCGGAGTCCTTGAGGTAGGCGTGCTCGGGTCCGACGCCGGGATAGTCCAGGCCGGCCGAGATGGAGTACGGCTCGGTGATCTGCCCCTCGTCGTCCTGGAGGACATAGGACCGGGAGCCGTGCAGGATGCCCGGCTCGCCCGCGGTCAGGGTGGCCGCGTGCTCGCCGGTCTCGACGCCGTGTCCGGCGGGCTCGCAGCCGATGAGCCGGACGCCCGCGTCGGGGATGAAGGCGTGGAACAGGCCGATGGCGTTGGAGCCGCCGCCGACGCAGGCGACGGCCGCGTCGGGCAGCCGCCCGGCGCGCTCCAGGATCTGCCGGCGGGCCTCGACGCCGATGACCCGGTGGAAGTCGCGGACCATGGCCGGGAAGGGGTGCGGCCCGGCGACCGTGCCGAACAGGTAGTGGGTGCGGTCGACGTTGGCGACCCAGTCGCGGAACGCCTCGTTGATGGCGTCCTTCAGGGTGCGGCTGCCGGACTTCACGGCGATGACCTCGGCGCCGAGCATCCGCATCCGGGCGACGTTGAGGGCCTGCCGCTCGGTGTCGACCTCGCCCATGTAGATGGTGCATTCGAGGCCGAAGAGGGCGCAGGCGGTGGCGGTGGCGACGCCGTGCTGGCCGGCGCCGGTCTCCGCGATGACGCGCGTCTTGCCCATCCGCTGGGTGAGCAGGGCCTGGCCCAGCACGTTGTTGATCTTGTGGGACCCGGTGTGGTTGAGGTCCTCGCGCTTGAGGAACACCCGGGCGCCGCCCGCGTGTTCGGCGAACCGCGGCACCTCGGTGAGGGAGCTGGGGCGCCCGGTGTAGTGGACCATCAGCTCGTCGAGCTCGGCGGCGAAGGACGGGTCGGACTTGGCCTTCTCGTAGGCGACGGCGACCTCGTCCACGGCGGCGACCAGCGCCTCGGGGATGAAGGTGCCGCCGAAGGCGCCGAAGTAGCCCGCCGCGCTGGGCACCTGGCCCGCGGGGTCGGGAACGAAGAACTCAGAGGACACGGAGGTACTCCTGTGACAGAAAGGGGCGGCGGGCGCGGAGAAGGCACCCCGCGCTCACCGAAAGGACCGACTACGGCTGAGCGGTCCCGCGCCATCGGCGCCCGTTGATCTGTCCGGGCTCGCACCCGATGTGGTAGCGCACCCTGCGGCCGCGCACCCGCCGCGCCGGCGCGCGACAGCCCCGGGGGCGGCACCCCCGGGCCAGGCGCGCGTACGCGGTCATGCCGTCCTCAGCTCCTGCCGTGCCGCAGAGCCGGGTGGGCGCCGGCGGCGACCAGGTCGGCGACGGCCCCCTTCGGGTCGCGCCCGGTGACCAGGGACTCGCCGACGAGCACCGCGTCGGCGCCGTCGTTGGCGTAGGCGATGAGGTCGTGCGGGCCGCGCACACCGGACTCGGCGATCTTCACGATGCCGTCCGGGATCTCGGGGGCGACCCGGGCGAAGGTGCCCCGGTCGACCTCCAGCGTCTTCAGGTCGCGCGCGTTGACGCCGATGACGCGGGCGCCGGCGGCCACCGCCCGCTCGACCTCGTCCTCGTCGTGCACTTCGACCAGCGGGGTGAGCCCGATGGACTCGGCCCGCTCGATCAGGGAGACGAGGGCCTCCTGCTCCAGGGCGGCGACGATCAGCAGGGCGAGGTCGGCGCCGTAGGCGCGGGCCTCCCAGAGCTGGTAGGCGGTGACGATGAAGTCCTTGCGCAGGACCGGGATGTCGACCTTGGCGCGAACGGCCTCCAGGTCGGCGAGCGAGCCGCCGAAGCGGCGCTGCTCGGTCAGCACGCTGATGACGGAGGCGCCACCGGCCTCGTAGTCGGCGGCGAGCCCGGCGGGGTCGGCGATGGCGGCCAGCGCGCCCTTGGAGGGGCTGGAGCGCTTGACCTCGCAGATCACGGAGACGTTCTCGCCGCGCAGGGCGGCGGCGCCGTCCCTGACCTGCGGGGCCTTCGCGGCCCGCTCCTTGAGCTCGTCGAGGCCGACGCGCGCCTGCCGTTCCGCCAGGTCGGCACGGACTCCGTCGATGATCTCGTCGAGCACACTCACGCGAGCGGCCCCCTTCCGGGCTCGGATGATCTGGGCTGATGCGGTTCGTACTCGTCCCACCAGCACACTGTGATGGTACTTGCCGCCGGGCGCGGGTCGCGCATCCGGTTGACGGCGGCGTCGCGGCCACCGGGTGTCACGGGGCGAGCACCGCCCCGCACGGCAGGTTCCGCACCACGGTGAAGGCCAGCACCAGCAGACCGATCCCCCACCAGTGGACCGGCCGCAGGGCCAGCGGCATCCCGCCGTCGCGGCGCACCGCGCGGACGCACCAGGCCGCCCAGAGGACGGCGAAGACGGCGTAGCCGGGGACGGCGAGGGCGTTGGCGCGCAGGGCGGCGGGGAGGTCGCCGTGCAGCAGGGCGTGCAGGCCGCGCAGACCGCCGCAGGCGGGGCAGAGCAGGCCGGTGAAGTGGAGCAGCGGGCAGACGGGGTAATGACCCGGCTCGTTCGGGTCCACCGCCCCGATCAGGGCCGCCGCCGCGCCGAGCCCCGCGGCGACGCCGAGCGGCGCGCCCAGCCGGCGGACGGACGGCGCGGCGGCCCGGCCGGGGGCAGGGCCCGGTCTGGCAGCAGGCTCCCTCACGTCGCCAGTGTCCGCCGGAACGCGCGAAGGCGCGGCTCGGGACGCCCGTACGGATGATCGGAGCGATCGATCGGGTACGGGTTCCGGGCCGCGCCTTCGCGCGAGGGCGGTGCGGGTACGGGGACCGCCGGTCAGCCGTTCTGCGGCTGCGCCTCGGCCTTGGGCCGCGAACCCATCTTGGGGGCCTGGCCGAGGCCCATGAGGCGCATGATGCCGCCGACGATCGCGCCGAGGAAGATGACGCCGACACCGGCCCAGAAACCGACCGGCTTGGCCATCACGATGAACGCGCTGGCGACACAGAAGCCGATGAAGGAAATGATGACACCGGTCCAGGCGGCCGGGGTCTTTCCGTGGTGTACCTGACCCGACATGACTTGACTCCTCGTTGCTGGGGGTCGCCGAATCGCGCCTGCGGGCGGCGCATGACCCTCGCGGTCATTGTCCCTGACGGCCCGTGACCGTCTCGACGTGGGGTGGGCGTGAACGGGCATGAGGCCGACGGGGAACCGCCCGGGCGGCGGCTACCGGGGCGCGGCGTCGCCGGTGGGGTCCTCCCCCCGGTCGAGGGCCTTCCAGATCTCCTCGGGCCGCTCGGGGTCCGGCGCGCGGCGCGGCCGGCGGGGGCGCGGAGTGCCGTCGCGCTCGTACCGGCCGCCCATGGCGGGCCAGTGCCGGCCGTAGCGCAGCGCGAGCAGCCCGGCGAGCAGCAGCAGGACGCCGCCGGCCAGGGCCACCCAGGGCCAGGGGGTGTGGCTGACGTGCTCGACGGCGGCAGTGGACAGGCCGGTGGTCCTGGCCGCCTTCTCCTCCAGGGCCCCGGTGTCGGAAGCGCCGGTGACGCTGCCCACGACGACGCCCGCGCCGCACAGCGCCAGCACCGCGGCGACCAGCGTCCGGCCGGCCCGCCGCACGGCGAAGACCGCGACGAGCGCGGCCAGGCCGACGATGGCGAGGGCACCGGGCAGGCCGGTGACGTCCTGGCCGGTGGCCTGCTCGCGGGCCGCGTCGCGGACGCCCGCCGCCGTGCCCTCGACCCACGTCCGGCCGCCGGCGAGCAGCACGAGCGCGGCGCCGGCCGCCGTGAGGAAGAGGGCGGCGCCGACGCTGCGCCGGGCGCTCCGGCCGGGTGCGGGCTCGGTGCGGGTGCGGGGGTGGGGTACGGCTGCGCTCACCCTCCCACTATCCCCTGCGCCCGCGCGTGCCGCGCAGCCGGGGTCACGCGGGTGCCCCCGGGCGGGTGAGCCGGGCGGCGCCGTGCACGGCCCGCAGCACGGCGGCGGCCTTGTTGCGGCACTCGGTGTCCTCCGCGACCGGGTCGGAGTCGGCGACGACGCCCGCGCCCGCCTGGACGTAGGCGGTGCCGTCGCGCAGCACGGCGGTGCGGATGGCGATGGCGGTGTCCGAGTCCCCGGCGAAGTCCAGGTAGCCGACGCAGCCGCCGTACAGGCCGCGGCGGGACGGTTCGAGCTCCTCGATGATCTGCATGGCCCGGGGCTTGGGGGCGCCGGAGAGGGTGCCGGCCGGGAAGCAGGCGGTGAGCACGTCGAACGCCGTCCGGCCCGGCGCGAGACGGCCGGTGACGGTGGAGACGATGTGCATGACGTGGCTGTAGCGCTCGATCGACATGAAGTCGACGACCTCGACGCTGCCCGGCTCGCAGACCCGGCCCAGGTCGTTGCGGCCGAGGTCGACGAGCATCAGGTGCTCGGCCCGCTCCTTCGGGTCGGCGAGGAGCTCCTCGGCGAGGGCGGCGTCGGCCTGCGGGGTGGCGCCGCGCGGGCGGGTGCCGGCGATGGGGTGGACCATGGCCCGCCCGTCCTCGACCTTCACCAGCGCCTCGGGGCTGGAGCCGACGACCTCGAAGCCGTCGAACTGGAAGAGGTACATGTACGGGCTGGGGTTGGTGGCCCGCAGCACCCGGTAGACGTCCAGCGCGGAGGCCGCGCACGGCGTCTCGAACCGCTGCGACGGCACCACCTGGAACGCCTCGCCCGCCCGGATGCGCTCCTTGATGTCCTCGACGGCCGCCTGGTAGTCGGCGCCGCCCCAGCGGGCGGTGAACTCCGGCAGCTCGGCGGACGGCAGCACGGTCGGGTGGGTGGGGACGGGCCGGTGCAGGTCGGCGGTCATCGCGTCGAGGCGGGCCACGGCGTCCGCGTACGCCTCGTCGACGCCCGTCTCCAGGTCGTTGTGGTTGATCGCGTTGGCGATCAGCAGGACCGTGCCGTTCCAGTGGTCGAGGACGGCGAGGTCGGAGGTGAGCAGCATGGTGAGTTCGGGCAGCCCGAGGCCGTCGCCCTCCCCGTGCCGGTCGCCGATCTTCTCCAGGCGGCGGACGACGTCGTAGCCCAGGTAGCCGACCATGCCGCCGGTGAAGGGCGGCAGCCCGGCGCCCTCGATCAGGTCGCGCGGGGTGTGCAGCGCCTCGACGGTCGCCCGCAGGGTGCGCAGCGGGTCGCCGTCGACGGGGACGCCGACGGGCGGGGTGCCCAGCCAGTGGGTCTCGCCGTCCCGCGCCGTGAGGGTGGCGGCGCTGCGGACGCCGATGAACGAGTAGCGCGACCAGCTCCGGCCCTGTTCCGCGGACTCCAGCAGGAACGTGCCCGGCCGCTCGGCGGCGAGCTTGCGGTAGAGGGCGACGGGGGTGTCGCCGTCGGCCAGGAAGCGCCGGGTGACCGGGATGACCCGGCGGTCCTTGGCCAGCGCGCGGAAGGTGTCGGCGTCGGGGAGCTGAGCGGGCCCCGGAGCGGTGGAGGTGGCAGCCATGCCAGCGGAGCCTACTGGCCCAACGGCAGCTCTCCGGCGTCGAAACAGGTGCGCGTCCCGGTGTGGCACGCCGGACCGGTCTGGTCGACCTTGACGAGGAGGGTGTCGCCGTCGCAGTCCAGGGCCACGGACTTGACGTGCTGGACGTGGCCGGAGGTGTCGCCCTTGACCCAGTACTCGTTGCGGCTGCGGCTCCAGTAGGTGCAGCGGCCGGTGGTGAGGGTGCGGTGCAGTGCCTCGTCGTCCATCCAGCCGAGCATCAGCACCTCGCCGGTGTCGTACTGCTGGGCGACGGCCGGCACCAGGCCCTCGGCGGTGCGCTTGAGGCGCGCGGCGACGGCGGGGTCGAGCGCGGTGCTGCCGGGGGCGGCGGGACGGGAGGAGCGAGAGGAGCCGGTGGGGCCGGGCTCGGAACTGGAAAGGGGCTTGCCGGTCATGGAGCCATTGTGCCGCTCCTGGACCGGTCGCATGGATGTCCGAGGGATACGGCATGCTTCCGTCATGACCTCACCGCCTCCTCCCCCTCCCTCCAACCCGCCGCAGCCGCCCGGGGGCGGCGGCGGCTTCGGGCCGCCGTCGGGCTTCGGGCCGCCGCCCGAGCAGCCCCCGTACGGCGGCGACGGACAGCAGGGCCCCGGTGGGCAGCCCCCGTACGGCGGGCAGCCGCCCTACGGCGGCCCGTCCCCGTACGGGCAGGGCCCGCAGCCGTACGGCCAGAACCAGCCGCCGGGATACGGCCCTTACGGGTCGCAGCCCGGGATGGCTCCGCCGCCCTCGGGGGGCGGCGGAGCGAAGGTGGCCGCCATCGTGGTGGGCGCGGTGCTGGTGGTCGGCCTGATCGTGGGCGGCGTCATCTTCGCCACCAAGGACTCGGGCGGCGACGACAAGCCGTCCGCCAAGGGCTCGTCCTCCCCCAGCACCTCGTCGAGCGAGGCCCCGACGTACAGACCGTCGCCGCTGCCGACGCTCCCCCACATACCCCTGCCGCCGACGTCCTCCGCCGAGCCGTCGCCCTCCGGTTCCTCGTCGATCGTGGTGCCCATGGTCGTCGTCAAGCCCGGCGAGTGCTTCGACCACCCGGCGATGACCCCGTCCGTCACCCGCGTCGAGAAGAAGTCCTGCGACGGCAGCCACGACGGCGAGGCGATCACCAACCGGACGCTGAGCAACGGCCTGCTGACCGAGTCGGAGATCCAGGACAAGGCCCGCGGCCTGTGCAAGCCGGACGCCGAGCGGCGGCTGCGCGCCGTGAACGACGGCCGCCTGTACTACTACTTCGCCCTCTACCCCAACGAGCGGACGTACCTGCTGACCGGCGAGCGCCGGGTCACCTGCTGGATCGCCCGCAGCGACAAGCCGGGCGGCGCCAAGCTGACGGCCCCCCTGCCCGAGTAGCCGGCCCTGCCCGAGCGGCCGGCGGGCGCGGCGCCGTGGCACGGCGGCGGCACCGACCGTAGGCTGCCGCCATGTCGACCCACGCACAGCGCGAACGCCTGCTTCTCGCGGATCTGTTGGAGACCGCGGGCCCGAACGCCCCGACGCTCTGCCAGGGGTGGAGCGCCCGCGATCTCGCGGCCCACGTCGTGGTGCGCGAACGCCGCTCCGACGCCGCGGCGGGCGTCCTGTTCAAACCGCTGGCCGCCCGCCTGGAACGGGTCCAGGCGGAGTTCGCCGCCAAGCCCTACGAGGAACTGATCCAGCTCATCCGGACCGGGCCGCCGCGCACCTCGCCGTTCGCCCTCAAGCAGATCGACGAGGCGGCCAACACCGTCGAGTTCTACGTCCACACCGAGGACGTCCGCCGCGCCCAGTCCGACTGGACGCCGCGCGAGCTCGATCCCGTCTTCGCCGACGCGCTCTGGGCCCGCCTGGAGAAGATGGCCCGGGTCCTGGGCCGCAAGGCTCCTGTCGGCGTCGTCCTCCGCCGGCCCGACGGCCGTACGGCCGTGGGGAACCGGGGCGTTCCCGTCGTCACCGTCACCGGTGAACCCGGTGAGCTGACGCTGTTCGCCTTCGGGCGGCAGGCCGCGGCGCGGGTGGAACTGGAGGGCGACGAGGTCGCGAAGGCGAAGCTGCTGGCTGCGCGTCTGGGGTTGTGAGGGCGCCCCGGACCCTCCCTTTCGCCGTTTCCTGGGGCTGCGCCCCAGACCCCCTTGTCGCGGCTCCGCCGCTCGTGCTCAAACGCCGCACGGGCTGATAGTGCCCGCTCAGGCACGATCCAGCCCGTCCGGCGTTTGAGGACAGCGCGCGCAGCGCGCTTCGGGGGGTGCGGCGGCCCTCCCCCGCAAGAAACGGTGAAAGGGCGGGACCGGGGCAAACCTCACCGCACAGGATGCCCCGCATCCCGCAACGCCCCCTTGACCTCCCCAATCCGCAGATCACCGAAGTGAAAAACGGAAGCCGCGAGCACCGCGTCCGCCCCCGCCGCGACCGCCGGCGCGAAATCGGCAAGCTTCCCCGCCCCGCCACTGGCAATCACAGGCACCGACACATGCCGCCGCACAGCGGCGATCATCTCCGTGTCGTACCCGTCCTTCGTCCCATCCGCGTCCATCGAGTTGAGCAGGATCTCCCCCGCCCCCAGCTCCGCCGCCCGATGGGCCCACTCGACCGCGTCGAGCCCGGTCCCCCGCCGCCCACCATGGGTGGTGACCTCGAAGGACCCGGACGGAGTCCGCCGCGCGTCGACGGACAACACCAGCACCTGCCGCCCGAACCGCTCGGCGATCTCCCGTACGAGGTCCGGCCGCTCGATGGCGGCGGTGTTCACACCCACCTTGTCCGCCCCCGCCCGCAGCAGCTTGTCGACGTCGTCGGCGGTCCGCACGCCACCGCCCACCGTCAGCGGGATGAACACCTGCTCGGCGGTCCGCCGCACCACGTCATAAGTGGTCTCACGATTACCGGAAGAGGCCGTGATGTCGAGGAAGGTGAGCTCGTCGGCGCCTTCCCGCCCGTAGACGCGGGCCATCTCGACGGGGTCGCCCGCGTCGCGCAGGTTCTGGAAGTTGACCCCCTTGACGACGCGGCCGTTGTCCACGTCCAGGCAGGGGATGACTCGGACCGCGAGGGTCACGCCGATGCTCCTCTGAATGCTTCGACTTCTACTTCGACCAGGACGCGCGAGTCGACGAAGCCGGACACGACGACCATGGTCGCGGCGGGCCGGATCCCGTCGAAGAGCTCCTTGTGGGCGCGGCCGACCGCGTCCACGTCCCGCGCGTGGGTCAGGTACATCCGGGTGCGGACGACGGACTCGGGGCCGAGGCCGAACTCCTCCAGCGCGGAGAGCGCGTTGGAGAAGGCGGCCCGGGCCTGCTCGTAGGGGTCGCCCTCGCCCTGGAGGACGCCGTCGACGAGCGGCATGGTCCCGGCGACGTGCACCCGGTCCCCGGCCGCCACGGCGCGCGCGAAGCCGATCGTCGCTTCCCAGGGACTGTCTGTCTGTACGCGCTGCGGGGCCGGGGTCTCACTCATACGGACACTGCCTCCAGGGCCTCTTCCAAGGTGAACGCCTTCGCGTAGAGGGCCTTGCCCACGATCGCGCCTTCGACACCCTCCGGTACCAGACTGGCGATCGCCCGCAGGTCGTCAAGGGAGGAGACGCCGCCGGAGGCGACGACCGGCTTGTCGGTGGCCGCGCAGACGTTCTTCAGCAGCTCCAGGTTGGGGCCCTGGAGGGTGCCGTCCTTGGCGATGTCGGTGACGACGTAGCGGGCGCAGCCCTCGGAGTCGAGGCGGGCGAGCGTCTCGTAGAGGTCGCCGCCGTCGCGGGTCCAGCCGCGGCCGCGCAGGGTGGTGCCGCGCACGTCGAGGCCGACGGCGATCCTGTCGCCGTGCTCGGCGATCACCTTGGCGACCCACTCGGGGGTCTCCAGGGCGGCCGTGCCCAGGTTGACGCGGGTGCAGCCGGTGGCGAGGGCGGCGGCCAGCGAGGCGTCGTCGCGGATGCCGCCGGACAGTTCGACCTTGATGTCCATGGCCCGGACGACCTCGGCGATCCGCTCCCGGTTGTCGCCGGTGCCGAAGGCGGCGTCCAGGTCGACGAGGTGCAGCCACTCGGCGCCGGCCTGCTGCCAGGCGCGGGCGGCGGCCAGCGGATCACCGTACGAGGTCTCGGAGCCCGACTCGCCATGGACGAGCCGTACGGCCTGGCCGTCGCGGACGTCGACGGCGGGGAGGAGTTCGAGCTTGGGCATCAGAGGGTCTCGATCCAGTTGGTCAGCAGCTGGGATCCGGCGTCGCCGGACTTCTCGGGGTGGAACTGGGTGGCCCACAGGGGCCCGTTCTCGACGGCCGCCACGAACGGCTCGCCGTGCTCGGCCCAGGTCACCAGGGGCGGCTTGATGGCCTCGCTGGTGACCTCGAGGCTCCAGTCGCGGACGGCGTAGGAGTGCACGAAGTAGTAGCGGGTGTCCGCGTCGAGCCCGGCGAAGAGGGCGGAGCCCTCGGCGGGGGCGACGGTGTTCCACCCCATGTGCGGGACGACCGGGGCCTTGAGCGGCTCGACCGTGCCGGGCCACTCGTCCAGGCCGTCGGTCTCGACGCCGTGTTCGACGCCCCGGGCGAAGAGGACCTGCATGCCGACGCAGATGCCCATCACGGGCCGGCCGCCGGACAGCCGCCGGTCGACGATCCAGTCGCCGCGGGCCGCGCGCAGCCCGCTCATACAGGCGGCGAACGCGCCGACGCCGGGGACGAGGAGGCCGTCGGCGTTCATGGCCCGGTCGAAGTCGCGGGTGATCTCGACATCGGCGCCGACGTGGGCGAGGGCCCGCTCGGCGGACCGGACGTTGCCGAATCCGTAGTCGAAGACAACAACCTTCTTGCTCATGACCACAGGCTTTCGATCCGCATCACACCGGCGGTCAGGGCCATCGCGGCCCCGATGCCGAGCAGCACGATGACGCCCTTGGGCATCCCCTGCTTGGCGAAGGAGATGATCCCGCCGACCAGGAACAGGCCCACGAGGATCAGGGCGGTGGAGAGGCCGTTCACAGCGCACCCTTCGTGGACGGGAGGATTCCGGCGGCCCGCGGGTCGCGCTCGCACGCGTACCGCAGCGCCCGCGCCAGCGCCTTGAACTGGCACTCGACGATGTGGTGCGCGTTGCGCCCGTACGGCACGTGGACGTGCAGCGCGATCTGCGCCTGGGCGACGAAGGACTCCAGTATGTGCCGGGTCATCGTCGTGTCGTAGGTGCCGATCATCGGCGCGATGCTCTCGGGCTCGGTGTGCACCAGGTACGGCCGGCCGGAGAGGTCGACGGTCACCTGGGCCAGCGACTCGTCCAGTGGGACCGTGCAGTTGCCGAAGCGGTAGATGCCCACCTTGTCGCCGAGCGCCTGCCGGAAGGCGGCGCCCAGCGCGAGGGCGGTGTCCTCGATGGTGTGGTGGGTGTCGATGTGCAGGTCGCCGTCGGTCTTGACGGTGAGGTCGAACAGCCCGTGCCGGCCGAGCTGGTCGAGCATGTGGTCGTAGAAGCCGACGCCCGTCGACACGTCGACCTGCCCGGTCCCGTCGAGGTCTATCTCGACCAGGACGGACGTCTCCTTGGTGGTCCGCTCGACGCGACCCACGCGGTGGTTCATCGGTTCTCCTTCATGACGGCGCGCACCGCGTCCAGGAACGCGTCGTTCTCCTCGGGGGTGCCTGCGGTGACCCGCAGCCGGCCGGGCACGCCGTTGTCCCGGACCAGGACGCCCCGGTCGAGAATGGCCTGCCAGGCGGCGTGGGCGTCCTCGAACACCCCGAACTGGACGAAGTTCGCGTCGGACGCGGTGACCTCGCAGCCCATCGCCCGCAGCTCGGTGACCAGGCGGTCCCGCTCGGACTTGAGCCGCTCGACGTAGCCGAGCAGCGTGTCGGTGTGCTCCAGCGCCGCGAGGGCGGTCGCCTGGGTGACGGACGAGAGGTGGTACGGCAGCCGGACGAGCTGCACGGCGTCCACCACCGCCGGGTCGGCGGCGAGGTAGCCCAGCCGCAGCCCGGCCGCGCCGAACGCCTTGGACATCGTCCGCGAGACGACGAGGTGCGGCCGGCCCTCGATCAGCGGCAGCAGCGACGGGTGGTGGCTGAACTCGCCGTACGCCTCGTCGACGACGACCATCGACGGCTTGGCCGCCTGCGCCGCGTCGTACAGCCGCAGCACGGTCTCCGCGTCGACGGCGGTGCCGGTGGGGTTGTTGGGCGAGCAGACGAAGACGACGTCGGGGCGGTGCTCGGCGATGGCCGCGACCGCCGCGTCCACGTCGATGGTGAAGTCGTCCCGGCGCGGCCCGGCGAGCCAGCCGGTGCCGGTGCCGCGCGAGATCAGGGCGTGCATCGAGTACGAGGGCTCGAAGCCCATCGCCGTGCGGCCGGGCCCGCCGAAGGTCTGCAGCAGCTGCTGGAGGACCTCGTTGGAGCCGTTGGCCGCCCACACGTTCCCGCACGCGACCTCGTGCCCGCCGGTGCGGGTGAGGTACGCCGCGAGCCGGGTGCGCAGCTCGACCGCGTCCCGGTCGGGGTAGCGGTTGAGGTCCCGGGCGGCCTCGGCGACGCGCTCGGCGATCCGGGCGACCAGGGCCTCGGGCAGCGGGTAGGGGTTCTCGTTGGTGTTCAGCCGGACGGGGACGTCGAGCTGCGGCGCGCCGTACGGGGTCTTGCCGCGCAGTTCGTCCCGGAGGGGGAGGTCGTCGATGCGGGTCACGCGCTCTTACCGGGAACCTTCCATCCGAACCTCGCCTTGAGCGCCGCGCCGTGCGCCGGCAGGTCCTCCGCCTCGGCGAGCGTCACCACGTGGTGGGTGACGTCGGCGAGCGCGTCGCGGCTGTAGTCGACGACGTGGATGCCGCGCAGGAAGGACTGCACGGACAGCCCGGAGGAGTGGCAGGCGCAGCCGCCGGTGGGCAGGACGTGGTTGGAGCCGGCGCAGTAATCGCCGAGGGAGACGGGCGCGTACGGGCCGACGAAAACCGCGCCGGCGTTGCGGACCCGGGCGGCGACGGCGGAGGCGTCGGCGGTCTGGATCTCCAGGTGCTCGGCGGCGTAGGCGTCGACGACGGCGAGGCCCTGGCCGAGGTCGTCGACGAGGACGATGCCGGACTGCCGCCCGGCCAGCGCCTCGGTGATGCGCTCGGCGTGCTTGGTGGCCGCGACCTGGGTCTTCAGCTCGGCCTCGACGGCCTCGGCGAGCGCCTCGGAGGGCGTGACGAGGACGGCGGCGGCCAGCGTGTCGTGCTCGGCCTGGCTGATCAGGTCGGCGGCGACGTGCGCCGGGTCGGCGGTGTCGTCGGCGAGGATCGCGATCTCGGTCGGGCCGGCCTCGGCGTCGATGCCGATACGGCCCTTGAGCAGCCGCTTGGCGGCGGCGACCCAGATGTTGCCGGGACCGGTGACGAGCTGGGCGGGCCGGCACTCGTCGGTGCCGTAAGCGAACATGGCGATGGCCTGGGCGCCGCCGGCCGCGTACACCTCGTCGACGCCGAGCAGGGCGCAGGCGGCGAGGATGGTCGGGTGCGGGAGGCCGCCGAAGTCCTTCTGCGGCGGCGACGAGACGGCGAGCGAGGCGACACCGGCCTCCTGCGCGGGCACGACGTTCATCACGACGGACGACGGGTAGACGGCGTTGCCGCCCGGCACGTACAGGCCGACGCGCTCGACGGGCACCCAGCGCTCGGTGACCGTGCCGCCGGGGACGACGGTGACGGTCTTGTCGGTGCGGCGCTGCTCGCGGTGGACGAGGCGGGCGCGGCGGATGGACTCCTCCAGCGCGGCGCGGACCGCCGGGTCCAGCTCCGCCAGGGCGCGCTCGATCGCCTCGGGCGCGACGCGCACCCGGTCGATGGTGACGCCGTCGAACTTCTCCGCGTAGTCGATCAGTGCCGCCGTCCCGCGATGATGCACGTCCTCGCAGATGGGCCGCACCTTCTCCAGGGCGGCCTCGACGTCGAGTTCGGCTCGGGGCAGCAGGTCGCGGTCGATGACGCCGTCGGTGACGGCTCCGCCGCGCAGATCGATTCGGGAGATCACATGGCCAATTGTCTCAGACCCGTCCCGGCGCACGGCTCTCCGTACCACTCAGTGATACGCCGGCCGGGAATGGATCTTCACTCCGTGGCACCCACCGGCCGAGGAGCTTGACGGGCGCCCGTCAAAGTCGTCGCACGCTGCGTGTTCAAGGGGTCACCCACCGGGAATCGAGCCAGTACGCGGGGCCCGCGCCACGGGGGTGACAGGCGCCGGGCGCCGCCCGAGCGTGCGAGAGGGAGGGAACCGTGACCGCGTCGCCCGACGGAGATCCGCCCCCCGGCCTGGAGCTCACCCCCGCCGAACAGGGCATGTGGCGGGCGTTCCGCTCCGGCACCACCCACGACCTGCGCACCCCGCACCCGGAGCGGAACGACCCCGACGGCCCGTACACCTGGGGCCCCGAGCGCAGTGTGCGGGCCCGGGTGATCGCGCTGCTGCTGCTCGACGGACCGCCCGCGTTACCCGGCCGGGTGCCGGCGCTCAAGCTCAACGGGGTGCAGATCACCGGGCTGCTGGACCTCTCCGGCGGCACGGTCGTCCCTTACGTGGAGCTGCGGAACTGCCGCTTCGAGCAGCAGGTGCTGCTGCCCGAGTGCCGGTTCACCACCCTGCGGCTGGTCGGCTGCACCCTGCCCCGGCTGGAGGCCGCCCGGCTGCACACCGAGGGCGACCTGCACCTGCCGCGCTGCGTCGTCCGGCGCGGGATCCGGCTCAGCGACGCCCGCGTCGGCACCGACCTGCTGCTCAACCAGGCCGTGGTCCGCCGCGACCGGCGCGGGGTGTGCATCGCCGCCGACGGCCTCACCGTCGGCCAGGACCTCCAGGCCGAGCTCGCCAGGGCGTACGGGGAGCTGAGCCTGCGCGGCGCGAAGATAGGCGCCTCGCTCAGCCTGCGCGGCACCACTCTCAGCAACCCCTTCGGGCGGCGGGCGCTCAACGCCCCGCAGCTCACCGTCGAACGCACCGTCTACCTCACGCCCGCCGCCGAGGACGGCCCGGTGTCCGGCGCCACTCCCCCGTACGGGATCTCCCCGACCGGCCCGGCGTACGGGACGCGGCTGCGCAACTTCAGCTGCGAGGGCGGGATGCGGCTGGACGACGGGCGGTTCGGCGACGCGCTCGACTTCAGCGGGGCGCGGCTGGCGCTCTCCGACGGCCAGGAGGTGTCGCTGCGCCGCATCCAGACGCCGGAGCTGCGCTTCCTCGGGCAGCGGCCGGAGCACGGGCGGGTGGTGCTGTCCGGCGCCCGGGTGGTCAACCTCGTCGACCGGTGGGAGAGCTGGCCGGGGCCGGGCGGGCTGGTGATGGCCGGGTTCTCGTACGAGACGCTGATACCGCACGGCCCGTTCCCGCTGCCGCGGCGGCTGGAGTGGGTGTCCGCCGCGACGCCCGAGTACGCGCCCGAGCCCTACGAGTGCCTGGCCGCCTCGCTGCGGGACAGCGGCGAGGACACCGACGCCCGGGCGGTGCTGCTGGCCAAGCAGCGCCGCCGC
Organism: Streptomyces sp. NPDC021100; assembly: GCF_044333095.1. Classification (NCBI taxonomy): domain Bacteria; kingdom Bacillati; phylum Actinomycetota; class Actinomycetes; order Kitasatosporales; family Streptomycetaceae; genus Streptomyces; species Streptomyces sp. NPDC021100. The sequence goes on from NZ_JBIRQH010000011.1 coordinate 250,254, forward strand.
CGCGAGACGCTGCCCCTGGCCGGGAAGGCGTGGGGCTACCTCCAGGACTGGACGGTCGCCTACGGCTACCGCCCCGGGCGGGCCGCGCTCTGGATGGCCGTGCTGTGGGCCCTGGGCACCCTGTGGTTCGCCCGCCACCCGCTGCCGCCGGTCAAGCCCGAGGAGTCGCCCACCTGGAACGCGGCGCTCTACACCCTGGACCTGCTGCTGCCCGTCGTCGACCTCGGGCAGGGCCAGGCGTGGAAGACCGAGGGGACGGGGCAGTGGCTGGCCACGGCGCTGGTGCTGATCGGCTGGGTGCTGGCGACGACGGTCGCGGCGGGCGCGTCCCGGCTGCTGCGCCGGCAGTGACGGAGGCCGGGGGCGGGGCAGGAGGGAGCGCTCCCGCCCCCGCAGGGCCTAGGCTTACCGGCTGTGACCACCGCGCGCCTGCCGATCTTCCCCCTCAACTCGGTGCTGTTCCCGGGCCTCGTGCTGCCTCTGAACGTCTTCGAGCAGCGGTACCGCGCGATGATGCGCCACCTCGCGGAACTGCCCGACGACGCCCCGCGCCGGTTCGGTGTCGTGGCCATCCGCGACGGCTTCGAGGTGGCCCACAGCGCCCCCGGCCTGCCGGACGGGACCCGGCCGGAACCGGGCCCGGCGACGGGCTTCGGCCCGGACCCGCTCGCCGCGTTCCACGCCGTCGGCTGCGTGGCCGAGGCCGCGACCCTGCGGGAGCGGCCGGACGGCACGTACGAGGTCCTGGCCACCGGGACGACCCGGTTCCGGCTGCTGTCGGTCGACGCCTCCGGTCCGTTCCTCACCGGCGAGACGGAGGAGCTGGAGGAACGTCCCGGCGAGGGGGCCGGCGCCCTCGCCTCCGGAGTGCTGCGGGCGTTCCGCGCCTACCAGAAGCGGCTGGCGGGGGCCAGCGAACGCACCCTGGCCGGCCGGCAGGACATCCCCGAAGAGCCGTCCGTGCTCTCGTACCTGGTCGCCTCGGCCGCCATGCTCGACGTCCCGGCCAAGCAGCGGCTCCTCCAGGCCCCCGACACCGCGTCCCGCCTGGCGGACGAACTGAGACTGCTGCGCACCGAGACCGCCTTGATCGGTAAGCTCCCCTCGCTGCCCGCGGTGGACTTCACCCGGCGGCCGACGAGTCCCAACTGAGCGGAGGCGACGGGCTGTGGCGAAGAAGGCCGCGGGAAAGTCGGGCGGCACCCCCGCCATAGTCGCCCTGGAGAAGGCGGGCGTCCCCTTCACCCTGCACGCCTACACCCACGACCCGGCGTCCGCCTCCTACGGCGAGGAGGCCGCCGACGCCCTGGGCGTGGCGCCCGGCCGCGTCTTCAAGACGCTGGTCGCCGAGGTCGACGGCACCCTGACGGTGGCCGTCGTCCCCGTCAGCGGCTCCCTGGATCTGAAAGCCCTGGCGGCGGCGGTGGGCGGCAAGCGGGCCGCGATGGCGGATCCGGCGGCGGCGGAGCGGACCACGGGGTACGTGCGGGGCGGCATCTCGCCGCTGGGGCAGCGGAAGCGGCTGCCTACGGCGGTGGACGCGTCGGCTCTCGCTCATCCCACGATCCACGTGTCGGCGGGCCGCCGGGGGCTGGAAGTGGAGCTGGAGCCGGGGGTTCTGGTGGAGCTGACGGGGGCGAGGGTCGCGGAGATCGCGCGGGGGTGAGGGTGCCCCGGTCCCGCCCCTTCGCCGTTTCCTGGGGCTGCGCCCCAGACCCCGCTTTTCGCGGCTTCGCCGCTCGTCCTCAAACGCCGGACGGGCTGATATCCAGCCCGTCCGGCGTTTGAGGACAGCGCCCGCAGGGCGCTTCGGGGGTGCGGGGGCTCGCCCCCGCAAGAAACGGTGAAAGGGCGGGACCGGGGCA
>NZ_JBIRQH010000012.1:0-99886 GCF_044333095.1 Streptomyces sp. NPDC021100
TGGAATCACCACGCCAACGACGAGGGGCCCTGCCACGTCACCCATCCCTCTGATCAGCCCTTTCATCCTCAAGGGCCGGGATGAAAGGTGCTCACTGACCGTGATGTCAGAGCCTCGGCGAGTCGAACGTGACGTTCCCCGAAAACAGTGGGACTTGATGCCCTTCACGGTGCAGGTACGTGGCCGTGAACGAGGTGCCGCCCTGCTTGCCGGAGATGCTGTTCAAGTCGCTCGCCGACGTGTTGGCCACGTCGGTCGATACGAGCGGCGAGACGATACGCGTCGAGGCCCGTAGCACGGCTGACAGCACCGCGTGTCCTGGTGCCCCGAGGCCCTGTTCACGCTGGAATCCCGCCGGACCGACATCGCCCTGCGCCTGTTGAGCGCCGAGGCCCGCGTCGCCCTGCACCACCTACGCTCCGGCCGCATGCCCGAAGACGCATGGCAGCGCCTGGCCAAACGCCTCCCCGACGTCGCCGGCGCACCCCTGCACCTGCAAGACCATCCCTACGGCCACTTCACCGAGCTGCAAGCCCACTGCCGCCGCTTCCACCGCCAGCACGGCCTCCGACTCATCGCCGTCGACGACCTGCAGCTCCGCGCACGTTCGATGGACCGGCCTCACTCCGACGAGTGTGTGCGGACCATCGAGACCGTCCGATGGTTGCAGGAGACCGCCGAATTCACTCCTCCGATACCTCGGGCGCCTGTTTGGGATGACGTCCGGGCGGTCTGCGGAGCGGGATCACCGGATGTCAGTCGACAGCGATTCCCTCCGGCGCAGCCGACGACCGGACCCGCGGAGCACATCCAGGCGACGCCGGCCATGGAGGCACAGGAGCCCAAGCAGGCCGCGGCGGCTGGGGGGCGGATTCTGCCTACCGAAGCGAATGCTATGGGCAGAACGGCGGCGTCGGCTGCGGCGCCAGTTGGGTGGAGGGGCCCGGGGAGGTTCAGCAGGGTGGTCCCGGCACTACCGGTTCCAAGGAGCTCGGCGGGCGGGCTTCGAGCCCTCACCACCCGGCGTAAGACGCCCCTCCGGCCCTCCGACGCAAGGGCGACATGCACCGTGCCGTTGTCGCTGGGGAGTGCGTGAGGACCGGGTCATGACGTGCTGATCCCGGGTCGGATCACTGCGGTCAGCCGTCTTTTCGATGGTATGGAACAGCAGGCGCCTTCTTCGAACTGATCTGTGCCTTCAGCCTTCTGGCGCGCTTGGGAGGCGGCGAGCAGCCACTGTGCTCACAGGAAACCCTGGTGCCGGGGGGACCGACCAGTCGTCGGGACGGCGCGGAGCGGACGGCGATGATGGAGGCAAGGCCAGCCGGGGCGGCAACGGCTTCGCCATCGTCATCTGGTAACCCCCGTTCACGACGCGCCCCGGCCCGCTGAACAGGGCAAGCCGCCCTGCCGCACCGCAGGGAGCCGCCCCCTTTGGTGACCTGAACGCAACCTCGCGGGACGCACTCACAGGGACCGTTCCCCTACCGCCGGGCCCCAGCGCGGGATCGCGGGCCAGTCGCATCGGCCCGGCACCTCGCCTTCGGGCAACGCCTCACGCCCGACAAAGCAACCGCTCCCGGCTCCCACCTCGTTGGGCCGGGACGGCGCGCGGGCGCGGGCGCCGTACTTCAGGGCTGCCAGGTTTCGGTGGCGTACTTCTTCATCACTTCGGCGATGTCGGCCGGATTGAGGCCCTCGGGGCCGGGCTTGAGGCGTTGCAGGTCGCGGAAGTACTCGATGTACAGGTCGGGGGTGGAGGTGAAGAGGATGGTGGCGTCCTGGTCGGTGTCGGGGTTGTTGAAGGTGTGCGGGGTGCCGATGGGAGCGGTGACCAGTTGTCCGGGACCGACGCGGTGGGTATCGCGGCCGGAGGTGAAGTCGACGGTGCCGGAGAGGACGAAGAAGGTCTCCTCGTGCTTGCGGTGCAGGTGCTGGGGCGGGCCGGAGAAGCCGGGCGCGAGCCAGAGTTCGGCGATGCCGAGACGCTTGTTGGTGCGGGAGCCGTCCTCCAGGATCCGTACCCGGGTGGATCCCATGTCGAGGAGGTCGCCGTCGTTCTGGGTGACGAGGTTGATGGTCATGGCCGAGGACCTCTTTCGTACGCGGTGAGACCGGACACGCACAGTGTGTGCTGGCCGGAGAGGGTTCGCGCGCTTTAGGGCGCAGTCGGGAGCGGGTTCGGCTGCGGGGTGCGGCCGGTGGCGTAGGCGTAGGACGCGGCGACGGCCTGCCGGGCGACGGCGAGCTCTGCCTCGTCGCGGGGTGCGTAGAGCATGATCGCGTTGGCGCGCTGGGGGTGATAGAGCGGGTGGCGCTCGCCCCAGCCGGCCTCCAGCACCGCTTCTTGGTCGGCTGCGTCCAGGGACAGGTGAAGGCTGCCGTCGGCGTGCAGGTGGGCGAATTCCGCGCCGTCGGGTGGCATCAGCACCGCGCCCGGGCGGGCGGGGTCGGTCAGGTGCAGTGCCCAGCTGTCGGGCACGGAGATGCCCGAGCGTCCCGGACGGGTGCCGGTGAGTGTGGCGGCCATCCAGCTCTGCAGTGCCTGCCGGACGCTCGGCGGGCTCACCTGGGAAAGCTGGAGGTGCGGGATGAACGATCCGGTGCGCGGGCGCTCGCCGGTGCGCGGGGGAAGGGGTGGCAGGGCATGGTCGGGCTCCTTGAGGGAGGAGGGAGAGGGAACAGACGACCCAGTGCCCTGGCAGCGGGCTCGTGGCCCGGGCCCACGGCAGGCAGGCACAGGCGGGCTCCCATGGCAGGGCCGGTGACTCCACGCTAGTAGCCCGCGGATAGTGGTTTCCCTGACGAAAGCGGGGAGCGCGGAGGGAAAACGGCAGGTCAAAGCAGGGAAGAAGCTTCCGGCCTCCTCCGGACCTCTTCGACGCCCGTGGCGGACGCGCCCGGAGGTCTGAGACGCCCCCGGGCCGGGTCAGCCTTCGGCCCAGACTTCTTCCTCGGCGCGTGCGGCGTCGTACGCGCGGCGGGCGTCTTCCACGTGTTCGAGGTGGGCCTCGCCCCAGGCGGTGAGGGTCTGGAAGACGGGGGTGAGGGTGCGTCCGAGGCCGCTGAGGCTGTACTCGACGCGCGGGGGGATGTCGGGGTGGTAGGTGCGGGTGATCAGGCCGTCGCGTTCGAGCTGCCGTAGGCGGCTGGTGAGGATCTTCGGGGTGATCTCGGGGATCAGGCGTTGCAGGGCGTTGAAACGCAGGGTGCCGTGGTGGCCGAGGGTCCACAGGATCGGGGTGGTCCAGCGGCTGAAGATGATGTCACCGACCGGGCTGACGGGGCAGGCGACCACCGCCTCGCTCAGCTGATCGTCGGGAGCAGGGGTGTGGCGAGGCGGCATGAGAGCGACTCCGAAAAAGGTCAGGGTCGGGGGTCCGGGCGGCCGGGGGCCCGGGTGCATCCCAGGGCGGGTGGCGCCCAGGGCCGGCCGGCGGCAGACGCGGGTGGGCGGGCCTGTGCGGTGGCGGGTCGGCCTCGTGCAGTGTCACACCGCCCGAAGCCGCGCTTTCCTCCAGGAAACCACTTTCCTGACGCTAGTAGCGTTGGAGAGCGCCGCCCGCCGAGCCCGCGCCTCGGCCCCGCGCCGCCCGCCCGGCTCGGTTGCGTCACCACGTCGGTGCCACGACCTGCGCGCTTCTTCGGGCTGCGGGCCTGTCGCCTGACCGGCAAGGTGGCCCGGCGCAGGATCGCGCCACCCGCGACGGCCCCACTCGTCCCGCCGTCAGCCGCCACTCGACCGGCGCGGCCGGGTGAACCCCCGCCCCCGCGAAGGGGACGAGGCGGTTTCCCACGGCCCGTACCGCTCGGGGACGTCCCGCCATGGCGAGCCGGTCCTTGCCCGCCACCAGATCCCGTCGAAGACCTGTCGCCGGCTCCTCGGCGGCCGCCCCATCTTCGGTATCGGCGGCAGCAGCGGCTCCAGCCGTTCCCACTGCTCGTCCGTTAGGTCACCACGCGTCACACCAAGATCGTTCCACGAGCTTGATCGACGCCTCAATCCCGTGTCAGGACGCTGTCTCTGCTTCCTCATCCGAGCCGTACATCTCGACCATCAGACGCTGACGCGCCGTCTTGAGGCGCTCGTCGTAGTCCGGCATGAAGATCTCAGCGAGCGTCGTTTCCAGAGCCCCGGAGATCGTGGAGATCGGGGACCAGACTGCACGGTCCGTCTTCAACAGGTCATCCAGTACGTCGGACTGGTGCATCGCCCGATAGAGCCAGTCCGACAGCACAAGAGCCTGATCGCGCGTGAACTTGATGGTTATTGGTTCCTCTGCCACGAGGGAACGGTAACCGCCACACCCGATGACCGCCCGCGTGGGGCGGGCGGCGAGCCACACCCCATCAGCCTCTACGAGCACATCTCAAACACTTCCTAGCGGTCGAGGCGCGGCTTGTTCCGGACCGTACGCGGTCCACTGCCCCGACAATGACGCGGCAGACCACACTTCTCGCTGGTCAGGCACACGCCTACCCCGTACCACCAGCAGACAAAGAAGCGGCTGATAGTTGACTTCGCTGCGGCGAGGGTCACGCGCTACGGTAGGCGCCAGTCCACCAGCTGTGCACCCTGCCTCGTCAACAACTCGTTGGCCCGGCTGAACGGGCGCGACCCGAAGAAGCCTCGGTCCGCCGACATCGGTGAGGGATGCGCCGACTCGACCGCCGGAAAATCACCGAGCAGCGGCCGCAGGTTACGGGCATCCCGCCCCCAGAGGATCGCCACCAGCGGCTTGCCTCGTGCCACCAGCGCCCGGATGGCCTGCTCGGTGACTTCTTCCCAGCCCTTCCCCCGGTGAGCGGCGGGCTTGCCTGGTGCGGTGGTCAGAGCTCGGTTGAGCAGCAAGACGCCCTGCCGCGTCCACGGCGTCAGGTCGCCGTTGGACGGCCTGGGCAACCCCAGATCGGTGGTCAGTTCACGGTAGATGTTCTCCAGACTGCCGGGCAGTCGGCGCACGTCAGGCGCCACCGCGAAACTGTGCCCGATAGCCATCCCGGGAGTCGGATAGGGGTCCTGGCCCACAATAAGGACACGCACGTCCTCGAAGGGCTGCTGGAAAGCGCGCAGAACATGCTTCCCGGCAGGAAGGTATGTGCGCCCGGCAGCGATCTCCGCGCGCAGGAAGTCTCCCATCGCGGCGACGCGTCCGGCCACAGGAGCCAGCGCCTCTGCCCACCCGGGCTCAACAAGTTCACTCAACGGTCGTGCTGCCACAACGCGTTACTCTACTGGCGCGAAGAGGGGACTCTCCAATCGTCGCACCACGGGGCTCTGCCACCAGCCGGCTCACCTGACCAGTAGGCAACGGAGTCACGCCAGGCCGGCCAGACGAGGCGCGGGGCCGACCGTACCCTCACTCCTCCTCATCCTGAAGTCGATCCATGAGGTCACGCAAGCTCTCGTCCGGAAGCACGGGCGCACGTTGCTTCCAGTGATCAAGCCATTCGGCTTCCGTCATCACCGCAGGTCAGGCCTCTCGCCAGAGAAACCACTTCCCCAACCCATCGGCCACGCCGTGGGCCTCAGTTTCTCCGTGGCGCCCGAGGTGCGCCCGCTGCCCGGAAGCCTGGAGAACATATACCGCGAGCTCCACCAGGGCCTCGGGCTGCCCAGGCCGTCCAACGGCGACCTCACGCCGTGGACGCGGCAGGGCGTCCTGCTGATCAACAGGGCCCTGACGACCGCGCCGCGCAAGCCCGCCGCCCACCGGGGCAAGGGCTGGGAGGAGGTCACGGAGCAGGCGATCCGCGCGCCGGTCGCCCGCGGCCGGCCCCTGGTGGCGATCCTCTGGGGGCGGGACGCGCGCGATCTGCGCCCGCTGCTGGTCGGCGTGCCGTGCGTGGAGTCGGCGCACCCGTCGCCCATGTCGGCGGACCGGGGCTTCTTCGGTTCGCGGCCCTTCAGCAGGGCCAACGACCTGCCGGCCGGGCAGGGTTCGGCGCCGGTGGACTGGCGACTGCCCTGACCGGGGGCGCTGCCGGGAGTAGGGTGCCGGCCATGACGGTTCACACGGTCGTCCGTGCGGCGCCATGGAACTGACGTCGCGTCGGCGCCCGATGCGGGGCCCCGCACCCGTGCTGGCGGTCGACTCCGGGGGCTCGGGCGTCCGGATCGCCGTCTCCCCCACGTACGGCGACGGGCCGGCGCTCACCTGGTCCTCCCCGGAGCCGGTGCCCGTCGGCGACCGGGGGATCGACGCGCGGGTCCTGCTCGACCGGATCCTGCCGGCCGCCCGGGAGTTGCTGTGCCGGGCCGGGGCCGAGCGCTTCGCGGCCTGCTGCGTGGGCGCGGCGGGCATGGTGACGCTCGGCACCGGCCTGCGGGCCGTACTGCCGGGCGCGCTCCGCGCCGAACTCGGCGTACGGCGGCTCGCGCTGGCCTCCGATTCCGTGACGGCATACGCCGGGGCCCTCGGCCAGCGTCCGGGCGTGGTCGTGGCCGCCGGGACGGGGCTGGTCGCGCTCGGCACCGGGCTCACCCCGGACGGCGGCTGGCGGCGCTCGGACGGCTGGGGCCACCTGCTCGGCGACTGCGGGGGCGGCGCCTGGATCGGCCGGGCCGGGCTGGAGGCGGCGCTCCGGGCGTACGACGGGCGGGCCGGCGGTTCGGCGCCGCTGCTCGGCCGGCTGGAGGCCGTGTTCGGTCCGGCGCCGGACCTGCCGGGGGTGCTCTATCCGCGGCCGGACCGGGCGGCCGTGCTGGCCTCCTTCGCGCCGGAGGTCGGCCGGTGCGCGGCGGTGTGCCCGGTGGCGGCGGAGATCCTGCGGACGGCGGCCCGGCACATCGCCGAGGCCGCCGCCGCGGCCTGCCCTCCGGCGGGCGGGGACGGGCGGACGGATGGCGGGGACGCCGGGGGCGCCGGGACGGTCGGGGCGGGTGCCTCCCACGGCCCGGACGGCCGGGGCGGACGGGCGGATGGGCCAGGGCCGCGCGCCCCCGTCATGGCGCTCACCGGAGGGCTGGCGGGAATCGGCCCCCCGCTGCTGCTGCCACTCCGTCAGGAGTTGCGAAAGCAACTTCCGGCTGTCCGTCAGGTGACCGCGGCGGGGACGCCCCTGGACGGCGCGTCCCGTATCGCCGCCGCCCTGGTGACGGGCCGTCTGCTGCTGCCCGTGGACGGATCGCTGCTGGACGTCGCGTCCGGCGCGCCGTCGGCCGCGTCACCCGGACACACCTTCGGGTGATCGGATCAGCCACCGAATAAATCAGGACAGAGGCGGTACAAACGCCCCCCACCCAAACAGGCCCGTTCCCGACCGGATAACATGCGGCGCCATGAGCTCCCCCACAGGGCCCACGTCCGGCCTGCCTGTACGAATGCCACGACCCCGCCAGTCCGGACGCCACCGGAGGCCGGAGCCCGTGACCGCGCCGACGGCCGCGCCCCCACTCGTGCTCGCGGTGCCCGGCGCCCCCGGCCCGGCCGCGCGCCGGCTGGCCGAGGAGACCCTGAGCATCGCCCGTTCCGAGCTGCCCGGTCTCGACGCGCGCATCGGCTACGTGGACACCGAGGGCGACGCCGGCGGGTACCCCGCCCTGGACTCCGTCCTGGGCTACGCCGCCGCCCAGCACACCGCTCGCACGAGCGAAGCGCAGGCCGCCTCGGACGAGGAGGCCGCCGCCTGGGCCCGCGGGCCCGCCGCCGTCGTGGTGCCGCTGCTGGCGGGCCCCGACACGGCCGTGCTGCGCCGCATACGCCAGTCGGTCGTGAGCAGCGGCTCGGCCTTCGAGCTGACGGACACGCTCGGCCCGCACCCGCTGCTCGCCGAGGCCCTGCACGTGCGCCTCTCGGAGGCGGGCCTGGCCCGCGCCGACCGCGCCCGGCTGTTCACCGTCGCAACCGCGGCCGACGGGATCGTCCTGGCCACGGTCGGCGGTCCCGAGGCGGTGCAGGCGGCTGGCATCACCGGCATGCTGCTGTCGGCGCGCCTGGCCGTGCCGGTGCTGGCCGCGGGCCTGGACGAGGAGGGCGCCGTCGCCCGCGCCGCCGACGAGCTCCGCTCCTCCGGCTCGCGCAACCTCGCCCTCGCGCCGTGCCTGATCGGCCCGGAGGCCGACGAGGCGCTGCCGTCCATGGCCGCGAAGGAGGCGGGCTGCGCGGCGGCGGAGCCGCTGGGCGCCTACCCGGCGGTCGGCAAGCTCGTCCTCGCCAAGTACACGGAGCTGCTGGGCATCGTCGCGCAGCCCGCGCCGATGCGCTGAGCGCCGCCGGACATCGCACGACCGCACCACCGCGTGACCGCCGGGAAGGGCCTCTTGACGAGGCCCTTCCCGCGTTTTCACGTCCGGGCGCCCCGCCCGCGCGGCCCCCGCATCACGGCAGGGCTCAGCGGAAGACCACGCATGAGGCGGCCGGTGCCTCGACCGACCCGGCCCGGACGGGTATGCCCGTGCCGGGATCGACCGTGAACCAGGTGACGTCGCCCGACCGCTCGTTCGCCGCGTACAGCAGCCCCCCGTCCGGATGCGCGGCGAGGTGGCGCGGCCAGTGCCCGCCGCAGCTCACGGTGGAGCGCAGCCGGGGCGCGTCCCCGGAGGGGCCGAGGGCGAGGGTGGCGAGGGTGTCGTCGCCGCGGTTGGCCGCCCACAGGAACCGGCCGTCCGGGGAGAGCACGGGCGTCGAGGGGTAGGTGGGATCGGCCGCCCCGGCGGTCACGACGGGCGTCGTCTCCAGCGGCTCCAGCTCGCCCGGGCCGGCGTCCCAGCGACAGACGGTCACGGTCGCGTCGAGCTCGTTGAGGACGTACACCCGGCGGCCGTCCGGGTGGAAGACGAGCATCCGGGGACCGCTGCCCGGCCGGAGGCGCGTCTCGCCGTGGGGCACCGGCTCGCCCGTGCCGGGGTCGAGCGCGGAGACGTACACGGAGTCGGTGCCGAGGTCCGCGGCGAGCAGCCAGCGGCCCGTGGGGTCGGGCGCCACGGCGTGGGCGTGCGGGCCGGCCTGCCGCGCGGCCACCGGACCGCTGCCCCGGTGCCGCAGCACCACCGGGGGCTTGCCGAGGGTGCCGTCCCCGGCGACGGGCAGGGCGCTGACGCTTCCGGAGCGGTAGTTGGCGGTGAACAGCCAGGACTCGACGAGCGCGAGATGGGTGGGCGCGTCGCCCTCGACGGGCACGGCCGGGCCGAGCGGCTCCGGCCGGTCCGGGTCGGCGAGCGAGAACGCCGTGGCCGTGCCCGGTTCCGTCTCCCCGACCGCGTACAGCACGCTTCCGTCGGCCGAGAGGGCCAGGAACGAGGGGTCCGCCGCGACGGCGGTGGAGTGGACGGGGGTCAGCGCGCCCGTCTCGCCGTCCACCCGCGCCACGGTGATCCCCGGGCCCCCCGCGCTGGTGAACGAGCCGATGTAGGCGCGCCGTTCGCGCCGCCCGCTGACCGTCATCGTGTCCCTCCCCTTCGCGTGCCGTCACGTCGACGGTCCCGACGCTACAGGCCGGCACTGACAACGGCCGGTACCGCCCTGGCCTGGCCGCCGCCTGAGCTGGTCCGTTGGCCCTGCTCACAGTGGGTTACCGTGCGGTAAAAGCGGGCCATTGGCTCATATTTTCGGGCTTCTCTTGAGCCATATGGCCTCCGGATGTTTTGATGAACCCGTCAATGGCGCTGCGGGATTCCGCGGCGCCTCTTTTGTGCGCGCGATCGGAAGAGGGTCGGTGAAGCTGAAGAAGATGTTCGCGGCTCCGGATCCGGGCCGTGTCCGGCTGCGGAACGCGGCACGGGCCGTCCTGGGCGTGGGGCTCGCGGTGGCGGTCTCGCACCTGGCGACCGGTTCGATGGGTGCCACGGTCGCCGGTGGCCTCACCGCGCTGCTGGCCCTCTTCACCGTCACCGACGCCCGGGTGCGCGACCAGGCGGTCACCACGGCGTGGCTGCCCGCCGTGGGCGTCCCGGTGCTGGCGCTCGCGACGGTGCTGCACGGCCTTCCCCTGGCGCGGGACGCGGCGTTCCTCGGCGTCGTCTTCGCCGGGGTGTACGCGCGGCGCTGGGGCCCCCGGGGCCAGGCCCTGGGCATCTTCGGCTTCATGATGTTCTTCATGGCACAGTTCCTGCACGCCGTGCCGGACGGTCTGACGGAGCTGTACGCGGCCATGGCGCTGGCCCTCGCCGCGTCGTCGCTGGTCCGCTTCGGGCTGTGGTGCTGGGAGCGGCGGCTGCCGCCGGTCCTCGCCCCCGCGCCCTCCGCGGCGCGCGGCCTGGACCGCCCGACGACCCGGCAGGCGTTCCAGAACACGTTCGCGTGCGCCCTGGCCCTGGGCGTCGGCCACCTGGTCTCGGACGACCGCTGGTACTGGGCCGTCGGCACCGCGTGGTGGATCTTCGTGAACACCGCCTCGCGCGGGGAGACGCTGGTCCGGGGCTTCCGCCGGGTGGTGGGCACGGTGGCGGGCATCGCCGTCGGCCTGATCGTCGCGGTGCCGCTGCACGGCGCACCGGCACCGACCGCCGCCCTCGTCGCGCTCTGCGTCTTCGGCATCTTCTACACGGCCGCTCCCTCCTACAGCTGGATGATGTTCTTCGTGACCGTCATGGCGTCCCTGCTGTACGGGCTGCTGGGCGTGCTGCACCCGGGGCTGCTGCTCCTGCGCTTCGAGCAGACGCTGGTGGGCGCGGCGGCCTCGGCCCTCGCGGTCGCGCTGGTGCTGCCCGTCACGACGCACGCCGCCACCGACGCCTGGATTCGCCGGGCGATGCTGGCCGTCCGCCACTGCACCGCCGAGTCGGCGCGGCGGCTGGCCGGAGAGGCGTCCGCCGATCCGGCGCCGTACGTCGCGGAGCTGGAGCTCCTCCTCGCCCGGGTCCGGATCTCGCTCGCGCCGCTGCTGCATCCGCTCAGCCCGCTGCGGGCGCGCAAGGAGCGCGCCCGGCAGGTGACGGCGCATCTGGACGACTGCGTCCGGCAGGCCCGCGGTCTGGCCGAGGTGGCCGCCGACCCGGACGCCTCGCACGACGCCCGGCTGACCGCCGCCTGCCAGCGCGTCGAGGCGGCCCTGCGCGCCCTGCTGCCCGCGGCGGAGGCGCCGGCGTCGGCCGCCGGACTGGGCCTCACCGCCCCGCAGCACCACCCGGGCGCGGAGCGGGCGCTGGCTCATCTGCACGATCTGGAGCGGGCGGTCGCGAACCTCGCGGGCCCGGTCCTGAGCAGCCCGCGGTCGCCGCTGCCGGAGGGCTGAGCCGGGCGGTCCGGCGTCAGTCGGGCCCACATGACATCCACATGGCACCCGTATGACAGCGGACGCGGCGTCTACGGGTGCCCACCGCCTTCCGATCGCCCGCCTGCCGGTCAAGCGCCCTCCGGACAGATGTCGACCGGACCGACGTTGGCCGGACCGACGTGTGCCGGACAAACGCCCGCCGGACACGGCCTACCGGGCCGGATGGCCGACCCGCGCGCCGTGCCGCGCCCGGCCATGGGCCGCGGACTGGGCCATTGGTACAGTGACGGCCCGGCACCCGAGTACGAGGGAGCGTCAGCCGATGGCCGTAGACGCCCTGGACACCAGGATCCTGCGCCTCCTGCTGGAGCAGCCGCGGACCAGTGCGCGGGAGTACGCGCGCCTGCTGGGCATCGCGCGCGGCACCCTCCAGGCCCGTCTCGACCGGCTGGAGCGGGACGGCGTGATCACGGGGACCGGCCCCCGGCTCTCCCCCGCCGCGCTCGGCCATCCCGTCCTGGCCTTCGTGCACATCGAGGTCACCCAGGGCCACCTGGATCCGGTGGCGGACGCGCTGGCGGAGGTGCCGGAGATCATAGAGGCGTTCTCCATCACCGGCGGCGGCGATCTGATGGCGCGGGTCGTCGCCCGCGACGCCGCTCATCTGGAGGACGTCATCCAGCGGCTGGTGCAGCTCCCGGGCGTGGTGCGCACCCGTACCGAGATGGCGCTGCGGGAGCGCGTCCCCTACCGGATGACGGGGCTGCTGCGCGCCGTGGAGCAGGACGTCCGGCGGAAGGACAAGGGCCGTTCCCGGGGCCGTTCCACCGCCCCGGCGGCCGACGGCGACGCATGAGGCCCGCGCCGGCTCCGGACGCCTGACCGTCCCTCACGTTTCTTCGCGGGCGCCGTTTCCCGCTCCCGTCCGACCGGCCACCGCGCGGGTGGCGCCCGGGTTTCGTCCGTGCCGCGGAAGGGTGGGAGGATCTGCTGGTTCCACCCGGCCATGAGACACCCGGGACAACTCGTGAGGAATGAGACGTAATATGCAGCAATCTGGGGGAAGACGGGCCCGCCGGTGGGGAGTCGCGGTCACCGCGTCGACCGCCGCGTTCGCGGTCGCCGTTCCCGCGGCCACGGCGGAGGCGGCGACCGGCCCGGCGGGCATCGCCGCCAAGGGCGCGTTCCTGCTCGACAGCGGCCCCAACAAGCAGTTGTGGGCGAAGGACGCCGACACCAAGCGGCAGATGGCCAGCACCACCAAGATCATGACGGCCGCCGTGGTCCTGGACACGCGGGGCGTCAACCTGAACAAGCAGATCACGATAAAGAAGTCGTACCGCGACTACGTCGTGAAGAACGGCGCGAGCACCGCCGACCTGCGCGTCGGTGACAAGCTGACGGTCCGGCAGCTCCTCTACGGCCTGATGCTGCCCTCCGGGTGCGACGCGGCGTACGCGCTCGCCGACACCTTCGGCACCGGCAAGACCGAGGCCGCGCGCACCACGTCGTTCATCGCCCAGATGAACAAGAAGGCCGCCGCGCTCGGCATGAAGAACACCAAGTACGACTCGTTCGACGGCATATCGCAGGCGGGGACGAACCACTCCACCCCGCGCGACATCGCCAAGCTCGCGCGGCACGCGATGGGCAACAGCACGTTCACCACGGTCGTCAAGGCGGCCAGCACCCGCCAGAAGGCGACGAACGTCAACCGCACGTACACCTGGTACAACACCAACAAGCTGCTGGGGTCCTACAAGGGCGCCATCGGCATCAAGACCGGCACCGGCACGGCCGCCGGTCCGTGCCTGGTGTTCGCCGCGCAGCGCGGCAAGCGGACGGTCGTGGGCGTGATCCTCAACGACCCGACCAAGCGCTACCCCGACGCGGTGCAGATGCTGGACTGGTCGTTCAACACGTCCTCGAAGGTGAAGCTGCGTCAGCTGCCCAGCCTGGCCCAGAAGGACTGAGCCAGCGCCCCCGGCCGGCCGGTTCGCACACGGCGGTCCACGGCGGACCACCACCGCGAACCGCCCCGGCCGCGGGCCCGGCGCCGGCTCCGCTCCGGCTCTCGCGGATTCGCCTCAACCGAGGAACGAGAGCCGTACCGTGCGCCGCGGATTGTCGACATTCGTGTCGACGAGGACGACGCTCTGCCACGTCCCCAGCTCCAGCTCCCCGCCGATCACCGGCAGCGTGGCGTGCGGCGGGACGAAGGCGGGCAGGACGTGGTCGCGGCCGTGCCCCGGGCTGCCGTGCCGGTGCCGCCAGCGGTCGTCCTTCGGCAGCAGGTCGCGGAGCGCGGCCAGCAGGTCGTCGTCGCTGCCCGATCCCGTCTCGATCACCGCGAGGCCGGCGGTGGCGTGCGGAGTGAAGACATTGAGCAGGCCGTCCCGGCCTGCCGCCACCTCCCGCAAGAAGTGGGTGCAGTGGTTTGTGAGGTCGTACACGGTCTCGGTCGAGCCGGTCGTGATGTCCACCGTGCGGGTGGTGAAGGTGTCGGTCATGCACCACCCCTTACCCGCACCGACCGGAGATCGGCAAGCCGGGCACCGTCGACCGCCGTGTCCCTGGGTCACGCGCGGCGGGCCTGCCATTCGGGGGCCAGGATCGCCCAGTACTGCTTGTCGTAACGGGCGCCGCCGTACGGCCAGTACTCGCGCTGGACGCCCTCCAGGGTCATGCCGAGCCGCTCGGCCACCGCGGAGCTGCGGGCGTTGTCGGCGCGGCAGCGCCACTCGGCGCGGTGCAGACCGCGGGTGGTGAGGGCCCAGTCCAGCAGCGTGGCGCAGGCCGCGGTGATGAGGCCGTGGCCCTCGCCCGCCGGCTCCAGCCAGCAGCCGATCTCGCAGGAGCCCAGGGCGGTGTTGAAGTCCACGTACATCACACCGCCGACCAGGGTGCCGTCCCGCCAGATGCCGAAGAGGCCGGCCTGGTCCGTGGCCCGGCGCTCGGCGTAGCGGCGCAGGGTGGCGCGTGCGCCGTCGAGGTCGTCGGTGACGAACGCGGGCCCGACCCACGGCCGGATGTGCTCGCGGGCCCGGTCCAGATGGGCGGCGAACTCCTCGGCGTGCCAGATCTCCAGCGGGCGGAGGAGGGCGTCGTCCCGCAGCGGGAGGGAGAACATGATGACCCCATTCACACAACAAGCGTTACGGTTATGTACGGTGGCAGCATGCCACGAACCAAGGGTGATCACGAAGCCCGGCGCCGCGAGGTCTCGGAGGCGGTCTGGCGGGTGCTGGCCGCGCACGGCTTCGACGGGCTGACCCTGCGCGCGGTCGCCGCCGAGCTGGGCGCGACCACCGGCCTGCTCACCCACTACTTCCCCGCCAAGCGGGATCTGCTGGCGCACGCCCTCGACCTGCTCGACCGGCGGAGCGCGGCCCGGCCGCGGCGCGTGGCACCGCGCGGCCTGCCCGCCGTGCGGGCCGCACTGCTCGACATCCTGCCGCTGACCCCGGCCGCCACCGACGGCAACCGCATCTGGGTGTCCTCCTGGGACACCGCGCTCGCCGACCCCGCGCTGAGCGAGGGCCACGCGCGGCGGTACGCGCGCGGCCGCGACCGGCTGAGCGAGCTCGTCGCGGCGGCCCAGGAGCTCGGCGAACTCCCTCCCGGAGACCCGGACCGGATCGCGGCCGGCGCCCAGGGCTTCGCGCTCGGCCTGGTGGTGCAGGCCCTGTTCGACCCGGCGGCGTTCCCGCCCGAGCGCCAGACCGAGCTGCTGGACGACTACCTGGCCGCGCTGGCTTCCCGGCCCTGACGCCCTCGGGGGAAGAGATCCACCGGCCCGTCCGTTAGTGGAAACATGAACGACATGGCGGTGGTGCGGACGGTGGACGTCGTGGTCGTGGGCGCGGGGCAGGCGGGCCTCTCCGCCGCCTACCACCTGCGACGCGCCGGCTGCGAGCCGGACCGGGACTTCGTCGTGCTGGACCACGCGCCGCGGCCCGGGGGCGCCTGGCAGCACCGGTGGCCCACGCTGACGTACGGCAAGGTCCACGGGATGCACGCGCTGCCCGGGATGCCGCTGACGGGCGCGGACGACGCCCGGCCGTCGTCGGAGGTGATCGGCGGCTACTTCGCGGCGTACGAGGCCGAGTTCGACCTGCGGGTGCGGAGGCCCGTCACCGTGCGTGCCGTGCGCGACGACGGTGCCGGGCGGCTGCTCGTCGAGACGTCGGAGGGGGTGTGGTCGGCGCGGGCGCTGATCAACGTCACCGGCACCTGGGACCGGCCGTTCCTGCCCCGCTACCCCGGGCAGGAGCTGTTCCGCGGCCGTCAGCTGCACACCGCCCGCTACCCGGGCCCCGAGGCGTTCACGGGCCTGCGGGTGGTCGTCGTCGGGGGCGGCACGTCCGCCGTCCAGCACCTGCTGGAGATCGCCGAGGTGGCGTCCGCCACGACGTGGGTCACGCGGCGCCCGCCGCTGTTCCGGGAGGGGCCGTTCGACGAGACGCGCGGCCGGGAGGCCGTGGCGCTGGTGGAGGAACGCGTCCGCCGGGGGCTGCCGCCGCGCAGCGTGGTGTCGGTCACCGGGCTGCCGATGACGGCCGCCATGGAACGGGCGAGGGAGGCGGGCGTCCTCGACCGGCTGCCGATGTTCGACCGCGTCACTCCCGACGGTGTCGCCTGGGCGGACGGCAGGACCGTTTCCGCCGACGTCATCCTGTGGGCCACCGGGTTCCGGGCCGCGCTCGACCACCTGGCGCCGCTGCGGCTGCGCGAGCCCGGCGGCGGCATCCGCCTCGACGGCACCCGGGTGGTCCGCGACCCGCGGATCCACCTCGTCGGGTACGGGCCGTCGGCGAGCACCATCGGCGCCGGCCGGGCGGGGCGGAGCGCGGTACGGGAGGTACGGGAGCTGCTCGCCGGGGCGGACGGGGTGTCCGCACGGGTGGCGGCTCCGGTGGGGTGAGGCGGTGCTCCTTCCGTGCTCCTCCTGTGACCGGCGGTCCCGCGCGACCGAGCGGAAAGATGCCATGGGCCGTGCCCGTTTCGCGGTCCGGTCCGTAGCATGCGTCTCATGCTGCGACGCTCCCGTGGTTCTCGCGCTCCCGGCCGCTCGCCCGATTCCCCCGCGGAGCCGGGGGCGCCGGTGGTCGGTCTCTTCCTGACCTGCGTCAACGACATGGTGTATCCGGACACCGGGCGGGCCGTGGTCACCCTGCTGGAGCGGCTGGGGGTGCGCGTCGACTTCCCGATGGAACAGAGCTGCTGCGGCCAGCCGTTCTTCAACACCGGCTACCGGCGGCCGACGGAACCGCTGGTCCGCCGCTACGCCACCACCTTCCGCGGGTACGACCACATCGTCACACCGTCCGCCTCCTGCGCGGCCATGGTCCGGGAGCAGTATCCGCGGATCGCGGCCCGGGCGGCGGCCGAGGGCCGGGACGACGGGCTGGCGGAGGCGGTGGCCGGGGTCGTGCCCCGCACCTACGAACTGACGGAGTATCTGGTGGACGTCCTGGGGGTGACGGACGTCGGCGCCTCCTACCCCCACACCGTCACCTACCACCCCACCTGTCACGGACTGCGCGCGCTCGGCCTGGGCGACCGGCCGCGGCGGCTGCTGGAACGGGTGAAGGGGCTGGAACTGCGGGAGTTGGCGGGCGCGGAGGAGTGCTGCGGCTTCGGCGGGACGTTCGCCGTCAAGAACGCCGCCGTCTCGGTCGCGATGGGCACCGACAAGGCCCGCGCCGTCGTCGCCACGGGCGCGCGGGCGCTCTGCGCGGCGGACAACTCGTGCCTGGCGCACATCGGGGGCATCCTCACCCGGCGGGGAGCGGCGGTACGGCCGGTGCACATCGCGGAGATCCTGGCGTCGACGGAGCCGGGGACGGCCGCCGGGCAGGGGACGGCCGCCGGGCGGGGAATGGCAGCCGGGCCGGGATCGGCCGTCGAGCCGGGAACGGCGGCCAGGCCGGGACCGGCCGTCGAGTCCCCGACGGAAGCCGCGTCACCGCCGGATCCCGGACCATCGTCGCCGCAGCCCGGCCCGGAAGGAGCCGCCCCATGACCCGCCCCGACCGAGTCGCCCTCGGCATGCCCTCCTTCCCCCGCGCCGCCGCCGTCTCCACCCGGGACACGCGGCTGCGCGCCAACCTGCGGCACGCCACCGGCACCATCCGGGCCCGGCGCGCGGCGGCCGTGGCCGAGCTCGACGACTGGCGGCAGCTGCGCGCCGCCGCCGCGGCCGTCAAGGACCGCACCCTCCGCCACCTCGACCACTACCTCGTACGTCTGGAGGAGCGCGTCACCGCCGCCGGCGGGACCGTGCACTGGGCGGCCGACGCGGCGGAGGCCGACCGGATCGTCACCGAGCTCGTACGGGCCACCGGCGAACGGGAGGTCGTCAAGGTCAAGTCCATGGTCACGCAGGAGATCGGTCTCAACGAGGCCCTCGAGGCGGCCGGCATCCGGGCGTACGAGACCGATCTCGCGGAGCTCATCGTGCAGTTGGGGGACGACCTGCCGTCCCACCTCCTCGTCCCCGCCATCCACCGGAGCCGGGGCGAGATCCGGGACATCTTCCGCGAGCGGATGGCCGACTGGGGGCGGCCGGCGCCCGAGGGGCTGACCGACCGTCCGGCCGACCTCGCCGAGGCGGCCCGGCTGCACCTGCGGGAGAAGTTCCTGCGCGCGAAGGTGGCCGTGAGCGGCGCCAACTTCATGGTCGCGGAGACCGGGACGATGGTGGTCGTCGAGTCCGAGGGCAACGGACGGATGTGCCTGACCCTGCCGGAGACGCTGATCTCCGTCGTGGGCATCGAGAAGGTGGTGCCCACCTGGCGAGACCTGGAGATCTACCTCCAGTTGCTCCCCCGCTCCTCCACCGCCGAGCGCATGAACCCCTACACCTCGATGTGGACGGGCACCACGGACGGCGACGGGCCGCGCGCCTTCCACCTGGTGCTGCTCGACAACGGCCGGACCGACACGCTCGCCGACACCGTCGGCCGCCAGGCGCTCCGCTGCATCCGCTGCTCGGCGTGTCTCAACGTCTGCCCGGTGTACGAACGGGCCGGCGGACACGCCTACGGCTCCCCCTACTCCGGACCCATCGGGGCGATCCTCGCCCCGCAACTCCGCGGCACCGCCTCCCCGCTGGAGGAGTCGCTGCCCTTCGCCTCCTCGCTGTGCGGTGCCTGCTACGAGGTGTGTCCGGTGGCCATCGACATCCCTGAGGTCCTGGTCCACCTGCGGGAACGGGTGGCCGAGGGCGGCGAGGCGACCGTCCGCGGCACCCGGGCGGTGGTGCGTCCGGCCCGGCGGCGGGCCCTGGAACGCCAGGTGGTGGCGGGCGCGGCCTGGGCCCTGGACCGGCCGGAGCTGCTGCGCCGCGGCCGGCGGCTGGTGGGCCGGGCGGCCCGGTTCGCACCGCGGCGGCTGCCGGGCCCGGGCCGGGCGTGGACGGACGGCCGGGCCTTGCCCGAGATCCCCGAGGAGTCGTTCCGCGACTGGTGGGCGCGGACGCGAACACAGGAGTCCCCGAGTGGAGGCACCCCATGAGCGGTGACGCGAGCCGGGCGCGGATCCTCGGGCGGGTGCGGCGCGCGCTCGCCGACGTCCCGGCGTACGAGCGGCCGCGCGACCACCCCGTCCCCCGCGACTACCTGCGGGTTCACGGCCGGCGGACGCCCGCCGAGTCGGCGGCGCTGCTGGCCGCGCATCTGGCCGACTACCGCGCCACGGTGCACCGCACCGGCGCGGACGGGCTGCCGGCCCTGCTCCGGGAGGTGCTGGCCGACCGGGGCGCCCGCCGGGTGGTCGTTCCGGCCGGGCTGCCGGAGGGCTGGCTGGCCGGGGCGGACCTGGAGGTGGTCGCCGACTCCCCCGGGCTGACGGTCCGTGCACTGGACGCCGTGGACAGCGTGGTCACGGGGTGCGCGCTGGCGGTCGCGGAGACCGGGACGGTCGTCCTCGACGGGGGCCCCGGGCAGGGGCGGCGTCGGATCACCCTGGTCCCCGACCACCATGTGTGCGTGGTGCGGATCGCGGACCAGCTCGTGGACTCCGTCCCGCAGGCCCTCGAACGCCTCGATCCGCTGCGGCCGTTGACGTGGATCTCGGGCCCGTCGGCGACGAGCGACATCGAGCTGGACCGGGTGGAGGGCGTCCACGGGCCGCGGGTGCTGGACGTCGTCCTGGTCGCCGGTGACCGCGCCGTTCCCGGGGAGCCGCCACGAGGGTGACCCTGGCGGTGGTACGCACGGCCCGCGTACGAAGCGGCGGGGGCTGGGTGGTCCGCCGTCGGACCGGCAGGCTCTTCCTCGTCAGCGGAGATCACGCGAACGAGGAGCGGAAGACCATGCGGAAGACCATGACGTCGAAGGCCATGGCGGTACGGGAAGCGGAGCACGCGGGGACGGCGGCGCCCGTCGGCGGTGCGGCACGGGCCGCTTGGGCGGCCGGGTGGGCGGCGGCGGTGCAGCGGCCGAGCGCCGGCTTCGGGAAGAACTGGTCCGAGTCGGGGTTCGCCCGGCAGTCCGTGCGCCAGGTCGTCCGGGTGACCAGCGGCGGTACGTCGGTGCGCGTCCGGCTGTCGCACCGCTACGGCACCGGGCCGCTGACCGTCGACGGCGCCGCCCTGGCCCTGAGCACGGGCGGGGCCGCGGTCCGGCCGGAGTCGCGGCGGCCCGTCACCTTCGGCGGCGCGGCGTCGGTGCGGATACCGGCCGGCGGGGAGGTGGTGAGCGATCCCGTGGAGCTGCGGGTCGCGACGTTCGACTCCCTGGCGCTGACGCTGTACTTCGACGGTCCGACGGGGCCCGTCACCTTCCACTCGCAGGCGTGGGCCGACAGTTACCGCGCCACGGGCGACCGGACGGAGGACACCTCCGGCACCGGGTTCGACGAGGTCACGCACTCCTGGTACCTGCTGTCCGACATCGAGCTGTCCGGGGAGGGTGCGGCCGAAGGGGCGGTCGTGACGCTGGGCGACTCGATCACGGACGGCTTCGGCTCCTCCGCGGGGGCGAACGGGCGCTACCCGGACGCCCTCGCCGAGCGGCTGGCGGCGGCGGGCCGGCCGTGGGCCGTCCTCAACGCGGGGATCGGCGGCAATCTGCTGCTCCACGACTCGCCGTGGTTCGGCGAGCGGCCTTCCGCGCGGCTGGAACGGGACGTGCTGGACAAGCCCGGGGTCCGCGCGGTGATCGTGCACGTCGGTCTCAACGACCTCGGTTTCAGCGAGGTCGATCTGCCGATGTACGAGCCGTCGGCCGAGGTGTCGGCCGGGGAACTGATCGCGGGGTACCGCGAGGTGATCCGGCGGACGCGTGAACGCGGTCTGAAAGTGATCGGTGGAACCATCCTTCCCTTCAAGGGCTCCGAGTACCACACGCCCCGGGCGGAGGCGAAACGGGTGGCGGTCAACGAGTGGATCCGCGGCTCGGGTGAGTTCGACGCGGTGGCGGACTTCGCCGCCGTCCTGGCCTCGGCCGAGGACCCGGAAGTCCTGTCGCCCGTCTACGACTCGGGCGACCGCAAGCACCCGGGCGATGCGGGGTACCGGGTGATGGCGGAGGCGGTGGACCTGACCGCACTCTGACGGCACACTCCGGGCTGCCGCGTGGCGCGCCGACGGGCGGGGCCGTGTCGAACGGCCCCGCGGCCCGCGGTCATCCAGCCCGTACCCGTACGTCCGGCGCGTCCGATCAGCCCGTCCGATCAACCCGTCCGACCAGCGCGGCCCGTACAGCGCAGACCGCTCAGACCGGCACCGCGAGGCGGGCGTCGCCGCGCACCAGCGCCGCGTACCGGCCGTCGGCGGCGAGGAGTTCGCGGTGCGTCCCCCGCTCGGCTATGCGTCCGCCGTCGAGGACCACGATCTGGTCCGCGTCGCGGACGGTGGAGAGGCGGTGCGCGATGGTGATGGTGGTACGGCCTTCGGAGAGCGCGTCGATGGCCTTCTGCACGGCCTGTTCGGTGCGGGTGTCCAGGGCGGACGTGGCCTCGTCCAGGATGAGGACGGGAGGGTCGCGCAGGATGGTGCGGGCGATGGCCAGCCGCTGCTGCTCGCCGCCGGAGAAGCGGTGTCCGCGTTCGCCGACGAGGGTGTCGTAGCCGTCGGGCAGGGAGGCGATGTGGTCGTGGATCTGGGCGGCCTCGGCGGCGGCGCGGATCTCGTCGTCGTCGGCGTCCGGTTTGGCGAACCGCAGGTTGTCGGCGACGGAGGCGTGGAACAGGTACGTCTCCTGGGAGACGATGCCCACGGCCCGGCTGAGGGTGTCGAAGTCGAGGTCGCGGACGTCCACCCCGTCGATGAGCACCCGGCCGCCGGTGACGTCGTAGAGCCGGGGCACCAGATGGCCGAGGGTGCTCTTGCCGGAGCCGGTCGGGCCGACGACGGCGAGGCTGCCGCCCGCGGGGACGACGAGGTCGATGCCGGTGAGGGTGGACCGCGTGGCGCCCGGCCCGTCGTAGGAGAAGCCGACGTCCTCGAAGCGGACCTCTCCGCGGATCTTCTCCAGGCGTACCGGGCGCTCGGGTTCGGTGATCTCCACCGGGAGGTCGAGGTACTCGAAGATGCGCTGGAAGAGAGCGAGCGAGGTCTGCACCTGGACGCCCGTGGACAGCAGGGCGACGGTCGGGCGCAGCAGGCCCTGCTGGAGGGAGACGAAGGCGACGAGCGTGCCGATCGACAGGGCGGGGCCGCCGGTTTCCAGGGATATGCCGGCCGCCCAGTAGAGGAGGGCGGGCATGGCCGCCATGACGATGCCGATGGTGGACATCCGCCAGCGGCCGGCCATGTTGGCCCTGACCTCCAGGCCGACCAGCCGCTCGGACTCCTTGCCGAAGGCGGCGGTGAGCGAGTCGGCCCGGCCCATGGTCCGGCCCAGGAGGATGCCGCTGACGGAGAGCGACTCGGTGACCATGGCGGCCATGGCGGCCATCTGCTTCTGCCGCTGCGAGGCGACCTTCTTGCGCTCCCGGCCCACGCGGTGGCTGATCCATACGAACAGCGGCAGCAGGAGCAGCGAGACGGCGGTGAGCCGCCAGTCGAGGGCCAGCATGGCGGCGACCGAGGCGACCACGCTGGTGAGGTTGGAGACCAGTGAGGTGGCCGTGGAGGTGACCGTGGCCTGCATGCCGCCGATGTCGTTGGCGATCCGGGACTGCACTTCTCCGGTGCGGGTCCGGGTGAAGAAGGCGAGGGGCATGCTCTGCAGCCGGGCGTAGACGGCCGTCCGCAGGTCGTGCATGACCCGCTGGCCCACCGTGGTGGACACGAGGGTCTGGAGCACGCCGAAGACGCTGGTGACGACCGCGGCGGCGATCATGCCGAGGACGAGCAGGGTGAGCAGCCCGGTGCGGCCCCGCGGGATGGCGACGTCCAGGATCTCCCGCAGCAGGAAGGGCGAGGCCACGGTGACCAGGGAGGACGCGGCGACGAGCAGCCCCACGAAGGCGAGGCGGCCGCGGTAGGGGCGGAACAGGCGCAGGATGCGCCGGACTTGGGCGGGGTGTTCGGGGTCGGGGGGTGGTGGGGTCCATTCGGGTTCGTGGGGACGCAAAGGGCTCCTTCGGCGCTGGCGATCCGGTGGGACGTCCGGTGGGGACGGTCCGGCGGTCGGTGCGGACGGGCGGTGCGGATGGGCGGTGACGAGCGAAAGACGAACGGAACAGCGCAAGGTGGGCGACGAACGAACAGGGCGGTGCCGCGGGTGGCGGCACGGAGCGGCACAGCACGGCCTCGTGGGCCGAGGGCGGTCGCCGGCCCTCGTAGAGAGCATAGCTCACTGTTACCTATGCTCACAATGTACTTGCTCTTGATAATCTGGCCCGATGACCGTCCCCGACACGTCCGGACAGCTCGCCGAGCAGCTCCTGCGGCTGACCCGAAGGCTCAACCGCGCCCAGAAGCGCTATCTGGACCCGGTCGGCATCACGCCCGCCCAGTCCCGTCTGCTGCGGTCCGTCGCGCACTGCGAGGAACCGCCGCGCATGGCCGACCTGGCCGAGCTGCTGGAGGTGGTGCCCCGGGCGGTCACCACCCTCGTCGACGCCCTGGAGGCGAACGGCGCGGTGCGCCGCGTCCCCGACCCCTCCAACCGCCGGGTGATAAGGATCGAGCTCACCGAGCAGGGCCGCGAGACCCTGCGCGCGATGCGCGAGGCGCGGCGCGCGGCGGTGGAGGAGATCCTGTCCCCGCTGACCGCCGAGCAGCGCGATCTGCTCGGCGGCCTGCTGGGCGAGCTCATGCGGGGGCAGCTCCCCCGTCATCCGCCGCGCTGACCCGCGTCAGCAGCGGTTCCGGTCCTCCGTGAGCGCGCCCTGGGCGGTGGCGATCGTCCGGTCGTGGCAGAGGCCGGGCCCGGTCAGACGGTAGCGCTCGCGCGAGACGCCGGTCGCGTGCCGCTGGTCGCGCGGCACGTTCTGGTTGTAGGCGGCGTCGCCGGTGTACGTGTCGTCCAGCCGCGACCAGCCGGTCCGTACGCCGCCGCGCAGGGTGACGCTCTCCGCCCGGTCGCCCGTCGTCAGCACCGTCCGCAGGCGCGGCCCGGTGGCTCCGGTGATCTCGCCGTCCAGGGTGTACGCGCGCTGGGTGCGGGTGGTCGTGGCGGGGCCGCGCCCGCGCACGGTGACCGTCTCGTCGTCGGTCCACCGGGCGCGCAGCCCGTCCGTCGCCTCGCCCTCGGTCCAGTGGTGCGCGGAGGAGGCGGCGACCGTGCGGCGCACGGTGGTCGCCACCCTGCCGTGCGAGGTGTCGAGGTATCCGGAGACGGTCAGGGAGTGGCCGCCCTCCGCGGTGAACCGGTGGGTCGCGCCGGGTGTGTAGGCCGTGGAGTTCCTCGGCGTGCCCTCGGTGTGCGCGGTGAGCGCGCCGGTGACGCGGGACGCCTTGGCGTCCTGCCAGACGAGGATGTTGGTGGGGGTGCTCCAGCCGCTCTGCCCGGCGGGGACTCCGGCGACGGAGACGGTGATCCGGTGCGGCCGGCCGTCGTTCAGCAGCCCGGCGAACGGGGTGAGGTCGTACTCCAGCGGACGCACGTCGAACGCGCGCGGGGCCGGGATCACGTACCAGAGGAAGGGGTTGGACCAGCCGCCGGTCCAGATGGTCGGGTGGGGTGCGGCGATCCCCGCGGTCCTGCCGTCGACGGCCACCCGGACCTCGCGGTACGGGCCGTCGGCGGCCTTGCAGGAGTAGGGCGCCGCGTCCGGCACCGTGAGGTACCAGAACTCCTCGCAGCCGCCGCCGGAGCCGGTCGCGTAGACCTCGGCGACGATCCGTTCGCTGTTGCGGGGCGTGGTCACCGTGCTCTCGTACGCCGTGCCCGCCTCATGGGCGCCGTCCAGCGTGAGCACCCGGTCGGGGCCGGCGGCCGGGCGGTGCCGGCCGTCGGCCGCGTAGAAGGTGAGGGTCGCCCTGACCTTGATGACGCCGGTGTACGTCTCGTTGACGAGATTGCCGATGAGCATCTCGACGGGCTGCGGGGAGCGGAGGGTGGCGGCGTACCGCGTGACGTCCTTCTCGACCTTCCACGCTATGCCGTCCGGCGACGGCTCGGGGGTGGAGGTGCGCAGCACCTCGACGCCGCCGACGCGCAGGTAGCCGAGGCGGTCGTACTGGCGTCCGGCGACCGATCCGTCGAGGCGCAGGACGACCTTGTTCCAGCGGGTTCCGCAGCCCTTGGGGGGCGTATAGGTGCTCTTGTAGGGCGTGTAGTCGCGGAATTCGGTGTCCGCGAGGGTCACGGTGCAGGAGGCGGTGTCCGGTACGGACACCGGGGGCGCGGCGGTGACGGGGTCGTGCCAGTCGGTGCCGAACTCGGTGGGCGGTTCCGGCGAACCCGCGGCCAGGGCGGGGCCGGCACCCAGGGCCAGGGCGGCGGCCCCGGCGCACAGTGCGCGCAACAGTCGTCTCATGCGGCAGGAGTGAAGCGCGTTGTGGCGCGGCGCACCAGTAGAGCTTTGGCCTGATGCTCGCGTGGTGTGGCCGGGCCGCCGGGGCGCCGGAAATTCGGTTGAACTCGGCGCGCCGGGAGGGCGACGCTGTCACGGATCCCCTTCTCCCCTCCCCCTTCACGTCGTTGGGACGTCATGCGTATTCGCGATCTCCCCTATGCCGACCCCGGAGTGCCGGACGTCCGGTCCGGTCTCCGCCTCCTGGCGTGGCTGAGCCGCCGCCAGTTGGGCGGGCAGTCGGCGGCCCTGGGGTGGGGGGTGCTGCACATGGCCGCCGTGGCCCTGTTCCCGTTACCCCTGGGCATGGCGGTGCAGGCCGTGGTCGACCGCTCGGGGACCCGGCTGGCGCCGGCGGGCGGCCTGATGCTGCTGCTGGGCGCGCTCACGGCGCTCGGTGACACGATGCTCCACCGGGCGTCCGTCACCAACTGGATCACCGCGGCGGCCCGTTTGCAGCAGCTGCTGGCCCGGAAGGCGGCCGAGTTGGGCTCCACTCTGACGCGGCGCGTCGCCGCCGGTGAGATCGTCACGGTCTCGACGGCGGACGTGGAGCACATCGGCTGGTTCGTGGAGACCGAGTCGCGGTTCCTCTCGGCGGCGGTCACCACGCTCGCCGTCTGCGCGGGCCTGGTGCTCTACCAGCCGGTCCTCGGCACGGTGGTGGCGGTCGGGGTACCGCTGCTGGTGCTAGCCGTCCTGCCGTTGCTGCCACCGGCGACGCGC
Source organism: Streptomyces sp. NPDC021100 (assembly GCF_044333095.1). Taxonomy (NCBI): domain Bacteria; kingdom Bacillati; phylum Actinomycetota; class Actinomycetes; order Kitasatosporales; family Streptomycetaceae; genus Streptomyces; species Streptomyces sp. NPDC021100. The sequence continues at coordinate 25,798 of NZ_JBIRQH010000012.1, forward strand.
CGGGCCGACGAGCAGCGGGAGTTGGCGGGCCATGCCACCGAGCTGGCGTCGGACACCGTCGCGGGGCTGCGGGTGCTGCGCGGCATCGGCGGCGAGGAGCTGTTCCTCACCCGGTACCGCCGGGCGTCGCAGGAGGTGCGGGAGGCCGCCGTGCGCAGCGCGCGGATGTGGGCGCTGATCGCGGCGGTTCAGGTGTTGCTGCCGGGGCTGTTGATGATCGCGGTGGTGTGGATCGGGGTGGGGCTGGTCCGCGACGGCCGGGTCGGCGTGGGCGAGTTGGTGACCGTCTACGGCGTGGTCACGTTCCTCCTCTTTCCGCTGCGGCAGTTCGAGGAGGCGGCCATGGCCTACTCCTTCTCGCGGCCCTCGGCCGAGCGGGCCGCCCGGCTGCTGGCGCTGCGGCGTACGGCGGAGCCGGCCGGCGCGGACGCCGGACGCGCGCTCGGTGGTGACCTCCACGACCCGGTGACGGGACTGCGCGCCCGGGCCGGGGAGTTGACGGCGGTGGTGTGCGGGGACCCGGACGCCGCCGGCCTGCTCGCCGACCGGCTCGGCGGCCACGCTCCCAAGGCGCCGGCGGGGACGCCGTCGGTGCTGCTCGGCGGGGTGGCCCTGGACGAGGTGCCGCTGGCGGCCGCGCGGGAGGCGGTGTTGGTGCAGGACAAGGACCCGGTGCTGCTCTCGGGAACCCTGGCGGAGCTGCTGGACGTACCGTCGTCCGGGCGGGTGTCGCCCGAGGCCGCTCTGGTGGCGGCGTGCTGCGACGACGTCCTGGACTCGTTGGAACGCTCATCAGCCGATCGGTCGGCCGGGGCCATGGCCACCTATATCACCGAGCGGGGACGGTCGTTGTCGGGCGGCCAGCGGCAGCGGCTGGCGCTCGCCCGGTCGCTGGTGACGGATCCGGAGGTGCTGGTGCTGGACGAGCCGACGTCGGCCGTGGACGCGCACACCGAGGCCCGGGTCGGCGAGGGCGTGCGCGCCCTGCGCGAGGGGCGCACGACGGTGGTGTTCACCTCCAGTCCGCTGTTGCTCGACCGCGCGGACCGCGTGGTGATGGTGCGGGACGGACGGGTGGTGGCCACGGGACGGCACGACGAACTCCTGCGCACGGATCGGGCCTACCACGCCGCGGTCGCCCGCGCGGCGGACGGCGGTCCGGGCCCGGACTCCGTACTCACGGAGGCGGGGAGCGCGTCGGCGAACGGACGGATCGGGGACTCGGCATGATCGGTGTGGCACCGCCCTCCTACGACCCGGCGGCGCCGGAGTCGGCGACCACCCTGCCGGTCGGCGGACCGGCGACCGTCCGCCGCTGCGTACGGGAGCTGGCGCGCCGGCACCGGCGGGCACTGGCCCTGCTGGTGGCGGTCAACGCCGTCGCGGTGACGGCCTCGATGGTGGGCCCGTACCTGCTCGGCGGCCTCGTCGAGGACCTGTCACAGGACGCGGCCGTCCGCCTGGGACCGGTGATCTCCCTGTTCGCGGTGGCCCTCGCCGTGCAGACGCTGTTCACCCGCATGACGCGGGTGCGCGGCGCGATGCTCGGCGAGGAGATGCTCGCGGACCTGCGCGAGGACTTCCTCGTCCGCTCGGTACGGCTGCCGCCGGGCGTCCTGGAACGCGCGGGCACCGGCGACCTGCTGTCCCGGATCACCACCGACGTCGACCGCCTGGCGAACGCCATGCGGGAGGCGGTCCCCGAGCTGGCCATCGGGGTCGTGTGGGGCGCGCTGCTGCTGGGCGCGCTGACGGTGACGGCGCCGCCGCTCGCCCTGGCCGTGCTGGTGGCGCTGCCGCTGCTGATCGCCGGCTGCCGCTGGTACTTCCCGCGCGCCCCGCGCGCCTACCGCTCGGAGGCGGCGGGCTACGCCGCGGTCGCCGCTTCCCTGGCCGAGACGGTGGACGCCGGGCGCACGATCGAGGCGCACCGGCTGGGCGCGCGCCGGGTGGCCCTGTCCGACCGCCGGATCCTCGAGTGGACGCGGTGGGAGCGCTACACGCTCTGGCTGCGCACGGTGTTCTACCCCGTGGTCAACATGACGCACGCGCTGGTGATCGGCTCGGTGCTGCTCCTCGGCGGGGTCTTCGTCCTCCAGGGGTGGATCTCCGTCGGCCAGTTGACGACCGGCGCGCTGTTCGCCCAGATGCTGACCGAACCGGTCGGCATCGTGCTGCGCTGGTACGACGAGCTCCAGGTCGCCCAGGTGTCACTGGCCCGGCTGGTGGGCGTCCGCGAGATCGAGCCCGCCGGAGGCGACGAGGCGGTGCGGCCCGAGGGCCGGGCCGTGCGGGCGGACGCCGTCCGCTTCGGCTACGCCCCGGGGAACGACGTGCTGCACGACGTGTCCCTGGACGTGCCGCCCGGTACGCGGGTGGCGCTGGTCGGCCCGTCCGGCGCGGGCAAGTCGACGCTGGGCCGGCTGCTGGCGGGGATCTACGCACCCCGCTCCGGCACCGTGACCCTGGGCGGCGCCGAACTGTCCCGGATGCCGACCGAGCGGGTGCGGCGGCATGTGGCGCTGGTCAACCAGGAGCACCACGTCTTCGTCGGCTCGCTGCGCGACAACCTGCTGCTGGCCCGGTCCGGCGCCGGCGACGAGGAGCTGTGGGCGGCGCTGAAGGTGGTGGACGCCGAGGAGTGGGCGCGGGCGCTGGAGAGCGGGCTGGACACCGAGGTGGGTTCCGGCGGGCTCGCCCTCACCCCGGCCCAGGCCCAGCAGATCGCGCTGGCGCGGCTGGTGCTGGCCGACCCGCACACCCTGGTGCTGGACGAGGCGACGTCCTTGCTGGACCCGCGGGCGGCCCGGCGCCTGGAGAGCTCCCTGGCCAGGGTGCTGGACGGCCGGACGGTCGTGGCCATCGCCCACCGGCTGCACACGGCCCACGACGCCGACGTGATCGCGGTCGCGGAGGGCGGCCGGATCAGCGAGCTGGGCAGCCACGAGGAGCTGGTGGCGGCGGACGGGACGTACGCGGCGCTGTGGCGGTCCTGGCAGCGGTAGGCCCGGTTCGGCTCGCGTGGCTCGTCAAGGGGGCGTCGAGCCGGTCATCGCGGAGAGGGCGTGGCGGAGGGTGTCGCCGCCGGGCGGCGCGTCGGACCAGCGGGCGGCGATGTGGCCGTCGGGGCGGACGAGCAGCGCTCCGCGCGGGCCGAGGCGGCAGGCGCCGAGGTGCTCGCACGGGAGGGGCTCGACGCGCAGCGGCCAGGGCGCGGCGGCCCCGGCCTGCCGCTCCCAGCGGGCGGGGTCCGGGGTGAGGACGGTGAACCATGCGCCGAGGGTGTCGAGGGTGGAGCGGTCGGGGGTGAGCCAGAGGTGCGGCAGGCGGTGGCCCGGCTCCGCCGTGGGGACGTAGTCCGTTCCGCTGTCGGGCGGTTCGGATGGGGTGCCGTCGCCGGTGAGGACGGCGGCGGAGCGGTAGACGGCGCCGAGGACGAGGCCGAGTTGCGCGAAGTACTCCTCGGACCAGGGCGGTTCGATCTGTTCCGGTGCCGGGTCGCCGCTTCGGAGCTGCTCCTGGCGGTGCCGCTGCACCTGGTGGAGAAGGCGGGGGTTGGCGACCGTTTGGCGGAGCGTCCGCTGGGCGACGGGCCGGCGTTCCGCCGCGTAGGTGTGCAACAGGCGTGATCCTGCCCAGCCCTGGAGTACCCCCGCCAGTTTCCAGCACAGGTTGTGCGCGTCGGCGACGCCGGTGTTCATGCCCAGGCCGCCGATGATGGGCATCGCGTGCGCGGCGTCCCCGGCCAGCAGGACGCGGCCGTGCCGGAATTCCTCGGCGACGAACGCGTGCATCACCCACTGCTGCACCCGCAGCACCTCGATTTCCGTCTGTACGCCGGGGCCGAGGGCACGGGCGACGATCCCGGCCCAGTCGGCGTGCTCGGGGTCGTCGGGGGTGGGAGCGAACCAGGACCAGCCGCCCTCCGGGTAGAGCGGGAGAAGGGAGCCGTGCGCGGTGAAGTAGACCCCGGCGGGCCGGTCGGCGCTCCAGCGGCCGAGGTCGGCGTCGAAGACGACGGTGGTGATGTCCCCCAGGGCGCCGGGGCCCGTGGTGCCGATGCCCAGCAGGCGCCGGACGGTGGAGTGCGCGCCGTCGGCGGCGAGGACGTGGCGGGCGCGGACGCGAGTCCCGGCACCGCTGTCGCGGTCGACGAGGAGGGCCTCGACGCCGTCGGTGTCCTCGGTCAAGGCGGTCAGCTCCGTCCCGAACCGGACGGGGCCGTCCGCCGCGTCGAGCAGGAGGGGCTCCAGGCGGTCCTGTGAGGTCACCACCCCTCGTACGGGGCTCTCGGGCACCGGCGCGTTGATCCCGGCCATCGCCGCGGACGCGAAGTCCGGGCCGTCCATGGTGTCGCGGAAGCGGATGCGGCCGTACTCCGGCGCGAACGCGGCGGCGGTGATCCCGGCGGCCGTCCCGAGCCCGCGGAAGATCTCCATCGAGCGCACGTTGACCAGCCGGGAGCGCGGGAAGGGCGACAGCGCGCGGTGCTTCTCGACCAGCAGCGCCCGCACGCCCCAGCGTTCCAGGAGGGCCCGGGCGGTGAGCCCGACCGGCCCGCCTCCGACGATCAGCACGTCCGTTTCGGTCCCGGCGTCCGGTACGGGCATGCCGCGGTCCTCCCGCTCGCGTAGGGGCCGACGGGGCGCAGGCCACGGTCGCACCGCCATGAGGCCCATCATCCGCCTCCGGCGGCCGGCCGCAATGTCCGGGCGTCGGCGGTGGACCGTCCGGTGGCCGGCGTTCTCGCGGTGCCGGGCTCCGTCCGGGGTCAGGTGCCTCCCGTCGTCGATACGCGGTCGTCGTCACGGCCGGTCCTCGGGCGGGGCCGGCCTGCCGTCGCCCGGGCGAACAGTTCGTTCACCGAGCCGGTGAAGCGGCGGCCCGACACAAGGCGGCAGCCGATGGTCCAGGCGCCGGGGTCGTCGCCGAGCCGGCGGTCGGCCGCCTCCGTGATGCCCCGGGCCAAGCGCCTCGGCCCCCGTTCGTCGTCCTCCGTGATCACGCACTTCATCGGGTGCCACCGCGCGATCCCGGGCAGCCCCGCCGCGTCCCGCAGCAGGAGGTCGGCGGGGTGCGCGAGGTCGAGGAGGTCGCCGACGCCGACACCGGCCTCGCCCGCGTACGAGAAGGGCACCGCCAGGGAGCGGTCCGGCCGCATCGGCAGGGTGCGCAGCAGGTGCAGGCCCGTGGGGCGGTCCGAGAGGAGCCGGGACCACACGAATTGGTCCGCCCCTCGGGTGGCCACCAGGACGCGCAGGTCCAGCGGGCACTCGGGGTGGGACACGATCTCGGGGGCCCGCTCGCGCAGGAGTGGACCGTCGGCGACCACCGCTTGCCGTACGGCGTCCCAGTCGACCGGGATCCACCGTTCGTCGGGCTCCGGGTCGGCCTCCGCGGCGAAACGCCGGAAGAGGCGGTCGCGGCGGCGCCGGTCGGCGGCCAGGGCCGTGCGCAGCGCCCGTACGCTCCGCTCGCGCAGGGACGTTTCGAAGGCCGGGCGGACCGGGGCGAGGAGCGCCCGGGCGCCCGTGGCCACGACCTGCCCGAGCAGGTCGTACCGGCCGGCGCGGGCCAGCAGCAGCCCGGCCGCCGTCTGCTCCTCGGCGTCCAGGTGGACGCGGTCGCGTCCGTAGCCCGGCTCGGGCCAGTCGGGCAGGAGGGCGCGCAGCCGCAGCAGCGGGTGAGAGGAGAGGAGGAAGTCGCGGGGGAAGGGGGCGTCGGCGAAGGGCCAGGCGGCCTCGCCGTCGCGCCAGGCCGCCAGGAAGGGCGGCAGGTCGGCGCGGGCGAAGAACCCGGCCAGGGAGCCCGGCCGGAAGCCGGTGGTCGCGCGTGCCCACTCCTGGTCGGGGTCCCGTATCAGCCCCTCGAACGACGCGCGGCGCCGCTCGGTCCGCTTCTCGTCCTCGGCCGCCTCCTGGGCGTGCCGGCGTATCGCGCGGTTCTTCTGCCACAGCCCCTCGGGGAGCGGGTCGCGGGGACCGGTGGTCAGGCGCAGCCGGGTGGCGACTTCCTTCAACAGGTCGTAGGAGTCCACGTAGTAGAGCGGGGAGGGGATCGGTGAGGCGGCAGGCATGGGGCCACCGTAGGGGGCGCGTCCGACAGGTCGTCAAGCTTCTCGCGAGGTGCCGGACGACGGCCCGGTGGCCGGTGCGCCCGGGCCTCAGAGCAGGTTCAGCGCGCCGATTCCCCCTATGCCGCCGAGCAGCATGAAGAGCGGCATGAGCACCTTGACCTCCACTCGGCTGCCGGCCCGGAAGCGCATCGACTTCGGCGGTCCGACGGGGTACCAGCGCTTGCGGGCGATGGGGAGCGGCCAGAGGATCGGGCAGCCGGAGACGGTCAGGGCGTCCCCGATGTCGTGCACGAGGGCGCCGAGCACGATGGGCAGGCCGAGCCAGAGGTAGGGGTGGTCGGTGAACAGCCAGTCGGATCCGTTGCCGGGCCGGTCGAGCACCCCGGCCAGGATCCAGGCGCTGGTGGCTCCGAGCAGCCAGACGAGGACGTCGCTGGAGGTCCGGGCCATCCGCCAGAGCAGTCCTTCGACGGCCAGCACCAGGTGGACGAAGAGGATGCCGAGCACGGCCCAGCGGCCGCCCTCCACGGCCAGCAGGGAGGTGCCGGCGCCGATGAGCACCGCCCAGACCGCGGTGTGGGTGAGGGTGCGGTGGCCTCCGTTGCGCCGTGGGTCGCCCTTGCCGCGGGTGGCCTTGTAGACGCTGTGGGAGAGGGCGTCGATGACGCCGCAGAGGGTTCGCGATATCGGGCCGAAGGAGCGCGATATCGTGGCCGACTTGTGATCGAGGTCCGGGGCCAGGGCGGCTCCGGCGCAGATCAGGGCGCCGACGGCGAGCACCGGCCAGGGCATCGGGTGTCCGGCGCCCGCGGCGGCGGCTCCCACCCCCAGCCAGGCCGCGGCCCCGGAGAGCGAGTGCGCCGGTCCCATCATGGTCGTTCCGCCCCTTCACCGCCGGCGCCTTTCCCTTTCTGACGCCGTGTCGGCGACTCAGCGTAATGCCCTGATGATCATCGTTCGACCGGCCGGTTCCCTGATCCGGGCAGGGGGCAGGCAGTATGGGGGTGTGACCCTTATCGATCAGATGCCGAGCCATGCCGACCCCGATGCCCTCTTCGAGGCCTTCTCGACCTGGGCCGAGGAGCGGGGCATCACGCTGTACCCCGCCCAGGAGGAGGCGCTGATCGAGGTGGTCTCCGGGGCGAACGTGATCCTTTCCACACCGACCGGCTCGGGCAAGAGCCTGGTGGCGGCCGGGGCGCACTTCACGGCGCTCGCCAACGACCAGGTGACCTTCTACACCGCGCCGATCAAGGCGCTGGTATCGGAGAAGTTCTTCGACCTCTGCAAGATCTTCGGTACCGAGAACGTCGGCATGCTCACCGGCGACGCCTCGGTGAACGCCGACGCCCCGGTGATCTGCTGTACGGCCGAGGTACTGGCCTCCATCGCCCTGCGCGACGGCAAGGACGCCGACATCGGCCAGGTCGTGATGGACGAGTTCCACTTCTACGCGGAGCCGGACCGCGGCTGGGCGTGGCAGATCCCGCTGCTGGAGCTCCCCCAGGCGCAGTTCGTCCTGATGTCGGCGACGCTGGGCGACGTCTCCCGGTTCGAGGAGGACCTGACCCGCCGCACCGGCCGGCCCACCGCGGTGGTGCGCTCGGCGACCCGGCCCGTCCCTCTGTCGTACGAGTACCGCACGACGCCGCTGACGGAGACGCTCACCGAACTCCTCCAGACCCGGCAGGCGCCGGTCTACATCGTCCACTTCACGCAGGCGGCGGCCGTCGAACGGGCGCAGGCGCTGATGAGCATCAACATGTGCTCGCGCGAGGAGAAGGACGAGATCGCCAAGCTGATCGGCAACTTCCGGTTCACGACCAAGTTCGGCCGGAACCTTTCCCGGTTCGTCAAGCACGGCATCGGAGTGCACCACGCGGGCATGCTGCCGAAGTACCGGCGGCTGGTGGAGCGGCTGGCGCAGGCCGGGCTGCTGAAGGTGATCTGCGGTACGGACACCCTGGGCGTGGGCGTCAACGTGCCCATCCGCACGGTGCTGTTCACCGCCCTGACCAAGTACGACGGGCAGCGGGTGCGCACGCTGCGGGCGCGGGAGTTCCACCAGATCGCGGGCCGCGCCGGGCGGGCCGGCTTCGACACGGCGGGCTTCGTCGTCGCCCAGGCCCCGGACCACGTCATCGAGAACGAGAAGGCGCTGGCGAAGGCGGGCGACGACCCGAAGAAGCGCCGCAAGGTGGTCCGCAAGAAGGCGCCGGAGGGCTTCGTCGGCTGGACCGAGAACACCTTCGAGAAGCTCATCGCCTCCGAGCCCGAGCAGCTCACCTCCCGGTTCCGGGTCACGCACGCGATGCTGCTGGCGGTCATCGCCCGGCCGGGCAACGCCTTCGAGGCGATGCGCCGGCTCCTGGAGGACAACCACGAGCCGCGGCGGAACCAGCTGCGGCACATCCGCCGGGCCATCGCCATCTACCGCTCGCTGCTGGACGGCGGCGTGGTGGAGCGGCTCGACGAGCCCGACGCCGAGGGCCGCATCGTCCGGCTGACGGTGGACCTCCAGTCGGACTTCGCCCTCAACCAGCCGCTGTCCACCTTCGCCCTCGCCTCGTTCGAGCTGCTGGACCCGGAGTCGCCGTCCTACGCGCTCGACATGGTGTCGGTCGTGGAGTCGACGCTGGACGACCCCCGGCAGATCCTCGCCGCGCAGCAGAACAAGGCCCGCGGCGAGGCGGTCGCGGAGATGAAGGCCGACGGCGTCGAGTACGAGGAGCGGATGGAGCGGCTGATGGACATCAGCTACCCCAAGCCGCTGGAGGAGCTGCTGACGCACGCCTACGACGTCTACCGCAAGAGCCACCCGTGGGTGGGCGACCACCCGCTGTCGCCCAAGTCCGTCATCCGCGACATGTACGAACGGGCGATGACCTTCACGGAGTTCACCTCCCACTACGACCTGGCGCGCACCGAGGGGATCGTGCTGCGCTACCTGGCGAGCGCGTACAAGGCGCTGGACCACACCGTGCCGGACGACCTGAAGTCGGACGACTTCGAGGACCTGATCGCCTGGCTGGGCGAGATGGTGCGGCAGGTGGACTCCAGCCTGCTGGACGAGTGGGAGCAGCTCGCGAACCCGGAGGAGGAGACGGCCGAGGAGGCGCAGGACCGCGCCGACCAGGTCAAGCCGGTCACGGCCAACGCCCGTGCCTTCCGGGTGCTGGTCCGCAACGCGCTGTTCCGCCGCGTCGAGCTGGCCGCCCTCGACCGGGTCGGCGAACTCGGCGAGATGGACGCCGAGTCCGGCTGGGACGAGGAGCGCTGGGGCGCCGCGATGGACGCCTACTGGGACGAGTACGAGGAGCTGGGCACGGGCCCGGACGCGCGCGGACCCAAGCTGCTGCGCATCGAGGAGAAGCCGGAGGACGGCCTCTGGCGCGTCCGCCAGACTTTCGCGGACCCGAACGGCGACCACGACTGGGGCATCTCGGCCGAGGTGGACCTCGCGGCGTCGGACGAGGAGGGCCGCGCGGTGATCCGCGTCATGGACGTGGGCCAGCTCTGACGCCCGCCGTTCCCGCCGCCCGGACCCTGCCCCGACACGGGCCGGGCCCGGGCGGCGGTGGCACGCGGGAGGAGGGGGCGGCCGGTCGCGCCGCTCGCGATGATCTTCACTTTGCCTGCCGCAAAGGACACCCACTGTCCTACATCCTTCCTACCGTGGGAATCGCCCAAGGAACAAACGGGATGATTCCCCCATGAAGATCGCTGTCCTCGGTATCAGCGGCGGCGCGCGGGCCCGTATCGCCCGGCTCGCCGGGCTCGGGCACGAGGTGTACGTCGGCACGCGCGACCCGGAGGCGACGCTCGCCCGCACCGAGCCCGACATGATGGGCGCCCCGCCGTTCGGCACCTGGCTCGCCGGCCACCCGGGCGTCGAGCCGCACACCTTCGCCGACGCCGCCGAGCGGGCGCCCGAGCCGGTCGGCAACGGCATCGACGGCCACGACGCGGTCGCCGCCCTGTCCGGGCCGAGGAGCAGCCGGCGGGCGCCCACATGCACTCCGCCATCGGCTTCGCCCTCGGTTTCGGCACCCCCCAGCATCAAGGTCGTCCGCTGATCCGCCCGGACGGAGACCGCCTTCGCGCGCCCGCGTCCTCGGGACACCACCGCGCCGGCCGCCCGGCCCTCCGCCGCCGGGGAAGTCCCGGCACCGTGCGTGACCACCCGGCGGAACGCTCCCGGCGGGCCGACGCTCCGGGCCGTCCGCCCCGCGCGAGGAGCCGGTCGAGAGCCCGCCACACGGAGCGCATGCCACCGGGGGCGGCCGGCTGAGCGGGGACACCGGCGCCGAGCACGTCGCTTCCCGCGCGCGGGACGCGGGTGCCGCTCGGCGGGCGCGGATCCGACGCCGCGCCGCCGGCCCCCGCAGCCGCCCGTTCCCCTTCGACCGGACCCGGTTCACCCGCCGGTGCGGGTGCGGGCGGTGGCACCCGATCGCCCGGGGCGGCACCAACGGTCCCCCGGCCCGCGGACTCCGCGCTCGGGGGCACGCCCGGCGACGGCACGAACAGAAGGGCCCCGCCGCCGACGGCCGTACCCACCCCGTATCCGACGTCCCCCGGCCCGGCGCCCTCCGGCCCGGGCGGCGCTCCGCAGCCCCGGGCCTCGGCGGTCAGGGCCGCCACGCGCGCCTGGTAGTGCGCGACCTCATCGGGCCCGTCGGCGAACACCAGCCCCTCCACCGCCGCGCGTCCGGCGGGCGCCGACGGCCGTGCCGAGGTCAGCGCCGGGCGGTGGGCGCCGAGCCAGGCGCGGGCGACCGGGTCGGGGACGGCGGGAACCAGCCGGTCCGGGGAGAGGACGGCCGCGGCGGCCGCCGCCCGCCGCCAGGGATCCCCGGCCTGGGCCTCCAGCTGTTCCACGCGCAGGCCGCGCCAGCGCATGCCCCGCCGGTCGCCACCGTCGTCCGACGCCGCGCGGAGGTCGGCCGGGAGTCTGCCGGTCAGCAGGGCCGGCCGGCGTTCGGCGAACTCGACGACGTCCGACGCGAGGTACCGCCAGACGACCGCCCCGTAGCGGTTGATCCAGAACCGCACCGGGACGAGGAGGCCGCCCCGGGCCAGCCGGGTGAAGCGCGCCGGGGCGATGCCCGCCAGCTCGGCGCCCTCCGCCGTGCCGACCGTCCGCAACCGCGCCCGGAGGGCGTCGGGGAACCCTTCGGCCGACCGGTGCCGCTCGATGTCCTCCCCGAGGACCCGCCATGGACCCTCCGGCCCGGACGCGACCGTCCGCACCTCGCCGAGCTGCACGGCGAGGTCCAACTCGCCGACCTTCAACCCCAGTTCCCGCGCCGCGCGCCCGAAGGGGACGCCGCTCTCCGCCGCGCTTACGGACGTGTACCGATCCGCCATGACACTTTCCCGCCACTAGTCGATTACTCTCAGTGACGACTGTAGAGGAGGGGTCTGACAACGCCTCAGGCGTCGCTCCCGTCACGTCGGCGCGCTCTCACGGCAAGGCGGCTCGCCCCGTCCCACCAGGCCGGCTCACCCCCGTACCCACCGGGCCCGCCCACCCCGCACCCACCGGGCCGGCTCACTCTCCGTACCCATCGGCCCGGCTCACCCGCACCCACCGGTCCGCAACTCGCTCCCGTCACCCGGGCCGACCGCAGCCCTCCCCCGGGTCGTGCCGTGGATCGCCCGGGCCGGGCCCCCTGCCCGGCCCCTCGGACGCCCCGCCCGCTCCCGCGGCCCGCGCCGCCACCCGGTCGGCCAGCACGGTCATCTCGTAGGCGATGCTCCCGACGTCCGCCGCCCCGCTCCCCAGCACGCACAGGCAGTTCTCGTCCCCGGCGGCCGTCACGAAGAGGACGCCGCCATCGAACTCGATCATCGTCTGCCGCACCCGGCCCGCCCGGAACTGCCGCCCGGTGCCCTGGGCCAGGCTGTGCAGCCCCGAGGCGACCGCGGCCAGATGCTCGGCGTCCTCCCTGGTCAGCCCTTCGCTGGCACCCGTCACCAGACCGTCGTTGGACAGCACCAGGGCATGCCGTATGCCCTCGGCCCGCCGCGTCAGGTCGTCGAGTATCGCTTCGAACCCCTTGCCGAACCCCTCGCCGAGCCCCATGCGCCGCCTCCCGCTCCGCGTTCCCCGGCAGTGTCGTGCAAGCCTCGCTCACCCGTCGGCGGTCGGCAAGCACGCGGTCCCGGGCGGATTTCGGCGGCCGGAGGCCACCTATGCGCGGTCGGGGCGCCGGTCAGCGGCCCCCGCGAGCACCGCCGACCGTCCGGCGGCCTCCCCGCGTCCGGCCTCCGGAACCCCGGCGACCGCCGCCGCGAAGGCGTCCGGATTGTCGAACATCATCACGTGACCGGCGCCCGGAACGGTCCGCACCACCACACCGGCCCTCTCCAGCCCCTCCCGCCCCGCGAGTTCACCGCTCAACTCACCCTGCAGGTAGACCCGGGGGATCCGCAGACCGGTCAGCATCGCCCGCATCGTCGGCCGCGTGCCGCGGACCAGCCAGGTGGCGCTGCGGTGCAGCGCCGTCGGATCGGCCAGGCGCATCGTCGCCGCCCACGCGCTCCCCACCCGGTCCAGCGTCTCCTCGAAACCGCCGCCCCGCACGAACGTTTCCTCGGTGTAGCGCGCGATGCCGCTGCTCCCGGCGGTCGCGGGCGGGTCCGGGTCGAGGTTGGCCTCGGCGAGGACGAGGCGCGAGACCAGGCCGGGCCGGCGGTGGGCGAGGACGACGGCGACCGCTCCGCCCATGCTGTGCGCGACGAGTTCGGCACCGCCGGCCCCCACCACGTCCAGGACGGCACCAAGCGCGTCGGCGTGCTCCTCCAGGGTGTAGCCGAAGTCGGCGGGCCGGTCGCTCGTCCCGTGGCCGGGCAGGTCGACGAAGAGGGAGCGCCGGCCGCCGAGGGCCGGGTGCGCGGCGATGTGGGCGTGGTACGCGGCGGAGGCGGCGCCGAGCCCGTGGACGTACACCAGCGGCGCGCCGTCCCCCCGCGCCTCGGTCCACCGGATCCGCGCCCCGCCGGAGGTGAACTCCGTCTCCCGCATCGCCATGCCCCGCTCATCTCCCCTTGTCGTCGTCCCATGGCCACCGTCCGGCGGTGACGGCCAAGAGAATAGATCGATTCGACATATCTCGCATCCGTCTTACGCCTCCGCCGACGGGCGCACGGGGCGACGGTGAACGCTCGCCCGGCGCCCCAGCGGATCCCCCTCCCCTGCCCACGGGTTCAACACCCCGTGAACCGGGCACACTTGCACAACCGCAGGAAGAGCCGCTCATGGGGGCAGGTGATCCGCGTGCTCGAAAGGTTTCGCAGGCACTTACGGCCGGCAGGACAGGACGGGGGCGCGCCCCCGCCGCGCCCGCCGGAGCGGCAGCACAATCTGTTCGAGGCCGCGGCCGTCTACGTCGCGGCCTGCGCCGAGAACGATCCCGACCGGAGCGCCGAGGCAGCGCGCTGGGTCTCCCCCGAGGCGCTCAGCTTCGGAGTGAACGAGCTCGCCTGCCGCGCCCTCGTCGCGCTCGCGCGGGAGCGCGGCACGTCGCCGCAGCACGTGGCGCGGAGCCTGCTCGGCCTCCCGGCCGCCTGATCCCCGACGCCCGGCGGCCACCTCCCCGACGCCCGGCGACCCTCGAACGGCACGGAAGGTTCCGACAGTTCACGACGGCCTTCGGCGATCCCAGCCCGACGCCCCGACGACCCGACGGCCGTACGCCGTCACCCCCACCCCGGCGACCGTTCCCCGGAGCGTCACCGGGAAGACGTGTACATGCCACAGACCCGCCCTACGCTGCCGACGCACCCCCTTCCCCGCGTCACCACCGCGGCGCTCCCCACCCCCTCACCGGAGGCCCCCGTGCCCCTCCCCCCACGCCCCCGCAGACGTCACCTCGGCGCCCTCGCCGCCGCCCTCGGGCTGGCCGCCGGCTCCCTCGGCCTCTGGTCGTCCACCTCCTCCGCGTCCACCACGGCGGCGGTCCCCACACCGGACCACGTCGTGGTCGTGGTGTTCGAGAACCACGCGTACGACCAGGTCATCGGCTCCTCCTCCGCCCCCTACATCAGCTCCCTGGCGGCGGGCGGCGCCAATCTCACCGCCTCCTACGCCGAGACCCACCCCAGCCAGCCCAACTACTACGCCCTCTTCTCCGGGGACACCCAGGGCGTCACCGACGACAGCTGTGTGGACGTCGGCTTCAGCGACGCGCCCAACCTGGCCACCGAACTGACCGACAAGGACAGAAGCTGGGCCAGTTACAACGAGTCGCTGCCCGCCGAGGGCTCCACCACCTGCTCGAGCGGCCGGTACCGGCAGAAGCACAACCCGTGGTTCGGCTTCGGCAACGTGCCCACCAGCACCGCGCACACCTTCGACGCCTTCCCGAAGGACTACACCCAGCTGCCGACGGTGTCCTTCGTGGTCCCGAACATGTGCAGCGACATGCACGACTGCTCGGTGTCCACCGGTGACACCTGGCTCAAGAAGAACCTCAAGAGCTACGCGGACTGGGCGAAGACCCACAACAGCCTGCTGCTGGTCACGTTCGACGAGGACAACCGGCTGAGCGGCAACCGGATCCCGACCGTCCTCTACGGCCAGCCGGTCAAGGCGGGTTCCACGTCCGCGACCACGTACAACCACTACGACGTGCTGCGCACGATCGAGGACATGTACGGAACCGCGCACGCCGGGAACGCGGCGAGCGGCCAGGACATCACCGGCGTCTGGAACAGCTGACCGTGTACCTCGCGGACAGCCGTACGTCCCCGGCGAGCACCGCGTCCGCCGATCCGCCCGAACGCCCCGGCCGGGGACGGCGGTACGCCGCCGTCCCCGGCACGGTGCTCGTGCTGGGGACCGTCAGCCTGATCACCGACGTCTCCTCGGAGATGGTCACCGCCGTCCTGCCGCTCTACCTCGTGGCCGGACTGGGGCTCTCCCCGCTCGGGTTCGGCCTCCTGGACGGCGTCTACAACGGGGTCAGCGCCCTCGTCCGGCTCCTCGGCGGCGGCCTCGCCGACCGGGGCGCGGGGCCCAAGGCCGTGGCCGCCGCCGGCTACGGCCTGTCGGCGCTCTGCAAGCCCCTGCTGCTCGTGGCGCACACCGTGCCGCTGATCGGCGCGGTCCTCGCCGCCGACCGTACCGGCAAGGGGCTGCGCACGGCGCCGCGCGACGCCATGATCTCGCTGGCCTGCGAACCGGCCGGGCGGGGGCGGGCGTTCGGCGCGCACCGGGCGATGGACACGGCCGGCGCGCTGCTCGGCCCGGTGGCGGCGTTCCTCATCCTCCGGGTCGCGGCCGGCGGTTACGACGCGGTGTTCACCGTGAGCGGGTGCACAGCGGCTCTCGGAGTGCTCGTCCTGCTGCTGTTCGTCCCGGGACGCTCCGGTACGCCGGAGCGGGCGTCCGACCGTACGGCGCGCAGGGCACCCCGCACGCCGGTGCGTGCGCTGCTGCAACGGTCTGCGGTCCGCCGACTGGCGTTGTGCGCGGCGCTGTTGGGGCTGACGACGGTCAGCGACTCGTTCCTCTATCTGACGCTGCAACGCCGTCTGGACCTGTCGGAGTCCTGGTTCCCGCTGCTGCCGCTGGGCACGGCGGCGGCCTTCCTGCTGCTGGCGGTTCCGGTGGGCATCCTGGCCGACCGATTCGGTCGCCGGCTGTGCTTCCTCTGCGGCCATCTGGCGCTGCTGGGTGCGTATGTGCTGCTCGTCGCGCCGCTCGGGGACTCCCCCGCGCTCGCCGGGGCGGTGCTCGTGCTGCACGGCTCCTTCTACGCGGCCACGGACGGTGTCCTCGCGGCGGCGACGGCCGACGCCGTGCCCGAGGCGGTGCGCGGCAGCGGTCTGGCCGTGGTGCAGACCGGTCAGGCGGGGGCCCGGTTCGTCTGCTCGATCGCGTTCGGCGCGGCCTGGACCGCCTGGGGTGACCGTACGGCGCTGGGCCTGGCGGCCGTCGGGCTGGCCGTCTCGGCGCTGGCGAGCGCGCGCCTGCTGCGTGCCGGCGCGCCGGACGGCCTCAATCGCACGCGGGAGGGAGTCCGTTGAGGCGCGCACACCGGATCGTCGTGCTGTTCGTCGCGGTTCTCCTCCTGGGCGGTGTGGCCCTCGGCGCGACCCTGCACGCGGCGGACCGCGCCGCGGAGAAGGACCGCGTCCAGGCCGGCGGCCCCGAGGTGCGCTCCGGTGAGGTGGTCCTCGGGACGCCGGGCCGCGCGGTGTTCCGGAACATGGCGTGGGGGCCGCACCGGGACGAGCTCACCTCGGTGGCCGAGGCGGACCCGTCCGGTCCACGCACCGCCTCGGGCGTGCGGTGCCTGCGGTTCCACTCCGACGCGGGCACCGGCATCTGCCTCCAGGCGGTGCGCGGGGCGCTCCGGGACGGCTACCGCGCCGTCGTGCTGGACGCGCGCCTGCGGGAGGTCCGGCGGTACGCCCTGGCGGGCGTCCCCAGCCGGGCCCGGGTGGCGCCCGGCGGGCGGGTCGTGGCGTGGACGGTCTTCGTCAGCGGCGACTCGTACGCCGGCAGCTCCTTCTCGACCCGTACGTCGGTCCTGGACCTCCGGTCGGGGAGCCTGGACCGCAGTCTGGAGACGTACCGTTTCCTCGTGGACGGCAGGGAGCACCGGGCGGCCGACCTCAACGTCTGGGGCGTCACCTTCGCCGACGACGACCACTTCTACGCCACGGTCGCCACCGGCGGCCGGACCCACCTCGTCCGCGGCGACCGCGCGGCGAAGACCCTGCGCTCCCTGCACACCAACGTGGAGTGCCCGTCACTCTCCCCCGACGGCACCCGCGTCGCCTACAAGAAGCGCGTCGCGGGTGCGTCGTCGGACGCGCCCTGGCGGCTCTACGTACTCGATCTGCGCACCTTGCGGGAGACCGCGACGGCAGAAAGGCGGAACATCGACGATCAGGCCGTCTGGCGGGACGGGCACACCCTCGTGTACTCGCTGCCCGGCGACTACGGCTCCGACCTGTGGACGGTGCCGGCCGACGGGTCCGGACGGCCGCGGACGCTGATGGAGGCGGCCCTGGCACCGGCGTTCACGCCGGCGCCGCGGGGGTGACACGGGCGCGGGAGGGGACGCTCCTCTTCGGGCCTCCGGGCAACGCTCAGGCCGCGGGCGCCAGTTCGACGCGGCCGAAGAGGAGGGCGTAGCCCCGGGGCAGTTGGGCGAGGATGCGGCCGGTGAGCTCCTCCCCGGCCGTCCCGGCGAGTTCGGTGAGGACGGTTCCGGTGGCCCACCGGGCGGACGGCGGCGCGGTGTCGAGGGCGGCGGCGACGGCCTCGACGAACCCGGGGGCGGTCAGCGGCTGGGTGAGCGGGATGCTGCCCGCCAGGACCGCGCCGGCCTCGGGGGGCAGGAGCGCCGCGAGTTCGCAGCGTTCCTCACCGGTGACGTGCCCGCCCAGGACGGCCAGGACGGCCCGCAGGACGTCCTCCGCCTCCTCGTCGGTGGCGTACCGGCCGGCGGCGCGTATCCGCCGCACGAGGTCGTGCCAGGTCATGCGTTCCGATTCCTTCCTGCTCGCGGTCCTGTTCACGGTCCTGTCCACAGTGCTGCTCACGGTCCTGCTCACGATCGGGGCCCGGTGGCGGCACCACCCCGGGCGGTCCGGCGGTCGGGCGGTCACACCTCCCCCGGGCGGCCGAAGAGGAGGTCGTAACCCGGCGGGAGCTGTAGCAGGACCCGCCGCATCAGATCGGCGTCGACGGCCTCGGCCACCACGCTGAGCACGGCGCCGGTGTCCCAC
Source organism: Streptomyces sp. NPDC021100 (assembly GCF_044333095.1). NCBI lineage: Bacteria > Bacillati > Actinomycetota > Actinomycetes > Kitasatosporales > Streptomycetaceae > Streptomyces > Streptomyces sp. NPDC021100. Next base: position 43,622 of record NZ_JBIRQH010000012.1, read on the forward strand.
AGGGCCGTCTCCTCGGTCGCCCCCTCGATCCAGGCCGCCGCCGCCCGGACGAACCGCTCCGCGCTCAGCGGTTCGGCGGCCGGCAGCGGGTTGAGGAGGATCAGGGCGTAGGTCTCGGGCAGCCTGGCGGCCAGCCGGTTCCGTTCCTCCCCCACGAGGTGCGCGCCGAGCAGTGCGAGGACGACCCGGGCCGCCCGGTCCGCCTCCTGCCGCGACGCGTACGCGCCCCGTTCCCGGACCGCCTCCAGGAACGCGTCGTTCCTCATGTGCGTCACCGCCGCCTCCTCGGGTGCGCGCCCGGCGGGCGGGTCGGCCCCGCCCGCCGCGCGCTGTACGCGGTGCTTCCGGTTCAGCCGCTGATCCGCGTTCAGCCGCTGATCTGCTTGGGCTGCTCCCCGCCGGAGATGGTGATCTTGCGGGGCTTGGCGCGCTCGGCGATCGGAATGCGCAGGGTCAGCACGCCCGCCTCGTAGTCGGCCTTGATGCGCTCGGTGTCGAGCGTGTCGGCGAGCATCAGCTGGCGGGAGAAGACGCCCAGCGGCCGCTCGGAGAGCTCCATCTGCACGGAGTCCGCCTTCACTACCGGCCGCCGTTCGGCCTTGACGGTCAGCATGTTCCGCTCGACGTCGATGTCGATGGCGTCCGTGGAGACGCCGGGGAGGTCCAGCGCGATCACGTAGTCGTCGCCCTCGCGGTAGGCGTCCATCGGCATCGGGGACGGCCTCGACCACGTACCGGACGTCCCCAGGAGCTGCTGGGTGAGCCGGTCGAGCTCGCGGAACGGGTCGGTGCGCATCAACATCGGGAAACACCTCCACTGGTTCGGGCACTCGCCAATGCGCTTCACCTGTTTCCGTTGTAGCATGTCATCGGAACGATGACAACCGAGATGTCGTCGCAAGGGTGACATCCGGAGGGAGACCCAGTGTCCGAACCAGCCGACCGCCCCGAAGCGTCCCCGGCCCCCGGGCCGGCCTCGCTCCTGGCCGCCGCCGCGGCCCTCAGCACCATCGACCGGGCCGTGCGCGGCGCCGGAGCGGCGGCGCGGGAGGACGGGGGCGCGGACGATCCGACCGCCGGGGCGACCCGTGTGGAACAGGCCCTGGCCACGCTCCTGCTACTGCGCGAGGTACGCCACCAGCTCGCCGAATGGGAGCCCGGCCTCATCGAAGCGGCCCGGGACGCGGGCGCCAGCTGGGCCGAGCTCGCCCGCCCGCTCGGCGTGACCAGCCGCCAGGCGGCCGAGCGCCGCTATCTGCGGCTCCGCCCCGACGTCACGGGGGCCACCGGCGAGGAACGGGTGAAGGCCACCCGCGACCGCCGCGCGGCCGAGCGCACCATCACCGCCTGGGCCCGTGACAACGCGGCCGACCTGCGGCGGCTCGCCGGCCAGATCACGTCCCTGCCCGGCCTCCCCGCCGAGGCCGCCGCCCCCATAGACCACCTGTCCCGCGCCCTGGCCCAGGACGACGCGGCCCACCTCGTCGGGCCCCTGGCCGACACCCGTCCGCATCTGCGCGCGGACCACCCGGATCTCGCCGCGCGCGTGGACGCGGTCGCCCGGCACACGAACCGGCTGCGCCAGGACAGCGATGTACGCCGCCGGCAGCCGGACTGACGGGGCTCGTCACCGCCGAGACGGCGGCCGGCGTGCGCGTGAGCACTCGCGCCTGGCCGGGCGGCTCGGAGAGCCACCGGACCCACCGGCTCCGGGGCCCGTTGGGCGGATCTCCGCGGGCTCCCACCACCTGGCAGGCCCCGACTCCCCACGTCTGGCAGGCACGGGCTCCCGACGCCCGGCAGGCGCCGACCCCCACACCCGTCAGGCACGGGCTCCCGACGCCCGGCGGGCAGCGGGCAGCGGGCAGCGGGCAGCGGGCAGCGGGCAGCGGGCAGCGGGTCCCAACGCCCGGCGGGCCGGCATCCTCAACCGCCTCGTCAGGCGCGGTCGGAGGCGCCCGGTACAGGGGCGGCCTTCCGCGCGCGATCGCACCCGCCGGACGCGGCTCGCCGCTCCCCGAAGACCCGCCGGACGGCCCCCGCTAGCGCCCCAGCTCCTTCCGCGACACCCGGCGCAGCCGCTTGCGCTGCGCGGGGTCGAGCAGGAGGTACGCGCCGACCGGCACGCCCACCATCACCAGTACCGCCAGCCAGAAGGGCAGCACCAGCAGGAGGAGCGCTCCCACCGCCACGCCACCGGCGGCGACCTTCGCCCTGCGGCTCATCTCCGTGCCTCCTCGCGCTCTCGGACCCACGCTCTCGGACCCGTGCCCCGAACCGACGCTCCAGCCTCGCGCTCCGACCGGTTTCCACGTCTTTCCACGTCGCCCGCACAACGCCCGGCGTCCGCGCCCGGTTCCCGCCTCCAGTGTGCTCCCGGCCCGGCGATCCGGCGCCTGCGCCGACGGGCCCGGCCGCCCGCCCTGTACCCTCGGCGGCCCCCGCCCGCACCGCAACGCCCAGCCCCGAGGAACGCACCGCTCCGTGACCCCACCGCCCGCCCCGACGGCCGCCGAGGCCGCCCTCCTCGCCCGCTGCTCTGCCGCCTTCCTGCCCGCCGAGCCGCCCGGCGCGGGCCGCGTGGCCTTCTGGCGGCCGGACGGGACGGCGCCCGAGGCGCGCGGGCCCGTGGAGGCGATCACCGTCGGTGCCGGTGCGGCCCCGGCGGAGGTGAGCGCCCTGGTCCTGCCCGTGCGCGCCGCCCTGCCCGCCCTCACCCGCGCCCGCGCGGCCGACGCCGGCGGGGCAGCCGCCTTCTGGGGCGCCGCCGCCGTCCTCGCCCTGCAACTGGCGGCGCGCGGGCGCCTGTTCCCGGGGACGGGCGACACCGCGCCCCTCGCACCCGAGGACCTCCGGCGCGTCCGCGACCTGGCGGCCGCGATGCCGCCCGCCGCGGGCCCGTTCCCCGCGCCCGAACCGGAGCGGCTGGTCCTCGCCTTCCTCGGCGCCGTCGCCGACGGCCTGCCCCGCTCCCCCGCCGCCGTACCCACATCGCGTCACCGGCCGGCTTCCGGCCCACCGAGCCCGGAGCCCGCGCAGGAGCCCGCGCAGGAGCCCGCGCCGGAGGCCGCCGCCACGCCCGTCCGGCTCTCCCTCCGCGTCGAGGCCCACGGCCTGACGGCGACCGGTGACCGCGACTCCGGCCCGCGCCTCCGGGCCGTCCTCCAGGTGCACGACCTCGCCGACCCGGCGCTGGTCGCCGACGCTGCCGAAGTGTGGTCCGGCGCGCCTCCGGCCGCGTCCCCGCACGGCCCGGGCGCCCGGGCCGGCGCCCGGCTCGCCCTCCGCCGCGCCGCCCGCGCCTGGCCCGCCCTGAAGCCGCTGCTCTCGGCCGCCGCACCCGACGCCCTCGACCTGACCGACGCGGAGACCGTCGAACTCCTGGGCCCCGCCGCCACGGCGCTGGACGCCGTCGGCGTCGAGGTGCACTGGCCGCGCGAACTCGCCCGCACCCTCACCGCGCACGCCGTCGTCGGCCCCCCGGAGAACCCCGAGGACGCCACCGGCGTCACCGGCGTCACCGGCAGCGCAAAGGACACCGGGAGAACCGGGAGCACCGCCGGACCGTCCCTCCCGGACCGGCGCCCGGCCGGGCCGCCCGCCTTCTCCTCCGGCGCCCTGCTGGAGTTCCGCTGGCGTCACGCCCTCGCCGGCGCGGAGCTGAGCCGCGCCGACCTCGACCGGCTCGCCGAGGCCCGCCGCCCGGTGGTGCGGCTGCGGGAAGGGTGGGTGCTGGTCGACCCGGCCGCCGTCCGCCGCGCCCGCGAGCGGCGCTCGCGCACGGTCACCCCGGTCGAGGCCCTGGGCATCGCCCTCACCGGCCGGGCCGCGGCCGGAGAGGACCCCGACGAGACGGTGGAGGTCCGCCCGGTGGGCAGGCTGGCGGCCCTCCGGGACCTGATCGCCGACCCCGGCGCCGTCCGGGAGCCGGTGCCCCATCCCGCCGGCCTCGCCGCCACCCTGCGCGACCACCAGCTCCACGGCCTCGCCTGGCTGGACCGCATGACCTCGCTCGGTCTCGGCTGCTGCCTGGCCGACGACATGGGGCTGGGCAAGACCGTCACCCTCATCGCCCTGCACCTGCGCCGCCGCGCCCGGTCCGGGACGGCGGGCCCGACGCTCGTCGTCTGCCCGGCCTCCGTCCTGGGCAACTGGCAGCGGGAGATCGAACGTTTCGCCCCCGGTATTCCCGTCCGCCGCTTCCACGGCACGTCCCGCTCCCTGGCCAGTCTGTCGGCCGACGAGTTCGTGCTCACGACGTACGGCACGGTGCGGCGGTCCGCCGACGGCCTCAAGGGCGACGACCTCCAGGGCACCGAGTGGGGCCTGGTGGTCGCCGACGAGGCCCAGCACGTCAAGAACCCGCACTCCGCCACCGCCCGCCGGCTGCGCGCCGTCCCCGGGCAGGCGCGCGTCGCGCTCACCGGCACGCCCGTGGAGAACGACCTCACCGAGCTCTGGGCCATCCTCGACTGGACGACGCCGGGCCTCCTCGGCCCGCTGGACGCGTTCCGCCGGCGCCACGCCCGGGCCGTCGAGTCCGGCACCGACCCGGACGCGGCCCGGCGCCTCGCCGCGCTCGTCCGCCCGTTCCTGCTGCGCCGCCGCAAGTCCGACCCGGGCATCGCGCCCGAGCTCCCGCCCAAGGCGGAGACCGACCGCGTCGCACCGCTGACGCCCGAACAGGCCGGGCTGTACGAGGCCGTGGTGCGCGAACGGCTCGCCGAGATCACGGAGGCGGACGGCCTCCGGCGGCGCGGGCTGGTCGTCAGGCTCCTGACGAGCCTGAAGCAGATCTGCAACCACCCGGCCCAGTTCCTCAAGGAGGACAACGAGAACGAAGGGGACGAAGAGTACGCAGCACCGCGCCTCGCGGGCCGCTCGGGCAAGCTGGAGCTGCTGGACGGCCTGCTCGACTCCGCCCTCGCCGACGGCGCGAGCGTCCTGGTCTTCACCCAGTACGTACGGATGGCCCGCCTCCTCGAACGGCATCTCGCCGACCGCGGCGTGCCCGCGCGCCTTCTGCACGGCGGCACTCCCGTGGCCGGCCGGGACGAGCTCGTCCGGCGCTTCCAGAGCGGCGAACTACCGGTACTGCTCCTGTCGTTGCGGGCCGCCGGCACGGGTCTGAACCTCACCCGCGCCGAGCACGTCGTGCACTTCGACCGCTGGTGGAACCCCGCCGTCGAGGCCCAGGCCACCGACCGCGCCCACCGCATCGGCCAGACCCGTCCCGTCCGCGTGCACCGGCTGGTCACCGAAGGCACCGTCGAGGACCGCATCGCGGAACTGCTGCGCCGCAAACAGGCCCTGGCCGACGCCGTACTGACGGCCGGAGCCGACGGGGTGACCCCGCTGACGGAACTGACCGACGCGGAACTGGCGGACCTGGTGAGCCTGCGGAGCCGGCACCCCTGACGCGCCTTCAGGGCCCCGGAGCCGTCATCTGACCTCGTCGTCCTCCAGGTACACGGCGCCCTCCGGCCGCAGGGCCGCCGCCTCGACGGCGGCCGTGACGAGTGCGGGGACCGGCGTCCCCGTACCGTCCACCGGCTCGCCCGGAGCCCACCACAGGGCGTCCAGGGCCTCGTCCTCCTGCAGGCGGAGGCCGGCGAGCCGCTCGGCGGGCACGTCCATGGCGAACACGAAGTGGAGGGCGTCGGAGGTCCGCCGCAGCGGGCCGAACCAGGTGCCGGGCCGCGCGTGCCGGACGAGCAGCAACCGTCCGGCCGTACCACGGAGACCCGTCTCCTCCCACACTTCCCGCACCGCCGCCTCCTTGGGCGTCTCCCCCGGCTCCACGCGGCCGCCGGGCAGGGTCCACACGCCCGCGCGGGCGTGGAGCAGCAGGAGCACACGGCCGTCGTCCCGGCGGATCACCCCCCATGCGCCGGCCCCGAACCGCGCCCTGTAGTCCGGGCCGGCCGCCGGCCCCCCGGTGCGTTCCGCCGTTCCCATCCGTCCGCCCCTCCCGTCGTCCGGTCACGGTTCCGTCGCCCTCGTCTCCGTCCCGGTCGGGGCGGCCGGCGGACCGGGTCCGCGCCCACGGTAACGGCGGACGGCGAGGGGCGCGGCCGTTCGCAGGGACCGGTGTGTGTGATGCGCCGCCGACGGCCGGCGGGGCGCGCGCCGCTCCGTGTGCCCCCGAGCGGCCGGGAGCGGCGGGCTCAGCGGACGCCCACCGCCGACACCCCGCCGGGCAGCCCGGTCGGCAGGGCCGTCGGGAGCGCGGTGGGCAGGCGAGGGAGCCGGGTCGGGAAGGCGGTGGGGAGTTCCGTGGGGAAGCCCGAGGGCAGCAGGCCGGACGGGAGGCTCGTGGGCAGCCGGCTCGGGAGGGCGGTCGGGAGGTCCCCGGGCAGGGAGGGGAGCGCGGAGGCGCGGGCCGTCGGGGTGGCGTCCGGTGCGGGGTGGTCGCGGTCGTCCTTCGAGACCAGGGCGACCGTGAGGCCGACGCCGCCCACCAGCAGTCCGACGAGCACGCCGACGACGAGCCACCGCCGGCGCGGGCCGCCGCCCTCGCCGCCCCCCGGCCCCGACGGCGGCCACCCCGGCGGCGCGGGGCCGAACGCACCGGGAGGCGGGCGGTCGCGGGGCGGCTGGGGCGGGGTGGTCATGCGTCCAGCGTCCTCCGCCGGGCGCCACCGCCACCCGGGGGTGACAGGACTGTCACACGGTCCGCGCGGGAGCATGACATTCCGTCATACGGCGCAGGCCCGGGCCCGCGTGGCGGAGCCCACCGTACCGACGATCCGACCGTACGATTTTCCGGATGACGGTCGATATGCACCAGAATGTCTCAGCGGCGAAGGCGCGGGCCGCCCGCCTCCTGCTGGCCTTCCGGCACGGCAACCAGCGCGCCTTCGACGACGGCCTGCCCGGCGACATGGCGGCGGACGAGGCCCGGTACCTCGTCGCGGCCCTCGTCTGGATCGCCAACGAGGCGGTCCGCAAGGTGTACCAGCCCGGCGTCGCCGACCGGGTGCTGCGGCACCTCGCCGGCCGGTCGCCGGACGAGCCCGGCTGGGTCCGGACGGACGAGGAGGCGGCGCCCGATGTCGCGTTGCTGCTGGAATCGGTGTGGCGGGAGGACCCGGACGCGGTCCGCGAGCTCGTCCGGACCACGCCCGACACCACGTTCCTGCTCGGCAAGCTCCTCCACGCCGTGGCCCTGCTGCTGCCCCGGGTGCCGGCGGAGGCGTTCCGCCACGTGCTCAGCGAGCTGCGCGGAGGAACGCCTCCAGACCCGCCAGATCGTCCGTGTTGAGGTGGTCGACGCCGGCCGCCAGCAGCTCCCGCCACACCGCTTCCCGCGCCGGACCGGGCAGGTCGGGCGTCGCCCAGAACCGCACCCGCCGATGCTCGGCGTGCGCCCGCCGGACGATCCTCCGCAGCGTCGCCCGTTCCTCGGCGGGCATCGGCCCCACCCCCTGCCAGCGGAAGTTCTGCCCCCAGTTGTCGCTGACGAGCGGGAGGAACGAGGCGGGCGCCGCGGTACCGAGGTCCGTCAACCGCCCGTCGTAGAAGGCGTACCGCACCCGTTCCGCCTCCATCGGCCCGCGGGCCGCGCGGTCGCCGGAGACCACGGCCGTCACCGCGCCGGGCCGCACCCGGCCGTCCGCGCAGCCGGCGAGCATCTCCCGGTAGCGGTGCAGTTCCCGCGACAGGGCGCGGTACGTGGCGTCGCCCGCGGACTTGATGTCGATCAGCAGTTGCAGCGACGTGTCGTAACCCCGGTACACCCGCCCGCCGTTGGCCCGGACGCGGCGCAGCAGCGGGTCGAGGTAGAGCGCGGCGAGGGTGCGGCGGGGGTCGAGGCCGGCGGGGTCGTGGGCGACGAGGAGCTTGTCGCCGACGAGCCAGATGTCGGCCTCGACGCTGCCGAAGCCGTGGGAGAGGGCGTCGGCGAGGGGGTGCGGGTGCTCGTAGTCGTTGTGGGCGTGCGCGCGGCGCAGGGGCGGCGGGGTGTGTCTGCCGCGCGCGGTGCCGGCGAGGGCGGGTGGGGCGACGGTGCCCGCGAGGGCGGCGCCCAGGGTGACGACGACGGCGCGGCGGGTGTGGCGCGACGGTCCGGGGCGGCCGGAGACGGACGGGGTCACGGTCCCTCCAGGGGAGCGGGAGTTCGGGGAACGCGCACGCGGACCGTGCGCGGGATACGCCTGTGCTGCGCGTGTTGCTGTCAGTGAAGTATCGGGGCCCGAAGGGCTGTTCGGCAGGGACGTGCCGAGAGTTGCCGGGTTCGACGCCGGTGCTTTCGCCGCCGTTCTTCCGGGGCAGGGATAGGGCCCCTTGTGGTGTGGTGCAGTCGACGGGTCTTCAGGGGTGACGGTGATGAGACGCGGATGCCGCGTGCGCGCGGTGCTGACGGGGCTGGTGGCATGGGTGTCCCTGGTCGCGGGGGCCGGCGGGGCCACCGCGTGGGCCGGGCCTGACGGAGGGAGCGGCGCGCCGGACGCCCTGTCGCTGGGCGCTCCGGCGGCGGTGGCGCCCGGCGTGGGCTACCGGGAGTTCTCGCTGAGGGGAAGTCACGGGCCCGCGCACGGGCACCTGCTGACCGTGGACCTGCGGGAGAGGCGGGTCTCCGTCGACCTGCTCTACCCGGGGGTGGTCGGGGCGCGGGACGGCGTCTCCCGGCTGGCGGACCGGCAGGGCGCCGTCGGCGGGGTGAACGGGGACTTCTTCAACATCGCGGAGGAGCAGCATCCCGGAGTCGACGCGACCGGCGCGCCCGTGGGCCCCGCCGTGGCCGGCGGCCGGGCGCTGAAGTCCGCGGTCCCGGACGGCCAGCGCTTCGGCCCGGCGATGCCGCGCGGGGTCACCACCGAGGACGTCCTCGCGGTGGGCACCGACCGGGTGGCGCGCCTGGACCGGCTGCGGTTCGAGGGGGTGGTCCGGTCCGGGGGCGACGAGCTGGAGCTGAGCGGCTTCAACCAGTACGCGCTGCCGGTCGGCGGCGTCGGCGCGTACACCCCGGACTGGGGCCCGGCGTCCCGGCTGCGCGCCACCTGCGGCACCGACACCGACCGCGGCGCGCCGTGCAGCCGGACGACGACGGAGGTCACGGTCCGGAACGGCCGGGTGGCGGCGGTCTCCCACCGGCCCGGCAAGGGCGCGGTCCCCCGGGGTTCCGTGGTGTTGCTGGGCCGGGACGGCGGGGCCCGGGACCTGAACCGGCTGGAGGTCGGCGACCGGGTGGAGGTGTCGAAGCGGCTGCGCTCACGGGAGTCCGGGGCGGTGCGCTTCGCGCTGGGCGGCTTCCCGATCCTGCGGGACGGCCGCGCGCCCGGCGGGCTGGACGCCACGACGGCCGCGGTGCGCACGGCGGCGGGGGTGGCCGACCACGGCCGGCGCCTCTATCTGCTGGCGCTGGACGGCCGGGCCGAGTACCGCGCCGGGCTGACCCTGGCCGAGCTGGCGGCCGCCCTGCGGAAGCTGGGCGCGGTCGACGCGTTCAACCTGGACGGCGGCGGGTCGAGCACCCTGGTCACCCGGGGCTCCGGGGGGCGCGCGGCGGTGCGCAACCACCCGTCGGGCGGGGCGGAGCGGGCGGTGCCGAACGGGATCGGTGTCTTCGTCGGATAAGCCCCCGGAGCAGCACCGAGGCGCCGTCCACACCGGACGGCGCCTCGGTACCGCGGTGCAGCGCCGATGCGACGCTGCCCCGCCACCCGGAGTCAGGGCCGCACGCTGGCGACCAGGTCGGCGGTCGCGGTGATGCCGTGCGAGATCGTCGGGGCGATGCTGGTGCTCGCCAGCATGAACCCGAGCAGGACGCACACCAGCGCGTGGGACGCCCGCAGGCCCCCGTTGCGCAGGAACACCACGGCCAGAATCACGAGAAGCAGGATCACGGAGATGGAAACGGCCATGGTTGCCTCCTCGGCGGAGCTTCGGTCGTCCGCAAGTCTCGCGTATCGCGCCATGTGCCCTGGCATGGCACATGTCCTCCCTTCGGGTGACAAACTCCCGATCGGGTCAGTGGGTGGTCCGAGCCACGCCACGGGACGGGTGACGTCCCGTGTCTACGTTCCAGGGGTGTTCGACGGGCGTGCGGCCCCGGGCCTGCCTAGGCTGACGGAATGAGCCGCACAGTCCGGGAGCGCGGGCGCACCGCGGTGGAGCAGGAACCGGCGCGCGACGCCGGCGGGCGGGGCGCGGAGGAAGCCGGACCGGCTCCCGGCCACCCGCTGCGCCGGGTGCCGGGCGGCTTCGCCCTCTTCTTCGGCCTGCTCGGCGTGTTCTGCGCGCTCACCTCGCTGATCCCCCCGCTGCGGCGCGCGGCGCACCCGCTGACGAACGCCCTGGACACCCTCACCGTGCCCACGGCGCCCAACCTGGCGTACGCGGTGTTCCTGCTGCTGCTCGCCACCGCGACGGCCGCCCGCAAGCGGCCCGCGCTCTGGTTCGTCCTCGCCTATCTGACGCTGCTGGTGCTGGCGGACGCGCTGCTGCTCGCCGTCGGCTACTGGGACACGGTCCCGTCGCTGGTCCTGTCGCTGGCCGCGATGGCCCTGCTCGTCCTGGCGCGCCGCGAGTTCTACGCGCAGGTGCGCCGGGGCGCGTTCGTCCGGGCCTTGCTGGTGCTGGTGGCCGGGCTCGCGGTGGGCACGCTGGTGGGCTGGGGGCTGGTGGAGCTGTTCCCCGGGTCGCTGGAGCGCGGCGGCGGGAACCGGCTGCTGTTCGTGGCCAACAAGGTGTGCGGCGGGCTGGTCAGCAACCGGCACTTCGCCGGGCACCCGCCGCACCCGGTGTACTTCCTGCTCGGCCTGTTCGGCGCGCTGGCGCTGCTCAACGCGACGATGACGCTGTTCCGCTCGCAGCGCCTCGAGGCCGCGCTGCACGGCGACGAGGAGCCGCGCATCCGCGCCCTGCTCGCCCGGTACGGCGGCCGGGACTCGCTGGGCTACTTCGCGACGCGCCGGGACAAGGCCGTCGTCTTCTCCCCCAGCGGCAAGGCCGCCGTCACCTACCGGGTGGAGGCGGGCGTCTGCCTGGCCTCCGGCGACCCGCTGGGCGATCCGGAGGCGTGGACTCCGGCCATCGACGCCTGGCTGGAGCTGGCCGGACGGTACGGGTGGCAGCCGGCGGTGATGGGCGCCGGGGAGGAGGGCGCCCAGGCGTACGCCCGCTCCGGCCTGGGCGCCCTCCAGCTCGGCGACGAGGCGATCCTCCAAGTGGCCTCGTTCGACCTGGAGGGCCGGGAGATGCGGGTGACCCGGCAGGCCGTCAACCGGGTGGAGCGCACCGGCGCGTCCGTCCGCGTACGGCGGCACGCCACGCTCTCCGACGAGGAGATGCGCGAGGTCATCCGGCGCGCGGACGCCTGGCGGGACACCGAGACCGAGCGCGGCTTCTCGATGGCCCTGGGGCGGCTGGGCGACCCGGCGGACGGGGACTGCCTGCTGGTCGAGGCGTTCGACAGCGAGGGGCGGATGATCGCCCTGCTGTCCTTCGTGCCCTGGGGGCGGGACGGGGTCTCCCTCGACGTGATGCGGCGCGACCGGGCGGCGCCCAACGGCGTCATGGAGTTCATGGTGGCGCGGCTGTGCGCGCAGGCCGGCCGGTTCGGGATCAAGCGGATCTCCCTCAACTTCGCCGTGTTCCGCTCGGCGTTCGAGGAGGGCGCCCGGATCGGCGCGGGGCCGGTGCTCCGGCTGTGGCGCAGGCTGCTGCTGTTCTTCTCCAAGTGGTGGCAGCTCGAAGCGCTCTACCGGTCGAACGTCAAGTACAACCCCGAGTGGCATCCGCGCTTCCTCTGCTACGCGGACGCCGGCGCCCTCGCCCGGATCGGGCTGGCCTCGGGCATCGCCGAGGGCTTCGTCTCGGTGCCCAGCCTGGGGCAGCTGTGGGGCCGGGGACGGGCGCGCGGCATGGCCAGCCCGGCGTCGACGGCCGGGCTGCCGCCGCTGTCCGAACTGGGCCTCGGCCCGGAGGCCGGCGGCGACCTGGTCCTGGACGAGCTGGAGCGGCTGCCCGAGCAGGTGCGGGTGCGCCGCCGCAAGCTGGAGCGGCTCCGCCGGGAGGGCGTCGACCCGTACCCGCCGGACGCCCACCGGACGCACACGGCCGCCGCCGTCCACGCGGCGCACGCGGGGCTCGCGCCCGGCGCGCGCACCGGGGAACGGGCGGCCGTGGCGGGCCGCGTGATGCTCCTGCGCAACCACGGCGGAATCGCCTTCGCCGTGCTCCGCGACTGGTCCGGCGACCTCCAGCTCACCGTCACCCGGGACGGCTCGGGTCCGGAGCTGCTGCGCCGCTTCGCCCGGCTCGACCTCGGCGACCACATCGAGGCGGAGGGCGAGATCGGCACCACCGACCGCGGCGAGCTCACCCTCTTCGTCACCCGGGCCCGGCTGATCGCCAAGTGCCTGCGCCCGCTGCCCGACAAGCGGCACGGCCTCAGCGACCCGGAGGCCCGGGTGCGGATGCGCTACGTGGACCTCGCCGTGTCGCCGGACGCCCGGCGCACGGTACGGGCACGCAGCGCGGCCGTACAGGCGCTGCGCGCGGGGCTGCTGGAGCGGGGCTACCTGGAGGTGGAGACGCCCATGCTCCAGCAGGTGCACGGCGGCGCGAACGCCCGCCCGTTCACCACCCACATCAACGCCTACGACCTGGACCTGTACCTGCGCATCGCCCCCGAGCTCTACCTGAAGCGGCTGTGCGTGGGCGGCCTGGAGAAGGTCTTCGAGCTGGGCCGCACCTTCCGCAACGAGGGCGTCTCCTACAAGCACAACCCCGAGTTCACCATGCTGGAGGCGTACCAGGCGTTCGCCGACTACGACGTGATGCTGGACCTGACGCGGGAGCTGATCCAGGAGGCGGCGGTCGCGGCGCACGGCACGGCGGTGGCCGTGCGCACCGAGGAGTCCGGGAAGACCGTCCGGCACGACATCTCCGGGGTGTGGCCGGTGCGGACGGTGTACGGCGCGCTCTCGGAGGCCCTCGGCGAGGAGGTGTCCGCGGACACCCCCGAGGCGGAGCTGCGGCGGCACTGCGACGCGGCGGGGGTGCCGCACCGGCCGGAACAGGGGCGCGGGGACGTCGTCCTGGAGATGTACGAGCGGCTGGTCGAGGAGCGGACCACCCTGCCGGTCTTCTACAAGGACTTCCCCACCGACGTCTCCCCCCTCACCCGTCCCCACCGCGCGGACCCGCGGCTCGCCGAACGCTGGGACCTGGTCGCCTTCGGCACCGAACTAGGCACGGCCTACTCCGAGTTGACGGATCCGGTGGAGCAACGCAACCGCCTGACCGCGCAGTCACTGCTGGCGGCCGGCGGCGATCCCGAGGCGATGGAACTGGACGAGGACTTCCTGCGCGCCCTGGAGTACGCGATGCCGCCGACGGGCGGGCTGGGGATCGGGGTGGACCGGCTGGTGATGTTCCTGACGGGGCCGTCGATCCGGGAGACACTGCCGTTCCCGCTGGTGCGGCACCGGTGAGCGGGGGCCCGGGTGAGCGGGCCTGGGTGAGCGGGGCCCCCCGGCTAACCACGCACGCCGTAACGGACGAGCTCCCGCGCCAGCATGCCGCGGGCGTCGGCGAGTTCGGCGGCGATCCGCCGCTCCCTTCCGTCGTCCGCCGTCACGGCCGGCGGCAGGGGCTCTCCGTGCAGCAGGCAGGCGCGCCTCAGGTGGGTCGGGGGGTGGGTCGAGTCGACGGCGTGGCCCCGCAGGGCCCCGGCCCGGCGGCGGCGCTCGTACTCGTGCTCGGGGATGGTCTCGGCGTGCTCGGCCAGGCGCGCCCACAGCCCGTCCGCCCGGGCGGCCTCACCGCGCCCGGCGTCGCGCCGGCCCGTCCGGGCGGTGCCGGCCTCGCGGCGCAGGGCGGTGACCAGGGAGTCTCCGACCAGCAGCCGGTCCATGAAGCCCACGGCCGCCTCGGTGGAACCGGCCCTGGCCGCCGCGGCGTCGGCCAGGTACTCCGCCCGCTGGGTGGCCCGCAGCGTCAGGTGATCGAGCAGCGTGAGCAGACCCCGGACCAGCAGGCGTGGGACGAGCCCGAAGAGGTTCGCGGCCATTTCGGCGAGGGACGGGCGCGCGATCGGGGCGAGCATGTAGTGCCAGGTGGTCAGCGACCAGTAGGCGGTCGCCACCACGTGCCCGTGACGGATGTCCCCGTGGGCGTAGTGGCCGAGTTCGTGACCCAGGATGGCGATCCGCTGCTGCGGGGTGAGGGTCTCCCACAGCGGCAGGCCGAGCGTCAGCAGGCGACGGCCGCGCACTCCGTACGTCGTCACGCTCGCGTTGACGTCGGGGTCGATCGCGATCGCGTCCACGCCGCGGGTGCCGACCACGGCGGCGATCTCGTCGACGAGCGCGTACAGCTCGGGAGCGTCGGCGCGCCGCAGGACGGGGCCCTTCGCGGACAGCCCGGGAAACCGGGGTCTCAGTACCCACGCCAGCACCAGAAGGACCGGCCCCAGCACCATTCCGGCGCCGCCCAGGCCGACCAGGAGGAGCCAGACGCCCGCCACGACGAGGACGGCGGTCGTTCCGTGGACGGCGAGCGCGATCACCTGCGCGAGGACAGCGGAGGCGTCGCGCCGGGGCCGCAGCGGCCGGCCGGACGTCACCTCGGCGTGCAGCCGTTCGCCGTGCCGGCGGGCCAGCGCCCGCTGCGTCCGTTCCCGCCGGCCCGGCCGCTCCTCGGGCCGGGCCGGGTCCACGTTCCAGTCGCAGGCGGCGCACCAGGCGGTGAACCGTTCGTCGGCCCGGATCCCGGCCCCGCACTGCGGGCACGTCCCGGTCGTCCGTTCTGTGGTGTCGGGCACCGGTGTGTTCTCCCCACCCCTGCGGCCCCGCCCCCGGAAGCCGTCCTCGTATCGGCCGTTCTCGTATCGGCCGGGCAAGGTCATCACACCGGTGCGCTCCCGTAAAGGGCTTTCGGCGAAGAGGGAGGTGGCGGGCGGCCGCCGCCGGCCCGCTAGTCCGCCACGCCTCCGCGCACCCGCCGGGAGGGCGCGAAGACGTAGAGGTCGAGGACGCCCGGCGGGTCGGCGAGGCCGGGGCCGCCCGCCTCCGTCCAGGCGGCGACGTCCGCGGGGACGTCGGGGTCGTTGCACAGGCCCAGCCAGACCGGACGGCCACCGGCCTCGCGGCCGGCCCGGGACGGCTGGACGACGATGACGTTGGCCTGTTCGCAGACGTCCAGGCAGTCGGTGACGCGCACGGTGGCCGTGCCGTCGAGGGCGCGGCGCAGCTCGCGGAGCTGGGCGGCGTGGTCGACGCCGGGGATCTTGGGGGTGCCGCAGCAGCAGCCGCGGCAGACGGTGACGGTGCAGCGGTCCGCCGCGGGCGCGGCGGCGCCAGCGCGGCGGGGGCGTTTCCCGGCGGGGGCGGTCATGGGGTCCTCCTGGTCATCAGGGTGGGGCGGAGAGGTGGCCGTCGGACGGGAGTGCGGGTCGGGTGCGGGACCGTGGCGCCGTCGGCCGGGACCGGCCCCGTCAGCCCGCGCCGCTCGGACCGTCCGGCGTCTTCCGGGCCCGTGACCGGGCCGAGAGCGGCTGTCGGTCCGGGCGGCGGCCGGGGTGCGGTGACCGTCGCACGGGTCCGGACGGGCGCAGGGGCACCGGCGGTCGAGCGCGACGCGGGGCGGTGAAGGGCCGCCGACCGTTCTCGGTCCCAGAGCGGGCCCGTCACCGGCGCCGGTCTCCCGGCCGCGCGGTGAACGGCCGTCAGTCGGGGGGCGGGGGCAGGGGCCCTTCGCCCTTGCTCACCCGCGCGTCGGAGGACTCCTCCCGGGCCGACGGGACGGCCACGGCCGCCGCCCGTTCACCGGTCCTCGCGGCCCCGGCCGGCTCGCCGGCCACCTCCTGCCAGCGGATCGTCCGGTCGCACCAGCGGTTCAGGAGGACGGGGTCGTGGCCCACCGCCAGCAGGCCGGCGCCGGTCTCCCGGCGGTAGTCCTCGACGACGGCGACCAGAGCGGCCGTCGTGGAGGCGTCGAGCATGGCCGTCATCTCGTCGCAGACCAGCCAGCGCGGCCGGAGCACCAGAGCCCGGGCCAGGCAGGCGCGTTGCAGCTGACCGTCGCTGACCTCGTGCGGGCGGCGGGTGAGCAGGTCGGCGGTGAGGCCGGTGGCGGCGGCGAGTTCGCGGACGCGGTCGGGGGCCTCGGCGCGGCGGCCGGTGGCGCGGAGCGGTTCGGCGATCAGGTCGTGGAGCCGCAGCCGGGGGTCGGCGGACATCCTCGGCTGCTGGAAGACCACGCCGAACGCGGTGCGCTGCTCGCGCGGCGCGCGGTGCCGCCAGCCGCGCGCGGGTTCGCCGTCCAGGATCACCGTGCCGGCGTCGGGGCGGTGCAGCAGCGCCGCGACCCTCGCCAGGGTGGACTTGCCGCAGCCGCTGGGGCCGAGCAGCCCGACCGCCTCGCCCGCGGCCACGGTGAGGGAGGCGTCACGGACGACGGGCCGGCGCGGCTCGTAGCCGGCGGTGACGCGGCGCAGCTCAAGCACGGTCGCTCCTCGGGTGGTGGCAGGCGACGCCGTCCGTGAGCGGCGGGACGGCGGCGCAGGCGTCCGCCGCGCGGGGGCAGCGGGGGGCGAAGGCGCAGCCGGCGGGGAGGCCGCCGAGTTCCGGGGGCATGCCGGGGATGGGCGTGAAGGCGCGTTCGGGCAGGGCGTCGAGCAGGCCGCGGGCGTAGGGGTGGCGAGGGCCGGGGGTGCCGAAGAAGGTCTTGGCGTCGGCGAGTTCGACGATGCGGCCGGCGTACATCACGGCGACGCGGTCGGCGATCCTCTCGGCCGCCGCCAGGTCGTGCGTGATCATCAAGAGCGTGTGGCCCCGGTCGACCTGGGCGCGCAGTTCGTCGACCGTGCGGTCCACGAGCTCGCGGTCGAGTCCGGTCGTCGGCTCGTCGGCGAGCAGCAGCGGGGCGTCGCCGACGAGGGCGAGGGCGGTGGCGGCGCGCTGGGCGAGCCCGCCGGAGAGCTGGTGCGGGTGCCGGTCGAGGTGGTCGGCGGGGAACGCGGCGCGTGCGGCGGCGGCTTCCTCGCCGTCGCGCCGGCCGGCCAGCTCGCGGAGGGTCTCGCGGAGCTGGGAGCGGATGGAGCGGACGGGGGTGAGGTGGGCGGCGGGGCTCTGGGGGACGAGGCCGATGCGGCGGCCTCTGACGGTACGGGCGAGCGTGCGCTCGTCGGCGGCGAGGAGGTCCAGCCGGTCGTCGCCTGCCCGTCCGCCGCTCAGCCAGGCGTGGCCTTCCGTGCGGGCGTTGCCCGGCAGCAGGCCGAGGAGGGCGGAGGCGAGGACGGACTTGCCGCAGCCGCTCTCGCCGATGAGGGCGAGGGATTCGCCGGGGTGGAGGCGGAAGGTGGCGTCGGTGACGGCGGCGATCTCGCGGGCGCCGCGCATGCGGAAGCGGACGGAAAGGTTCTGGACGTCCAAGAGGGGGACGTCCTGCGGAGCTTTGCCCCAGACCCGCCCCTTCCCGTTTCCCGCAGGGGCTGCGCCCCCGCGCGCCCCCGCCTCGTCGCGGCTCCGCCGCTCGGCCTCAAACACCGGCCGGGCTGGCTCCAGGGAGGGGGTTCCCTGCGGAACCGTGCCCCGGCCCTGCCCCTCCCCGTTATCCGCAAGGGCTGCGCCCCCGCGCGCCCCCGCTTCGTCGCGGCTCCGCCGCTCGGCCTCAGAGGCCGGCTGGGCTGATATGCCCCGCTCGTGCGCCCGCCGCTCGGCCGGCTCAGCCCGGCCGGCGTCTGAGGCCGGCCGCGCGGAGCGCGGTTGCGGGGGGCGGGGGACGGCGCCCACGGCCGTCCGGGGGGTACGCGGGGGCTCTCCCCCACGGGAATCGGGTCGGGGCGGGGTGGGGACCATCAAAGCGTCAGCTCCGATCGCCGCCGAGGCGAGAGGCGTTCGCGCCAGGCGGCCGCCAGGCCCGCGACGGCCAGGGTGGGGACGATGATGAACAGGCCGGGGAACAGCGTCGGCCACCAGTCGCCGGCCAGCAGCGAACCCCGCGCCGCCTGCACCATGTTGCCCAGGCTGGCCTGGTGGGTGGGCAGGCCCAGGCCCAGGAACGACAGGGCCGACTCGTGCCAGATCGCGTGCGGGATCATCAGCACGGCGGCCAGTCCGGCCTGCGGCAGGACGCCCGGCAGCAGGTGCCGTACGGCGATCCGCAGCCGCGACGAGCCGCCGGAGACGGCCGCGTCGACGAACGGGCGGGAGCGCAGCGACAGCACCTCGGCGCGGACGATGCGGGCGGTGGACAGCCAGTGGGTGACGGCGATGGACGCGATGACCGGGCCGACGCCGGGGCGGAACATGGCCACCACGAAGATGCCGAGCAGCAGGTGCGGCACGGAGGAGAAGAGGTCGACGACGCGCATGACGACGCGGTCGGCCCAGCCGCCGAGCGCCCCGGCGAGGGCGCCCACGGCCGTGCCGACGACGGTGGCGACGAGCGCGGCGACCGCGCCGACGAGGAGCGAGACCCGCAGCCCGTAGACGGAGCGGAGCAGCAGGTCGCGGCCGACCTCGTCGGTGCCGAAGGGGTGGGCCGTGCTCGGCGCCTGGAGCTTGGACGCCAGGTCGACGGCCTGCTCGTCCAACGGCACGAACAGCGGGACCAGGACGACGGTCAGCACGGTGACGGCGACGAGCGCGGCGCTCACCGCGCCCTTGGGCGGGCGAGGGAGGCGCCGGGCGGGCAGCGCGAGCTCAGCCATCGAAGCCCACCCTCGGGTCGGCCAGCCCGTACAGGACGTCGGACAGCAGGTTCCCGATCAGCACGGCGGCCGTGGCCAGCACGGTGAGCGCGGCGAGCAGCGGGAAGTCGACGCCGGTCGCGGCGTCGACGGTGGCGGAGGCGATGCCCGGCCAGCTGAAGACGGTCTCCACGAGCAGGGCTCCGGTGATCAGTTCGGGGACGCGGGAGCCGATCAGGGTGAGGACCGGCAGCAGTCCGGAACGGAGGGCGTGGCCCAGCAGGACGGTGCGTTCGGAGAGGCCGCGGGCGCGGGCGCCGCGTACGGGGTCCTCGTCGAGCGCGTCGCCGACGCCCTGGCGGACGTACAGCACGAACCACGGGAGCTGGGTGACGGCGAGGACGGCCGCGGGCAGCACCAGGTGGGAGGCGACCTGCCCGGCGGTGACGGTGTCGCTGCCGGTGTCGGTGAGGCCGCCGGCGGGCAGCGCGCCGGTCTTGAGGGCGAAGAACCAGACGGCCAGCAGGCCGAGCCAGAACGGCGGCGCCGCCTCCAGGACATACGCCAGGGAGGTGACGGCCCGGTCGAGGAGGCCGCCGCGGCGCCGGGCGGCGAGCACGCCGAGCGCGGTGCCGGCCAGGACGGCGGCGGCGAAGGCGGTGCCGCAGAGCAGCACGGACCAGCCGATGCGTTCGCCGATGGCCTGGGCGACGGGCTGCCGCAGGGTGGTGGAGACGCCGAGGTCGCCGCCGAGGGCGGCGGTCAGCCAGTCCCACCAGCGGGCGGCGAACGGCCGGTCGGCGCCCAGGTTGTGGCGGAGCTGGTCGAGGACGTCCTGGCCGGTGCCGGGGCCGCCGCCGCCCGCGTAGACCCGGGCGGGGTCGAACGGGGAGGCGGCGGCGACGGCGAAGACGGCGAAGGTCACGACGAGCAGGACGGGGACGGCGGCGAGCAGCCGCCGTCCCGCCATGCGGGCCATCGGCCCCCAGGGCGGGGCCGTCCTGCGGGTCCCGCGGGTGCTCACCGCTTCGGCTGCCAGTCCTCGACGTTCCACCAGGGGCCGGCGCCGAGGCCGTGGTCGTGCGGCTCGACCTGGGTGGTGAGGTCCTTCCAGTTGTCCTTCATCACGTAGAGGTGGTCGACGTGGGTGAGGAAGACGTAGCCGGGGTCGTCGGCGAGGGCGTGCTGGATCTTGTCGTAGGCGGCCTTGCGGACGGTCTTGTCGCCGCTGCGGCGGCCCTCCTCCAGGGCCTTGTCGACCTCGGGGTTCTTGTAGGCGGCCATGTTGTTGAAGCCGTCGAGGGCGAGGGAGGAGTGCAGGAGGTTGTAGAGGTCGAAGTCGGGGTCGGCCGGGTTGCCGCCGCCGGCGAGGACCGCGTCGTCCTTCATGCGCGGCTGGATGACCTCCCAGGTGCCGCTCTGCACCTTCGCCCGGATGCCGATCTTCTTGGCGTCGGAGGCGAAGGCGAGGGCGTGCTCCTGGCGGAGCTTGTCGCCGGCGGGGAACCAGAGGGTGAACTCGGCGCGCCGGCCGTCCTTCTCGCGGATGCCGTCGCCGCCGGGCTTCCAGCCCGCGTCGTCGAGCAGCTTCTTGGCCTTCTCCGGGTCGTACGGGCGCTCGGTGCCCTTGGCGAACCACTCGCTGTCGGTGGGGACGGGCCCGTAGCCGGCCCGGCCCGCGCCCTCCAGCAGGCTCTTGACCATGGCGTCGCGGTCGACGGCGAGGTCGAGGGCGCGGCGGACGGCGGTGTCGCCGGTGACCTTGTTGGCGGTGGGCAGCGTCACGCCGCGGAAGTCGGTGGTCTTCGCGGTGATCGTCGTCTTGCCGTCGTCGCCCTGGAAGCCCTTGACGAGGTTGGGCGGCAGGATGGCGCCGTCGAGGTCGCCGCTGCGCAGCCGGGTGGCCCGGACGTCGTCGTCCTTGATGATGGCCATGGTGAGCTTCTTGACCTTCGGCTCGCCGCCCCAGTAGCCGGGGTTGGCCTTGAAGGTCAGCTTTTCGCCCTTGCTCCAGCCGGTGAGGACGTAGGGGCCGGTGCCGATGGGCTTGGTGTTGAAGGGGCCGGTGTTGACGTCCTGTCCCTTGGCGGCGTGCTCGGGGACGATCGGCAGGACGGTGCGCTCGGCGAAGGGCGCGTAGGGGTACTTGAGGGAGAAGACGACGGTGTCGTCGCCGTGGGCGGTGACCTTGTCGACGGCGGCGAGCTCGCCCTTGTCGGCGTTGTTGGTCTTCTCGTCGAGGATCGTCCGGTAGGTGAAGACGACGTCCTCGGCGGTGAAGGGCTTGCCGTCGCTGAACTTCACGCCGTGCCGGAGCGGGAAGGTGTAGGTGCGGCCGTCGTCGGTGACCTTCGGGAGGGACGCGGCGAGGGCGGGGCGGAGCTTCATGTCCGCGCCGCGGCGCAGCAGGCCGTCGAAGATCTTGGAGTTGCCGTCCTTGCCGTAGCCGAGCAGGGGGCTGAGGGTCTCCGGTTCGTTCGCGAGGCCGACGACGAGGGAGTCCCTGACCCCGCCGGAACCGTTCCCGCCGCCGGGCTTGCCGCAGGCGGCGGCGCCCGTGGCCAGCATGCCCGCCGCGACCATGGCGGCCGTCACCCGTATGGACCGGGCCGTCATGCCCTCCACCCCAGTTCACTTCTCGATTGCTGTTGCGAATACCTCGCAATTAAATCGCACCGCGCGGAGTGGCCATGATCGAGGTGGGAGGGCTGTGTCAGGTGAGCGGGGGCGTCAGCCCGCGGGCCGTCCCGTCGATCCCCGTTCCACCAGCCGGGGCGTCGCGTCCCGGGTGCGGCGGGCCGGGCCGCCGTCCAGCAGGGCGACGAGTTCCTCGGCGGCGCGCCGGCCGAAGGCGGCGGTGTCGCGGGCGAGGGCGGTGAGGGGCGGGTGGGTGCTGCGGCAGAGGACGGAGTCGTCCCAGGCGACGATCGAGAGGTCGGAGGGGACGGCCAGGCCGCGGCGGGCGGCGGCGGCGAGGCCCGCGACGGCCATCACGTCGTTGTCGTAGACGACGGCGGTGGGCGGCCGGGGCGCGGCGAGCAGCCGGTGGGTGGCCTCGGCGCCCTGGGCGTCGGAGTAGTCCGTGGTCACGGAGGTGACGTGCAGGCCGTGGCGCTCGGCGGCCCGGCGCAGGGAGGCGGCGCGGCGCCGGGTGTGGGCGAGCTCCCCGAGGCCCGCGACGTGGGCGACGCGGCGGTGGCCGAGGGCGTCCAGCCGGGCGACGACGGAGTCCATAGCCTCGGCGTCGTCGGCCCAGAGGTTGGAGAGCGCGCCGTCGGGGGCCGGTTCCCAGGCGGGGTCGTCCATCGCGCCGATCACCACGGTGGGCAGGCCGAGCCCGGCGAGCAGGGCGGGCCGGGGGTCGTCGGCGCGCGGGTCGACGACGAGGAGGCCGTCGACGCGGTGCTCGGCCCACCAGCGGCGGTGCACGGCGCACTCGGCGGCCACGTCCTCGACCACCTGGAAGAGCAGGCCGAGCCCGCGCGCGGCGAGCGCCTCCTGGACGCCGGAGACGAGCCGGAGGAAGAACGACTCGACGCCGAGGGTCCTGGCGGGCCGGGCGAGGACGAGGCCGACGGTGGCGGAGCCCTCGCCGGACAGCGCGCGGGCGGCCGTGCTGGGCTGCCAGCCCAACTGCTCGGCGACGCGCCGGACCCGCTCCCTGGTGCCCTCCGAGACGCCCGGGCGGCCGTTGAGCGCGAAGGACACCGCGCTCTCCGACACCCCGGCGCGGCGGGCGATGTCGCGGATGGTCGGGCGGCGGGCCGGCAGGCGGCGCATGGGGTCTCCTCGGACGTCCGGAGCGGGCCCGGCACCGGCCCGGGCACCAACACACTAAAGCGCATTAGTCGTTGACGGAAGTATTGACGTGACTCCCTTTCCGGGTGCACCTTTTGGACCGCCACCTTCCGGCCCGACCGAAGGAGCCCGGTCATGCACCCGTCCCGTGGAGTCGTCCGGAGAACCGTCCGGCCGGCCGTTCCGCTGCTCGCCCTGGCGCTGGCGCTGAGCGCCTGCGGTTCCGACGACGGAGGGGGTGGCGGTTCGGCGGCGGACGGGCGGATCGAGGGCCGGATCTCGTTCCAGACCTGGAACCTCCGGGCCGGTTACAAGGACTACTTCGAGTCCCTGGCGAAGGAATTCGAGAAACAGCATCCCGATGTCACGGTGAAATGGCTGGACCAGCCCGCCGAGCACTACGCGGACAAACTCGGGGCGGACGCCGCCGCCGGCACCCTGCCCGATGTCGTCAACGTCTCCCCCGACCTCTCCTATCCGCTCGCCAAGGCGGGCGTGCTGCTGAATCTCGACAAGGAGCCGGTGGCCGCGAAGTTCCGGGACGAGTACACCGCGGAGGCGTGGCGGGGGAACACCCTGCCGGGGCTGGACGGCTCGTACGCGTTCCCCTGGTACCTCACGACGGGCCCGCTCTTCTACAACAAGTCCCTTTTCCGGGAGTCCGGCCTGGATCCGGAGAAGCCGCCGCGCACCTACGACGAGCTGTTCACCGCGGCGGCGGAGATGTCGCGCCGGTCCGGCGGCCGGACGGCCACCCTGGCGGGCACCCCGGCGATCGAGGACTTCGGCCGGTACGGCGTGCGGCTGATGGACGACGACGCCACCCGGTTCACGTACAACGAGCCCAAGGGCGTCGAGCTGCTGACCCGCTACAAGCGGCTGCACGACGACGGCGGTCTCGATCCGCAGGCGCTGACGAGCACCCCGGAACAGGCGGGCCGGAAATTCCTGGAGCAGAAGGTCGCCATGAATCCGGGCGGCGCCAACGACCTGGCGAACTTCCGCAAGAACGCGCCGAGTCTGTACCGGAACCTCGGAATCACCGACGCCCCGAACAACACCGGGAAGCCGAACATGTACGTCATGGGGCTCGCGGTCAACAAGAACAGCAAGCACAAGGCCGCGGCCATCGCCTTCGCCCATTTCGTGACCGACCGGAGGAACCAGGAGGCGTTCGCGCACCGGGTCGCCGTCTTCCCGAGCACGAAGGGCTCGCTCGACGACCCGTACTGGACGAAGGACGACGGGACGGACGAGGGCCGGGTCCGGGTAGCCTCCGCGAAAGCGCTGAAAGGCGCCGTGAATTACACGCCCGTGGTGATGAGCGACGAGATGAAGACGATTCTGCGGAACGAGGTCGCCAAGGCCCTCCAGGGCAAGAAGTCGCCGAAGGAAGCGCTCGACGACGCGGTGGAGCAGAGCGACCGGCTGCTGCGGCGGAAGTGATCCGGCCATGGCCCGCAGAGACATGGCCCGCGGAGACATGGCCCGCAGAGGCGTCCGCCTCCACCACCCCGCGACCCCCTGGCTGCTCCTGCTGCCCGGGCTCGGCGTCCTCGCCGCGTTCAGCCTCTTCCCGTTCCTGACGACCGTCCACGACGCGTTCACCGACGCCCGGACGCTGGTCCCCGGCCACTGGGTCGGGCTGCGGAACTTCCGGGACATGCTGCACGACGAGCAGTTCTGGGTGGCCCTGCGGAACAGCGCGCTGTACGTGGTCCTCGTCGTCCCGTTCACCGTGCTGCTGCCGCTGCTGCTGGCGCTGCTGGTGCACAAGCGGCTGCCGGGGACGGGCTTCTTCCGGGCCGCGTTCTACACCCCGGTGGTGGCGTCGGTGGTGGCGGTGGCGCTGATCTGGTCCTGGATGCTGGACGACCGGGGGCTGGTCAACGGCATCCTCAAGGTCCTGGGCGGCGGGCCGGTGTCGTTCCTCGGCGACTCCTGGCTGCTGCTGTTCAGCGCGATGGCGCTGACCGTGTGGAAGGGCCTCGGCTACTACATGGTCATCTACCTCGCCGCGCTGGCCAACGTGCCGCGCGAGCTGCACGAGGCCGCGGCGGTCGACGGCGCCGGCCCGCTGCGCCGCTTCGCCAGCGTCACCGTGCCGGCCGTCCGCTCCACGATGGTGCTGGTCGGCGCCCTGTCGTCGGTCTCCGCGTTCAAGGTCTTCTCCGAGGTGTTCCTGCTGGCGGGACCCACCGGCGGGCCGGCCGGCGAGGACACCACGCTCGTGATGCTGGTGCAGCGGACGGGCACCGGGCTCGACGGGCGCGTCGGCTACGCCTCGGCCCTCTCCCTCGTCGTCTTCGTGATCGCGCTGCTGCTGATGCTGCTGGTGCTGCGCGCCGGCCGGGGCGGGGACGCGGCGGACCGTCGGGAGGGGCGCCGGTGACCAGGACGTCGTGGGCGGAGAGGGTGTTCCGCTACGTGCTGCTGCTCGCGGTGCTGGCGCTGACCGTCGGCCCGTTCCTGTGGCAGCTGTCCACCTCGTTCAAGAGCACGGCCGAGGACGTCTACACCTCGCCGCCGCGCTTCCTGCCCGCGCACCCGACCGCGCACAACTACGCCGAGGTGGCGGACATCATCCCGGTATGGGACTACGCCCTGAACTCGCTGAAGGTGGCGGTCGCCAGTGTGTTCACCAACCTGGCCGGGGCGTCGACGGCGGGCTACGCGCTGGCCCGGCTGCGCTTCCGGGGCCGCGGGATCGCGGGACTGGCCTTCGTCGCGGCACTGCTGGTACCGGCGGAGTCCCTGGTCATCGCGCAGTTCACCATGATGCGCGACCTGCACCTGAACAACACCCTCACCGCCGTGGTGCTGCCCGGGGCCGTCGGCGCGCTGAACGTGCTGCTGATGCGGAACGCGTTCGCCGGCATTCCGCGCGAGATCGAGGAGGCGGCGGTCGTCGACGGCGCGAACACCTGGCAGCGGTTCACCCGGATCGCGCTGCCGTCGGTGCGCGGGACGCTCGCCGTCGTCGCGATCTTCGCCTTCATGGGCGCCTGGGACGACTTCCTCTGGCCGCTGATCGTCCTCTCGGACTCCGAGCGCTACACGCTGACCGTCGGCCTGAACTTCCTGCACGGCACCTTCCAGCAGAACCCCCGGCTCGTCGCCGCCGGGACCGTCATCGCGGTGGCCCCGCTCGTCGTGCTGTTCGCCTGCCTCCAGCGGTACTTCTTCCGCGGGACCGGCGAGGGCGCCGTCAAGGGCTGAACCGGCCCCCGACCCCGTTCTCCGGAGAGGAGCTCCATGAGCGTCCGTTTCGGCGTCAACTACACCCCGAGCCGGGGCTGGTTCCACCACTGGCTCGACTTCGACCTCGACGACGTCCGCGCCGACCTGGACGGCGTGGCGTCGCTGGGCCTGGACCACGTCCGGGTCTTCCCGCTCTGGCCGCTGTTCCAGCCCAACCGGACACTGATCCGGCCGCGCGCCGTCGAGCAGCTGGTCCGGCTGGTGGACGCGGCCGGGGAGCGCGGACTCGACGTCGCCGTGGACGGGCTCCAGGGGCACCTGTCGAGCTTCGACTTCCTGCCCTCGTGGGTGACCACCTGGCACCGCAGGAACCTGTTCACCGACCCGGACGTCGTCGACGCCCAGGCCCGCTACCTCGCCGAGCTGGCGGGGGCGCTCGCCGGGCGGTCCCACTTCCTCGGCATGACGGTCGGCAACGAGACCAACCAGTTCGCCGGCGACCCGCACCCCGACCCGGACCGGATCACCACCGCCGAAGCCGGCCACTGGCTGCGCCGGATGACGGAGGCGTGCGAGCAGGCCGCGCCCGGCCGGAGACACCTGCACGCCGCGTACGACGCCGCCTGGTACGACGGCACGCACCCGTTCACGCCCGCGCACGCGGCCCGGATCGGCGCCATGACCGCCGTGCACTCCTGGGTGTTCAACGGCACCGCCCAGCGGCACGGCCCGGACGGCGCGGCGACCGGGCTGCACGCCGCGTACCTGATCGAGCTGTCCAAGGCGTGGGCCGACGATCCGGCGCGCCCGGTCTGGCTCCAGGAGGTCGGGGCGCCCGCGCCGCACGTACCGCCCGCGCGGGCGGCCGAGTTCACGCGTACCACCGTCCGCAACGCGCTGGACTGCCCCGGGCTGTGGGGCGTCACCTGGTGGTGCTCGCACGACGTGGACCGGGCCCTGGCCGACTTCCCGGCGCTGGAGTACGACCTCGGGCTGTTCACCAACGACCGCCGGCTCAAACCGGCGGGCGAGGCGCTGGCCCGGGTCGTACGGGAGTACCGGGAGGGCGCGTACGCCGAACCCGCGCCCCGGCGCACGGCGCTGATCCTGGACGCCGGCGACGTGGAGAGCGCTCCGCTGCGGCCTCTGTGCGCGCCGGGCGGAGCCTTCTTCGAGGCGTGGATGCGGAACGCCGCGAACGGTGTCCGGCCGGCCGTGGTGCTTTCCCAACGGATCGGTGAACCGGGCCACTTGGCGGGCCGGGGCATCAAGGAGACCGTCGCCGTCGACCGGCTCCCCTGACCGCCGCCGGACACCGCCACGGGCCCGGTCCGCCCGCGGACCCGGAGCCGAACGAGGAGGGCGCGATCCCCGGGGCCGGGGCTGTCCCTCCGCATATCCCCTCGGAGGAACATCATGCATGGACCGAACGACCGATCCGGGCCCACCGGATCCGCCCGGCCGACCGTCGGCGCCGGGGCCACCGGATCCGCCCACCCAGCCGTTCCCGGCGCTCCCGCCGGGGCTGCTGGGGCCGCCGACCGATCCGTCCCGCCCACGCCCGCCCACGGACCCGTACCAGCCGGGGCCGACGAACCCGCCCGCCGGTCGGCCCCCGCCGGAACCACCCACCGCGCGCCTGCCGCCGACGGACCCGCACGCCGCGCCGTCCTCGCCGCCGGTTTCGCGACCGCGTTCGCCGCGCCGCTCACCCGGCCGTCGGCGGCACGGGCCGCCGGGCGGGCGGACTCCCCGGGGCGCGGCGCACCGAGCGCCGGTGCGGCGCACGCGCCCCCGGACCTCCAGCCGTACGCCTCCTACTGGTTCCCCGACACCCCGCCCCCCGGAACGCCCCCGCCCGGCGTCGTCTGGCGCGGCCTCGCCCGGTGGAGACCCGAGGACGATCCCGACCTCCCCTTCAACCGCTCGTCCGTCCCGCTCGCCCCGCGCTTCACTCCCCCACCTCGCGACGGCGCCCGGGCCGGGCAGGCCCGGATCAGCGCCCTGGTCTCCTTCGCCCCCACCTCCGGCCACCCGTCCCAGGGCGGGCCGACCGCCGACCACTACGCGTTCACCCACTGGGCCCGCCTCGACGAGCTGGTCTTCTGGGGCGGCTCCTCGGGCGAGGGCCTGATCCTCGCGCCCACCGCGCCCGTCGTGGACGCCGCCCACCGCCACGGTGTGCCCGTCCTGGGCACGGTGTTCCTGCCCCCGGCGGCCTTCGGCGGCCGGCTGGAGTGGACGCGGGACCTGCTGCGCCGGGGGCCGGACGGCGGCTTCCCGCTGGCCGGCCGGCTGGCCGCGGTGGCCCGCGCGTACGGCTTCGACGGCTGGTTCCTCAACGCCGAGACGGAGGGCGGCGACGCCCGGCTCGGTGCGGACATGCGCGACTTCGTGGCACACCTCAGTGCCTCCGGACTCCGCGTCACCTGGTATGACGCGCTGGCGATCTCCGGGGACGTGGCCTGGCAGAACGAGCTGAACGACCGCAACGACGCCTTCTTCCGCGCCGCCAGCACGATGTTCGTCAACTTCGGCTGGACGCGCGGGGGCCTGCGGTCGTCAGGGGAGCGGGCCGAGGCCATGGGCCGGGACCGGTACGAGCTGTGGGCCGGCGTCGATGTGGAGGCGCGCGGCTGGGACACGCCCGTCGACTGGGACGCCGTCCTCCCGCCCGACCGCCCGCACGTCACCTCGCTGGGCCTGTACCGTCCCGAGTGGACCTGGAAGCAGGCGACCGACCGCTCCCCCGCCGCCTTCCACGCCCGCGACGACCGCTTCTGGACCCTCACCGACGGCACCTGGCGCGCCCCCGCCGCGTCCGTCGCCGACCGCTCCACCCTCACCGCCCTCCCCTTCGCCACCGTGTTCAACACCGGCCACGGACTCGGCTGGTACGAGCGGGGGCGGCCCGTGCCGTCCGGCCCCTGGCACCACCTGGGCCTCCAGGACCGGCTGCCCGGCCGCCGCCGGGTCACGTCCGGCCCGGACCCGGCCCCGTCCGTCGGCTACGACTTCGCCGACGCCTGGCACGGCGGCGGCAGCCTGCTGGTCGCCGGCCCGCTCCCGGAGCCCGCGACGGTGGAGCTGTACGCCGCCCGGCTGCCGCTGTCGCCGTCCACGGTCGTCGAGCTGACGTACCGCAGGGACGCGGGGAGCTCGCCCGTGCGGGTGGAGTTCGTCGCGGACGCGGGAGACGGGCGCGCCGGCGTCCTGGCCGCCGGGCGGGCCGGTCCGGCATGGACCACGGTGACCGTCCGGGCCGGCGCGCTGCTGCGGGGCCGCGCCCGGGGCACGCTCCGCACGCTGGGCGTGCGCCTCACCGCGCCGGGCGGCGGGCCGGTGCGCTGGCGGCTGGGCCGGCTGGCCGTCCGGGACGGCGTCCCGAAGCCGCCCGGGCGGCCGGACCGGCCGGAGATCACCGCGGCGGCCGTCCGCCCCGACGGCACGGCGGCCCTCCGCCTGGCCTGGCGCGCGTCCGCCGGGACCGTCCGCCACTACGAACTGCGCCAACGCCTGCCGGGCGGCGGCCTCCGCTTCCTCGGCGGCACCTGTGGGCATGCCTCCTACGTTCCGGAGCTGCGCCGTACGGCCGGCGAGGCGGTCACGTGCGTCGAGGTGCGCGCGGTGGACGAGCTGTACGCCTCCTCGGCCCCCGCCGTCGTCCGGTTCCGCTGGCCGAACCCGAACTCCCGTTGAAGAACCGCCGGTGACGAACTCCCGGTGACGAGCCCCCGGCAACCCGATCGGTAAGGACACTCGATGCACAACGACCGCACGACCACCGAAGACCGCCTGCGGCGGGTGCTGGAGGAGCGCATCCGCCCGGCCGTGTACCCCGAATCGGTGCCGCTGACCGTCGGCGTGTGGCACGCGCCCGGCGAGCCCGTGCCCGTCGCGGAGGGTCTGGCGGCGCCACGCGAGCCCATCGGGCCGGGGGACGCCTGGGGGCCGGCCTGGGCGACGAGCTGGTTCACGGTGACCGGCCGGGTGCCGGCCGCGTGGGCGGGGCGGACCGTCGAGGCGCTGCTGGACCTGGGGTTCGACCCGAACATGACCGGCTTCCAGTGCGAGGGGCTGGTCTACCGGTCGGACGGCTCGCCGGTGAAGGGCCTCAATCCGCGCAACCAGTGGGTGCGGATCGGCGCTCCCGTCACCGGCGGCGAGGAGGTGCGACTGCACATCGAGGCCGCCGCCAACCCGGTGATCCTCGACTACGAGCCGTTCCGCCCGACCGAGCTGGGCGACCTCGCGACGGCCGACCGCCGCCCGCGCTACCGGCTGGCCCGCATGGACCTGGCCGTGTTCGACGCCGTGGTGTGGGAGCTGGTGCACGACCTGGAGGTGCTGGACGGGCTGATGACCGGCCTGTCCGAGGAGTCGCCGCGCCGCTGGGAGGTGCTGCGGGCGGTGGAACGGGCGCTGGACGCCGTGGACCTCCAGGACGTCGGCGGAACGGCCGGCCGCGCCCGCGAGCTGCTGGCCGGCGTCCTGTCGGCCCCGGCACAGGCGTCGGCGCACCGGATCAGCGCGGTCGGGCACGCCCACATCGACTCGGCGTGGCTGTGGCCGCTGCGCGAGACGGTCCGCAAGGTGGCCCGGACCACGTCCAACATGACGGCGCTGCTGGACGAGGAGCCGGACTTCGTCTACGCGATGTCGCAGGCACAGCAGTTCGCGTGGGTGAAGGAGCACCGGCCGGAGGTCTGGGCGCGGGTGAAGAAGGCGGTGGCGGACGGGCGGTTCGTGCCGGTCGGCGGGATGTGGGTGGAGTCGGACACCAACATGCCGGGGTCGGAGGCGCTGGCCCGGCAGTTCACGCACGGGAAGCGGTTCTTCCTGGAGGAGTTCGGGATCGAGACGGAGGAGGTGTGGCTGCCGGACTCCTTCGGATACTCGGCCGCGCTCCCGCAACTGGTGCGACTGTCGGGGTCGAAGTGGTTCCTGACCCAGAAAATCTCCTGGAGCAAGACCAATAAGTTCCCTCACCACACGTTCTGGTGGGAGGGCCTGGACGGCACCCGCGTCTTCACCCACTTCCCGCCCATCGACACCTACAACGCGCAGCTCTCCGGCGAGGAACTGGCGCACGCCGTCCGCAACTTCCGGGAGAAGGGCGGCGCCACCCGCTCCCTCGCCCCGACCGGCTGGGGCGACGGCGGAGGCGGGACGACACGCGAGATGCTGGCGCGGGCCCGGCGGCTCGCGGACCTGGAGGGCTCGGCACGGGTGGTGTTCGAACGGCCGTCGGTGTTCTTCGAGAAGGCGCACGCCGAGTACGCGGCGGACGCGCCGGTGTGGGCCGGCGAGCTGTACCTGGAGCTGCACCGGGCCACGCTCACCAGCCAGGCCCGCACCAAGCAGGGCAACCGCCGGGCCGAGCGGCTGCTGTACGAGGCGGAGCTGTGGTCGGCGACGGCGGCGGTGCGCACCGGTTTCCCGTACCCCTACGAGCGGCTGGACCGGCTCTGGAAGACGGTGCTGCTGCACCAGTTCCACGACATCCTGCCGGGCACGTCGATCGCCTGGGTGCACCGGGAGGCCGCGGCCACCTACGCGGCGGTCGCCGCCGAGCTGGAGTCGCTGATCGCCGACGCGCTGGCGGCGCTCGCCGGGGACGGCTCGGCCGGCCGCACGGTCGTCTTCAACGCCGCGCCGCACGGGCGCGCCTGCGTCCCGGCCCGGTCCGCCAGGCCGGCGGACGAGCTGCCGCGCCCGGTGGCGGCGACGGCCATGTCCCGCGAGGGCGGCGGGTACGTCCTGGAGAACGGTCTGCTGAGGGTGGAGATCGACGCCCGCGGCCTGGTGGTCTCCGTGGTCGATAAAGAGACGCGTCGGGAGACGGTTCCCCCGGGCGCGGCGGCCAACCTCCTCCAACTGCACCAGGACTTCCCGAACATGTGGGACGCCTGGGACGTCGACCGGTTCTACCGGAACACCGTCACCGACCTCACGGACGTGGAGTCGATGGAGCTCACGGACGAGGGCGCGGTCCGGGTGGTCCGCGCGTTCGACTCGTCCCGGGCCGAGCAGCGGATCGCCCTGCCGGCCGGGGTGCGGCGGGTCGACTTCACGACGGAGGTCGACTGGCACGAGACGGAGAAGTTCCTGAAGGCCGCCTTCCCGCTGGACGTGCACGCGGACCGGGTGGCCGCCGAGACCCAGTTCGGTCACCTGTACCGTCCGGCACACACCAACACCAGCTGGGACGCTGCCAAGTTCGAGGCGTGCGCCCACCGCTTCGTGCACGTGGAGGAGCACGGCTGGGGCGTGGCCCTGGTGAACGACTCGACGTACGGCTACGACGTGACGCGCACGGCACGCACCCCCGGAACGACCACCACACTCCGCCTGTCCCTCCTCCGCGCCCCGCGCTTCCCCGACCCCAGGACCGACCAGGGCACGCACCGCTTCGGCTACGCCCTGGTGCCGGGCGCCCGCATCGACGACGCCGTGTGCGAGGGCCACCGCGTCGGCATCCCGGAACGCCGTGTCCCGGGCGACCGGGGGACGCCGTCCCTGGTGCACGTGGACGACGAGGCGGTGGTGGTGTCGGCGGTGAAGCTGGCGGACGACGGGAGCGGCGACGTCGTGGTCCGCGTGTACGAGTCCTTGGGCGGCCGGACCGGGGCGGGTCTCACGTTCTCCTTCCCGGCAGCTTCCGTCCACCGCTGCGACCTGCTGGAACGCCCGCTGGAGGCGGTGGAGTCGAGGGACGGCGCGGTGGAGCTGACGCTACGGCCGTTCGAAATCGTCACGCTGAGAGTGCGACGCGCTAGCCCGTCCGGCGTTTGAGGACAGCGCGCGAAGCGCGCTTTGGGGGCGCGGGGGGCTTGTCCCCCGCGAGAAACGGTGAAAGGGCGGGGTCGGGGCGGATCACCCCGCCCCGCCCACCCCACTTCACCACCCCGGCCACCACACCCCCACCACCGCATACACCCCGCACCCCACCACCACACTCACCAACAGCGGCGCCCGCCAAGCCGCCGCCACAACGACCACGCCAGTGCCCAGGACGACAGGAGGCGACGGAACCGCCGCCCCACCCCCCGCCACAGCGGACACCGCCAGCACCAGCAGCACCGCCAAAGGCACATGCCGCATCCAAGGAACGTCCCCAAGGCGGCGGCTGAGAGGCGTCACGCCCGCGAGCCGCATGAGAAGCGTTCCGGCACCCGCCACGGCGGACGCCAGCAGAGCGGCGGAGGTGCTCACACCACCTCCCCGCCCCCGGACCGGACGCGAGCCCCCCGCCCGTCCGCCACCGCCAGAAGCACCGTCACGACGACCATCGCCGCAAGCTCCGCGAAGCCCCCCGCCGGACGACAGGCGACCACCACCGCGACCGCCACGACCGGCCCCCACACCCGCCCCCACCACCCGTCCACCGCCCGCAGCGCGTCCACCGCCAGGGCCACGAACAGCGCCGGCAGCGCGAAGGCGGTGGCGTCCTCGGGCACGACCGGCCCCAGCGCCGCGCCGACGGCGGTCCCGCCGACCCACGCCGTCCAGCAAGCGGCGTGGACGCCGTAGCGGAAGCCGGTGGGCCGGTCCGGCCGGCCCAGGTCCAGCGCGAACGACTCGTCGGTGAGGGTGTGCGCCAGCGCCAGCCGGCCCAGCGGCCGCGCCCGGCCCAGCAGCGGCCCGGCGGCCAGACTCATCGGGATGTGCCGCAGGTTGACGACGAGCATGCCCGCCGCCACGAGCAGCGGATGCTGCCCGAAGGCCAGCGCCTGGAGCCCGGCCATCTGCGCCGCGCCCGCGTAGACCCACGCGGACATCAGGACCGACAGCCAGAGGGGCAGGCCCGCGCGCGTGGCGATGGCGCCGAAGGCGGCGGCCACGGGCAGGTAGCCGACGGCGGCCCCCAACGCGTGCGCCGCGCCCTGAAGAAACGGTCCGCCACCGGACAGCCGCGGGCCGCGGGCCGGGCGCAGGAGGATGGTCCGCTCGACGGGCACTGGGCCTCCAGGAGGGGAGGGGAACGGCCGTCTTCCCACCCTAGGCAGGCCGCGCGACGCGCCGGGCGGCCTTCGCGGCACACCGCCCGTTCGGCCCAGCGCCCGGCGGAGCGCCGCGGATCACCCCGTGAGGACGGCTTCCCTCGCCGGATCCCCCTCGTAGAACGCGCGGATCCGGGGCGCGTCCGGGTCCACCATGGACACGATGAGGACCCACATGCCGCTGCCGCGCGCCAGGGCCGTGTCGAACGCGGTGCAGGAGTCGCGTACGGGGTCCTCGGGCCAGGCGATCCGGTGGGTGTGGTAGTTGCCGAAGAGGATCCAGCCGTGGGCGTCGGCGTCCTCCTCGGCCCGCAGGACGTCGCCGGGGCGGGCCACCCAGCCGCGCTGCTCCTGGGGCGTGGCGGTGGGGCGGGCGTGCTCGCGGTAGATCTCGTCGACGGTGTCCGCGAAGGCGGGGTCGGTCCGGGCGCTGTGGGTCAGCGGGTAGACGGCGGACACGGCGAGGACGCCGGGTTCCGGCCAGCCGCCGGCGAGCAGGCCGAACGCCCTGAGCTGCGGGGGCTCGCCGGGGAGGTGGCGGCCGGTCACCTTGCGGCGGGCGTGCTCCAGCAGCCGGTCGCGCGGTCCGGACGGCAGGGCGAGGGTCCGCGCCGCGGCGAGGTCCCAGGGGGACCACGAGGAAGGGCTTCCGTGCGGGGTGACGGTCATGGGTGTCCGCCTGACGGGGGTTCGCGCAGTCGTGTCACCGAGAAGGTAGGACGATGGGCCCCGCTGGAGAAGGGGCGGCGGCCGCCGCCGCACGGGTTCGCGCCAACGTCGCGGAACCCAGGACGGATCCCCGCGTTCCGGGTGGTCTACCCGGGTAGACCGGGTAGAGAGTCCCGGGATCAGCGCAGAGACCCCTGGAGTGGTGCCATGACCGCACGCCCTGATCATCCTGTGCTCGACGCCGACTGCCACATCGTGCTCCCCGACTCCGACGTCTGGTGGCGGGACAGCCTTCCGGAGAAGTACGCGCCGTGGATGCCCCGCTACGAGGACGGCGTGCTCGTCGCCGAGGGCCGGATCATCGAGACGCCGTCGCCCACCTTCCACGGCCGTCCCACCCAGGCGGCCTGGTTCGGCAGCACCCAGGGGGCCACCTACACGCCCGGCAGCTGGGCGCTGGACGACCCGGCCGTGGTGGAGGTGCTGAGCGCGCTGAAACGCGGCGGGCTCGACCCCCGCGACCGGATCGCCGCGATGGACCACGAGGGCATCGACAAGGCGTTCGTCTTCCCGTCCAAGGTCCTGGGGCTGCTGCCCGCGCTGCGCAGCGCGGCCTTCGCCGCCGCGCTCGCCGCGGCGTACAACGACTACGCGGTCTCCTACTGCGCCGCCGCTCCCGAGCGGCTGGTCCCGGTGGCCGTGCTGCCGCAGCACGATGTGGTGCTCGCCGTCGAGGAGTTGCGGCGGGTGCGCGCCAAGGGCGTGCGGGCCGTCATCCTGCGGCCCAACACGGTCGCCGGCACGAACGTCGACGACGAGGTCTACGACCTGCTGTGGGAGGAGTGCGAGCGGCACGGCACGGCGGTGGCGTTCCACGAGGGGTTCGGGGTCGCGAAGATCCCGCGGATCGGCACCGAGCGGACGCACGACATGATGCAGGGCCACCTGGTCAGCCACACGTTCGAACACATGACGGCGGTGATGCTGCTGATCACCGGCGGGGTGCTGGAACGCTTCCCGGGGCTGCGGTTCGCGTTCATGGAGAGCGGCGGCGGCTGGGCGCCGTTCTGGCTGCACCGGATGGACGACCACGTGCTGCAGTTCGCCAAGGACCGGCCCCCGCTGCCGGAGGCGCCGAGCACGTACTTCAAGCGCCAGTGCTACCTCGGCGTCGAGCCCGAGGACCCGATGCTGCCCATGCTGATCGACCATGGGCTCGAGGACAATCTGCTGTTCGCCAGCGACTTCCCGCACTTCGACGCCACGTTCCCGGGGGCGGTCACCGGGCTGACGGACCGCAAGGACGTCGGCGAGGAGCAGAAGCGCAAGATCCTGTACGAGAACGCCCGCCGGTTCTACGGCGCCGCGGCCGAGGACCCGGCCGTCCCGTGACCGACGGGGCCCCGCACGCCCGCCTCGACCCGCGCGTCGCGGCCGTCCTCCGGGCCCTGGAGGAGCGGTCGCGCCGGGAGCGGGCGGAGGTCGAGGCGCTGCGGGCGGCCGGGGCGCTGCGCGGGCGGACGGCCTCGTTCATGCTGGACGTCGGCCCGGAGGCGGGCCTGTTCCTGAACATCCTGGTGCGGTCCGTCCGGGCGCGGACCGTGCTGGAGGTCGGCGGGTCGGTGGGCTACTCGACGGTCTGGCTGGCCGAGGCGGTCCGGGCGACCGGGGGCCGGGTGTACTCCATCGAGCCGGTCGAGGGGAAGCGGGCCGAGCAGCGGGCGAACCTGCGGGCGGCCGGGCTGGAGGACGTCGTCGAACTGACGGCGTGCGAGGCGCCCGAGCTCGTCCCCGCCCTGCCCGCGCCGCTCGATCTGGTGCTGCTGGACCACTGGAAGGAGCTGTACGTGCGCGACTTCGAGGCGTGCTGGCCGGCCGTGGCGCCGGGCGGGCTGGTCGTGGCCGACAACATCCTGACCCCGAAGAAGAACGCGGTGGTGATCGCCGGCTACCGGCGGCGCATCGCCGGGCTGTCCGACGCCCGCAGTCAAGTGGTGCCCGTCGGCGCGGGCCTGGAGGTCACTGTCAAGTGTGAAGACCGGCTCATCGACGAGCGCTCCGTCCCCACCGCCCCTAGCGTGTCCCCCGTCACCCCCACCCCGCGCGACGGAGGCCCGCACAGATGAAGATCGGCATCGAGTCGGAACTGCCCGTGGTCGACCGGCAGGGCTTCGCGGCCGGGCGCGAGGCGGTCCAGGCCGTGTTCCGCCGCCTCGCCGGGCGGGACGGCTTCCGCCCGTATGCCGACCGGCCGGGCGGGGATCCCCTGGGCGTCCGGGCGGCGCTCCCCGGCGGGACGCTCGACATCGGCACCGACTACGGGTTCTGCACCGTCGAGACGGCCCTGCCGCCGGAGGAGGGCTTCGCCCGGGCCAAGGCGGCGTGGCACGCCTGCCTGGACGACGTGCTGCTGCCGGCCCTCGCCGCGGAGGGGCTGTCGGCGCTGGGCCACGGCTGCCAGCCGCGGACGGAGACCCTGGGCGCGCCCTGGCTCGCCGACAAGGCCCACTACCGGCTCTGGCTGGAGCGGGCCGAGCGGTACCCGGGCCACTACGCGGCCGACGCGTGGCCCGGCTTCGCGGCGGCGCAGTTCAACGTCGACGTCCCCTTGGACGCGGCCGTCACCGCCTGCGACACGCTGATCAAGCTCACGCCGCTGCTCTTCGCCTGGGGGTCCAACGACACGGTCTTCGGCGGAGCCGTGCGGCCGTGGCACTCCCTCCGGCTCCGCGGCTACACCGAACTCGCCGCGTCCAACCCGTTCTTCGCGCACCGACTGCTCCTCCCCCACCACCTCTACCGCGACCTGTCCGACTACGTACGGGAGGCGTGGGCGCGCCCGGTCTTCCAGGTGGAGCGGGAGGGCGCGGTCCACAGCCCGGTCGACGCCGGGCTGACCACGGCGGAGTTCGCGGCGGCCGGCCGGGCGGACTTCATGGACCAGCGGGGCGTGAAGCGGACGCTGCGCTGCACGCCCGCCGACCTGGCCACCGGACTGGTCTATTACTGGCCGGCCGTCCGGATCCGGCTGCGCCTGGACGAGTCCCTCGAAGTACCGAACATCGTCGCCGCGGTGGCCGCCGGGCGGGCCGAGGAGGTCCTGGCGGACGGCGGGCACGGCTGCTTCGTCGAGATCCGGCACCTGCCGACGATGGGGCGGGCCGAGACGTTCGCGTGGCTGGCGATGCTCCTGGGCTGGCTGGGCGACCTGGACGGCTGCCGCGCCCTGACCGCGGAGTGGACGCTGGACGACGTCCGGTCGGCCACGGAGGACGTCCTGGCGCACGGCTGGTCGGCCCGGCTGCGCGGCCGGCCGCTCCCCGAGTGGGGGGCGGCGGCGTTCGACCTGGCGGAGGCCTCGCTGCGGCGCGATCCGGTGGCACCGGCGGACGAACTGGCGCCGCTGGCCCGCCGGTTGGCTGACCGCACCAGCCCGTCGGCCGACACCGTCGCCTGTCTGGAGCGGCACGGCATCGAGGCGCTCGTCGACCGGCTGCGGTTGTGACGCGATGGCCAGCGGCGGGCGCGGTGCGGACGGGTACGCGTACAACTTCTGCGCGGGGCCGGCGACGCTGCCCCGGTCCGTGATGCGCCGGGTCCGCGAGGAGTTCGCGGCGCACGCGGACGACGGCACCTCGATCGTCGAGATCAGCCACAAGAGCCCCCGGTTCACCGCGCTGCTGGAGTCGACCGTGGCCCGTTTCCGGGAGCTGTGCGGGATACCCGACGGCCATCACGTGCTGTTCGTGCACGGCGGCGCGCGCATGCAGTGCTCCGCCGTGCCGCTCAACCTCGTCTCCCGCTCGCCGAGCCGCACGTCCGGCTACGTCGAGACCGGCTTCTTCGCCCGGCAGGCCCGGACGGAGGGCGCCCGCTACGGCACGGCCGCCGTGATCGCCAGCAGCGCGGACACCTGCTTCGACCGGATCCCGCCCGTCCATCCGGAGGACTGCCCGCCGGACGCCGCGTACGTCCACCTGACGAGCAACAACACCGTGTACGGCACCCGCTGGCACTCCTTCCCGCGCGGCCTCCCCGCCCCGCTGGTGGCCGACGCCACCTCCGACGTCCTCTCCCGGCGGCTGGACTTCTCCCGCTTCGGCGTCGTCTACGCGGGCTTCCAGAAGAACCTCGGCCCGTCGAGCCTGGCCCTGGTCGTCATCCGGGACGACCTGCTCGGCCACGCCCTGCCCGGGACGCCGCTCCTGCTGGACTACGCGGTGTACGCCGGGAGCCGCTCGCTGCACAACACGCCCAACACCTTCGCCCTGTTCGTCCTCTCCCTCGTCCTGGACTGGGTCAGGGAGCAGGGCGGCCTGGAGGCTGTCGAGCGCGCCAACCAGGACAAGGCGGATCTGCTCTACCGGGAGCTGGACCGGTCGGCGTTCTACCGCCCGACCGCGCATCCGGGCCACCGGTCCGTCACCAACATCACCTTCCGGCTGCCCGATGCCCCGGCCACCGCCGACTTCCTGCGCCGCGCGGAGGCGGAGGGCCTGCGGGGGCTCGCCGGCCACCGCAGCGTCGGCGGCGTCCGCGCCTCGGTCTACAACGGGATGCCCCCGGCCGGCGTCCGGGCCCTGGCCGGCTTCCTCCGCGAGTACGAGCGCACCCGAGGGTGACGGTCAGCCGGCGGGCCGGACGGCGGTGAACGCGTAGCGGCCCAGGCTGTAGAAGAACCGCCCGGTGCGCGCCAGTTCGCGCTGCTCGTCGCCCCAGGCGCGGGTGGTCTCCGGGTCGGCCCCGGGGTGCCCGGCGAGGAACGCCTCGACGAACCCCAGCTGCCAGTGGCTGTAGACGCCGGGGTGGCAGGCGCGGTTGACGAACGTCAGGGTCGTCAGCCGTTCCTCCCGCAGCCCCGCCCCCGCCAGCAGCGGGCCCAGCCGTTCGGGCAGCCGCGGGTCGGCCACGTGGTCGTCCCACAGCCGCAGCACGTGCCGCATCCGGGCGCGGTCACGGGTGTGCCACACCAGCGAGTCCCAGTCGGTGTCGAGGACCACCACCCGGCCGCCGGGGCGCAGCACGCGCGCGAACTCGGCGAGGGCGCCCTCGACGTCCTCGACGTACTCCAGCACCTGCGACGAGACGACCGCGTCGAACGAGCCGTCCGGGAACGGCAGTTCCTCGCACCGGCCCTCCTCCAGGCCGACGCGGCCGTCGCCGCCGCACCGCCGCCGGGCCAGATCCAGCATCGACGCGCTGACGTCGACGCCCCGGAGGACGCCGTCCGGGCCGGTCTCGCGGGCCATCTCCTCCAGCAGGTAGCCGGGCCCGCAGCCGGCGTCGAGGACGCGCTCCCCGGGGCGGAGGGCGAGCAGCGAGCGCAGGTGGGCGCGCTGGCCGGTGAGTTCGGGGGTGTGCGCCTCGGCGTCGGCCTCGGTGGCGCGGTCGCCGTCGAAGCGCAGGTAGCCGGTCATACGGGCCTCCGGGACGTCAGCGGTGGGCGGGTGCCGGTGCGGCGGCGGCCAGCCAGCGCCGCGCCCGTTCGACGGTGCGGTCGGTGAGCTCCCCGGACGCGCCCAGGTAGCGGGCGGGGTCGAGGTGCTCCTCCAGGGCTGCGGCGTCGACGTACCGGCCCACGACGCCGTGCTGCGCGAGGGCGGCCCGCAGGGAGCCGCCGTCGTCCTGGGCGTGCTGGCTCGCCTCGTAGACGAGGGCGTGGGCGCTCTGTTTGCCGATCGCGCGGCCGAGGGCGAGCATCAGGGTCTCGCTGCAGAGCTGTTCGCCCATCCGCCGGGCGTTCCCGGCCATCCGCTCGCGGTCCACCCGCAGGCCGGTGAGGACGGCGTTGAGCGCGGCGAGGGCGGCGAGGGTGTGGTGGGAGACGTCGGCGAGCGCGACCCACTCCATGCGCAGGCCCCGGGCGTCGCGCTCGTGCTCCTGGACCATGCCCTCGATGCCGAGCGCCGCGTTGGCCCGGGCCAGCCGGGCGAGGACGACGACCTGCGCGGAGCGCTCGGGGTTCCGCTTGTGCGGCATGGTGCTGCTGCCGACCCGCCCGTACTCCCAGCCTTCGGCGAGCTCCCCGATCTCCGGCCGGGACAGGGTGTGCACCTCGTTGGCGACCCGGGCCAGGCCGGCCGCGAGCATGGCCAGGACGGTGCCGAACTCGGCCGGCCGGTCGCGCGCGGTGTGCCAGCAGACGTCCGGTACGCCGAGCCCGAGCCGCCGCGCGAACACGTCGAGGAGCGCCGCGCCCCCGGGCCCGAACCCCGCCATGGTGCCGGCCCCGCCGAACAGCTGCGCCACCAGCGTCTCCCGGCGCAGCCGCGCCAGCCGCCGCGCGTGCCGCAGCAGTTCGTCCAGCCAGCCCGCCGCCTTCAGCCCGAAGGTGATGGGAACGGCGGGCTGCCCGTAGCTGCGCCCGGTCATCAGGCTGTCGCGGTGCTCCTCCGCGAGGTCGGCCAGGCGCGCCACCATGGCGGCCAGTTCACGGTCGGCCTCGTCCAGGACGTCGCGCATCTCCAGGGCCTGGGCGGTGTCCTGGATGTCCTGGGTGGTGGCTCCCAGGTGCACCATCTCGCCCAGGCCCCCGGTACAGACGGCCTCCACCCCGCGCAGCAGCGGCACCAGCGAGTGCCCGGTGCGCCGGAACTCGGGCGCGAGCGCGTCGAGATCGACCCGGCCCGGCGCGCAGGCGCGGACGATCTCCTCGGCCGTCGCGGCGGGCAGCATCCCGGTCTCGGCCTGGCTGGCGGCCAGCACCGCCTCCACGTACAGCCACCGCTGCAGCCGGCAGCGGTCGCAGAAGATCCGGCGGCTGGCCGGGGTGCCGTAGGCGTTGCCGTGGAACAGGGAGTCGACGACGTGTCCGCGGTCGTGGGCGCAGTGCGCCGCAGCGGGCGGGGCTGACGGAATGTCCATGGAACCTCGCCGTGGTCCGTGGGGGGGGTGCCCGCAGGCTGCCGCGGAGCGCGGCCGGCTTCCATGCCAGCACTCGAGTGCCGGGGTGACAAGGGCGTGGGGCGCCCGCGTACGACTCCCGCTCCCCCCTCCGGAGCGGGAGCCGCGCGCGGGCGCCCCGGACCGACGTCAGCGCCGGGGCATCCAGTGGTGGACCTTGTAGTCGCCCTTCGCCAGGGTTTCGAACGGCGCGCTGCCCACGCACTGCGGCACGCTGTTCCGCGGCAGCCCGTCCAGGGCCCAGCTGTAGCCGAGCCGGTCCTTACGGCCCTGGTCGAGGACGGTGAACCCGAACCGCTTGCCCTTGAGGTCGCCGATCTTCGGCATTCCGGGCGCGTCGGTGACGTGCGACTCGGTGACGACGCCCGTGGCGACGGCGACCGGACCGCCGGTGACGAGGCAGTCGATGCGGCCCTTGAAGGCGGCGCTCCACCGGGGGCCGTAGCGGTGGCTCACCTGGAAGGTGCCGTGCGCCTTGTCGAGGAAGCCGTGGGCGTCGAACGTGAAGTGGACGTCGTCGCCGGGCTTCCGCGCGAGTTTGCCGGTGCCGGTGAGCGACGGCTCGTCGGCGGTCCGGGCGGCGGCGGTCCGTCCGGGGCCGTCGGCCGTGGCCGGGCTCGCGGCGCCGGTGGTGAGGGCCATCGCCGTGACGCCGGCGAGGGCGGTGGCGACGGCGGTGAGGGGACGGCGGGCGCGGGACATGCGGGTTCTCCTGACGGGCGGTGACACGGGCGGTGAGGCGGTCCGCCGGGGCTCTCCCCCGGCCAGACACCACTCTGCCGCCGCCCGCGCGGGCGGCGCCTCGTCCCCGGAGCCGATGCCCCTCCGCCTCGCGGCGGAACGCGGCTCCCCCGCGCGGCGGGTGCCGGCGGCGGCGTCCGGCATCATCGGGGCATGCGCGCCGCCGTCCGGCTCCTCCGCGACGACCCGCCCCGGGCACGCGTCCGCACGGCCTGGGGGCGGGCCGTCGTGCGCTGGTGCGGCCCGCCCGGCGCGGCCGACGGCGCGTACCCCGTGGAGTGGGCGGTCGACGACGACGTCGCGTGGGGGCGGAACACCCGCCCGGCCGCCGTGCCCGCGCCGGGCCTGTGGCCGGAGGGCGACCGGGTGGTGCTGCGCGGACGCCTCCACGCCGGCGCGGACGGCACGGCGTGGCTCGCCTGGGGCCCGGCGATCGTCCTCCTCGACGTCACCGGGCCGCTGCCGGACGCCGCCGACGGCGGGTGGGTGGAGCTGCGGTGCCCGGCCGCGCGGGTGGCCCTGTACCCGTACGCGCTCTGACCGTCACCCGGCCGCCGGCTCGTCCCACAGATCGGTGCGGTGCGCCTCGACCAGGCCCAGGACCCGGGACAGGAACGCGTCGGCGGGCAGCGGCGCGAGCCTGCGGCCGTCGCGCAGCCGGACGGCGAGCTGCCCGGCGGCGGCCTCCCGGGGGCCGAGGACGGCCTGGTACGGGACGAGCCGGGCCTCCCGGATCCGGGCGCCGAGGGTGCCGCGGTCCGGTGCGGCGACCTCGGCGCGGAGGCCGAGCTCCAGACAGCGCCGGACGAGCGACTCCGCGGCGGGCAGCTCCGCCTCCGAGACGGGGAGGAGGACCAACTGGACGGGGGCGAGCCAGGCGGGGAAGGCCCCGCCGTGCGCCTCGATGAGGTGGGCCACCGCCCGTTCGACGCTGCCGATGACCGCGCGGTGGACCATCACCGGGCGGTGCCGGGCGCCGTCCGCGCCGATGTAGTGCAGGTCGAACCGCTCGGGCTGGTGGAAGTCGATCTGGACGGTGGACAGGGTCGCCTCACGGCCCGCCGCGTCGGCGATCTGCACGTCGATCTTCGGCCCGTAGAACGCGGCCTCCCCCTCGGCCGCCTCGTACGGCAGCCCGGACCGGTCCAGGACGTCGGTGAGCAGGGCGACGGACCGCTCCCACAGCTCCGGCGCGGCCACGTACTTGCCGCCCGGCCCGGGAAGGGACAGCCGGTAGCGGGCGGGGACGATGCCCAGCGCCTCGTACGCCCGGCCAATCATCTCCAGCGCGCCGG
The DNA here is from genome assembly GCF_044333095.1 of Streptomyces sp. NPDC021100. Lineage (NCBI taxonomy): Bacteria > Bacillati > Actinomycetota > Actinomycetes > Kitasatosporales > Streptomycetaceae > Streptomyces > Streptomyces sp. NPDC021100. The sequence goes on from NZ_JBIRQH010000012.1 coordinate 86,875, forward strand.
CGGCCTCGTCCGCGACCTGGTCGAGGGTACAGAAGATGTGCCCGTCGTTGAGCTGGATCGCCCGGACCCGGGTCAGCCCGCCGAGGACGCCCGAGAGTTCGGAACGGTACATGCCGCCCAGCTCGGCGACGCGCAGCGGCAGTTCGCGGTAACTGTGGGAGCGGGAGCGGTAGATGAGCGCGTGGTGCGGGCACATGCTGGGCCGCAGCACGACCTGTTCGCCGCCGAGGTCCATCGGCGGGAACATGTCGTCGTCGTAGTGCGCCCAGTGGCCCGAGATCTCGTAGAGCTCCCGCTTCCCGAGCACGGACGAGTACACGTGCCGGTACCCCGCCCGGCGTTCGGCCTCCCGGATGTACCCCTCCAGCGCGTGCCGCACGGCGGCGCCGTCGGGGAGCCAGTACGGGAGGCCCGCGCCCATCAGCGGATCGGTGTCGAACAGGTCGAGCTCACGGCCGAGTCGGCGGTGGTCGTGCACGGCGGTCTCCTCAGGAGCGGTGAGGCGAGTGACCGCAGCAGCACGAAGCCCCGGGGCACTCGCCCCGGGGCTTCGGACAATGTCAGCTGTCAGCGCGCCGGGACGGATCCGGCGTCGTCGTGGAGTGCTGGTAGGCGCGCTGCATGGGGATCAAGTTAACAGGGAAGGGCTTGTACGTCAGCCCCCTTCCAGCCCGTCCGGCGTTTGAGGACAACCGCGCGGAGCGCGGTTTCGGGGGTGCGGGGGCGGAGCCCCTGCGAGAAACGGTAAAAGGGCGGGGCCGGGGCAACCCCCATCCGCCCGGCCCGCGCAGCACGCCGCATACCATTCGCGGCATGAAGCTGCGTTTGCCCCGCCCCCGGCTCCCAAGCCGCGGCCGCGGCCGCCTGACCGCCGCCCTGGCCGCGCTCGGCGTCCTCGCCGCCGCCGGCACCTGGACAGCGGCGGAGGCCACCGACGGCGACCCCCCGGTGCACCGCGAGGACCGGTTCCTCACGATGCCGGAGTCGGCGACCGGCGGCGCCAAGGCAACGGTCCGCGTGGACACGTCGTTCTTCACCGCGGGCGGCTCCGGCCGCAGACCCGCCGTCCTCCTCGCCCACGGCTTCGGCGGCGACAAGGACGATCTCCGCGACCGCGCCGAGGAGTTGGCGCGGCAGGGCTACGCCGTCCTCACCTGGTCCGCCCGCGGCTTCGGCGACTCCACCGGCCGCATCGGCCTCAACGACCCCGACCGCGAGGTCGCCGACGTCAGCCGCCTGATCGACTGGCTGGCCAAGCGCCCGGAGGTGCGGCTCGACCGCGAGGGCGACCCCAGGGTCGGCATCGCGGGCGCCTCGTACGGCGGTGCCGTCGCCCTCCTGGCGGCCGGGCACGACAAGCGCGTCGACGCGATCGCCCCGGAGATCACCTACTGGGACCTGAACAGCGCCCTCTTCCCGAACGACGTGTTCAAGAAGCTCTGGGCGGGCGTCTTCTTCACCACCGGCTCCACCTCCACCACCTCCGGAGCGAAGGGCTCCGGCGGCGGCTGCGGCCGTTTCGAACCGGAGCTGTGCGCGATGTACGAGCGGGTCGCCGTCGCCGGGCGGCCGGACGCGGACGCCCGCGCGCTGCTGGAGCGCCGCAGCCCGTCGGCCGTGGCCCGGCAGATCAAGGTGCCGGCTCTGCTCGTCCAGGGCCAGAGCGATTCGCTGTTCCCGCTCACGGAGTCGGACCGGGCCGCCGAGGCCCTGGCCCGCAACGGCGCGCCCGTGGCCGTCGACTGGATCGCGGGCGGCCACGACACCGGCGGCTCCGACGAGGAGAGCCGCGTCGCCGGCCGTACCCGCGCCTGGTTCGACCGCTACCTCAAGGACGACGAGGGCGCCGGCACCGGGCCCGCGTTCCGGATCAGCCGGACCGGCGGCCTGGACACCACCGACGGCACCGCGCGGCTGCGCGGCGCGACGGCCGGCCGCTATCCCGGCCTGCGCGACGACCCCCGGCCGGTGCCGCTGACCGGCCGCGAGCAGCGCTTCGGCAACCCGGCGGGCGGTTCGCCGCCCGCGGTGTCCGCCGTGCCGGGGCTCGGCGGGCTCTCCCGCCTCTCCGGCCTGGGCGTCGGGGTGTCCCTCGACTTCCCGGGCCAGTACGCCCGTTTCGACTCCCCGAAGCTCACCGAGAGCGTGCGCGCCACCGGCACGCCGGTCGCGCGGGTCCGGGTGGCCTCGGACAGCGGCGAGGCCGTGCTGTTCGCGAAGGTGTACGACGTGGGTCCGGACGGGCGGCAGCAGCTGCCCGGCCAGCTGGTCACCCCGCTGCGGGTGACGGACGCCAAGGGCGGCCGGACGGTGGAGGTGCGGCTGCCCGCGGTCGACCACGTCTTCGAGGCCGGGCACCGGATGCGGCTGGTCCTCTCCTCGACCGACCTCGGCTACGCCTCGCCGGCGGCCCCGGCCGCGTACACCGTCTCCCTCGCGGACCGCGAGCTGAGCGTGCCCACCGCGCCCGGCGTCCGCACCGGCTCGGCGGCGCTGCCCTGGTGGACGTGGGGGCTGCCGGCCGGCGGGCTGGTGGTCGCCGCCGCGCTGCTGCTGACCGGCCGGCGGCGGGGTCCCGTCCCCGCGCCGGACCCCGCGCTCGCGGACGTCCCGCTGGTCATCGACGGGCTGAGCAAGCGGTACGCCAAGTCGGCGGACCGGTACGCCGTCCGCGATCTGTCGTTCCGGGTGGAGCGCGGCCAGGTGCTCGGGCTGCTCGGGCCGAACGGCGCGGGCAAGACGACGACGCTGCGGATGCTGATGGGGCTGATCCGGCCGGACGGCGGCGAGGTGCGCGTCTTCGGGCACGCGATCCGGCCGGGCGCGCCCGTGCTGTCGCGGGTCGGGGCGTTCGTGGAGGGCGCGGGTTTCCTGCCGCACCTGTCCGGCCGGGCCAACCTGGACCTGTACTGGCGGGCCACCGGCCGCCCGGCGGAGGACGCGCACGCCGAGGAGGCCCTCGAGATCGCCGGGCTGGGTTCGGCGCTGGACCGGGCCGTCCGCACGTACTCGCAGGGCATGCGGCAGCGGCTGGCCATCGCCCAGGCCATGCTGGGCCTGCCGGACCTGCTGATCCTGGACGAGCCGACGAACGGCCTGGACCCGCCGCAGATCCGCGAGATGCGCGAGGTGATGATCCGTTACGCGGCGGCCGGGCGCACGGTGATCGTGTCCAGCCATCTGCTGGCCGAGGTCGAGCAGAGCTGCACCCACCTCGTGGTGATGGACCGGGGCCGGCTGGTGACGGCGGGCCCGGTCGCGGAGATCACCGGTTCGGGCGAGACGCTGCTGGTCGGGGTGGCGGGCGAGGTGTCCGAGGCCGTCGCCGAGAAGGTCGGCGCGCTGCCCGGCGTGGCGTCGGCCGTCCGCGCGGAGAGCGGGCTGCTGGTCCGCCTCGACGGCGCGAGCACCCCGGAACTGCTGGTGGAGCTGGTCCGGCTGGAGGTTCCGGTGACGGGTGTGGGCCCGCACCGGCGGCTGGAGGACGCGTTCCTGACCCTGATCGGAGGCCCCTCATGACCGCAGGCACGAGTACGCCGGCGGCCGCCGCGCCCGGGTACCGGGCGGGGCGCACGCTGCCGCTGCGGGTCGAGGCGGCGCGGCAGTTGCGGCGGCGGCGCACGCTGGTGGTCGGGGGCGTGCTGGCGGTCCTGCCGTTCGTCCTGATCGCGGCGTTCGCGATCGGCGGGCGGCCGGGCGGGCGGGACGGGCGGGTGACGCTGATGGACACCGCCACCGCCTCGGGCGTGAACTTCGCGGCCACGGCCCTGTTCGTCTCGGCCGGGTTCCTGCTGGTGGTACCGGTGGCGCTGTTCTGCGGCGACACCGTGGCGTCGGAGGCGGGCTGGTCGTCGCTGCGCTACCTGCTGGCGGCGCCCGTGCCCCGGACGCGGCTGCTGGTGAGCAAGCTGGCGGTGGCGCTGGGGTTCAGCGCGGCGGCGATCCTGCTGCTGCCGCTGGTGGCACTGGCGGCGGGCTCGGCCGCGTACGGCTGGGGGCCGCTGCGGATCCCCACCGGCGGGACGCTGCCGGCGGACACGGCGGTGGCCCGGCTGGCGGCCGTCGTCCTGTACGTCTTCGTCAGCCAACTGGTCACGGCGGCCCTGGCGTTCTGGCTGTCGACGGTGACGGACGCGCCGCTCGGCGCGGTCGGCGGGGCGATGGGCCTGACGGTGCTGGGCAACGTCCTGGACGCGGTGACCGCGCTCGGCCACTGGCGCGACCTGCTGCCCGCGCACTGGCAGTACGCCTGGGCGGACGTCCTCCAGCCGCACGCCGAATGGGGCGGCATGATCAAGGGGACGGCGGTGTCGGTGGCGTACGCGCTGGTCCTGTTCGCGCTGGCGTTCCGGCACTTCCGGGGCAAGGACGTGGTCTCCTGACGGCCCGCCGTGGGTACGGGCCCCTGGGGACGGGCCGGCCGGGCGTTCCGCCGGGCCGGCCCGTGCCCGCGTGAGTATCTCTTTCCCCCTACGGAGGTTCCCCATGGACGACGCAGCGGCCACCCCGCCGGAGACCACGGCCCGCGCCCTCTGGCGACTGGCCGAACCGGTGCACGCCGTCACCTACTTCGCGCCCGAGGCGCGGGCGGCCTATGAGGAGGCGGGGCTGCGCGGCTGGCGGCGCGGCTACTTCGCGGGCCGCGCCGCCCCCTTCGGCCCGGTCGGCCCCGAGCCCGTGGCCGCCTCCTTCTTCGGCTTCGCCCCGGCCACCGTCGCCGGCGCGCTGCCGTCCGTCTGGGAGATCGTCTCCCCCGGCCGCGCCCTCGAACTGCGGCGCGCGGGCGCCCGGAACGCGCTGCGCCGGCTGCTCGCCGGCCGCGACGAGGAGGTGGGCAGAGCCGCCGGCCTCCTCGCGGACCGCGTCCGCGAACTGGACTGCGGCGGGCGGATGCTCAGCGCCGCCAACAGGGCGCTCGGCTTCCCCGTCGACCCCCTCGACCGGCTGTGGCACGCGGCGACCCTGCTGCGCGAGCACCGCGGCGACGGCCATGTGGCGGCGCTGGTCGCGGCGGACCTGGACGGCTGCGAGTCCCTGGTCCTGCGGGCCGGCCTCGACATCCCGCGCTCCGAACTCCAGCCGTACCGCGGCTGGACGGACGAGGAGTGGGCCGGGGCCAGCCAGCGCCTCGCCGCCCGCGGCCTCCTCGCCCCGGACGGCACGGCCACCGACGAGGGCCGCCGGCTGTGCGCGTCCGTCGAGGCGGCGACCGACCGGGCGGCGGCCCGCCCGTGGCGGACCGCGGATCCCGCGGAACTCCGGGAGTTGACGGACGCCCTCACCCCGCTGTCCCGTGCCTGCGCGGAGGCGCTCCGCTACCCGAACCCGATCGGCCTGCCCGCGCCGGAACCGGCGGTGCGCTGAGCACCCCGTACCCACGGAAAATTCATGTGCGGCGGGCCGGCCCGGGACCTCACGATCACCCCATGACGGGCTACGAGGCACTGCTGATCGGAGGGCGCTCCGGCGTCGGCAAGTCGACAGTGGGGTGGGAGGTTTCGGCGTTGCTGGAGGAGGCGGGTGTGCCCCACTGCGTCCTGGACGGCGACTACCTGGGCCATGTGAGCCCGGCCCCGCCGGACGACCCGCACCGCGCGGCCCTCACCGAGCGCAATCTGGCGGCGGTGTGGTCGAACTTCACGGCGCTGGGGCACCGCCGGCTGGTCTATACGAACACGGCGAGCGTCTTGGAGGACGGCCTGTTCCGGCGCGCTCTGGGCGGCGGTTCGCTCCGTCTCGTCCGCGTCCTCCTCACCGCCTCGGACGAGACCGCCGCCGCCCGCCTGGCCCGCCGCGAGACCGGAACCCGGCTCGCCCACCACATCCGCCGCAGCCGTGACGCCGCCCGTCTTCTGGAGGCCCAGGCGCCGCCCGGCACGGTGCGGGTGGCCACGGACGGGCGGCGGGTGCGGGAGATCGCCCGGGAGGTGGTGGGGGTCGCGGGGTGGTGAGGGAGCACCGGACGTCGGCCGCGCCCGTCGCGGGGACGCGACCCGGCGGCTCACGCCGGGCAGATGACGGGAACCGTGCCCGGCGCCGTGCCCCGCGCCGTCGGTGACGACCGCGAGCGACGCGGCGCGGCCGCCTACCGGCGGATCAGGCCAAGGCCGGTCGCGGTGGCGACGGCGGCGGTGCGCGAGTCCACGCCGAGCTTGGTGTAGACGCGGGCCAGGTGGGACTTGACCGTTCCCTCCGTGAGGTGCAGCCGGGCGGCGACGGCCTGGTTGGAGAGGCCCTCGGCGACCAGGGCCAGGACCTCGGTCTCCCGGCGCGTCAGGGCGGTGCCGGGGGCGCGCAGCCGGTTCAGCAGCCGGTCGGCGACGGCGGGGGCCAGCGTCGTGCGGCCGGCGGCGGCGGTGCGCACGGCGGCGGCCAGGTCTTCCGGCGGGGCGTCCTTGAGGAGGTAGCCGGTGGCGCCGGCCTCGATGGCGGGGAGGGTGTCGGCGTCGGAGTCGTAGGTGGTGACGATCAGCACGCGGGGCGCGCCCGGCCGGGCGGTGATCCGGGCGGTCGCCTCGGCACCGTTCATGCCCTTGCCGAACTGGAGGTCCATCAGGACGACGTCGATGTCCTCCCCGGCCGCCCGGACGACGGCCTCCTCCGCCGTGGCCGCCTCGGCCACCACGACAAGCCCGGGCTCGGTCTCCAGCACGGCCCGCAGCCCGGCCCGTACCACCGGGTGGTCGTCGGCCAGGAGCAGGCGGATGGGGGTGTCGGTCACGGACGGGCCTCGGTCTCGGTCAGGGGCTCGGTGAACGGCTGGGGCGCGGACGAAGTCACGGTCGAGGGGTCAGCCTCGGTCGGGGCCTCGGTCTCGGTCGCCTCCGAAGTGAGCGACGGGGTGGGCGGCGCAAGCAGCAGCCGGGCGGTCAACGCCGTGCCGTGTCCCGGCCTGGAAGTGACGGTGAACGTTCCGCCGAGCGCGGCGACGCGGGCGCGCATGGCCGGTAGGCCGAAGCCGCCGCCGTCGGGGACGGGCGGGTGGGCCGTGTCGAAGCCGCGGCCGTCGTCGGTGGCGTCGAGGGTGACCTGACCCGGGAGGAAGCCGAGGGTGACCGAGGCGGTGGCGGCCTCCGCGTGCTGGACGGTGTTGGCGAGGGCGGACTGCGCGACGCGCAGCAGGGCGACCTCGTGGGCGGTGGGCAGCGGGACGGGCGCGCCGGTGAGCCGGAAGCGCACGGTGAGCCGGTGCCGGGCGCCGATGGTCGCGCAGAGGCGTTCCAGGGCGTCGGCCAGCGTGGTGCCCTCCAGGGCGGGCGGCGCGAGGGCCGCGACGAAGCGGCGGGCTTCGGCGAGGTTGTCGACGGCAGCCTGGCGGGCCTGGTCGACGTGGCGGGCGGCGGTCTCCGGGGCCTGCGGCAGGGAGCGCTCGGCGGCGCGCAGCAGCAACTGGATGCTGGTCAGGCCCTGGGCGAGGGTGTCGTGGATCTCGCGGGCCAGGCGCTCACGCTCGGCCAGCACGCCGGCGGTGTGCTGTGCCCGGTCCAGGTCGGCGCGGGTGGCGGTGAGTTCCTCGATCAGGCGTCTGCGCTGCTCGCTCTCCCGGTAGAGGGCCTGGTATCCCCACATCACCGCCACGGCCACCGCCGCGCCCAGCGCGGGGCCTATCGCCATCGCCGCGCCGAACGACCCTCGGTGGGCCGCGAAGCCGGCGACGGCGGTCGCCGCGGTGACCGCCACGGCCGCGAGACCGGCACGGCGGGGCAGCAGGTGGAGTTGGGGGAAGTAGAGCGGGAACGCCACCCACACCGCGTCGGGGGACAGGGCCAGCAGCACCAGCCACACGGCGCCGACGGCGGCCAGCCACAGCCGGAGGTCCCGCGGCGAGCGGCGGACGCGCGCCGGCACCGGCCCGGCCGCGTACACGAGGGCGCAGACCGCCGCCACGGCGACGATCCATCCGGCGTGCGGCCGGCCGTCCGCCACGGCGCGGCCGCCGACCAGCAGGAGCAGGCCTGCGACCAGCAGGTGCAGGCACCAGATCAGGGCGCGGGTGGCGGGAGCCGGGACGGCGGTGCGGGCGGTGGCGTTCACAGTCCCCCCAGCCTAAGCAGACGCGGCCGCGGCCGGCCTCTGTCGAAAGGTGCAAGAACGCCGCCGTCTTTCGGCCCGCGAAGTGCCCTCCGAGGCCGGATGCCCGGGCACGGGTCCGGCGGCGACAGTGGGAGCCGCCCTCCCACCACCCACAGGAAGAGGCAGGCCGTAGCCGTGTTCGTCGCCTGGAGAGACCTGAAGTTCGCCAAAGGGCGCTTCGCCCTCATGGGCACCGTCATCGTGCTGATCACCCTCCTGGTAGGGCTGCTGTCCGGGCTGACCGCCGGGCTGGGCCGGGAGAACATCTCCGCGATCACCTCGCTGCCCGCCGACCGGATCGCCTTCGGCGCGCCCGCCGACGGCGCGCGTCTGTCGTACTCCGACTCCACCGTCACCGCCCGGCAGTGGCGGACGTGGGCCGGGGTGCCGGGGGTGCGGAGCGCCGAGCCCCTGGGCATCGCCACGACCAAGGCGCGCGCCGGGAAGCGGAGCGCCGCCGTGTCCGTCTTCGGCGTCCGGCCCGGTTCCGCGCTCGCGCCGGAGGGCCACCGGATCGAGGGCCGCGCCGTGGTCCTGTCGGCCTCGACGGCGGACGACCTGGGCGTCGCGGCGGGCGACACCGTCGGCCTGGCGGGCCGGACGGTCACCGTGGCCGCCGTCAGCGGCGACGCCTCGTTCAGCCACACGCCGGTCGTCTGGACGACCCTCGACGTCTGGCGGCAGGCCGCGCCGCCCTCCGGGGAAGCCGACGAGGAGACCGCCACCGTCGTCGCCCTGCGCACCGCCCCCGGCGCCGACCTCGCCGCCGCCGACGCGGCAGCGGGCACCAAGACGGTGTCCAAGGGCGACTCGTTGTCCGCGATTGGCTCCTACACCTCGGAGAACGGCTCGCTGCAGTTGATGCGCGGCTTCCTCTTCGCGATCTCCGCGCTGGTCGTCGGAGCCTTCTTCACCGTGTGGACCATCCAGCGCGGCGGCGACGTCGCCGTACTGAAGGCGCTGGGCGCCTCGACGGCCGGCCTGCTCAAGGACGCGCTGGGGCAAGCGCTCGTCCTGCTGACCGCCGGGACCCTGGTCGGCACCGGGCTCACCGCCGTCCTCGGCGCCGTCGTCGCGGGCTCGGACGTGCCGTTCGTCCTGACGCCCGGCACACTCCTGGTCCCGGCCGGGGTGATGGTCGCGCTCGGCGCGCTCGGCGCCGCCCTGTCCGTCCGCCGGCTCACCTCCGTCGACCCGCTGACCGCCCTGGGGAGCACCCGATGACCCTCGAACTGACCGATGTCACCCTCACCTATCCGGACGGGGAGGGGCGGCTGACCGCCCTCGACGCGGTGACGCTCGCCGTCCCCAAGGGCACCGTGACCGCCGTGGTCGGCCCCTCCGGGTCCGGCAAGTCCAGCCTGCTGGCCGTCGCCGCCACCCTCGTCACCCCCGACGCGGGCACCGTCGCCGTCGACGGCACGGCCACCACCGGCCTGAGCCGTGGCGAGCTCACCGAGCTGCGCCGCCGCCGGATCGGCATCGTCTTCCAGCAGCCCAACCTCCTCCCCTCCCTCACCGCCCTGGAACAGCTCCAGGTCATGGCCCACCTCGACGGCCGCTCCCCCGCCAAGGCCCGCGGCCGCGCCATGGAACTGCTCGACGCCGTCGGCCTCGCCGGTCAGGCGCACCGCCGTCCGCACCGGCTCTCCGGCGGGCAGCGGCAGCGCGTCAACATCGCCCGCGCCCTGATGAACGACCCCACCGTCCTCCTCGTCGACGAACCCACCAGCGCCCTGGACCACGAGCGCGGCGCGGGCGTCGTCGACCTGCTTTCCGGGCTGACCCGCCGACGGGCCACCGCCACCGTGCTGGTGACCCACGACCGCGCCCACCTCGCCGCGGCCGACCGGGTCGTGGAGGTCCACGACGGGCGGCTGCGTTTCCCCGGCACGCCCTGACGACCCGTTTCCCCGCCACGGACCGACCGCCCCGCGCGTCCGGCTTTCCGGCTCCGGTGCCGCCCCTCCTCGCGGGGCGGCACCGGAGCCGGTCGTCGTTCCGGACCGCGTGAGGAGGCGTTGCCGCGCGCGCCCGAACGACACCGGGCGGCATACCCCCCGGGGGTAGCAGAAAATCCGCCCCGAACCCTTGCTCGCCATACACCCTGGGGGTATACATAGAGATGTTCGAGGGATACCCCCCAGGGGTATAAGATCCCCACAGAGGTCAAGCCGCGCACCAGGAGGCACCCCATGTCGAAGCCCAACGCCACCGTCACCACCGCCCCCGTCGTCACCACCACCTACGCCGTCACCGGCATGAGCTGCGGTCACTGCGAGTCGGCCGTCATCAAGGCGGTCGGCGCCCTCGGCGCCGTGCGGGAGGTGGCGGTCGACGTGGCCGCCGGGCGGGTCACCGTCACCACGGCCGGCGAGCCGGACGACGCCGCCGTCGCCGAGGCCGTGGACGACGCCGGTTACGAGCTCGCCGGCCGCGTCTGAGTCCCTCACCCCCCGCCCCCGCCGGGGCCGGCCCGCAGACCGGCCCCGGCGACACCCCCAGCCACAGGAGCAGCGATGCCCAGCATCACCACCGGGACCCCCGGTACGGACCGCGTCGAACTCGCCATCGGCGGCATGACGTGCGCGTCGTGCGCGGCCCGTGTCGAGAAGAAGCTCAACCGCATGGACGGGGTGGTGGCCACCGTCAACTACGCCACCGAGAAGGCGCAGGTCACCTATGACGCCGGCGTCACGGTGGCCGATCTGGTGGCCACGGTCGAGGCGACGGGGTACACGGCGGCGCCGCCCGCGCCGGCCCGCTCCGCCGGCGGGGAGGACGGGGGCGACGAGGGCGCAGCCGACCGGGCGGCCGACGAGGAGCTCCGCCCGCTCCGCGAGCGGCTGATCACCGCCGTGGTGCTGGCGGTGCCGGTGGTGGTGCTGTCGATGGTCCCGGCCCTGCAGTTCGAGTACTGGCAGTGGCTGTGCCTGACGCTGACCGCGCCGGTCGTCACGTACGCGGCCTGGCCGTTCCACCGGGCCGCGTTCACCAACGCCCGGCACGGCGCGGCCACCATGGACACGCTGATCTCGCTCGGCACGTCGGCGGCGTTCCTGTGGTCGCTGTGGGCGCTGTTCCTCGGGCACGCGGGCATGCCCGGCATGACGCACTCCTTCGAGCTGACGATCGCGCGGGGCGACGGCGCCGAGAACATCTACCTGGAGGCGGCGGCGGGCGTGACCGCCTTCATCCTGGCCGGCCGCTACTTCGAGGCCCGGTCCAAGCGCCGGGCGGGCGCGGCGCTCCGGGCACTGCTGGAGCTGGGCGCCAAGGAGGTGACCGTCCTCCGGAATGGCCGCGAGGTGCTGATCCGCACCGAGGAACTGGCCGTGGGCGACCGCTTCGTCGTCCGCCCCGGGGAGAAGATCGCCACGGACGGCACGGTCGTCGAGGGCGGTTCGGCCGTGGACGCCTCGATGCTGACCGGCGAGTCGGTTCCGGTCGAGGTGGGCGTGGGCGACGCGGTCACCGGCGCCACGATCAACGCGGGCGGCCGGCTGGTGGTCGAGGCCACCCGGGTCGGCGCCGACACCCAACTGGCGCGGATGGCCCGGCTGGTGGAGGACGCCCAGAACGGCAAGGCCGCGGCGCAGCGGCTCGCGGACCGGATCTCCGCCGTCTTCGTCCCCGTCGTCATCGCGCTGGCCCTGGGCACGCTGGCCTTCTGGCTGCTGAGCGGCGCCGGGCTGACCGCCGCGTTCACGGCCGCCGTGGCCGTCCTGATCATCGCCTGCCCGTGCGCCCTGGGTCTGGCGACGCCGACCGCGCTGATGGTCGGCACCGGGCGCGGCGCCCAGCTGGGCATCCTGATCAAGGGCCCGGAGGTGCTGGAGACCACGCGCGGCGTGGACACGATCGTGCTGGACAAGACGGGCACCGTCACCACCGGCCGGATGACCCTGCTGGCCGTCACCGCGGCGGCGGGCACGGCGGAGGACGAGGTGCTGCGGCTGGCCGGGGCGCTGGAGCACGCCTCGGAGCACCCGATCGCCCGGGCCGTGGCGGCGGGCGCCGCCGAGCGGGTCGGCACGCTGCCGGTGCCGGAGGACTTCGCCAACGTCCCCGGGCTCGGGGTGCAGGGCGTCGTGGACGGGCACGCGGTGCTCGTCGGCCGGGAGAAGCTCCTCGCTGAGTGGGCGATGAGCCTGCCGGCCGAGCTGACGGCGGCGCGGGACGCGGCCGAGGCGGCCGGCCGGACGGCGGTCCTGGTGGCCTGGGACGGCGCGCCGCGCGCGGTGCTGGAGGTCGCCGACGCGGTGAAGGAGACCAGCCCGGAGGCCGTGCGGCGGCTGCGGGAGCTGGGCCTGACCCCGATCCTGCTCACCGGCGACAACCAGGCGGTGGCCGAGGCGGTGGCCGCCGAGGTGGGCATCGACGAGGTGATCGCCGAGGTGCTGCCCGAGGACAAGGTGGCCGTCGTCAAGCGGCTGCAGGCCGAGGGCCGGTCGGTGGCCATGGTCGGCGACGGCGTCAACGACGCGGCGGCGCTGGCCCAGGCGGACCTCGGGCTGGCGATGGGCACGGGCACCGACGCGGCCATCGAGGCCGGCGACCTCACCCTCGTCCGGGGCGACCTGCGGGCCGCGGCGGACGCGATCCGGCTCTCGCGGCGGACGCTGGGCACGATCCGGTCCAACCTGTTCTGGGCCTTCGCCTACAACGTGGCCGCCCTCCCGCTGGCCGCGGCCGGACTGCTCAACCCGATGATCGCGGGCGCGGCGATGGCCTTCTCCTCGGTCTTCGTCGTCGGCAACAGCCTGCGGCTCCGGAGCTTCCGCGCCGCCGAGTGAGCCCCCTCACCCCGTGGGACACCGCGCGGTGGCCGGGGGGGGGGGGGCCCGGGGCGCCGGGGGCGCGGGGGGTGACGGGGGTGGTTGAAACGGTAGAGCGGGGGGACCCCCCCCCCCCCGGGGGGCATAGCGGGGGGGCGGAC
>NZ_JBIRQH010000012.1:99896-225038 GCF_044333095.1 Streptomyces sp. NPDC021100
AACCCGGGGGGGGTCCGGGTCGTCGGGCCCCGCGCCCCCCCCCCCCCCCCCCGGGGGCCCCCGGGGGGGGCCGGGGGGGCCCCACCCCCCCCCCCCCGGCCACCGCGCGGTGTCAGGCTCGTGATGAATCCGTAACAGCGGGATCCCCCGCACCACCCGGCGCGTCTCTCCGGGTGACGAACGCAAGAACACGGACTCGAGAGCACAGAAGAGAGGGTGCGACGCCATGGCGCTGCCCCAGCTGTACAGGAACAGGATCACGGCCCTGGTCGCCGTCACGGTCTTCGGCTTCGCGGGCACCCTGACCGCGGCGGTCACCGCCGAGGCGGTCGGCCGCAGCGCCGCCGCGGGCCTGCCGACGGAGGCCGACGCGGGTACCGGCCCGGCCGGCCGGGCCCAGGACGGCCGGCCGGCGGGCGGCGACGCCTCGAAGACCGTCGTCGTCGTACGCGGCGGGACGTCCGAGTCCCAGGCTCTCCCCCGGCCCTGAGCCCCGAGCCGCCTCCGGCCCCGAACCCCGCGCCGGCCCCCGAGCCCTCGTCCGACACCGAGCCCGGCCCCGCCCCCGCCCGGCGCCGCCCCGACACCCGATCCGGCCCGGGCCGGCGCCCACCCGCGCTCTAGACGCGGTCGCACTCCAGCCCGTCCAGCCGCTTCCCCTCGCCGGACAGCGTCACCCTCACCCGGTTCCACGGCAGCCCGCCGGGCACCTGGTTGTGGGCCGCGGTGCACACCAGCTGGGTGCGGGCGGTCCGCGAGATGCGGCTGACGTCGAGCGGCAGCGCGATCTCCACCAGCCCGGGGGCCGTCGTGACGTGCACGCCCGCTTCGGGGCGGACGCCGATGTCGCTGTAGAGGCCGCGCGTGCGCTCCGCCTCGTTGGGCCCCCTCAGCATCAGCCGTACGGCGTCCTCCGCGGTCACCGGGCCGTCCGCCGGACGCGGGGTACCGATGACGCCGGTCACCACGGCGAAGTACAGCCGGGCCTCCCAGCCGGGCGCGCCCGGCTGGTGGACGCCGGTGGCGGGCTGGCCGAACTCGATGACCTCCGTCGGCTCGATGCCGCAGCCGGCGAGCGTGCCCAGCAGGAGCACCGCGGCCGACGCGCGTCGTGCCCTCACTCCTCGTCACCTCCTGTGCGCAGGGGGAGGTCGACGGTGAACACCGCGCCTCCGCCGGGCCGGTTGGCGGCCCGGATGGTTCCGTGGTGCAGCCGGACGTTCTCCAGCGTGATGGCGAGGCCGAGGCCGCTGCCCTCGGAGCGGACCCGGGCGGCGTCGGCCTTGTAGAAGCGGTCGAAGACGTGCGGCAGCACCTCGGGGTCGATGCCCGGGCCCTGGTCGGCGACCTCGATGAGCAGCCGCCCGGGCGTCGGCCCCGAGGTGCTGCCGCCTTCCGTCGCGCGGACGGCCGCCTCGTCGCCTTCCGTCGCGCGGACCGTCACGTGGACGGGGGCGCCGCCGTGCCGCAGGGCGTTGCCGACGAGGTTGGCCACCACGACGTCGATGCGCCGGGTGTCGAGCCGGGCGCGGACGCCGTCCGGGAGGTCGGCGGTCACCTCGTCCTGCCAGTTGCGGGCCTGGAGGGTCTTGCGGACGGTCTCGGCGACGTCGACCTCATCGAGGTGGAGGGCGGCGGCGCCCGCGTCGAAGCGGGAGATCTCCATCAGGTCCTCGACCATGCGGGCGAGCTTGCCGGTCTCCTCGCTGATCAGCCGGACGGCGTAGGCGGTGTCCGGGTCGAGGGTGGCGGCGTCCTCGTCGAGGACGTCGACGACGGCCGTCATGGCGGCCAGCGGGGTGCGCAGTTCGTGCGAGACGTCGGCGGCGAAGCGGCGCGCGTTGGCCTCCATGCGGCGGAGTTCGGCGACGTTCTCCTCCAGGGCGGCGGCCATGCCGTTGAACGTCCGGGAGAGTTCGGCGAGTTCGTCGCGGCCGGTGACCTTCAGCCGGGTGTCGAGCGCGCCCTCGGTGATCCGCTGGGCGCCGCGGCGCAGTTCGCGTACGGGCCGGAGGACGCCGCCGGCGGCGATCAGGGCGGGCACCACGGCGAGGGCGACGGCGGGCAGGGCGCCGCTCTGGGCGGCGTCGACGAGGGCCTGGACGTTGGCCTCGTCCTCGCGCAGCGGGATCCGGGCGAAGACCTCCACGCCGGACGGTTTCCGCTGGTCGTTGCTGAAGGTGACGGGGAGGCCGATGACGAGCCACGGGCGGCCGTCGGTCTCGACGCGCTGCACGGCGGGGATCCCGGCCTGCACCTTCTTGCGCACGCCGGTGCTGATGGCGGCGTCCTCGCCGGGGCGGAGGGACGGGACCATGGGTCCGTCGCCGAAGCGGACGTGCACGACCCAGTGCTGGGCCGCCTCGCCGGCCCGGTTGAGGTTCGTCGCGAACTTGGAGAGACCTGCCGTGCCGGGCGGGTACCGCAGGTCGGGGGCCTGGGAGTTGACCTGGCCGCGCAGGGCGTCGACGGCGGTGTCCTGGGTGCGCTGGAGGATCGCGGTGCGCGCCTCGCGGAAGGTGAGCGCCGCGGTGGCCAGCGCGCTCAGCGCGGCGACGAGCAGGAACGCGACGACGAGCCGGGCGCGCAGGCCGCGGACGAGGGTGCGCAGGGCGGGCTTGCGCGCCCCGGGAGGGCGGCGCCTGCCGACGGGGCGGCGCACGCCAAGACGTCTCACAACGGGCCGAACCGGTAGCCGAAGCCGCGCACGGTCTGGATGTAGCGGGGCGAGCGCGTGGAGTCCTCGACCTTGGTGCGCAGCCGCATCACACAGGCGTCCACCAGCCGGGCGTCGCCGTGGTAGCTGTGCTCCCAGACGTGCTCCAGGAGCTGCTGGCGGCTGTGGACGCGGCCGGGGGTGGCGGAGAGGTGGAGCAGCAGCTTCATCTCGGAAGGGGCGAGCGCGAGGTCCTTGCCGTGCTTGGTGACGACCAGGCCGGCCCGGTCGACGACCAGGTCGCCGTGGACCTCGGCGGGCCGGGCGGCGGCCTCGGGACCGCCGTCGGCGGGAGCGGCGCGGCGGAGGACCGCGCGGATGCGGGCCTCCAGGACCTCGCCTCGGGCCGGCTTGACGATGTAGTCGTCGGCGCCCGCCTCCAGGCCGAGGACGACGTCGATGTCGTCGCCGCGGGCGGTGAGCATGATGATCGGGAGCTGCTGGGTGGCGCGGATCCGGCGGCAGACCTCGAAGCCGCTGACGTCGGGGAGCATCAGGTCGAGGAGGACCAGGTCCGGCCGGAAGGCGCCGAGCGCGGCGAGCCCGGCCTCACCGGTCGCCGCGGCCTCGACCTCGTGGCCGCGGCGGCGCAGGGTGAGGGTGACCCCTTCCCGCACCGCTCGGTCGTCCTCGATCAGAAGCACGCGTGACATAGGGACAGTATCGATCCGATCATCACACCAACGCGCCGGATGGGACCCCGTCCGGGGAACTGTCACCGATTGCTCATATTCACCTCGGGCCCCTGTGGCACCTCCCGCCTCACTTTCTTCACGGAGAGCCCCCGCCGTGAGAGCCGGGACGGGATAATGGCCAGCCGGTTGTCCGTACGCCATCAACCCCGCCCGCCACAGCCACCTCGGCACCCGTCGACGCCCCTCGACACCCCTCGACATGCACGGTCACCAGCGATCCGGAGGTCGCCATGAGCACGCACGAGGTCCTCAACCAGGCCCCGCCCCTGACCGGCTTCACCACCGCCGACGACCCCGCGCTGCTGGAGGCCCTCCGCCGGGACGGCGGCGCCCGGGGCGAGGAGGAGGTCCGGGCCCTGGGGGCACGGGCCGGCTCGGAGGAAGTGCAGGAGTGGGCGCGGCAGGCCGAGGCGTACCCGCCGGTGCTGCGCACCCACGACCGGTACGGCCACCGGGTGGACGAGGTCGACTTCCACCCGGCGTGGCACCACCTGATGACGGCGGCCGTGGAGAGCGGCCAGCACGCGGCGCCCTGGGCGGACGGCCGGCCGGGGGCGCACCTGATCCGCGCCGCCAAGTTCTATGTCTGGGCGCAGGCCGAGCCCGGCCACGGCTGTCCGGTCTCCATGACCAACGCCGCCGTCCCCGCCCTCCGCGCCCAGCCCGACCTCGCCGCCGTCTACGAGCCGCTGCTGGCGTCGCCGGTGTACGACTACGGGCTGCGGCCGCCGCTGGGCAAGCGCGGCCTGATCGCCGGCATGTCGATGACGGAGAAGCAGGGCGGCTCGGACGTGCGGGCCAACACCACCACGGCCGTCCCGGCGGGCGACGGCACCTACCTGATCACCGGGCACAAGTGGTTCACCTCCGCCCCGATGAGCGACGTCTTCCTGGTCCTGGCCCAGACCGAGCAGGGCCTGACCTGCTTCCTCATGCCGCGCGTCCTGCCGGACGGCACCCGCAACGCGATGCGCCTCCAGCGGCTGAAGGACAAGCTCGGCAACCGCTCCAACGCCTCCTCCGAGATCGAGTACGAGCGGGCCGTCGCCTGGCCGGTGGGCGAGCCGGGGCGCGGGGTGCGCACGATCGTCGAGATGGTCAACATGACCCGCCTCGACTGCGTCATCGGCTCGGCCGCCGGCATGCGCGCCGGGCTGCGGCAGGCCCTGCACCACACCACGTACCGCCGCGCCTTCGGCGCCGAGCTGATCGACCAGCCGCTGATGCGCAACGTCCTGGCGGACCTCGCCGTCGAGTCGGAGGCGGCCACGGCCCTGGCGATGCGCCTGGCGGCGGCCCTGGACCGGTCGGAGGCCGGGGACGAGGCGGAACGCGCCCTGCGGCGGCTCGCGCTGGCGGCCGGCAAGTACTGGGTGTGCAAACGCGGCAGCGCACACGCGGCGGAAGCGCTGGAGTGCCTGGGCGGCAACGGCTACGTCGAGGAGTCGGGCATGCCCCGCCTCTACCGCGAGGCGCCGCTCCTCTCCATCTGGGAGGGCTCCGGCAACGTCGCCGCCCTGGACGTCCTCCGCGCCCTCACCCGCGAACGCGGGGCGCTGGACGCCTACTTCGCCGAGGTCGGCGCGGCCGCCGGCGCGGACCCCCGCCTCGACGCCGCCACCGCCCGCCTGCGCTCCCTCCTCACCACCCTCGACGACCCCCACCACGCCCAGCTCACCGCCCGCCGCCTGGCCGAACAGCTCACCCTCGTCCTCCAGGGCAGCCTCCTCGTCCGCCACTCCACCCCCGCCATGGCCGACGCCTTCTGCGCCTCCCGCCTGGCCGGCGACTGGGGCGGCGCCTTCGGCACCCTCCCGCCGGGCGCGGACCTGGGCGGGGTGCTGGCGCGGGCGGTGGTGAAGGACGCGGGCTAGGCACCCGGCCCGCCGGGCACGCCCGTCAGGCTCCGAAGCCGAGCCGATCGGACAGGAACAGGGCGAGCGGCCCGGCCCGGGAGCAGGCACCTGACGTTGTGGTGACGTCAGCGCGCGTGCCCGTCCGCGGCGGGGCGATCACACCCTGCGCCCGAGAAAACGGAAGCCCTCCGTCCGCCCGCCCGACCGGCCCCGTCCGGCGCGTCCGAACATCCACTTCGCCCCCTCGAACACCCTCATCCCATCGGAGGAAACCGCCCCGCATCCCGGCTGAACGGGTGACACACGCCGCAGTATCTCCGTGGCGCGCCCTCGCGCCGTTGTGGGCGAATCCGGAGGATGCCGTGGACGAGTGGGTGGTGCTGGTCCTCGCGATGATCGCGGTGATCGTGGTCGTCGTGTCCGTGATCCTGCTGCGCGGGCGGCGGGTGAGGACCGGCGAGGATCCCTCCGAGACGCCCGACGTCATCGAGTACATGACGATGATGATCGGCGTGGTCTACGCCATCGTCCTCGGGCTGGCCATCGCCGGCGTCTGGGAGGCGCGGAACTCCGCGCAGGCGACGGTGCAGGCCGAGGCGCAGGCGCTGCACGAGATCCAGGAGCGGGTGCAGGCGTTCGCACCGGCGGCCCGGGAGCAGGTGCGGGCGGACGTCGACACCTACGTCCAGTACGTCGTCCACAAGGAGTGGCCGGGCATGCTGGACGACGGACAGCTCACCGACAAGGGGAAGGAGCTGCTGGACAAGGTGCGGGCGGACATCACGTCCTACGAGCCGAGGAACGACCGCGAGAGCCAGTCGTACCAGCCGCTGCTGGACCAGGCCGGGGCGGCGGACGCGGCGCGCAACGCCCGTGCGCTGAGCGCCGGGGACACCATGCCGGGGGTGGTGTGGTTCGGTCTGATCGGCGGGGCGCTGGTGGCCGTGGGCCTGATCTACACCCTGCAGATCCGGCGGTCGCCGCGCGAACTGCTCCTCGCCGGGCTCTACAGCGCACTGATCGCCTTCCTCCTCTTCCTCATCTGGGACTTCGACACCCCCTTCGGGCACTACGTCGGCGACTCCACCGACGCGTTCACGAATCTGTTCGCGGTCTGACGGACGCGCCGCTCGGTTCCGGCCAGATTCCGTCGGCCGCCCTCCGTCCCCCCTCGTCCCCGCCCCACCCCCGGCGTCCGCGACGACGCCGGGCGGGGGCGGCGCGGCGTCCGCGCCCGTCCACCGTCCGCGACCTCCCAGCGCCCGGCCGCGCAGCCGCTCTCCCGGGCCCGGGCGGCCGCTGCCCACAGCCCGTACGCCGTCCCCGGAGCGACCGGTCCCGGCGGGCCCGTCGCCCCCGTCCCAGTGGTCTACGCCTTTCCCTGGCGCCTCCCGGCACGCCTTCCAGGCATGACCGGTTCCCGGCGCCGGCCCGCGCGTTTCGCCCTCCGTTTGGGGGTACAGGGCAAGGGGGCTGACCGACAGGAGGGCACCCGGAGTGACCGACGAGAGCATCGCCTACGGCGAAGGCGCGACCCGGACGGTCGACATGGACGAGGCGGCGGCACTGGTCCGCGGCATCTGCTTCAAGACCGGCCCGCCCCGCCTCCTCGGCGTCGAGCTGGAATGGCTCGTCCACGACCTGCGCGAACCGACCCGTCCGGTGGAAGCGGCCCGGCTGAACGCCGCCGCCGACCGGCTCCGCAAGCTTCCGCTGCGCTCGCTGCTCACCATCGAGCCCGGCGGCCAGATCGAGTTCAGCTCGCAGCCCGCCGGCTCCCTCACCGCCTGCGTGGACGAGGTGGCCGCCGATCTCGACCTGGCCAGGGCCGAGTTGAAGGACATCGGGCTCTTCCTCGCCGGTTACGGCAAGGAGCCCTGGACCCATCCGGACCGGGTGGTGGAGACCCGTCGCTACAGCGCGATGGAGGTCTACTACGACCGCTGGAACGGGGCCGGCCGCACCATCATGTGCCGGACGGCGTCCGTCCAGGTCTGCGTCGACGCCGGCGGCGAGGGCCCGGGCCCGCTCGGGTTCGACCGCCGCTGGCGGTACGCGCACCTGCTGGGCGCGGTGCTGGCCGCCGCGTTCGCCAACTCGCCGCTGCACCTGGGGCGGCCCACCGGCTGGCGCTCCACCCGCCAGGCCACCTACGCCCGGATGGACCCGGGCCGCACCCTCGCCCCCGCCGAGCACCTGGAGCCGCGGGCGGCCTGGGCCGAGTACGCGCTGGACGCGGAGGTGATGTTCATCCGGCGCGAGGAAGGACCGTGGCAGCCCGTACAGGGCCTGCCGCTCCGCGAGTGGCTGCGCACGGGCGAGCCGCGGCCGGTCACCGCGGGCGATGTGCTCTACCACCTGACCACGCTGTTCCCGCCCATCCGGCCGCGCGGCCACCTGGAGATGCGCATGATCGACGCGCAGCCGGGCGAGGACGGCTGGCTGGTGCCGCTCGCGGTGACGGCGGCGCTGTTCGACGACCCGACGGCCGCCGAGACCGCGTACCGCGCGGTGAAGCCGCTGGCCGACGCGGCGGGCGGGGAGCCCACCCCGCGCAACCCGCTGTGGTGCCGGGCCGCCCGGCACGGCCTGTCCGATCCGGAGCTCCACGCCGCGGCGGCCGGCTGTTTCGCGGCGGCGCGCGAGGCGCTCCCCCGGCTCGGGGCCTCGCCCCGGGTCCTGGAGGCGGTGGACGAGTTCACCGCCCGGTACGTGGACCGGGGCCGCTGCCCGGCCGACGACCTGCTGGACCTGGTCGCGGACCGGTCCGTGGGCGCGGAGTGCGGGTCGTGACCGCCACGGGCCGCGGGGCCACCGGGCGGGAGCACGACGGTTACGACGGCACGGACCCCGGCGCGCTCCGGCGGCGCGCCGTGGACGTCCTGCTCGCGGCCCGTGAGCGCACCACCGCGCTCACGGGCTGCGTACCGGACCCCGAACTCACCGCGCAGCACTCGCCGTTGATGTCGCCGCTGGTGTGGGACCTGGCGCACATCGGCAACCAGGAGGAGCTGTGGCTGCTGCGTGCCGTGGGCGGGCACGCGGCGCTGCGGCCGGAACTGGACTCCGTCTACGACGCGTTCGAGCACCCGCGCGCCGAACGCCCCGCGCTTCCGCTGCTGCCCCCGGACGAGGCCCGCCGCTATGTGGCGGACGTCCGCGGCCGGGCGCTGGACGTCCTCGACCGGACACCGGTCGACGACGACGGCGGCGGGCCGCTGGTCCGGGCGGCGTTCGCCTTCGGGATGATCGCCCAGCACGAGCAGCAGCACGACGAGACCATGCTGATCACCCACCAGCTGCGGGCCGGCCCGGCCGCGCTCACCGCGCCGGAGCCGCCGCCCGCCGCCCCGGACACGGCCGGGCTGTCCGTCGAAGTCCTCGTCGAGGGCGGACCGTTCACCATGGGCACCTCGGCCGAGCCCTGGGCGCTGGACAACGAACGGCCCGCGCACGAACGCGTGGTGGCGCCGTTCTTCCTCGACACCCTGCCGGTGAGCAACCGGGCGTACGGGCACTTCGTCGAGGACGGCGGCTACCGCGACCCCCGCTGGTGGCACCCCGAGGGCTGGGCGCAGGTGCGCCGGCACGGGCTGACGGCGCCGCTGTTCTGGCGGCGCGACGGCGGGGCGCCGGGCGGCTGGCTGCGGCGCCGCTTCGGCGTGGTGGAGCCGGTGCCGCCGGACGAGCCGGTGCTGCACGTGAGCTGGTACGAGGCCGCCGCGTACGCCGCCTGGGCCGGGCGGCGGCTGCCCACCGAGGCCGAGTGGGAGAAGGCCGCCCGGTACGACCCGGCGTCCGGCCGATCCCGCCGCTACCCGTGGGGCGACGAGGACCCCACGCCCGACCGTGCCAACCTCGGCCAGCGCCACCTGCGCCCGGCCCCCGTCGGCGCCTATCCGCGCGGCGCGTCCCCGCTGGGCGTCCGGCAGCTGATCGGCGACGTGTGGGAGTGGACGGCGAGCGACTTCCTGCCGTACCCGGGGTTCCGGGCGTTCCCCTACCGCGAGTACTCGGAGGTCTTCTTCGGCAGCGCGTACAAGGTGCTGCGCGGCGGGTCGTTCGGGGTGGACCCGGTCGCCTGCCGGGGCACGTTCCGCAACTGGGACCTGCCGGTGCGCCGGCAGATCCTCGCCGGCTTCCGCACGGCCCGCGACCCGGAGCCGTGCTGATGTGCCGGCACCTGGCCGTCCTGGGCCCCGAGGCCCCGCTCGGCGCGTCCGTCGCCGACCCGCCGCACGCCCTCGTCCGGCAGTCGTGGGCGCCGCGCCGGCAGCGGCACGGGACGGTGAACGCGGACGGGTTCGGCATCGGCTGGTACGCGGACGGCGACCCGCGACCCGCCCGGTACCGCCGGGCCGGCCCGGTGTGGGCGGATCCGTCCTTCGCCGACCTGGTCCGGGTGGTACGGGCCCGGGCGCTGCTGGCGGCGGTGCGGGACGCGACCGGGCCGAGCGCCGACGGCGAGGCCGCCGCGGCCCCCTTCACGGCGGGCCCGTGGCTGTTCAGCCACAACGGCGCCCTCACCGGCTGGCCCGGCTCGGCCGCGCCCCTCGTCCCGCTGCTGCCCGCCGCGGCCCTGCTGCGTCTGGAGGCACGCTGCGACGCGGCGTTCGTCTGGGCGCTGGTGGCGCACCGGCTGCTGGACGAGGGCGATCCGCCGGGGCGGGCGCTCGCGTACGCCGTCACCGCGCTCGCGGAGGCCGCGCCCGGCTCCCGGCTGAACCTGCTGCTCACCGACGGCGCTTCGGTCACGGCCACCGCGTACGGGGACTCCCTGTGGTACCTGGCCGGCCCCGGCGAGCGGGTCGCGGTGGCCTCGGAGCCGTACGACGACGATCCGCGCTGGACCGAGGTGCCCGACGGCAGCCTGCTGTCGGCGGACCGCACGCGGGTCGCCCTCACGTCCCTGTAGCAACCTCGTAGCACCTCGTGTCACCTCGCAGCACCTCTCTACGTCCTCGAGCTCCGCATCCCTTCCCCCTGCCCCGCCGCACGCGCAAGGAGCCCTGCCCGTGAGCCAGTTCGTCCTCTCCCGCACCCTCCCGTCCGACGCGACCGCCGCCGCCCTGCGCGCCGACGTCGCCGAGGGGCTGACCCGGTCGCCCAAGGAGCTCCCGCCGAAGTGGTTCTACGACGCGCGGGGCAGCGCGCTCTTCGACGAGATCACGCTGCTGCCCGAGTACTACCCGACGCGCGCCGAACGCGAGATCCTGCGCGCCCGCGCGGCCGCCATCGCCGCCGCCACCGGCGCGCGGACGCTCGTGGAACTCGGCTCCGGCTCCTCGGAGAAGACCCGCCACCTCATCCGGGCCCTGCCCCTGCTGGACCACTACGTGCCGGTGGACGTCAGCGAGAGCGCCCTGTCCGGGGCCGCGGCGACACTGCTCGACGAACACCCGGGGCTGCGGGTGCACGCCCTCGTCGCCGACTTCCAGTACGGTCTGGCCCTCCCGGACACCCCCGGGCCGCGGCTGCTCGCGTTCCTCGGCGGCACCATCGGCAACCTGCTGCCCGCGGAACGGGCCGAGTTCCTGGCCGGCCTGCGGGCCGGCATGGCCCCCGGCGACGCCCTGCTGCTCGGTACGGACCTCGTGAAGGACGAACGGGTGCTGGTCTCGGCGTACGACGACTCCCGCGGGGTCACAGCCGCCTTCAACAAGAACGTCCTCGCCGTCCTCAACCGCGAGCTGGGCGCCGACTTCGACCCCGCCGACTTCGTCCACGTCGCCCTCTGGGACGCCCGGCACGAGTGGATCGAGATGCGTCTCCGCGCCCGCCGGCCCGTCCTGGCCAAGATCCCGGCCCTGGACCTGACCGTCCACTTCGCCTCCGGCGAGGAGCTGCGCACAGAGGTCTCGGCGAAGTTCCGGCGCGAGGGGGTCCGGGCGGAACTCGCCGCCGCCGGGCTGGACTTGAGGCACTGGTGGACGGACGGCGCGGGGCGCTTCGCGCTGTCGCTCTCGGTGCCGTAGGGGCGCCTGCGGCGGGCTGTGCCCCGGTCCCGCCCCTTCGCCGTTTCCTGGGGCTGACGCCCCAGACCCCGCTTGTCGCGGCTTCGCCGCTCGTCCTCAAGCGCCGGACGGGCTGATTTCAGCCCGTCCGGCGCTTGAGGACAACCGCGCGGAGCGCGGTTTCGGGGGTGCGGGGGCGTAGCCCCTGCAAGAAACGGCGAAGGGGTGGGGCCGGGGCGAAACACCCCCCGGTAACCTGACCCCGTGAACCAAGAGCAGCCCACGCCCAACCCCGACAGCCTCCCCGGAAGCTTCGAACGCGGCACCGACGGCCCCAAAATCATCGTCGTCGGCGTGGACGGCTCCGACTCCTCCTGGCGAGCCGCCGCCTACGCCGCCGGCCTGGCCCGCCGGCAGAACGCTCTGCTCGCCATCGTCTACGTGCAGCCCGTCCTGGTGGGCGGCGCGGCCTTCGGTGCTCCGGTGGCCGAGGTGACGGAGGAGGTCGCCGAGGAGCTGCTCGCGGAGATCCGCGCGACGACGGACCGGCTGCGCGGGCTCTATCCGCACGCCATGCGCTGGGAGTTCCACACCTTCCGCGGCGACCCGTACTCGGGCCTGGCGCAGGCGGCCGACGATCTGAAGGCCGACGCGGTGGTCGTCGGCGCGTCGGAGCAGGCGGGCCACCGCATCATCGGCTCGGTCGCGATCCGCCTGGTGAAGGCGGGGAGGTGGCCGGTGACGGTCGTGCCGTAGCGGAGGCGATGGCCGATGTCCGTCCTGGCGCTGTGGCACGCCGCCGTCCCGAGGGCCCTGCTGGTCCCCGGGCCGACGGCCGGCGCGGCGGTGACGTGGGCGGCCGGACGCGGCGGCGCCGGCCTCGCGGTGCTGGTCGGCTGCGTCCCCGCGCTGGCCGGCGCGGCTCTGGTCAGCGCGTACCGGGGGGGGTGCTGCCGCCGGGGGCGGCGGTCGGGACAGACACGCCGTTCGGCAACACCGCCATGTTCCAGCTCGCCTGCTGGTATCTCCGCGGCCCGCTGGGCGCCCTGGCCACCACCGCGCCTGACCCGCTGCCTCCGCGACCACGCCAACGGCGGCGCCCGCCTCGCGCCGACGCGCAGTGTGACGGACGGTGGTGGGGTCAGTACGACCGCGCCGCCGGGAGGACCATCACCCATGACGAACCACACGTACCGCGTGACCGAAATCGTCGGCTCGTCCCCCGAGGGCGTGGACCAGGCCATCCGCAACGGCCTCGCCCGCGCGTCGCAGACGCTGAGGAACCTGGACTGGTTCGAAGTGGTCCAGGTACGCGGCCACTTCGCCGACGGCGGCGGCGTCGGCCACTACCAGGTGGGCCTGAAGGTCGGGTTCCGCCTGGAGGACGGCGACTGATTGCCGCTTTCAGCGCTTCCGGCCGTGCGGGCCGCCCGCCCGTCACCGCGCCATCCTGTCGAACGGGGTACGCGCATCGGCGCACGGCCCGTCCGACACGCCGCCGGGTGAGCGGCCGCGGCGCGGAGGCCGGGTCGTCATTGCGCCCGGGGCGGTGGACGGCACGCCGTCCCGGCGCCCGGGTGCGTCGGCGCGCGCGGAATGGCGCACATACGGTCGCCTTCAAGTTCCACCAGAAGGGCCCGTACTGGACGGACGACGCGAGTGACATCGACTCGGGCGACCGCTCGTACAGCATCGGCCTGTCGTGCTGACGCCGTAACGCGCGGCACGTGAGGGCGTCGGCCCGACGTCGCCGGGCCGGGCCGGCGCCCGGACCGTCAGCCCTTCAGCCGCTCCTCCAGCTCCCCGAGGTCGGCGGGGAACCACGTCTGCCGTCCGCGGTCGCACTCGCGGACGAAGTCGCGCAGCGCGGAACTTTCCGCCGTGTGGCGGGAGATGTCGCCGACGACGGCGAGGCCGAGCCGGTAGTTCGCGAACTTCTGCACGACGTCGCCCGCGAAGCGCGTACGGAGCCGGAAGAACGCCTCGTCGAGCCGCTCGGCGGGGAGGGCGACCCACCGGGCGCCGTGGTATCCGGCGTCGCCTATGAGGTCCAGGACGTCGGCCTCGCCGCGGATCGCCGCGCCGTCGGCGGCGCACATCCATACCGGTACGCCGTGGATCGTCCGCAGGGTGGCCATCGGTCCTCCGGGGGCCGGGTGTTGCCGGGTACGTGACCGGATCAGCCTGTCACAGGCGACGGCGAGCGGCTTTGGGGGGCGTCCGGGCTACTCGCCGAGGTCGAAGGGGGTGGGCCGGTGCCGTTCCCAGATGCGGGCCGACGCCTCCTCGGGATAGGGAGCGGTACGGGAACCGGCGTCCAGGACGCGGGTCGTCCACGCGTCGGGGCGGGCGGCCGGCCAGCCGGGGTCGCCCGAGGTGACGAACCCGGTCCAGGCGCGCAGGAGTTCGCGCGACACCGCGCGGGCGGCGGCGGTGGGGTGCTCGCCGAGGAGCCCGACGCCGTTGGGGCTGTCCAGGGTGCCGAACGCCAGGGGGACGTCGAGACTGTGGCAGGCGCCGAAGGCCGGTACTTCGAGGGCGAGTTCGAAGAGGAACGAGACACCGCCCGCCGTCCCGTTCGCCCGGGCCAGGCAGAGGGACGGCATCCGGAAGAGGGCGTCCGAGTAGACCGTCTCCAGCACCTCCTCCGGGGTGGCCCCGGGGAAGGTCGCGCGGTAGGCGTCGGCCCCGCCCGGCCGTGGGGCGAACAGGTCCAGGGCGGTACGCGCCTCCTCGTCCGTGAAGGTGCCCGCCCGTCCGCTCATCACGCTGAAGAGCCGGAACTCGTCGCGGGTGTGGCCGACGAGCAGCTCGATGCCGGGCGCGCGCCCTCCGGCGAGCGCGGCCCACGGCGACTCGGGAAGCACGTCACCGTCGACGACGGGACCCATGGCGGCCCCGAGGCGGGCGAGCCGTCCCCACTCTCCGTACGGCCCGGGGAGCTCGGCGCCGAGGGCGGTGACCTCCGCCGCCAGGCGCCACGGGTCGACGGCGGCCAGGGCCGCGGCGGTGGGCGTCGCGCCGAGCCGGTGCGCGAGCGTCCGCGCGACGCGTTCGCCCAGTGCGCGGGTGCAGTGGATGCCGGGCACCGAGTGGGCGATGGCCCGCCGGAACAGGCCCCGCGCCCGTTCCATCGTCAGCAGGGCGGCGATCGAACCGGCGCCCGCGGACTGGCCGGCGACGGTGACCAGTCCGGGGTCCCCGCCGAAGGCGGCGACGTTCCGCCGGACCCAGCGCAGCGCGGCGATCTGGTCGAGGAACCCGCGGTTGGCCGGGACGCCGTCCAGCAGCGCGAAACCCTCCGCGCCCACGCGGTAATTGACGCTCACCACCACGATCCCCGCCGCGACCAGGGCGGCCGGGTCGTACATGGGGTCGCTCGCGTCCGCCGTCATATAGCCGCCGCCGGGGATCCACACCAGTACCGGCAGCCCCGCCGCGCCCGGGTCGGGGGTGCTGACGTTGAGCGTCAGCCAGTCCGTGCCGCCGTCGCCCCGCGTCCGGACCGGGCCGGACTGCGGGGCCGTGGGGCCGAACTCCACGGCCTGCCGCACCCCTTCCCCTCCGCGCGCCGGGACCGGCGCGGCGAACCGGAGCTCACCCACCGGCGGCTCGGCGTAGGGAATGCCCCGGAACTCCGCGCTCCCCTGCCGCCACCGCCCCTCCACCAGGCCCTCCGTCGTACGCACCTTCGGCCGGTCCGTCATGGCGCCTCCCCTTCGCTCGCTTGCCCTTCGGCGCTTTCGAGTTTTATCGGCCAGCTGTATTATGTCAACTGTAAGAAAACGCGATCCCGGGGAGAGAGCCGACGATGCCGAAGCAGGTGGACCACCGCGAACGCCGCGAGACGATCGCCCGCGCCCTGTGGCGGGTGGTGGAGCGGCACGGCGTCGCCCAGGCGACGCTGCGCGAGGTCGCACGGGAGGCGGGACTCTCCCACGGGTCGCTCCAGCACTACTTCGCCTCGCGGGAGGCGATGCTCTCGTTCGCCATGGACTTCGCGTCCGAGCAGACCGCGCTGCGCGTCGGCCGCCGTCTGGCGGAACTGGGCGAGCACCCGCACCCCCGCGACGTCCTCCGGGTGATGCTCACCGAGACCCTCCCCCTGCACCCCGACGCCCGCGCGAACAGCCGGATGAGCGCCGCCTACGTCCTGGAGGCGCTCCACGACGAGGACGTCCACGCGCGGGCGCGCGGCGGGCTCCTCCAGGGGCGGGACATGGTGGAACGCCTGGTGCGCCAGGCCATCGACGACGGCCACATCGCCCCCGAGCGCGATCCGGCGGTCGAGACCGACCTGCTCCTCGCCCTCACCGGTTTCACCACCCTCCTCGAACTGCGCGTGGTCACGCCCGAGGCGGTGCTCACCGCCGTCGACCGGCACTTGGACGGACTGTTCGCGAGCGGGTCCTCCTCCTAGGGCCCCTCAGGGTCCCCCTAGGGGTTCCTTAGGGGCGGTGTCCTCCCCGGGCATGATCAACAAGGCGGGGGCAGGCGCCAAGCTTGGTGATCGCGCACCGATGCGCTTCCCCCAGTGGCCGCCGACTCTTGGAGTGGCCACTGCCCGCGACCCCCCGAAAGGCCCTGCGCCTCCATGATCGCCCAGCACCGCCGCCGCACCGGCACCGTCACCGCCCTCCTCGCCACCGCCCTGCTCGCCTCGACGGCGCCCGCGCTCGCCGCCCCGGCCGGGACGGGCGGGCACGGCGCCGCCGACCGGGCCGATCTGCGGGAGGCGCTGCGGGCGGTGGTGGCCGACGGCATACCCGGAGCGGTCGCCGAGGTCCGCGACGAGCACGGCGTCTGGCGGGGCACGGCCGGGGTGGAGGACCTCCGCACCGGGCGGCCGCCGTCCGCCGACGACCGGTTCCGCGCCGGCAGCGTCACCAAGAGCCTGGTCGCCACGGTGGTGCTGCAACTGGTGGCCGAGAAGCGCGTCGGCCTGGACGACCCGGTGGACCGCAGCCTGCCGGGCGTCATCCCGGCCGGCCGCCACGGCAAGCAGATCACCGTACGCCAGCTCCTGCACCACACCAGCGGCCTGCCCAACTACACCGACGCCCTGGTCAAGAGCATCGGGGGCGACCTCGGCCAGTTGCGGACCCGCCACTGGACCCCGCGCGAGCTGATCGCCCTGGCCCTCACCGAGACCTCCCCCTTCGAGCCCGGGGAGAAGGGCAAGTGGGAGTACTCCAACACCAACTACGTGGTGCTGGGGCTGCTGGTGGAACGCCTCACCGGCCACTCGCTCGGCCACGAGATCGACCGGCGCGTCGTCCGGCCGCTGCACCTGAAGAACACCGGCGTCCCGTCCGACGCGCGACTGGCCGGCCGCCACCTGCACGGTTACGAGCGGTTCCCCCGCCCGACCGCGCCGTACACCGACATCACCGAGTACGACCCGGACGTCTTCCGCGGCCCGGGCAACGTCGTCTCCGACGCCCACGACCTCAACACCTTCTACCGCGCCCTCGGCGCCGGCCGGCTGCTGCCCGCCCGGCTCAACAAGGAGATGCGTACGCTGACGCCGGACGGCGGGGACCGCAAGGGCCGGTTCTACGGGCTGGGCCTGGAGGGCAACACCACCGTCTGCGCGGACGGCACGCTCATGCTGGGCCACACGGGCAGCGTGCCGGGGTACGCCACCTTCAGCTTCGGCACGGCGGACGGCCGGCGGCAGGTGACGCTCGTCCTCAACAGCGACCCCGACATCACCAAGAACGACAAGGCGGGCGCCGACGCCTTCCGCTTCCTCGGCGCGGCGCTCTGCGGGAAGAACGGGAAGAAGGGGAAGTGACCACGTCCGCCGTCCTGCCCCGCTTCCCGATCATGGCAACCCTTGTTGCCACCGCCGGGACGACCGGGTAGCAATGCGGGTGTGGACCACTCACCAGCCATCACCCGCGCCCTGTCCGAGGTCGGCCCGCGCCTCAAGCGCCTGCGCACCGGGCGCGGGGTGACCCTGGCGGCGCTGTCCGAGGCCACCGGCATCTCCAAGAGCACCTTGTCGCGCCTGGAGTCGGGCCAACGCCGGCCCAGCCTGGAACTGCTGCTGCCCATCGCACAGGCGCACCAGGTGCCACTGGACGAGCTGGTCGGCGCCCCCGAGGTCGGCGACCCCCGCGTCCGGATGACGCCCCGGCGCGCGAACGGGCAGGTCGTCGTCCCTCTCACCCGGCAGCCGGGCCCCCTCCAGACCTTCAAGTCCGTCCTGCCCGCGAGCAGGAAGACCCCGGAGCTCTGCACCCACGAGGGGTACGAATGGCTCTACGTCCTCTCGGGCCGGCTGCGCCTGGTGCTGGCCGACCACGACCTGGTCCTCGGCCCGGGTGAGGCCGCCGAGTTCGACACCCGGCTGCCGCACTGGTTCGGCACCACCGGGGAGGGGCCGGTCGAGATGCTCAGCATCTTCGGGCGGCAGGGCGAGCGGATGCACGTACGCGCCAGGCCGCGCGCCCGCGGCGGGGCTGCTGACGGCTGACGGCTGACGGCTGACGGCTGACGGCTGACGGCTGACGGCTGACGGCTGACGGCTGACGGCTGACGGCTGACGGGACACGATCGCGTCAGCCGCGGGCGGCCCCGGCGGCGGCCCGGGGCGGGTGGCGCAGGACGCAGTCGCCGCACATGCCGCCGGAGGGCACGCGGTAGTACAGGCAGCAGGTGGTACGGACGAACTCCGGCCCGGCGGCCGTGGCGGCCAGCCGCCCGGTGCCCGCCAGCAGCGGATGTTCCAGCAGCGCGCGGGCGCGGGTGAGGGCCCGCTCGGCCTCCTCGCCCCGCCCCCGCTCCGCACACCAGGTGTGCAGCACCCGCAGGGCGCCGCCGAGCGCCGACCCCGCGTTGCCCCACAGCACCCGTGACGAGACGGGGACGGCGTCCCGGAACAGATCGTGCAGCGGCGCGAGGCGCCCCTCGACGACGGTGGCGGCGATCCCGGCCACCGGATCCGTGCCGGACGGCAGGAACGGCACGTCCGGCAGCCGCAGATCGTCGGGCGCCGTCAGCAGCGGGTGCCACCGGAGCCCGTCACCGGCGAGGTCCGGCACCCGCCCGACGAGCACGGCGGCACCGAGCGCCACCGACAGCAGCCGCCCGGCGACCCCCTGGAACGCCACCGACGCCGCCACCCGCTCCTCCCCCGTCCCCAACCGCCGCCCCACGGTCTCCACCCGCAGCCGCACGGCCTCCTCCCCCAGCGGCAGGTAGCCGCCGGGGCCGGGGCCGCCGAGCTCGTCGCCATCCGTGCGGAGCGCGAAGAAGGGGCCTACGGCGGCGAGTTCGGTGAGGTGCATGGGGCGTACGGTCCTCAGGGGTGCGGAGGCGGGCGGGTCAGCGGCGGATCAGAGGGCGGTCCAGGTGAAGGCCACCTTGTCACCCTGCTTGAGCTTGTACTGGCAGCCGCCGACGGTGGTCGGGGTCCCGTTGACGGCGATGTTCCAGTAGTACTCGTCGTTCCCGGTGTCCTTGGCTATGCGGTTGACGAAGTAGTCGTCGAACGACGCGTACCAGGTGCCGTCCCAGGTGAAGCCCTTCTTCTTGGAGGCGTCGTCGAGGGCGGCGGTGGGCGTGGCGCCCGGGGTCGGGTTCGCCTTGTTGTTGGTGCCGTCGCACTTGTGGGTGCCGCCGGTGGCGGTGGTGACGTCGTGGCCGGTGGTCTTGATGTCACCGCTGAAGAGGACGCCGTTGGAGCCCTTCACCGTGAGGTTGACGGTGATGGGCGCCGGGGCGGCGGCCTTGGGGGTGGCGGCCACGGCGCCGGTGGCCGGCGCGGCGAGGGCCAGACCGAGGGCGGCGGTGGCGACGAGGGCCTTGCGGGTGAGCGGAGCGAGCATGGAACGTACCTTTCGTGATGGGGTGGGGGAGGACTGTGGGGGGCTCAGACCGCGTCGTCCCGGCGGCGGCGCCGCGAGACGACGACGGCGGCCGACCCGGCGAGCAGCAACGCGCCCGCGCCGATGGCGACGGGGTACGCCGTGTTCGCCCCGGTGCGCGCGAGGCTGCCGCTGGCGTTGTCGGTCCCGGACGAGCCGGTGCCGGTGGTCGTGCCGGTACCGGACGACGTGCCGGTGCCAGTGGATCCGCTGGTCCCCGTGGAACCGTCCGAACCGCCCGTGGTGGTGTCGGCCGTGGCGCTCGCGGTGGGTGTCGCCGTGGCGGTCGCGGTCGCGGTGCCGGTCGGAGCGGCGGTCGATGCTTCGGGCGACGGGCTGTTGCCCGTCGTGGCGGACTGGGAAGGGCTGGGTGACGTCGTGTGCCCACCGTTGGAACCGGTGTTGCCGGTGTCCCCAGCACAGGTCAGCGGGGCTGTGCCGCTCTTCATGTGCCCACCGTTGATGTTGGCCAAGGGCTGCCGCGCCAGCGCGGGGATGGCTTGCGCGGTGGCGCGCAGGGTGCTTCCGTCGACGCCGCGTTGCTTCCACCCGACCGCTCCGCGGTCGTAGATGTTCTTGGTCTCACAGCCCACCTGGACGCTGCGCAGCCAGTCGATGCCCAGGTCGGCTTCCGTGGTGCGCCTTCCGGCCAGCAGGGCTTGAACCGCCAGCGCGGTGGAGTTGGCGTTGGCCTCCCACTCTTTCTTCGGCTTGCCCGGCGTCAGACTGGCGTCGGCGAAACCACCATTGGGCAGTTGCTGCTCCTCGACGAGCCACTTCAGCCCCTCTTCGGCCTCGGCCGTCCGCCCCGCCGCGAACAGGGCCTGCACGGCCATGCCGGTGGCATCCGTGTGCGGGGTGCAGGTGTCGGGGTTGGGCTTGTCCTTGAGGGCGAGCGGAAAGCCGCCGTTCTTGCACTTGCTCGCCGCGATGACGTCGACCGCCTCCTTGGGCGCGCCGCCGGCGCGCTGCAGGGCGAGAACGCTCAGAGACTGAGTGAACTGGTTGGAGTAGTCGCCGTCGTGACCCTTGAACCGGCCGTTTTTCTGCAGAGCACCCTGCAGCAGGGCAGGAAGATCGTACCCGCCGAAGTCCTTGAGCCTGCGGTGCATGATCTCCGCGACCAGCAGCAGCTTGGCCGTTCCCCCGGCGTTCACCTTGTCCTTGCCGGCGGTGTGGATGTACTGCCCGGCGGTGTCTTCCAGGAAGTCGGTCGCCCGTTCGGCCGTCTTCCCGGCGGTGCCGGTGGAGGCCAGTCCCATGACGATGTCGGCGGTCAAGCCGTGGTCCCACTGGGCATTGGAGCGCGCGTCCAACTGGTGCGCCGCCCACGCGGCGGCGGCCTCGGCCGCGACGGGCAGGGGCACCTGCGAGCCCGTCCGGCCCTCCGCCGGCGTCTCACCGGCGAAAGCGAGCCCCGCCGTACCGGTGGACAGCAACGCCGCTCCCACCAGTGCCAGCGGCAGGGCGGCGCCTCTGCCCGAACGTACGGACTGTGTCATGCGGTTCTCTCCTCGGGAATTCATCGGCGGGACGCCGGAGTAAAAGTGACCGGTGCGTCGAACGCCGCCCGGCGGGCGGCGCGGCGCAGCACGGTGAGGACGGCGGGACCGGTGAGCAGGATGGCGACGGTGTTGGTGACGGCTCGGCCGGTGTCCCAGCCGAAGGTGGACGTGACGAGCGTGAACGCCGCGAAGCGGTGGAGGTTGTCCAGGAGCGGGGCACCCGGCTGGAACGACAGCTGGGTGTCGGGCCCGGCCGTGAACGGCCAGAACCACATGTTCATCAGGAAGCCGAACCCGTAGGCGACGACGATCCCGTACCCGACGAGCATGGCGATCTCCGCCCGCCCGGTGACCCGCCTGGGCAGCAGCCCGGCACCGAGCCCGATCCACGCGGACGCGATCATCTGGAACGGCAGCCACGGCCCGACGCCCGCGGTGAGCAGCGCCGACGCGAACAGCGACGTGGCGCCGAGGACGAAGCCGAAGCCGGGCCCGAAGACCCGTCCGGCGAGCACGAGCAGGAAGAACACCGTCTCGATGCCCGCCGTCCCCGCGCCCAGCGGGCGAAGCCCCGCGTTCACGGCCGACAGGACGCCGAGCATCGCGAGCGCCTTGGTGTCGATGCCCCCGGAGGCCATCTCCGCCAGGACGACGGCGAGCAGCACCGGCATCGCGACGACGAAGACCAGCGGCGCGTCGGCGGTGTGCGCCATGCCTCCGGTGCGGGGTTCGGCCGAGCCAAACAGCGGCCAGAAGAACATGGCGAGCCCGGCGAGGCTCGCCAGGGCCAGGACGAGGCCGCTGCGGAACTTGATGCGGATGACGGGGACGCGGCGGGCGGGACGGGCGGCGCGGACCGGACCGGCCGTGCGGACCGGACCGGCGACGCGGGTCGGACCAACAGTGGGGGCCGGACCAGCGACGCAGGTCGGACCTGCGCTGCGGGCGGGCCCGGCGGCGGCGCGCGTCCCGCCGGTCGGCTCCGCGCGCCCGCCGGACTCCCGCGCAGGGTCCGCGAGCGTCGGCGACGAACCGGAACCGTCCCGCGGAACGGCCGGTTCCTGACCGCCTGTCGAACCGCTTGCCGAGCCGCCCGCCGAACCGTCCGCCACCGGCGCGCCGGTGTCCGCGGAAAGCTCGGCAACCGCGCGGCCGGGCCGCCGATCGCCCCGCGCACCAACAGTCCCGACAGCCCCGACGGTGCTGCCCTCAGCCGTGCCACCGTCCGCCGTCCGGTCTCCCGCCCCGACGCCCGCCGGCTCGTCGTACGGTCCGGTGGACGTCGGCCGCCGGCCGGACGGCGTCCGGCCCCGGCTGTCAAGGCCGGCGGCCCGACCCTCCGGCCGCTCCCCCGCACCGCCGGGCGCACCACTCCGGGTGCCCCGGCCACCGCGGTCGCCACCGGCGGCGCTTCCGCCCGCGACGCCACCGGCGGAAACGCCGCTCCCCTCCAAGCCGGCGGCCGCGCGGACCGGCTCGTCCCCACCGCGCACGTTCATACCCCCACCTCCGCCACCGGCGGCCGTTCGGCGAAGGCCAGAGCGTCCGCCACCTGTTCCACCGTCAGCCACGCCTGCGGCGCCAGCACCTTGGCCACCTGCGGCGCGAACGCCGGGGAGGCGACGATCACGTCGGCCGTCGGCCCGTCGGCGACGATCTCGCCCTCGGCCGTGATCAGGACGCGGTCCGCCGTACGGGCCGCGAACTCGACGTCGTGGGTGGCGACGACCACCGCGCGGCCCTCGTCGGCGAGGCGCCGCACCAGGGCCGTGAAACGTTCCTTCGCGGGCAGGTCGAGCCCCCGCGTCGGCTCGTCCAGCAGCACCGCGCGCGGCGCGGCGGCGAGTTGGACGGCGAGGACGAGGGCGAGCCGCTGCCCTTCGGACAGGTCGCGGGGGTGCCGGGTGCCGGGGATGCCGGGGGCCAGGTCGTCGAGGAGGGCGCGCGCGGTGCCCGGCGCGGCGCCGGACTCCTTGTCGGCCTGGGCGCATTCCGCGTCCACGCTCTCCAGGTACAGCAGGTCGCTCGCCGTCTGCGGCACCAGCCCGACCAGGCCGCGCGCCTTCCGCGCCGGGACGCGGCCCGGGTCCGTGCCGTCCACGTCGACCCGGCCGGAGCGGCGGGGGCCGGACCCCTGGAGGGCCCACAGCAGCGAGGACTTGCCCGATCCGTTGCGGCCCATCAGCGCGACGACCTCACCGGCCGCCAGGTCCACGGACATTCCCCTGACCGCCCGCACGGATCCGTAGCCGACGACGACGTCCCGGGCCGCGAGGACGGTCTCCCGGACGGCGTCGGCTCCCCCGGCGCCCGACGCGTCGACCGCGTCCGGCGCCTCGACCGCCCCCGGCGCCCGTCCGGCCAGGCGCTCCCGCAGTGGTCCGGCCAGGCGGCGGGCGTCGCGGACGGACAGGGGGAGCGGGTCCCAGCCGGCGAGGCGGCCGAGGCGGACCACCGGCGGGGCCACGTCGGCGTCGCGGACGGCCTCGGCCGGGGTGCCGACGGTCACCCGGCCGTCGCCGGGCAGGTGGACGACCCGGTCGGCGTACTGCAGGACGCGCTCCAGCCGGTGCTCGGCGATCAGCACGGTGGTGCCGAGGTCGTGGACGAGCCGGGTGACCGCGGCCAGGACCTCCTCCGCCGCGGTGGGATCGAGCGCCGACGTCGGCTCGTCGAGGACGAGGACGCGCGGGTGCCGGGTGAGGACGGAACCGAGGGCGACCCGCTGCTGCTGCCCGCCCGAGAGGGTGCGGAGGGCGCGGTGCCGCAGGGGGGCGATGCCGAGCAGGTCGAGGGTCTCCTCGACACGTTTGCGCATCACGTCGGCCGGGGTGCCCAACTGTTCCATTCCATAGGCGAGTTCCTCCTCGACGGTGTCGGTGACGAACCCGGCGAGCGGATCCTGGCCGACGACGCCGACGAGGTGCGCGAGTTCCTGCGGCGGCGCCTCCCGCGTGGAGACGCCCGCGACGGTCACCTCACCGCTCAGGTGCCCGCCGGTGAAGTGCGGGACGAGGCCGTTGACGGCGCCGAGGAGGGTGGACTTGCCGACGCCCGTACGGCCGGTGACCAGGCAGAGTTCCCCCTCGGGCAGGTGCAGGCGGACGTCGCGCAGCGTGGGCCGGTCGGCCCCGGCGTAGGTGACGGTGACGTCGTCGAAGGTGATCACGCGAGCGCCTCCCGCGCGGAAGGCCCGCCTCCGGCGGCGGCACGCTCGGCGGACACCTCGCGTGGGCCGGGCGCCTGGTGCGCATGCGGTGCCGTGAAGGCGGCGGCGTTCCCGGCGGACGCCCCTTGGGTGACCGTCTGGGTGATCGTCACGTCCGGGTCACCGCCGGAGATCCCCGGGGTCGCCGCCCGGGCGTCCTCGCGCGCCTCGGCGGGCGCGGCCTCCGAGGCGGGCTCCCCGTGGGGGGCCACCGGCTCACCGACGCCGTGCCTCGCGGCCGACGGCTCACGCGGGACGGACGCCTTGTCGGTGACGGTGTTCACGGCGCCCTCTCGGGCGGCGGGCACCTCCGCCTCGCCGACGGAATCCGGCACCGCCGTCACCTCCGGCACTGCCGTCACCGCCGGCACCGCGCTCTCCGGTGACGCCTTGCCGACGGCAGCCCTCGCGACCGCCGTTCCCTGACCGGCCGTCATCCTCGGGTCATCGAGGCCCACCGCCGGCGCGGACGCCTCGTGCGCACCGGACACCTCGTCGAGGGAAATCCGCGCAGCGGACACCGCTCGGCCGGACACCGCTCGGCCGGACACCGCTCCGCCGAACACCGCTCCGCCGGGCGTCGCCGCAGGCCCACCCGACGCCACAGGCCCGTCCGACGCCACAGGCCCGTCCGACGCCACAGGCCCGTCCGACGCCGCAGGCCCGGGCGTAGCCGCAGGCCCACCCGGCGCCGCGGGCCCGTCCGTCCTCGCGGGTTCCCCGGCGGACCGGCCCCGACCGGGCGCCGTTCCCCTCGCCGCCTCGCCCTCGGCCACCGCCCGGCCCTCGGACGGATCCGGGCCGCTCGTCCGCTCGCCACCGCCCGGCACCGACCCGGACTCCGGCCCGGGTTCCCGCGGGACGGCCCCCGGCGCCGCCGGTGCCAGCCACGCGGGGAGGGCGCCGACGAGGATCGCGGCGACGGGCAGCGGGCCCGCCTCCGGCCAGGTGAGCGGGGAGAGCGACGGGTAGAGGTCGGCGGCGTCCGCGCGGGACGCCAGGTACAGCAGGGCGCCGGTGGCGATGCCGGAGCCGGCGACGAGGAACTCGGCGGCCCGCCAGCGGTCGGGCCGGTAGCGGCTGCGCCCCGCCCGCAGGCCGCCGAGGACGAAGCCCAGGACGGCGACGGCGAGTCCGCCCAGCAGCAGCGGCACGCCCAGCCGGCGCGGGGTGTCGGAACCGAGGACGCCGTAGAGCCCCGCGCAGACGCCGAGCAGCCCGGCGACGACGACGGCGCCGGACAGCCGGCGGGGCCCCGGCGCGGCGCGGCCGGCGCGGCCGGTGCTGCCGTAGCCGTGCGAGGCCATGGCGGCGGCCAGGGCCAGGGAGCGGTTGAGGGCGTCCTCCAGGACCGGGATGACGATGCCGCGCAGAGCGCGCAGCCCGCGCTGCCGGCCGCCCCGCAGGGCCCGGGCGCGGCGGACGCGCTGGACGCTCTCGACGAGTTGGGGTGCCACGGTCAGGGCCACGACGACGGCGGTGCCGATCTCGTACAGGGCACCGGGCAGCGCCTTGAGCATCCGTTTGGGGTTGGCGAGGGCGTTGGCGGCGCCGACGCAGATGACCATGGCGGCGAGCCGCAGCCCGTCGTAGACGCCGCCGAGCACCTGTTCGGCGGCCACCGGGCCGAAAAGCCGGATGCCGGCGGCCCAGTGCGGCAGCGGCACCTCCGGCAGGGTGAACAGGACGTGCTCCCCCTGGCCGCCGCCGAAGACCACGCGGAAGACGACGCGCGAGACCACGATGAACGCGCCGAGCATCAGGTACATGGGGAAGGCGAGCGCCCACGGGTTGTCCCCGCGCCGGCGGACGACGACGCAGCCCGCCGCCGCGACGAGGAGCGCCAGCAGCAGCGGGTTGGAGGTGCGTCCGGCGGCGGCTGCCAGGCCCAGGGCCCACAGCCACCACGCGCCCGGGTGCAGGGCGCGCGGCAGGACCAGCGGAGCGCGGAGGACGCCGCGAGGGCGTGCGGACGTCACGATGCGCTGTCACCTCGTGCGGCCCGCTTGCGGCGCCAGGCGGTGACGGACGCGGAACCGGCGAGTCCGGCCGCGGCGGCGGCCACCAGGATCGTGCCGACGGGCACGCCACCGCCGCCGTCCGAGCTGTGCGCGACGGTCCGCGGGCTGTCGGCGGACGTGCGCTTGCCGTCGTCCTCACCGCCGGTCCAGTCGGCGGCCTCGGTGGGCGTGTCCTGGGGGCCCGGGGTGCGCTCGTCCGCCGCCCCGGGTGTGGCCGGGCCGGAGGGGGCCGGGCCCGCCGGGCCGGTGGGGCCGCCGCCGGGTGCGGAGGGACGGCCGGGGCCCTGTTCCCGGCCCGGGTCGCGTCGGTCGCCGGGGCCACCGCTCCCGGCCGCCGATCCGCCGCCGCCTACGGAAC
The DNA here is from genome assembly GCF_044333095.1 of Streptomyces sp. NPDC021100. NCBI lineage: Bacteria > Bacillati > Actinomycetota > Actinomycetes > Kitasatosporales > Streptomycetaceae > Streptomyces > Streptomyces sp. NPDC021100. The sequence goes on from NZ_JBIRQH010000012.1 coordinate 126,084, forward strand.
CGCCACTTCCGCCGGAACCACCGGTTCCGGAGGAACGCCCGCCACCCGGACTCCCGTTGGCCGGAGCGCCGTTGCCCGGGCCGCCGCCACCCGGGGCACCGGCGCCGCCTCCCCCGCCGCCCGCCGGGCGTCCCGGGTCACCGCCGCCCGGCTGGGGCTGCGGTTGCCGCTGAGGCCGCTGGGGCTCCCCCTGCGGCGGTACGGGCGTTCCCGGGCGCCGGGGCGCCACCCGGGGCGCGGGCGCTCCGCCCGCCTCCTTGTCCAGCGAGAACGACCAGCCCTCGAAACTCCCCGCGGGCGGCGTGCGGTTGGCGACACCCCACTGGCTGTACGTCCAGCGGCCGTCGTTCGGCGCGTGCCAGTAGGACCAGTACGCGCTGGCGGGCGGCGTGTCCGCGCAGGACTCCCGGCGCGGCTCGGGCTTGCTCTCGATGCGGCAGACGAAGCCCTCGCCCCACCGGAGGGTCCCGGCGATCCGGAATCCGGCGTTCTTCAGGGCGGTCAGGCCGGTGGACTGCCCGCCGGGCGCGCAGCGGACGATCGTGCTGCCGCCGAGCCCCTGGAAGTCGACGACGACGGTGACCCCGTCGCCGTCGGGACAGAAGCCCGGCCTGCCGCGGCCGGTGTCCACGGCGGCGGCGTCGCCCGCGGTGGCGAGCCCCGAGGCGACGGAAGCGGCGGCCAGCGCCAGTGCGGCCACCGACGCGCGTATCCGACCGGCCATCAAACGCCCTTCGTTGGGGCCCGCGCCCGGGCCCCCGGGCCCGCGCGGCGCCCCGCCGGTGGTCCGGACGGAGACCGGACCCGGGCCGGAAGCCGGAGGATCGAGGGCTCAGGGCTCCACGCTGCAGACCGTGACAGTGGGAAGCGGTACCGCGGCGCGCCGGGCGGTCCGGCTCGCGGGTCAGCCGGTCTTCGAGATGACCGCCCGGCTGGGCTCCGCTCACGGTTGCAGGTCAGCGCCGGTCTTCCACCGGCTTTCCCCGAGTGCGCCGCTCATTCGGTTGTCGTCGGACGAGGACGCCGTTCCCGTGTGGAGGGACATCGTCCCCGCACGGAGCCGACGCTCCGTCAATTGTTCGAACTGGTCGCCGGTACTGTACACCGGCGCCACCTCCCGAGGCACCGGCATTCCTCGCCGTACACCGGCAGTTCGCCCGTCCCGCACCTCCCCCGCGCCCGCCGGTCACCGCCCGTCGCGGTGCGGCCCGCCGGGCGGCCGGAACACCACGCCCACCACGCGGCGCATCCTTGACTCACCGCCCCTCGGCGACGAGCCTCCCCTGAGAGTGGTGCGGAGGCGCCGGGAGCGCGCCGACCCCCTTCCGCCGGCACGCGAGGGACGTGGACGATGAGACGGAGACGGACCGGACATCCGACGATGAGACGGAGACGGACCGGACATCCGCGGCTGCGCACCAGGGTCGCCCTCCTCGCCCTGGCGGCGGCCCTGGGCGGTACGGCCGCCCTCGCACCACCGGCCCCCGCCGACACGCCACCGGCCCCCGCCGACGCACCGTCAGCCCCTGCCGCCCCCGCCGACACCCTCCCGGCCCATGACTCCGCCGCCGAGCGCCTCACCGACCTCGTCAACCCCTTCATCGGCACCAAGAACGAGGGCAACACCTTTCCCGGCGCCGCCGTCCCGTTCGGCATGGTGCAGCTCTCCCCCGACACCGGCCACCCCATGGGCTACGACTACAAGCACACCCGCATCCGCGGCTTCTCGGCCGTCCACCTCTCCGGGGTCGGCTGCCGGATCGGCGGGGACCTGCCCGTCCTGCCGACCACGGGGGAGGTGACCGAGACCGACAACGCCAAGTACGCCGCCGCGTTCTCGCACGCCGACGAGACCGCCCGGCCCGGCTACTACCGCGTCAAGCTCGGCTCGGGCGTCACCGCCGAGCTCACCGCCACCACCCACACCGGGCGTCAGCGCTTCACCTTTCCCGCCACCGACAAGGCCAACGTCCTCATCAACGCCGGCCAGTCGCTGCACCGGGGCGTCTCCAGCAAGGTGGAGATCGTCGACGACCGCACCGTGCGGGCGACGGTCACCGGGCGGGGCTTCTGCCAGGACACCCGGCCGTACACCGTCCACACGCTGACCCGCTTCGACCGGCCGTTCACCGCCTACGGCACCTGGGAGGGCGAGCGGGTGACCAGCGGTTCCCGGGCGTCCTCGGGGACCGGGCGGAACGGCGCCTGGGTGCGCTTCGACACCGGCAAGGAGCAGCGGGTCGAGGCGACCACCGCCGTCAGCTACGTGGACGCGGACGGCGCCGGGCGCAACCTGGCCGCCGAGGAGGCCGGTTTCGACCGGACGGCGGAGGCGGCGCGCGCCGCGTGGGAGAAGCGGCTGGGCGACGTCGCCGTCCAGGGCGGGAACCGGACGCTGCGCCGCACCTTCTACTCGGCGCTCTACCGGTCGTTCCTCTCCCCCAACACCGGCAGCGACACCGACGGCCGCTACCTCGGCTGGGACGGGAAGCCGCACGAGGCCAAGGGGTTCACGTACTACCAGAACTGGTCGCTGTGGGACACCTACCGTACCCAGGCGCAGCTCCTGTCCCTGCTGGCGCCGGCCGAGGCCCGCGACATGGCGCTGTCCGTGCTGCGGATCGACGCCGAGGGCGGATGGCTGCCCAAGTGGGGGTACGGGCCGGTCGAGACCAACATCATGACCGGTGACCCCGTCACCCCGTACCTCACCAACGCCTACCGCCAGGGGCTGCTCGCGGGGCACGAGGAGGAGGCGTACCGGGCGCTGCGGCGGAACGCGGACGGGGTGCCGCCCGCCGACTCCCCGTCCATGGGCCGCGAGGCCAATGAGCGCTATCTGGTGGACGGTTACGTTCCGCTGGCGCCCGAGCTGTCCCGGCACAAGCCCGGCGACTCCGACTTCCAGCAGGGCGCCTCCGCCACCCTGGAGTACGCGCTGGCCGACGGTGTGCTGGCGGAGACGGCGGAGGCGCTCGGCCACCACGACGACGCCAAGCGCTACGCGGAACGCTCCCGCAGTTACCGGAAGCTGTTCGACCCGGCGACGGGCTTCTTCCGGCCCCGCGACGCCAAGGGCGCGTTCACGGGCTCCGCGGACCCGGCGAAGAGCCCGGGCTTCCACGAGGGCACCGCCTGGCAGTACCAGTGGCTGGTCCCCCAGGACCTGCCCGGGATGATCGAGCTGATCGGGGGCCGGGAGGCGGCGGAGAAGCGGCTCGACTCCTTCTTCGCCTACGACAAGCTGCTCGCCGACCCGGCCCGCACCGCCCGCGAGGTGTGGGTGCACGGCCCGTACGACTACTACAACGCGGACAAGTACAACCCGCAGAACGAGCCCGACCTCATCGCCCCCTACACCTACCTCGCCACCGGCCGGCCCTGGAAGACCACGGACGTCGTGCACGCCGCGCTGACCCTCTTCACGGACGCGCCCGACGGCATGACCGGCAACGACGACCTGGGCACGATGTCGTCCTGGATGGTCCTCTCGGCCATCGGCGTCTACCCGGTAAGGCCCGGGACGGACGTGTGGGGGCTGAGCACCCCGGTCTTCGACCGCGTCGAACTGCGGCTGGACCAGCACTGGTACCCGCACGGCCGGTTCACCGTGACCGCGCCCGGCACCTCCGCCGCCGACCGCTACATCCAGACCGCCCGGCTGGACGGCACCGCCTTCGACCGGACATACCTGACGACGGCGGCGCTCCGGCGCGCGGAGCGGCTGGAGCTGACCGTCGGCCCGAAGCCGGGCCGGTGGGGCACCGGGCGGTCGGCGGCGGTGCCCGCCGTCGGCCGGGGACTGATCGGCTGAGGAGCCGGGAAAGGATCGGCCGAGGACGGATCGGCTGAAGGCCGGACGTCACCGGAGCGGCGCCTTCCGTCACCGGTTCCGGTGCACCATCATGAGCCGCCGTCAGCGTCCCGCCGACACGAGGACAGGGCGACGAGAGGACAGGACATGGCAGGGCTCCGGGCCGGTCACGGCATGCTGCGCCGCAAACCGATCGAGACCATCGAAGAGGCGGAGACGGCGGAGGCGCACGGCGAGCACCTGTCCCGCACCCTCGGCCTGTGGCAGCTCACGGCCATCGGCGTCGGCGGCATCATCGGCGCCGGCATCTTCAGCCTCGCCGGCACGATCGCCAACGGCACGGCCGGGCCCGCGGTGCTCGTCTCGTTCCTCATCGCGGGCCTGGCCAGCGCGGCGGCGGCGTTCTCGTACGCGGAGTTCGCGGGCCTCATCCCACGGGCCGGCTCCGCCTACACCTACGGCTACGCGGTGCTGGGCGAGATCGGCGGGTGGTTCATCGGCTGGGACCTGCTGCTGGAGTACACGGCCATCGTCTCCGTCGTCGCCATCGGCATCTCCGGCTATGTCAACTTCCTGGTGACGGAGTCGGGGGCGAACCTCCCTCACTGGATGCTGGGCGCGCCCGGCACCGGGGACGGCCACCGGGTGGACCTGTTCGCCGCCGTGCTCTGCCTGCTGATCGCCTATCTGCTCACCCTGGGCATCAAGAGCGCGGCCCGCTTCGAGACGATCGTGGTGGGGCTGAAGATCCTGGTGGTGCTGCTGGTGGTGATCGTCGGCTTCTTCCACGTGAAGAGCTCCAACTACCACCCCTTCTTCCCGTTCGGCGTGAGCGGTGCGTTCACCGGGGCCGCCACCGTGTTCTTCGCCGTCTTCGGGTACGACGCGATGTCCACGGCCGCCGAGGAGTCCAAGGACGCGCAGCGGCACATGCCCCGGGCGATCATGTACTCGCTGGGCGTCTCGATGGTGCTGTACGTGCTGGCGTGCCTGGTGCTGACGGGGATGCAGAACTACAAGGACATCGACAAGGAGAGCGGCTTCTCCACGGCCTTCAAGTCGGTGGGGCTGGGCGGCATCGCGGACGTCGTCGCGGTCGGGGCGATCATCGGCATCCTCACGGTGATGTTCACGTTCATGCTGGGTGTGACGCGGGTGTGGTTCGCGATGAGCCGCGACGGGCTGCTGCCCAAGTGGTTCGCGCACACCCACCCGACGCGGCACGTGCCGACCCGGGTCACCTGGATCGTGGGCGTCGCCTCGGCGCTCATCGCGGGGTTCGTGCCGATCGGGGAGGCCGCGGAGCTCACCAACATCGGGATCCTGCTGGCCTTCGCGGTCGTCTGCACCGCCGTGATCGTCCTCCGGTACAAGCGGCCGGAACTCCCCCGCGGCTTCCGCTGCCCGGGCGTGCCGGTGGTCCCGGGCATCGGGGTGGCGGCCTCGATCTGGCTGATCACCTACCTGGCGTGGCAGACGTGGGTGCGGTTCGCGGTGTGGTTCGTGATCGGGCTCGTCGTGTACTTCACCTACTCGTACCGGCACTCGGAGCTGGCGCACGCGGACGCCCGCGGGGTCCCTCAGGACTGATCGCGCGCTATTTCAGCAGCCGTGACAGCCGCCGGTCGGCCAGCGGCTTCCCGCCCGTCTGGCAGGTGGGGCAGTACTGGAGCGACGAGTCGCTGAAGGACACCTCGCGGATGGTGTCGCCGCAGACCGGACAGGGTTCGCCGGTGCGGCCGTGCACCCGCAGGCCGCTCTTCTTCTCCGCCTTCAGCCCGGCCGCCGCCTGCCCGCGCGAGCGCTCGACGGCGTCCCGGAGTGTCGTCCGCAGCGCCTCGTAGAGGACGGCGGCCTCCTCGTCCGCCAGGCCCGACGTCGGCTTGAACGGGGACATCCGGGCCGCGTGCAGGATCTCGTCGGAGTAGGCGTTGCCGATGCCGGCGATCACGCTCTGGTCCCGCAGGAAGCCCTTGACCTGCCGGCGTTCACCGTGCAGGAGGCGGGTGAAGACGTCGAAGGTGAACGCGTCGGCCAGCGGGTCCGGGCCGAGGCGGGCGACGCCCGGCACGTCGGACGGGTCGGGTACGCAGTAGGCGGCGAGGCGTTTCTGGGTGCCCGCCTCCGTCACGTCGAAGCCGGCGCCGCCGGCCAGCCGGACGCGCAGGGCCAGCGGCCCCTTGCCGGGGCGCGGCGGGGCGGCGGGGAGGGCGTCCTGCCAGCGCAGCCAGCCGGCCCGGGCGAGGTGGAGGACGAGGTGGGGGCCGCCCTCGGTGGCGATGTCCAGGAACTTCCCGTACCGCCGGACCCCGGCCACCGGCCGGCCCTCCAGGGCGGTGAGCGGCGGATCGTAGGTCTTGAGCACGCTCACCGCGACCGGCAGCGCCTTCTCGACCGTACGGCCGGCCAGCCGCTCGCCGAGGAAGGCCGCGAGCGCCTCGACTTCCGGCAGTTCGGGCATGGTTCCAGTGTGACGGGGGTGACGGGGCGGGCAAGTCGGCACCGGTGGGGCCGTAGGAGAGGATGACGCGAAGATGATCACCGGATCGCCGTGTCCGCGCGCGACCCCCGCACGTTTGGAGCCCCGCATGCCGCACTTCGCCGTCGACTACTCGGAATCCCTGGCCGACGTCTTCGACCGCCGGGCCTTCGCTCAGGCTCTCCACCCGCTGACCGCCGAGGTCCTGGACACCCCCATAACCAACTGCAAGACGCGCTTCCGCCGCTGCGAGGCCGTCGTGGCGGCGGACCTGCCCGGGCAGTCCCTCGTCCACGTCGAGGTCGCGCTGCTGGCGGGACGGACGGACGAGCAGAAGGCCGCGCTGAGCGAGGCGGTGCTGGCGCTGGTACGGGAGCACACGGCGGGGGCGGAGGGGGTGCTGCACGCTTCGGTGAACGTGGGTGAGCTGGGCGCGGCCTACCGACGGCACATCGGGGAGGCGGGCGTGGCGGGGGCGTAGGGGGCGTAAGGGGCCCCGGACGCCCACCGCCGCAGTGTCGCGGGACGACCGGAGCGGCGGGTCGGAGGGCGGTACGGGGACCTGGGGGACGGGCCGTCGCCGCCGCCCTACTTGCGAGGTAATCGCGCCGCGCACCCCACCCGCATAGCGTCGGCCGTGCCGGGCCGACGGAGCGCGCAGCAGCCGCCTCCTGTTCGCCCGCCCGGCCCGCGTCCGCCGCTCCGGGAGTCACCCCGGAGGCCCATGAGAGGAAGAGCCCATGGCCACGACCCCGTACCCCACCGCCGTCGCCGCACCGGCCCCGGCCGCCGGTGCCGACCGGTTCGTCCGGTTCGCGTTCCTGCTCGACGCCGTCGTCACCGGCGCCAACGGCATCGGCTACCTGGCCCTCGCCGGCGTCCTCGACTCGTTCCTCGGCTTCTCGACGGCCGTCCAGTACCCGGTCGGTGCCTTCCTCACCGTGTACGCCGTCGGCGTCCTCCTGCTGGCCACCCGGAAGACCGTCAACCGGGCCGCCGGCCTGACCGTGGCCGCGCTGAACGCGGTATGGGCCCTCGGCAGCCTCGTCGTGGCCGCGGAGGGCACCCTCGGCGCCACGACGGCCGGCACGGTGTGGACGGTGCTGCAGGGGCTGGTGGTGGGCGGCTTCGCGATCCTGCAGCACGTGGGGCTGCGGCGCGCCTGATCCCGGCCGAACTCCCCCGGCTCCCCCCGCCCCCTCCTCAGCCCCGCTCACCCACGAGCAGACCCCCCAGAGCCGTCCGCCGGTGCAGGACCGCCCGCCCGGCGCGGACCGTCCCGATCAGGCCCGCTCCGCGCAGAGCCGCCGCGTGGGCCGAGGCCGTGGCATTGCTGACGCCCAGCCGCCGGGCGAGACCGCTCGTCGTGTGCTCCTCCGCCAGCACGAGCAGCACGTCGAGCCGGGTCCGCCCGAGGACCGCGGCCAGCGCCTCCCGCGGGTCCTCGGCCCCGGCCGGGACGAGCGGGAGGCCGGGGCCGGCCGGGTAGGTGAGGCCGAGGGGGCCGTCGGGGAGGTCGGCGACGAGCGGGTGGCCCGTCCAGTGGAAGGTGGGCAGGAGGAGCAGGCCGCGGCCGAGCGGGCGGAGGTCCCGGTCGACGGAGGACGGCAATTCCCAGACCGTTCCGCGCAGCCGGCCGCCCGGGACCAGGGCGGCGAGGGCCGCGCCGGTGCCGTGCTCGGCGGCGGTCACCGCGTGGCGGGTGAACTCGGCCCGGTGCAGGTCCTGGACCAGCGGCCAGACCGGGGCGAGGACGGTGTCGAAGGCCGCCCGCTGGGCCCGGCGCAGGAGCCGCCACGCGGCGGGGGCGTCCGCGTGCAGCTCCCGCACCCACGGCGTCGGCGGGCGTCCGCCGTGGACGCGTTCCAGCTCCGGGCGGACGAGGCCCGGGGCGGCCCGGACGGCGTCCAGCCCGTCGGCGAGGGTGTCGTGGAAGACGTCGAGGAAGCGGGGTGCGGCGCCGAGTGGTGCCAGGTCCGCGAGCGGTTCGGCGGCGGCCGGCAGGGTGCGGAGCACCCGGTGCCGCCACCGGCCGAACAGCAGCGCGTCGCGCGGCTGGACGAGCATGCTCAGGGCCGCGTTGAGCTCCTGGAGCGGGGCCGGGCGGGGCGCGAACCGCACCCGGGCGAGGTCGCCCGCCGTCAAGTGGACGCGGAGCATCGCGTTCCCCCTCCTTCGTGCTTGGCGCTTGGCGCTTGGCGCTTGGCGCTTGGCGCTTGGCGCTTGATGCTTGGTGCTTGGCGCTTGGTGCTTGGCGCTTGGTGCTTGGCGCTTGGTGCTTGGCGCTTGCTGCTCGGGGCCAGCGTTTCGGTCCCAGCCTGAACGTTCGTCCGGACCGGCCGTCGGCGACCAGCATGCCGGTCGTGGCCGCCGCGCGTTCGCGGGGGCCGTCGAACGAAGGGCAGGCATCATGTCGTACACACGTCCGGGCGCGACCGTGAGCCGACGGTCCGTCATCGCCTCGGCGGCCGCCGCCGGGCTGCTGCTGTCCGGGGGCGCGGCCGCCGCCGTACCGGCGCGGGCCGCCGCCGGGAGCGGCCCGGTGGCCCTGCGGCTGCCGGCGCCGACCGGTCCGCATCCGGTGGGGGCGACGGTGCTGTACCTGGTCGACCGTTCCCGGAAGGACCCGCTGACGCCGGGGATCCCGGTCCGGGAGGTGATGGTCACCGTGTTCCACCCGGCCGCGTCCGTCCGGGGCAGGATCCGCGCGCGGCAGATGACGCCGGGCGCCGCCGCGCTGTTCGCGGAGATCGACGTCCACGTGCACCACCTGCCGACGACGGGTGTCGACTGGGCCGCCACCCGCACCCACGCGTACGCCGACGCGCCCGCCCTCCCCGGGCGCCGGCCGGTGCTGCTGTACAGCCCCGGGGGCGGGGACCCGCGCACCATGGGCACCGGGCTCGCGGAGGACCTGGCGAGCCACGGCTACGTGGTGGTCGCCGTCGACCACCCGGGGGACGCCGGCGAGGTGGAGTTCCCGGCCGACATGCCCGGGCGCGAGCGGGTGCGGCCGACCGTCCTCGCCGGACCGCCCGGTCCCGACCTCTTCGACCTCCTCGTCGACACCCGGATCGCCGACCTCCGGTTCGTCCTGGACCAGTTGGCCGCCCTGGCGGCCGGGCGGTCCCCGGACGCGCTCGGGCGCCCGCTGCCCCGAGGGCTCGGTGCGGCCCTCGACCTGCGGCGGGTGGGCGCGTACGGGCACTCTCTGGGCGGGACGGCGGTGACGGAGGCCCTGCGCGCGGACCGCCGGATCCGGGCCGCCGTCAACCTGGAGGGGTACCTCGACCACCCGCCGGCCGCCGACGGCCGGCCCGGGGAACTGTTCCCCGTGGCGCGGGAGGGTACGGACCGGCCGTTGCTGCTGGCCGGCACGGACGGCTTCCGGAACGAGCGGTTCGAGCGCTCCTGGCCGGCCGTACTGGCCCGCTCGGGCGGCCGGGCCCGGCGCCGCCTCCTCCACGGCGCCGCGCACTGGGTGTTCACCGACTACGCGGCCCTGGCGCCCCGGCTCCAGGCGGCGGCCCTGATGCCGGCCCGGGACCGGAACGCCCTCGTCGGCCCGGCCGGGCCGGAACGGTCCGTTCCGGCGGTGCGGGGGCTGGTGCGCTCCTTCTTCGGCCGGTACCTGCCCGCAGGGGCGGCGGGGGCCCTCTGACCCCCGTCAGCCCGCCGCCCCCGGGAACTCGAACCGCGTCATCCGCAGGACGTCCCGCAGTCCGGGGACACGGCTCGTCAGGCGCGCTTCCAGGCGGGCGAGCGGCGCGACCCGGCGGACGTCGGGGAGGTCGCAGCCGCGGATGGCGTCGAGGCAGGTCAGGCCGGGGTGCAGGCGTTCCAGGGCGCGGGGGTCGTCGATGCCCCAGTGCACCCGCGCGCCGGTCTTGCGGAGGCAGGGCACCAGCCTCTGCATGCGGATGCCCAGGCCGTTGAAGCAGTCGAACAGGAGCTGTCCGCCCGGGAAGTGGGCGGTGATCCGCCGGATCAGGCGCTCGCCCTCGTCCGGCCGCAGGTACATGGAGAGCCCTTCGAAGACCGCCACCACGGGCCGGTCGGCGGGGAGTTCCTCCAGCCAGCCGTCGGCGGTCACGGAGGCCGCGAGGGTGCGGTGGTCGCCGCCGGGGGCCGGGAGGAGGCGGTCGCGGAGGGCGACGACCTCGGGGAGGTCGACGTCGATCCAGCGGGTCTCCGGGAACCGGGCGAGGCGGTGCGCCCGGGTGTCGAGCCCGCAGGCCAGGTGGAGCACGGTGGCCCGGGGGCGCCGGGCCAGGTACTCGGCCGTCCAGCCGTCCAGGCAGTGGGCGCGCAGGGCGACGCCGGCCGCGTCCACGGACGTCGTGCCCATCCCGCGGAAGTCGTAGTCGAGGCGCCGGACGGTGTCGAGGGCCGTCTCGTCGTGCAGGAGGGAGTGGCGGGAGCGGCTGTCGAGGGCGCGGGCGTAGAGGGTGGCGAGGAGGGTTTCCTGGACGCCGGTGAGGGTGATCTTCTCGCGGTCCATGGGCCTCCTCGCCGAAGGGCGGACGCTTCCGTTCTCACGGTAGCCCCGGCGGTGTCCTCCCGTCCCGGCCCCGGGGAAGACCGGCCGGGCGGGGGACGGAGGGGGGATGCCGCCGGGGCCCGGCCGTCAGCCCTCCGCCGCCGGGGCCGTCGCGCCGCGCGCGGCCCAGCGCTGCTCGACCTTGGCGAGGCGCCAGTAGGCGAGGGCCGCGGCCCAGACCACCACGAACAGGCCGACGATGACGAAGCCGACGTTGTCGAGGTTCAGGCCGGCGATCCAGCCGGTGACCGCGTCGTCCATGTCCAGCTTCTCGTGCAGCACGCCGACCAGTTCGATGGTGCCGATGAGGAAGGCGACGGCGATCGACAGGCCGGTGATGGTGAGGTTGTAGTAGACCTTGCGGACCGGGTTGGAGAACGCCCACTGGTAGGCGAAGTTCATGAACGTGCCGTCCAGCGTGTCGAAGAGGCTCATGCCGGCGGCGAACAGCAGCGGCAGGCAGAGGATCGCGTACCAGGGCAGTCCGGCGGCGGCGCCGCTGCCGGCCATCACCATCAGGGTGACCTCGGTGGCGGTGTCGAAGCCCAGGCCGAACAGGAAGCCCAGCGGGTACATCTGGCCGGGGCGGCTGATGGAGCGGGTGAACCGGCCGAGGATCCGGTTCATGAAACCGCGCGAGTCGAGCTGCTTCTCCAGCTCGGTCTCGTCGTAGCGGCCCTCGCGCATGGCGCGGAAGATGCGCAGGATGCCGGCCAGGGCGACGAGGTTGAGGGCGGCGATGAGGTAGAGGAAGCCGCCCGAGACGCTGGTGCCGACGATACCGAGCGTCTGGTGGGTGGACGACTCCTCGTCCATCAGCGTGCTCGCCATGTGCGTGCCGCCGGCGACCAGGGCGGCCATGACGACCACGACGCTGGAGTGGCCGAGGGCGAACCAGAAGCCGACGGAGACCGGGCGCTTGCCGTCGGCCATCAGCTTGCGGGTGGTGTTGTCGATGGCGGCGATGTGGTCGGCGTCGAAGGCGTGCCGCATGCCGAGGGTGTAGGCGGTGACGCCGAGGCCGACGCCGTACACCTTGGATCCCACGTGGTAGTCGTTGGGGACGACGAGCAGGAAGAGCACGCCGAAGGCGACGACGTGCAGGGCGGCTATGACGGCGAGCAGGCCGGCGGTCCGCATCGTGTCCTCGCGGCGCCAGCGGAAGGCGGCGGACGGCCCGGCGGCGGCTTGGGCGGACACGCCGGTGGGCGCGTCGGTGGGCAGGGTCATTTGGGGGTTCACGCTCCAGCACCTCGTGGATCGGTTCACTGAGATGCCGTGGCCGGTCTCCTGGCTGACGGGTTCGTTCGCGTCCGCCCCCGCCTTCCCGGCAGCCGGCTGCGGCCAGTGGCTCCCCGCGCCCGGTGGCGCGCGGAACGGGACGGTCACTCCCCGATCACAGTGGCGAGGGCCGCTCCGGAATCGGATCCCCCTGGGAGGGTCCTGCACCGGTCTTCCCGAACACCACGGCCGGGTCACTGTAACGCCCCTGCCAGTGCGGATGCACCGAGAGTGGTGATTGTCATGTCCTGCCTCAGGGGGCGCTCCGGTTGCGGTACCGGCTTCCGTCCCCTGCCGCGCTCCGGTCCCGTGCGCCCCGGGTCTTGACTCGGCGCGGAGCGCCCGGCCAGAGTCACCCAGCATCGCGTCCGGCCCACGGGCCCCAACTCCCGTGCGCTGTTCGGGCGATGGCCGCGCACCGGTCCGGCCCGCCCCGTCCGGGGTGATGGACGGGCCGGGCGGGCCGGTGTACGAGTGCAGGTATCGCGCCGACGGGAAGGGTGGCCGCCATGGCGGAGAGAGCGGGCGAGAGAGCCGACGGGCCGGACGGTCAGGGCGGATTCGTCCGCCGCGTCGGACCGTTCCAGGCCACCGCCATCAACATGAGCCAGATGTGCGGGATCGGCCCGTTCGTCACCATCCCGCTCATGGTCGCGGCCTTCGGCGGCCCGCAGGCCGTCATCGGCTTCCTCGCGGGCGCGCTGCTCGCCCTCGCGGACGGCCTGGTGTGGGCCGAGCTCGGCGCGTCCCTGCCGGGCGCGGGCGGCAGTTACGTCTACCTGCGGCAGGCGTTCCAGTACCGGACGGGCCGGCTGATGCCGTTCCTGTTCGTCTGGACGGCCATGCTCTACGTGCCGCTGGCCATGGCGAGCGGCGTGATGGGCTTCGTGCAGTACCTGGGGTACCTCTGGCCGGGCATGACCCCGACGCAGGGGGACCTGACGGGGCTGGCGCTCATCGTGGTCGTCGTGGCGCTGCTGTGGGGACGGGTGGAGAACATGGCCCGGATCACGACGGTGCTCTGGGGCGTGATGATCGCGGCCGTGGTGCTGGTGATCACCGCCGCGTTCACCCACTTCAGTCCGGACCGGGCGTTCACCTACCCGTCGCACGCCTTCGAGCTGACGAGCGATCACTTCTGGATCGGCTTCGCGGCGGGGCTGACCATCGGCATCTACGACTACGGCGGTTACTGGACGACCGCTTACATGGGCGCCGAGATCAAGGACCCCGGGCGTACGATCCCGCGCTCCATCATCTACTCCATCCTCGGCATCATGGGCATCTACCTGCTGCTGCAGATCGGCACCCTGGGCGTCGTGGACTGGCGGGACATGCTCGACGCGGACAACGTCGCCTCGTCCTCCGTGGCCTCCGCCGTGCTGGAACGCACCTGGGGGCGGGGGGCCGCCGACGCCGTCACCGTGCTCGTCCTGATCACCGCCGTGGCGTCGGTCTTCACCGGTCTCCTGGGCGCCTCCCGGATCCCCTACAACGCGGCCCGGGAGAAGGTGTTCTTCCGCGCGTTCGGCACCCTGCACCCCCGCCACCGCTTCCCCGTCCTCGGCCTGGTGAGCATGGGGGCGATCGGCTGCGTCGGGTTCCTGATCGGCCGTCATACGGACCTGGCGACGCTGATCCAGCTGCTGACCACGGTGATGGTGCTGGTCCAGGCGCTGGGGCAGATCGCGGCCGTGACCGTCCTGCGCCGCCGCCAGCCGGCCCTGCCGCGCCCGTACCGGATGTGGCTCTACCCGCTGCCGAGCCTGGTGGCGCTGGTCGGGTGGCTCGTCATCTACGGCTACGCGGACCGCAATTCGCCCGGGCGGCACCCCATCGAGTGGTCGCTCGCCTGGTTCGCCGCGGGCTGCCTGGCCTTCCTGCTGTGGGCGCGGGTGGAGCGGGTCTGGCCGTTCGGACCGCGGGAGATCAGCGAGGAGTACCTGCCGGGCGCCGGCGGGGACACGGATGAGGGCGCGGGTGAGGGCGCCGCCCCGGAACCGGACGCCGGCACCGGCCCGGTGGAGCCCACGCCCGCCTGACGCACCACCTGACGCCCCGTCGGACGGCGGCGTCCGCAGAGGCCCGCCACGCCCGCCCCGGGATCACCTCCCAGAGCGGTGAGAGAATCGTCCCCATGCCCCTGACCACCACGACGTCCCCCCGCCCCCCGGACTCCGGACGGCGCAAGCTGCTCTGGCACCGGCTCATATTCGGGCTCTGGTACCGGCCCGTCGAAGTGCTCGACGAGGCCCGGGACCGGAGCGTCTGGGGCGCCGCCATGTTCCTGTGCCTGCTCTGCGGGGCGCTGGGGACCATGGCCAAGGACTCGTTCTGGGCCCAGTGGGACGTGAGCCCCGCACTCGCCCTGGAGGCCATGGCCATCGGCTCGGGCGTCGTCCTGCTCGCCAGCGTGCTGCTGGGCCTGGTCACCCACGCCATCGCCCGCCGACTCGGCGGCAACGGCCGGCCCGGGCCGACGGCGAGCCTGTTCGTCCTCGTCTTCTGGACCACCGACCTCCCCCGGCTGGTCCTGGACTCCTGCCTGCCGAGCGCCTCGATCCCCGTCCGCGCCACCGCCGCGGCCTCCGCCGTCTTCGGCTGCGCCCTGGCCACCCTCCTCATCCGCGGCCAGCACCACCTGCCGACCCACAAGGCGGTGGCGGCGGTGAGCATCCAGATGCTGGCGGCGGTGGCCCTGCTGAAGTTCCCCCCGGGCAGCGGCTGAGCGAGCGCCGCCCCGGGCGGCTCCCGGCGCTCCGGCGCCGCGCGGAGCGTCCCCCGGCCCTCCGGCCCGTCACCGCGGCGGGCCGGTTCGTCGTGCGCCCGGATCCGGGCATGCGAAGGCCCGCCCGGTGCGACGGGGGATGCACACCGGGCGGGCTCGAAGACAGTTCTACCTCATCAAGGATGGGTTATGCATCAAAAACGTGTTCGGCTTGCGGCCGACCAGCGCACGGGGAGCGAAATCAGGCCACGCGCGCGAATGGACGGACGCCACTTCAGTTCCTCTCTCGGAACGGCGAGTTCCAGTTTCTCGAAGCGTTCGAGCAGGGCCGCCAGGGCGATTTCGGTCTCCATGCGGCCGAGCGCGGCGCCCAGGCAGTAGTGGATGCCGTGGCCCAGGGCCAGCGAACCGGTGTTGTTGCGCCGCAGGTCAAGGCGGTCGGGGTCGGGGAAGCGGGCGGGGTCGCGGTTGGCGGAGGCCAGGGAGAGGAGGACGGTTTCGCCGGCCGGGACGGTGACGCCGCCGATTTCGACGTCCTCCAGCGGGAAGCGGCGGATGGCCAGGGGGCCGGGGCCGTCCCAGCGGTTCAGCTCCTCCACGGCCGCCGCGAGTCCGTCCGGATTCTTTCGCAGGGCGCGGAGCTCCTCGGGGTGGTCCAGGAGGGCCAGCACCGAGTTGGCGATCAGATGGACGGTGTTCTCGTAGCCGGCGAACAGCAGGAGGAAGGCGAGCGAGGTCAGTTCGTCCTCGGAGAGGCGGTCACTGCCGTCGCGGACGGCGATCAGGTCGGACAGCAGATCGTCCGCGGGCTCGGCGCGCTTGGCGGCGAGCAGGCCGGCGAAGAAGCGGATCATGCTCCCCACCGCCTCGCGGGCCGCCTCCGGACGGGCCGGGTCGGGGGTGATCAGGGCGTCCGTCCAGGCCCGGAAGTCCAGCCGCCGCTCCTCCGGGATGCCCAGCAGGTCGCACATGACCATGATGGGCAGCGGGCCGGCGTAGACGGCCAGCAGGTCGGCGGCGCCCGCCGGTTCGACGGCGTCGAGCAGTCCGTCGGCGAGGCGGCGCACCGGCCCGCGCAGCTTCTCCACCCGGCCGGGGGTGAACGCCTTGACCACCAGGCGGCGGACGCGGGTGTGGTCCGGGGGGTCCATGTTGAGCAGGTTGGCGTCGAGGGCCGGGGGCAGGGAGAGGCCGGCGTAGTTGCCGGGCTTGGCGTTGCGCTTGTCGAGGGAGAGCCGCGGGTCGGCGAGCGCCCGGCGGACGTCCTCGTAACGGGTCACCAGCCAGGCGGGGTTGCCGTCCGCGCCCTGGACGCGGTGGACCGGGCCGGCCTCCCGGAGGGCGGCGAGGGTGCCGTGCGGGTCGGCGATGAGGGGGCGCACGTCGATGGGTCGTCGCATGCCGTCGACCCTAGGGGGGCGGCGGCAGGCCGCGGTGCCCGGCCCTCGCCTTCCCGTCGAAAGAGTTCGGCGCGGGCCGGCATCGGTCCCGTGAGTACGGGCACCGGCGCCGGCCCGCGCCGCGGGCGGCCGTGACCCCCGTCCATGGCCGCCACGTCTGTGGGTCGCGCGTCCTCAGTGGGGACGGCGCTCCGCACTGGTCTCCCGTAACTCCTTGAGCACGGCGTCGACCAGTTGGTCGTGGAAGACGTCGGCGACGAGCGCCAGGTGCTCGTGCTCGGCCGCCGGGTCGGAACTGACGGTCACCACCACGCTGTCGGCGTGCGGGACCGGGACGTGGCCGGTCGCCTGGTTGGCCAGGCCCCGGCGGAAGGCCGCGGCCTCCACCACGGCGGCGAGCCGGCGCTCGTCCAGCGCGGCGGCGTCCGCCCTGCGGTGGGCGATCTCCAGGGCGGCGGGCTCGACATGGCGGCGGACGCCGCGCTGGATGTCGCGGATCTCGGCCATCTGCCGGTTGGCCCGCCACTCCAGGTCGGCCAGCGGCCAGCGGGAGACCCAGCGGGAGGTGCCGATGGTCACCTCGGGGACGTGCGCGGTGACCTCCTCCCAGAGCGGGTGGAGGCGGCGCAGCCGGCGCCAGGCGGTGGCGCGCGGGCCGACGGCGGGCAGCGAGAAGCCGAGGAGGACGAGCAGGGCCGCCACCGAGGCGCTCATCGGGGCCACGCCGTTGGACAGCCAGTACACGTCACGGCCGGCCCAGGTGAGGACGAACCCGGCGAGTTTGCAGGCGCAGTAGAGCAGTCCCAGCCAGCAGCCCGCGGCGAGCGTCCGCAGCCCCTTGGAGAGCCAGGACGGGCCGAGGGTGGCGGCGTAGCGGGGGCACAGGACGCCGAGCCCGGCGAGGCTGGTGCCGAAGATGGCCAGGTACAGCGTCAGGAAGGCGACCACGCCGGGGGCGTCGGCGTAGGCGGTGCTGAAGTCGCGGGGGTGCTCGACGGCGTCCGGGCGGCCGACGGCGAAGCAGACGATCGCCGCCGTCCAGGCCGCCGCCACGGCGGCCACCGCGAACCGGGACCGCCCGACCGCGCGGGCGTGCGCCGAGGCGTCGCCGCGGCTGGTCCAGCGGAGCAGCAGCACGGTGGCGCCGGAGGCGAACAGCACGACGGCCGAGTAGAGGAAGACCATCGCCAGGTTGGCGACGCCGGTGAGCCGGTCGAAGGCGCGGTAGACGCTCGGCGCGGAGAACAGGAAGACGACGGGCACGCCGGCGGTCATGAGCGCGGTCAGGCCCAGGTCGGTGTTGCCGCGGTCGCGGAACCAGGCGCGGGCCTTGTAGGCGACGATGACCCAGGTGACGGCGGAGAAGGTGAGGTAGAGGGCGTCAAACACCGGCACCACCACCGCCGTCCGTTCCGCCGGCGCCGTCGTCGGCCCGGGCCCGGCGCACGTGCTGGAGCGCGGGGCCGAGGGAGGCGGCGAGTTCGGCGGCCGGGCCCTCCAGCGGCTGCTCCTGGCCGGGCGGGGGCGGTACGACCTTCTCCATGAGGAGGGTGCCGAGGATCTCGGTCTCGCGCTCGGTGAGGTTGTCGTAGCAGTGGTGCCGGGCCAGCCCCATGGTGAGCCCCATCCGGCGCATGGCGGTGGCGACGTCGACGGACGGCGTCCACACCTTGAGGGCGTCCTCGGTGACGGTCGGATCCTGGTCGTGGCCGAGCAGCAGGTGCCCGATCTCGTGCAGCACGATGTGGACCTGGTGCCAGGGCGAGGTCTTGAGCTCGTAGACGACCCAGTAGCCGTCGTCGGTGGTGGCGGTCATCCCGGAGACGACGCCGTCGAGGCTCATCGGCACCAGGTGGATCGGCCGTCCCACGCGGCGGGCGACGATGTCGCACAGGCCGCGGAGATCGGTGGAGGCCGGCAGCGCGAGCTCGGCGATGAGCTGCTTGCACCGTCGGCGAATCCGCCCCACCCGCATGACTGCACCGTCCTCATCCTCGGTACGCCGCCAGTGGGTGAAGAGCCGGTCGTCCGCCACGACGGTCACGGGCGCTCCTCACCCCCCGCCGCGGGCGGGTCCGACGGCAGGTTCATCTGCTGCCGGAACTGGGAGATGATGGTGGTCAGGCTGTCCTGGACCTCGGGCGGCAGGCCCACCGAGCGCAGGGCGATGGCCCGTACCCGCTGGTCCCGCATCGCGACGAGGAAGCGGACCTCCTCCTCCACCCGGGCGGTCTGCGGCGCGGACAGGTCGCCCATCAGGTAGCCGACCGGCACGGCGAAGAACTTCGCCAGCGCCCGCAGCACGTCCGGGCTGGGGTTGGCGCGCTTCCCGTTGCGCAGCATCGACAGGTACTGCTCGGTGAGCGTGACCCCGCCGTACTCCTCCGTGCCGCGGCTGATCTCCTCCGCGACATGGGCGTTGGTGTACGGCGCACCCGGCGGGTGCATGTTGGCGAACAGGTAGTTGAGCCGCCCCGCCAGTGGGCTGCCCGTGTCTCCCGTCGCTCTGTCCCCCCTGACCGCCATGTGTCCCCCCGTTCCAGGTGCCTGGTTTCGCACGGCCGCCTCACGGCCGGTTAAGCCCTGAAGGGTCGCGATGGGCATCCTGTCACGCGCGGACGCGAAGCACTAGTCCGTTCCGGATTACGAGCGGGTGAAGGACTTAACCGTCGGTTGATGGCAGGTCAGGAAGCCCTGGGCAGGCGGCGGAGCCGGTAGCGGCCCGCTCCGGCGTCCTGGTGAATCCTGTCGCGTCCGCCTCTCGCCACACCCCTCCCGCCGGGTGGAGGATGACACGCTCACCTCGTATGTGCCCCCGCGCACCGGAGAGGAACCCGCCCATGCGCAGACCCCTCGCCGTAACCGCTCTCGCAGCACTCCTCCTCGGCCTCACGGCCCTCTCCCCCGGCGGCCGCGCCGCCGCCGACCCCGGGCAGCGCGCCCTGGCCGCCGCGGCCGACGCCTACTGGACCGCCGACCGGATGGCCTCCGCCCTCCCCGCCGAGGCCGCGCGCCGCGCCGAGTCCGCCCCACCCGACGCCCGCAAGGCGCCCGTCCCGCCGAGCCACCCCTTCGACGGGCTGCCCCAGGTGGGCACCTTCTTCTGGACCGACGGCCAGGGCCAGGGCCGGTTCTGCGGCGGGACGGTGGTCCGCAGCCCGTACCGCAACCTGGTGGTGAGCGCGGCGCACTGCCTGCGCCGCCCGGACCCCAAGCGGCGGCTGTCGTTCGTGCCGCAGTACCACGACGGGCTCAAGCCGCACGGCGTCTTCCCGGTCGAGGCGATCTACATCGACCAGCGCTACTACGACCTGGGCACGGACGGCGGCGCCCGCTGGGACTACACCGTCGTCCGGCTCGGCGACCGCGCGGACGGCATCCCGGTCGAGCGCGTGACGGGCGGCTTCGACCTCGCCTTCCACCCCGGCTACCGGCACTCCGACGTCCGGCTGATCGGCTACCCGGGCAACAGCGACGCCAAGTACCCCAAGCCCCTCGACTGCCGCTCCACCACCCGCCGTTACACGAGTACGGACCCCAAGGCCCCCGGCGACTTCCTGGAGATCGCCTGCGCCGGGTACGTCGGCGGCACCTCGGGCGGTCCGTTCCTGATCCGCGGCGCGACGGGCGGGTACACGCTGATCGGCGTGATCGGCGGCTACCACACGGGCGGTGACACCCCGGACATCTCCTACAGCTCCTACTTCACCGAGGACCTGCTGGACCTGTACGTCGACGCGGTGCACGGCGAGCCGCCGGCGGGCTGAGGACGCGAAGAGGCCCCCGGGGACGGATCCCCGGGGGCCTCTTCCCGTGCACGGCGCGCGAGTCAGGCGCGGCGCGGGCGCCGCGTCAGCGTGTAGCCGCCGATGGCCGCGAGCGCGCCGAGCACGGCACCGCCGACGGTCCACAGCCAGCGGTCCGACCACCAGCTCCCGTTCCAGCCGTCCTCCGGCTCGGAGACGGCACCGGCGTGCAGCGGCGCGCCGAGCTCGCCGCCCTCGGCGTACTTGCCGCCGGCGTCCTCGGCGGTCGCCTCGACCTCGGCGTGCACGGGCAGGCCCATGTCCTGGTCGGGCCCGTCGGCGACGGTGAGGCGGATGTAGTACGCGCCGGGCAGCGGGTCGTTGGACCAGCGCTCGGCGTACGGGCGGACGGCGCGCAGGGTGCAGCTCAGGGTGACGGTGGTGTCCTGCTGGGACACCCGCTTCGTCTGCTCCCCCTCGGCGCAGGCCTGGCGGCGGCGCAGGCCGTCGAAGACGTCGAGCTGCCAGGTGGCGGCGCCGTGCCGGGCGCTCGCCTCCGGCAGCTTGACCGTCGCCTTGGCGGTGGGCCGCTGTCCGGCTCCGGCCGGGAACTGCCAGTAGAGGTAGTCACCGGTCGTACCGTCGGCGGTGGCCTTCTGGTCCTGCTTGACGGCCGTGGCGGTACGGAACGACGTACCCGCCTCGGTGGGGTCGCCGTTCTGGCCCTTGGTCCCGGCGGGGGCGTCGGCCGCCGCCGCGCCGGAGACGGTGAACAGCGCGCCGGCCGCGAGCAGCCCGGCGGTCAGGGTCCGTGCGACCCGTGTGATCCTCATCAGTTGGCCCTCCAGATCGCGACGCGCCAGCGGGCCAGCCAGCCCCACAGCAGACCGGCGACCAGGCCGGTGCCGACGAGGACGGCGAGCAGCACCCAGCCCCGGCCCAGGCCGAAGGCGGCCATGTCGGACGGCTTGTCCGGGGACTTCACCAGGTCGACGGCGAGCTCGACGGGCAGGCCGGGGTCGCGCTTGACGGAGGCCGGGGCGGAGAAGGAGTGCGAGACCTCCAGGCAGACCGTCCGCGCGTCGTCCTTGGCGTCCTTCTTGCCCTTGCTCACGGGGTAGCGCAGGCCGGAGGACATCACGTCGGTGCGTCCGTTGCCGGCGTCGGAGCCGCGGACGAGCTCCTGGCCGCCGTCGCCGACGGCTCTGACGAGGATGCCGTAGTCACGGTCGACGGGCCGGTCGGCGCCGACGCTCGCGGCGGCGCGGAGCTCCTGGCCGGGCTTGACCTTGACCTTGTACCACCGGTGCTCGCCGAAGGTCTCACGGTCGGTCCACACGCCGGCGCCGATCTCGGGCGCCGCGGAGCAGGCGTCCGCGCCCTTCGTGGGCTTGGGCGTGTCGTCGACGGGCGTCTCGGAGCGGCGGACGAGCTGCTTGATGCGGCCCGAGAGCTCCTTGGTGTGCCGCACGGTGGTGTACGTGCCGCCGGTGGCCTCGGCGATGCAGGTGAGCTGCTCGCGGGTCTTGTCGTCGTGCGCCAGGCCCAGCGTGTCGATGGTCAGGTGCGTTCCCTTGGCGGCGAGTTCGCGCGCCACGTCACACGGGTCGGGCTGGCCGCAGGAGTCCTCGCCGTCGGTGATGAGGACGATGCGGCGGGTGCCGCCGTCCTCGCCGAGGTCCTGGTCGGCGCCGCGCAGGGCGTAGCCGATGGGCGTCCAGCCGGTGGGGCGCAGGGTGGCGACGCGCGTCTTGGCCTCGGTCCGGTCGAGGCGGCCGACGGGGTACTCCTGCGTGCTGTCCTTGCAGCCGACCGCCTTGTCGTCCCCGGGGTAGCGGGAACCGAGCGTACGGATGCCGAGTCGCACGCTCTCCGGGGTGGCGTCGATGACCTCGTTGAACGCCTGCTGGGCGGCGGCCATGCGGGACTGGCCGTCGATGTCGCGGGCCCGCATCGAACCGCTGACGTCGAGGACGAGCTCGACCTTCGGAGAATCCTTGGAGGGCCCGTCGGCGGCCTGCGCCGGCACGACACCTCCGGCCAGTGCGGCGAGCAGAGCGCAGGCGCCCGCCGCCAGCCGTCTTGTGATGATCATCCGAAGATCCTAGTGACCCACAGGCGGCCGACTCAAAACGGGAGTTGCGGGAGCGGGAGGCACCGCGGGGGCGTCAGGAAGCGCGTGAGGGCACCGGGAGCGCGTCCCGGTGCCCTCGGTCCGTCCCCCGGTCCCTCCCGCCGGGGGGCGGGCTAAGCCGGCGGCGGTCACAGCCCCTGCTGCTTGGACTGCTTGAGCTTGGTGATGTCGATCGTCTGATCGGCCGGCGGTGCCTTCGCCGGGACCGGCTTGTTCCAGTCCGTCAGGGTCACGGCGCTCTTGTCCTTGCTGTCCTCGATCCTCAGCGGGTAAGGGCGGCCGGTGGTGGCGACGCTGATGGTGGTGCCCTTGGCGCTGATCGGGACGGCCTGCTGCCCGTCGACCGTGGTCGGCGCGCCCTTGGTGATCGTCACCGAGCCGTCGTCGTCCTGACCGACCTTGGTCTGCAGCGCCGTCAGCTCGCACCCCTTCGTCATGCTGCTGAGGCTGGGCTCACTGGTGGGACCGGTGACGTAGCGGCCCTTGAACAGCTCGGCCGCCTGCGGGTTGGCCTTCGTCCGCCACAACTTCTCGTCGGCCTTCATCCACACCCGGTCACCGAGCTTGATCAGCTCGATGGTCCCCGTGTCGGCCGTCTTGACCGTGCCCGCGCAGTTGCCCTGCTTGTCCAGGGCGAGGTCGACGTCCATCCGCTCGCCGCCCTCCGTCCCCGACATCTTGAACCGGAGCGAGGTGGCGCTCCTGAGCTCCGACTTGGCCTTGTCGGATATCTCCTTGCCGGACAGCTTCTCCACGCCGTTGCCGGACGGCGCGTCCTTGGCGGGCGCGGAACCGGCCGCCGAGGCGGGCTTCTTGTCCCCCTTGTCTCCCTTGTCGTCCTTGCTGTCGCTGCCGCAGGCGGAGAGTCCCAGGACCGCCGCCATGCCGACGGCGGTCATGGCGATGCCGTGCTTGCGCTTCATTCGGTGCCACTCATGCTTTCTGTCAGTGCTGATGTTCGAGGTAACACCCTACGGCCCGGCACCGACAACGGATTCACGCCCCGGGCTGCCACGGCGGCGGCTCCGGGGCCGCCATGGCGTGCACCCGCTCGGTGACGGCCTTGGCGAGCTGCTCGCGCTCCTCCGGGGAGAGGCCGTCCAGGAGCGCGAGGGTGACGT
Source organism: Streptomyces sp. NPDC021100 (assembly GCF_044333095.1). Taxonomy (NCBI): domain Bacteria; kingdom Bacillati; phylum Actinomycetota; class Actinomycetes; order Kitasatosporales; family Streptomycetaceae; genus Streptomyces; species Streptomyces sp. NPDC021100. Next base: position 149,327 of record NZ_JBIRQH010000012.1, read on the forward strand.
CCCGTCCGTCCGCGCCGGGCCGGTCGCCGGACGGCGGGTGCGCGGTCACCCACTCCAGGACCTGCCGCACCTCCTCGGGGCGGTGCAGCAGCCAGAGCGCGGCCAGCGCGTCGGGGCCGGTGCGGACGGCCTGGAGGTAGAACTCGTACTCCTCTCGCCGCTGCGGCGACCACAGCAGCGGCGGCGCGCCCTTGTCCGCCGGGCGCGGCGGCTCGGCCGCGGGCTGGGCGGCGGCGAGGCAGCAGGCCAGCCCGGTGGCGTCCACCGGCTGCGGCTGGGCGAGCAGTTCGAGGAGGTGCTGGGCCGACGCCTGCTCGGCGGCGTTTTCGGCGCGGGCCGCCAGGGTCTGGAACCGCCGGTCCAAGTGGCCGACGACAGCCGCCCAGCAGCCCTCCGGCGGGCCGCCGCCGAGCACCGCGCGGGCGGGGTCGGCGACCCACCAGGCGACCTGGAGGGCCGCGGGCGCACAGCCCGGCGGCAGCGCCCAGGTGCCGGTGCGGGGCGCGGTGTCGACGAGGTACGTCTCGCGGTAGCCGCCGAACGCGGCGCGGACGAACGAGCCGTGGCCGCCGGGCTCGCAGACGGTACCGCCCTCGCCGTCCAGCAGCACCAGGGCCTGCTGGCCGGGCTGCGCGAGGCGGAAGCGGACGAGCTCCCCGAAGGGGCTGCGGGTCCCCCGGCGCCACGGCGGGGTGTCCGTCACGGTGGCCGGGTACGGGGTGAGGGTCATGCCGGTCTCTCTCCTGCTGGTGTTCCGAAGTGTCAGAGGGCCTGGCGCCAGGCGGCCAGTGCCTCGGCCGCCCGCCGTCCGCCGGGGGCCGGCCGGGCCGCCTCGAACGCGCTGAGCAGCCGCAGCGCGCCGCCGCGCGGCGCGGCGCCCAGCCGGTCGGCGAGGTGCTCGACGAAGGGGGCGCGGCGGGGGTCGTCGGCCGCGCGGCGCTGCCAGTCCAGGAGCGCGGCGCGCACGGCGGGGAAGGTGTCGGGTTCGGCGAGCGCGCACCGGATCAGTTCCAGGCCGGGCGGGTCCTCGCCGGGTCGGGCGCCGGCCCGGGTGCCGAGCAGGTGGCGGGTCCACCACTCGGCGGGTTCGCGGGCCGCGGCGGCGGCGCGCAGCAGGTGGGCGGTGGCGGTGCAGGCGGCCTGCCGGGTGGCGCCGCCGGCGCGGCACCAGGGCACCAGCCCGTCGAGCAGGGCGGCCCGGCCCGCGGGTTCGGCGAACAGGGAGAGCAGCGCCCGGCGGACGGCGGAGGCGACGGCGCCCGTACCGTCGCGCGGCCCGTCGCAGACGGTCCGCAACAGGGTGAGCGCGGTCCCGGGCCGGGCCAGCCCGAACTCGGTGGCGCAGGCCAGGGCGACGGTACAGCGCCGGGAGACCGACGCCTGCCGGCTCCAGCCGCGCAGCCGGGCCTTGACGGCGGTGGCGAGCACGGGGTCGGTGGAGGCGGCGCCCAGGGCGCGGGCGGCCAGCCGCCAGTCGGCGGGCCGGGGGGATGCGGCCAGTTCCTCGACCGGGCCGAGCGCCCGGCGCCCGGAGCTCCACTGGGCACACTGGCCCAGGACGAACCCGGCGCGGTCGCCGCGCCCGTGCTCCGACGGCGTGGTGCCGAGCCACTCCACCAACAGCACGGCCGCTTCCGGGTGTTCGCGCCACACGTGCTCCAGGACCGCGCGGCCCTGGAGGTGCCGGGTGAACGCCACGGGCCGGGTGAGGTAGCTGTAGGCGGAGGTGGTGTGCACCTCGGCGGGGGCCACGTACGCGCCGATCGCCTCCAGCCGTTCGCTGCGGGACCGGCGGAAGACGGCCCGGGGCGGTTCCTCCGCGTCCGTGTCGGGGGCGGGCGCGGTGCCGCCGAGCCGCCCGTCGGCGATCCGCAGCAGGCGCCCGGCCTCCTCCTCCACGAGCGTCTGGTCGAAGTGCTCGAAGACACAGGCGGCGAGCAGCAGGGCGAGGTCCTCCGGGCTGTCGCGCAGCGCGTCCAGCAGCCGCGGCGCCCGGTCGGCCGCGTGGAAGCTCAGGTGCTCCCGGACGCTCTCCGGGTCCGCGCCCCGCCGGACCACCCGGACGATCTCGGCGGCGATCTCGACGACCTGGGCGGGGCGCAGCCCGGGCTGCAGGGTCTCGTCGAGCAGCCCGGGCGGCAGGGCCGCCAGCGCCGGGCCGACGTCGGCCGGGCCGCCGAGGACGGCGGCCAGCCGGGCGTCGAGGACGGCGCGCGGCTCCGGCGGCAGGGCCCGGACCGGCGGGGTGTGCAGGGTGTCGCCGAGGTGCGCCAGGACGGCCGGGGTGCAGGGGATGACGACGACCATGCGGGCGTCGGCCCGTTCGAGCCGGGCGCGCAGTCCGTCCAGGGCGATGGTGTCGAGCGCGGTGAGCCGCGGTTCGAGGAGCCCGTCGGCGAGGTAACCGCGGGCCGGGGCGGTGCCGGGGGCCCAGGTGGTGAGGTCGCTGTCGGAGTCGAGGGCCCGGAGCGCGAAGCAGCCGGTCTGCCGGTGGAGGAGGTTGAGGGCGGCGGTGCGGCGGCCGGTGCCGTCCTGTCCGGCGAGGAAGAGGAGGCGGTCGTCGCGCAGCCGGCCGAGGGCGTCCGCGAACCAGGCGGGCTCGGCGAAGCCCTCCAGGGCGAGGGCGGTCCGCTCGGCGGGGATGTCGCCCTCGCGCGGCTCGACGCCGTCGCCGCGCGGGCCGGCCGGCTCGCCGTCGCCGGCGGCGTCGTAGTGCTGGCCGCCGCGGACCAGGTCGGAGATGTTCAGGAAGCCGCGGTTGTCCCAGATGTTGACGACCTGGAAGCGGCGGCCGAACTCCTCGGCCGCCTGCTCGCCGAGGTCGGGACCCGGGTCGGGGCTGGGGTCGGGGCCGGGAGCCGGCTCGGAAGCGGGGGCGGGATCGCCGTGCGGCGGCGCCGCGTCGGAGGCGGGCGCCTCCGACTCGTCGACGAGGACGGATTCGCTCACCGGCCCGCTCCCCGTGCGTCGTCCCGCGGGTCGGCGCCGAAGGAGGCGTGCTGGCCGCCCTGCACCGAGCCGTTGTTGAGGAAGCCGCGGTTGCCCTGGCTGTTGATGGTGGTGGTGCCGTGGGACGCGGCGGGCGCGGGCCGGTCCCGCCGCTCGGGTACGGGCGCGGTCGCGGGCGCCGGCTCCTCGTCCTCCGGCCGTTCGCCGAGGATTCTGCGGTCGTAGAGGTTGCCGGAGGGCGCGGGCACGTACAGCCAGGCGAGCTGCTGGAAGTTCTTGCCGGCGACGGTGGCCGGCACCTCGATGAACTGGTCCGGGTGGCGGCGGGTGTAGCCGGAGAGGACCGCGTCCTCGAAGACGCGCTGCGAGAGGATCGCGGCGACCTGGGTGATGCTCTCGCTGGACGCCGCGAGGATGGCGCGGACGGGCCGGGAGTCGAGCAGCCGGTGGGTGTCGTTGCGCGGGGTGCCGTTGCCGTCGCCGGGGGCGCCGGAGTCGGGCAGCGGTCCGACGTGGAGGCTGGCCCGGAGCCGGACGCGGCCGGTCGCGGTGGCGTGGATGTTGTAGTCGGTGAGGACTTCCTGGAGTTCGTGCAGGAAGGGGTGGATGACCCGGGGCAGGGCGACGGGGTCGAAGCCCATGGCGAAGCCGTCGCCGGTGTTGTTGGCGAACTTCCGCTCCAGCCAGAGCTGTTCGAGCCCGGAGCGGACGAACGCCTGCCCGAGGAGCTGCGGGATGACGGTGGTGAGGGAGGCGTGTTCGGCGGCGGGCCGGCCGGTGAAGTCCTTCGCGTCCACGGCGAGGATCCCCCGGTAGGGCGGCAGGTCGCGGCTGACGCTCCAGGGGGCCGGGCCGGTGGCGGGGGTGTCCGTGACGGACATAGGGGCGACTCCTCGGTGGTGAGGTGGGCGGAACGATCCGCTGGGGTGGCACCCGGCACCCCATTCCCCCCGGAGGGGTGCCGGGCTCACCTCGGATCCTTCTGGAGTCGCACTGGTCGGTGTGCACCACGAGTGCACAGGAAACGTGACGGGCGTCACGCGTCCGCGTACGGCTCATCCGTCACAGCGGCCGCCGCCCGCAGGGCGCCGAGGTCGTGGACGACGACACCGCCGCGCTCGGCGCCGACCACCCGGTCGCCGATCTCGCACAGGGCCGCGCTGACGGTGTTGCGGGACACCCCGAGGTACTGGGCGAGTTCGGTGCGGGTGACCGACACGTGCGCCCCGTCGCCGGTCCGTCCGCCGTACGCCGCCTCGGCGAGGGCGAGCAGCGCCTGGGCGACCCGCTCCCGCGAACAGCAGCCCCCGCGGGCGCGGTCGGACTGCCGCAGCCGGGTGAGGGCGTGCCGGGTGAGGACCGGCGACAGATCGTGCCGCTCGACGAAGCCCCGGAACCGGCGCCCCTCCACCACGACGACCGTGACGTCCCCTATGGCCGACACGGACGCCAGCCGCCGTTCGCTCTCCTCCAGCACCGCGGCCTCGCCCACCACGTCACCGGCGCCCCGGAACGCCAACACCCGTATGCGGCCGTCGCGTTCCACCCGGGTCACCTTGACCACCCCTTCGACCAGGGCGAGTACGTGCGTCCCCGTGTCGCCCTGGCGCAGCAGCGTCTCACCGGCCCGGTGCCGGCGCGTCCGCCCCTCGTCGAGCAGCCGCTTCCATAACGGCTCACCGGCCAGCCGGGTGAAGGTGACGCCCAGCGCCGGGTCGTGCCGCTGCCTCTTTCCGTCCATGAAGGGACTGTAGGTGTAACGGGCGTCATAGGGACGCGAGATGAGGGAGCCCGGCCGTGCGGAGGCCCCGGGGCGGCCGTTCGCCCCGGGACCCCGCGGATGGGACTACTCCCCGTCCGCGCCGCCCTCCAGCTCGCCCTCCGTCTCCAGGAACACCTGGCGCAGGGCCGCCAGCGTCTCGGCGTCGGGCTTGGCCCACATGCCGCGGCTCTCGGCCTCCAGCAGCCGCTCGGCGATGCCGTGCAGCGCCCAGGGGTTGGCCTCCTGGAGGAAGGCGCGGTTCTCGGGGTCGAGGACGTACGCCTGGGTGAGCTTGTCGTACATCCAGTCGGGGACGACGCCGGTGGTGGCGTCGTAGCCGAACAGGTAGTCGACGGTGGCGGCGAGTTCGAAGGCGCCCTTGTAGCCGTGGCGGCGCATCGCCTCGATCCAGCGGGGGTTGACGACCCGGGCGCGGAAGACGCGCGAGGTCTCCTCGACGAGGGTGCGGGTGCGGATGGTCTCCGGCCGCGTGGAGTCGCCGATGTACGCCTCCGGTGCCTTGCCGCGCAGGGCCTTCACCGTGGCCACCATGCCGCCGTGGTACTGGAAGTAGTCGTCCGAGTCGGCGATGTCGTGCTCGCGGGTGTCGGTGTTCTTCGCGGCGACGGCGATCCGCTTGTAGGCGCTCTCCATGTCCGCGCGGGCCGGCCTGCCCTCCAGGCCGCGGCCGTAGGCGTAGCCGCCCCACACGGTGTAGACCTCGGCGAGGTCGGCGTCGGTGCGCCAGTCGCGGCTGTCGATGAGCTGGAGCAGACCGGCGCCGTAGGTGCCGGGGCGGGAGCCGAAGATACGGGTGGTGGCGCGGCGTTCGTCACCGTGCTCGGCGAGGTCGGCCTGGGCGTGGGCGCGGACGAAGTTGAGCTCGGCGGGCTCGTCGAGGGCGGCGACGAGCCGTACCGCGTCGTCGAGAAGGCCGATGACGTGCGGGAAGGCGTCGCGGAAGAAGCCGCTGATGCGCAGGGTGACGTCGATGCGCGGCCGGCCCAGCTCCTCCAGGGGGACGGCTTCGAGTCCGGTCACGCGTCGGGACGCCTCGTCCCACACCGGCCGGACGCCCAGCAGCGCCAGCGCCTCGGCGACGTCGTCACCGGCGGTGCGCATCGCGCTCGTCCCCCAGAGGGAGAGGCCGACGGACGTGGGCCAGTCGCCGTTGTCGGCGCGGTAGCGCTCCAGGAGGGAGTCGGCGAGGGCCTGGCCGGTCTCCCAGGCGAGCCGGCTGGGGACGGCCTTGGGGTCGACGGAGTAGAAGTTGCGGCCGGTCGGGAGGACGTTGACGAGGCCGCGGAGCGGCGAGCCGGACGGGCCGGCCGGGACGAAGCCGCCGGCGAGGGCGTGCACGGCGTGGTCGAGCTCGTCGGTGGTGGCGGCGAGGCGGGGGACGACCTCGCGGGCGGCGAAGGCGAGGACGGCGGCGACGCCGTCGCGCTGCCCCTCCGGGAGTTCGGCGCAGACCCCGGCGACGGCGTCCGGGTTCCAGTCCGCCGCCTCCATGGCCTCGACGAGGGCGCGGGCGCGCGCCTCGGCCTCGTCGGCGGTGGTGCGGGTGGCGGCGGACTCGTCCAGGCCGAGGGCCTCGCGGAGGCCGGGCAGGGCGGAGGTACCGCCCCAGATCTGCCGGGCGCGCAGGATGGACAGGACGAGGTTGACGCGCTCGGGGCCGGTGGGGGCGCCGCCGAGGACGTGCAGGCCGTCGCGGATCTGGGCGTCCTTGACCTCGCACAGCCAGCCGTCGACGTGCAGCAGGAAGTCGTCGAAGCCGTCGTCGTCGGGCCGGTCCTGCAGGCCGAGGTCGTGGTCGAGCTTGGCGGCCTGGATGAGGGTCCAGATCTGGGCGCGGATGGCCGGGAGCTTGGCCGGGTCCATGGCGGAGATCTGTGCGTACTCGTCGAGCAGCTGCTCCAGACGCGTGATGTCGCCGTACGACTCGGCGCGGGCCATCGGCGGGACGAGGTGGTCGACGAGCGTGGCGTGGGCGCGGCGCTTGGCCTGCGTGCCCTCGCCCGGGTCGTTGACGAGGAAGGGGTAGACGAGTGGGAGGTCGCCGAGGGCCGCGTCCGGGCCGCAGGCGGCGGACAGGCCGGCGTTCTTGCCGGGCAGCCACTCCAGGTTGCCGTGCTTGCCGAGGTGGACCATGGCGTCGGCGCCGAAGCCGCCGTCCTCGCGGGAGGCGGCGATCCACCGGTAGGCGGCGAGGTAGTGGTGCGACGGCGGCAGGTCGGGGTCGTGGTAGATGGCGATGGGGTTCTCGCCGAAGCCGCGCGGCGGCTGGATGAGGATCAGCAGGTTGCCGCGGCGGAGGGCGGCGAGGACGATGTCGCCCTCGGGGTTGCGGCTGCGGTCGAGGAACATCTCGCCGGGGGCGGGCCCCCAGTGCTCCTCGACGGCTTCCCGCAGTTCCGCCGGGAGTCGGTCGTACCAGCGCTTGTAGTCGGCGGCGGGGATGCGGACGGGGTTGCGGGCGAGCTGCTCCTCGGTGAGCCACTCCTGGTCGTGGCCGCCGGCCTCGATGAGGGCGTAGATCAGCTCGTCGCCGTCGCCGGACTCCAGCCCGGGCACGGCCTCGTCACCGAAGTCGTAGCCCTCCTCGCGGAGCCGGCGCAGCAGGGCGACGGCGCTGGCGGGGGTGTCGAGGCCGACGGCGTTGCCGATGCGGGAGTGCTTGGTGGGGTACGCGGAGAGGACGAGCGCGATCCGCTTCTCGGCGGCGGGGACGTGCCGCAGCCGGGCGTGCTTGACGGCGATCCCGGCGACGCGGGCGGCGCGCTCCAGGTCGGCGACGTACGCCGGGAGGCCGTCCTCGTCCACCTCCTTGAAGGAGAACGGGACGGTGATGATGCGGCCGTCGAACTCCGGGACGGCGACCTGGGTGGCGGCGTCCAGCGGCGAGAGCCCCTCGTCGTTCTCCTCCCAGGCGCTGCGCGGCCCGGTCAGGCAGAGCGCCTGGAGGACGGGCACGTCGAGGGCGGCCAGCGCGCCGGCGTCCCACGACTCGTCGTCGCCGCCGGCGGACGCGGCAGCGGGCTTGGTGCCGCCGGCCGCGAGGACGGTGGTGACGACGGCGTCGGCCGCGCCCAGCGCCTCGACGAGCTCGGGCTCGGGGGCGCGCAGCGAGGCGACGAACAGCGGCAGCGCGCGGCCGCCCGCGTCCTCGATCGCGCCGCAGAGGGCCTCCACGAAGGCGGTGTTGCCGCTCATGTGGTGGGCGCGGTAGTAGAGCACGGCGACCGTCGGCCCGCTCGTCCCCGGCTTGGGCGTGCGCTCCAGCGTGCCCCAGGTGGGGGCGGCGGCCGGGGGCTCGAAGCCGTGGCCGGTGAGCAGCACGGTGTCGGAGAGGAAGCGCGCGAGCTGTTCGAGGTTGGCGGGCCCGCCGTGGGCGAGGTAGGCGTGCGCCTCGGCGGCGATGCCGATGGGCACGGTGGAGTGCTCCATCAGCTGTGCGTCGGGGGCCTGTTCGCCGGTGAGGACGACGACGGGCTTCTCCGCCGCCAGGAGCCGGTCGAGCCCTTCCTGCCAGGCGCGGACACCGCCGAGGAGCCGCACGACGACGAGGTCGACGCCCTCCAGCAGCGCCGGCAGCTCGTCGAGCGCGAGCCGGGCGGGGTTGGCGAGCCGGTACGGGACCGGGCTGCCCTGGGCGGCGGCAGCGCGGGCGCTGAGCAGGTCGGTGTCGGAGGTCGACAGAAGAAGGATCACGCGGCGCTCCCGAGTACGTCGAGGGTCGCCCGGGGTGCGCGGGACCGGAACATGCGCATGCTGCGGCTGGCCTTCCTCGGGGTCCGCGCCCCGGGCGGTTGGAGGACGGCGGGAGTTCCTGACTCGCTCGGCCGCGTGGTGCGTGGTGTTGCTGCCGTGCTCACAGTGGCGGGACCGTGCCGGAGTTCCACCGGCTTCCTCCCCTGGCGCCGTCGCTGGCGTCCGGCGGATGGCTCCGCCGATCAGCCATAGTAGCGACCTGCGGCTTCGGGGCCGAGGGGGGAGTTTGCCCCGGACCCGCCCTTTCGCCGATTCCTGGGGGCTGCGCCCCCAGACCCCCGCCTCGCGGCTTCGCCGCGAGGCCCTCAAGCGCCGGACGGGCCGATTTCAGCCCGTCCGGCGCTTGAGGACAACCGCGCGGAGCGCGGTTCCGGGGGTGCGGGGGCCGGCCCCCGCAGGAAACTGGGGGCACCTCCCAGCGGTAGCTGGGGGAGAAAGGGCGGGACCGGGGCAAACCCACCCCCCGACCCCGTCGGTATGCTCGCCGCCATGCCCGTCACCCCCACACCCCCCGGCCGCGCAAGCGGCGACGCGTGCCCCGGCGCCCTCCGCCTGCACGCCGCCGACGACGGCGCACTGGCCCGCGTACGCCTCCCGGCGGGACTTCTGACGATCCGTCAGGCGACGGAACTCGCCGCCCTCACCGAGGACTTGGGCGACGGCAACCTCGACATCACCTCCCGCGGCAACATCCAGCTCCGCGCCCTGCCCGCCGGCTCCGGGGGCGAACTCGGCGGCCGCCTCCGCGCCGCCGGCCTCCTCCCCTCCGACCGCCACGAGCGCGTGCGGAACATCGCCGCGTCCCCTCTGCACGGCCTGGACGGCACCGGGCACGCGGACGTCGGCGCCTGGGCCCGCGAACTGGACCGCCTGCTCTGCGCGGACGACGAAGTGACCGCCCTCTCGGGCCGCTTCCTCTTCGGCCTCGACGACGGCCGCGGCGACATCGCCGCCCTCACCCCCGATGTGACATTGATCGCAGAGCCGGACGGCCGGACGGCCGTGCTCTGTTACGCCGCCGAGGGCCCGGGCCTGCGCGTCCCGGCCGCCGACGCGCCCCGCGCGGCCGTCGTCGCGGCCCGTCACTTCCTCGCCGCGCACGGCGGGTCCGCGTGGCGGGTGACGGAACTCCCCGCCGGCCACCGCCCGGACGTCACCGCCCTGGCAGCCGTCCTCGCCGACACCGAAGTGACCGCCGTTCCCGCGACCCGTTCCCCCGCCCCGCCACCGGGGCCGGTGTCCGGACCCGACGGCCGTACCGCCCTCTCCGTCGCCGCTCCCCTGGGCCGGCTGACCGCCGGTCAGTGGCGGCTGCTCATCGCCGCCGCCGAGGCCGGCTCCGGCGAACTGCGCGTGACGCCCTGGCGGGGCGTCGTCGTCCCCGGCCTCGCCGGCGCGGACGCGGCCGCCGCCCGGCTCGCCGGGCTCGCGGACGCGGGCCTGGTGGTCTCCGCCGGCTCCCCCTGGTACGGCGCGGGCGCCTGCGCCGGGCGCCCGGGCTGCGCCAAGTCGCGCGCCGACGTGCGCGCCGACGCGACCGCCGCGCTCACCGGCACGCGCCCTGGCGGCACCGGTGGCCTGCCGGTCTACTGGTCGGGATGCGAGCGGCGCTGCGGCCATCCCGGCGGGCGGTGGGTCGACGTCCTGGCGGTGGACGACGGCTACCGCGTGACGGTACGGACGGGGGGCGGGGAGGCGGAGGACGGCGTCCGCTCCGTCACCGCGCCCGGCCTGCCCGGCGCGGTGGCCGCCGCCCGCTCCGGCCCGGGCGGCGACGGGACGCCGTGACGGTCCGGCGGCCGGGTGCCGCGTACCGCCGGAGCTCGGCCGATGTATAGATGTACCGACCGTATGGATGTACCGACCATGACGACGAGGACGGCCACGCCGCCGCGCCCCGGGGCACGTACCGCCCGGCGCGCCCCCGGACCCGGCCGGCCGGTCCCCCGAGCACGCGAACGCGACCGGCGCGTGAGCGCACCCCGCGCGTGAGCGCGACCAGCAAGCCCAGCGAGCGAGGCAGAGGCAGCACAGTGTTCGACTACGACAAGGACGGCGCGTCCATCTACCGCCAGTCCTTCGCCACCATCCGCGCCGAGGCGGACCTCGGCGGCCTGCCGCCGGACGTGTCCCGGGTGGCGGTCCGCATGATCCACGCCTGTGGCATGACGGACCTGGTGCGCGACCTCGCGTACTCCCCGGACGTGGTGACCGCGGCCCGGAAGGCGCTGCTCGCGGGCGCGCCGATCCTTTGCGACGCCAACATGGTCGCCAGCGGCGTCACCCGCAAGCGGCTGCCGGCGGACAACGAGGTGCTGTGCACCCTCACCGACCCGGCCGTGCCCGGACTCGCCGCGCGGATGGGCACGACGCGCAGCGCCGCCGCCCTGGAGCTGTGGCGGGACCGGCTGGACGGGGCCGTGGTGGCCGTCGGCAACGCGCCGACGGCGCTGTTCCGGCTGCTGGAGATGGTGGCCGAGGGCGCGCCGCGCCCGGCGGCGGTGCTCGGCATACCCGTCGGGTTCATCGGCGCGGCCGAGTCGAAGGACGCCCTGGCGGAGAACGCGCTGGGGCTGGAGTACCTGGTGGTGCGCGGGCGGCGCGGCGGCAGCGCCATGGCCGCCGCCGCGATCAACGCGATAGCGAGCGAGGAAGAGTGAGCGAGCAGCAGTCCCCGGCCACCGGCCGTCTCTACGGGGTGGGGCTGGGCCCCGGAGATCCCTCGCTGATGACCCTGCGGGCGGTGGAGTGCATCGCCGCGGCCGACGTCGTCGCGTACCACAGCGCCCGCCACGGCCGCAGCATCGCGCGTTCCATCGCCGAACGGCACCTGCGCGCCGACCACATCGAGGAGCCGCTGGTCTACCCGGTCACCACGGAGACCACGGACCACCCGGGCGGCTACCGGGGCGCGATGGAGGAGTTCTACGAGGAGGCCGCGGCGCGGCTGGCCGCGCACCTGGACGCCGGGCGCACGGTGGCGGTGCTCGCCGAGGGCGACCCGCTCTTCTACAGCTCCTACATGCACATGCACAAGCGACTGTCCCACCGCTACCCGACCGAGGTCGTCCCGGGCGTCACGTCCGTCAGCGCCGCCGCGGCCCGGCTGGGCGAGCCGCTGGTCGAGGGCGAGGAGGTGCTGACCGTCCTGCCGGGCACGCTGCCCGAGGAGGAGCTCGCCGCGCGGCTCGCGTCGACCGACTCCGCCGTGGTGATGAAGCTCGGCCGCACCTTCCCGGCCGTGCGGGGCGCGCTGGAGCGCTCGGGCCGGCTGGCGGAGGCGCGGTACGTGGAGCGGGCGACGATGCCCGGCGAGCGCACCGGGCGGGTGGCGGAGGTGGACCCGGAGTCCGTCCCGTACTTCTCCGTGGCCGTGCTGCCCAGCCGGGTGGCCGCCGCCACCGGTCCCGCCCCGGAGGAGCCCATGAGGACGGACGGCGGCGAGGTCGTCGTCGTCGGCCTCGGCCCGGCCGGGCCGCGGTGGCTGACGCCGGAGGCGCGCGGCGCGCTGGCCGCCGCCGAGGACGTCGTCGGCTACAGCACCTACGTGGACCGGGTGCCCGTCCGCCCCGGGCAGCGCCGGCACGCGTCGGACAACAAGGTGGAGTCGGAGCGCGCCGAGTTCGCCCTGGACCTGGCCCGGCAGGGGCGCCGGGTGGCCGTCGTCTCCTCGGGCGATCCGGGGGTCTTCGCGATGGCCAGCGCCGTCCTGGAGGCCGCGTCCGAGGGACCGTACCGGGACATCCCGGTACGGATCGTGCCGGGCATGACGGCCGCCCACGCGGCGGCGGCCCGGGCGGGCGCACCGCTCGGGCACGACTACGCGGTGGTGTCGCTCTCCGACCGGCTCAAGCCATGGGAGGTCATCGCGGAACGGCTGCGCGCCGCGGCCGCGGCCGACCTGGTGCTCGCCCTGTACAACCCGGGCTCGCGCAGCCGCGTCTGGCAGGTCGGCAAGGCCCGCGACCTGCTGCTGGAGCACCGTTCCCCGGACACCCCGGTGGTGCTCGGACGGGACGTGGGCGGCCCGGAGGAGAGCGTCCGTGTCGTCCGGCTCGGGGAACTCGTCCCCGAGGAGGTCGACATGCGCACCCTCCTCATCGTCGGCTCCACGCAGACGCGGGCGGTGCGGCGCGGCCCGGGCGAGGGCGAGGACATCGTCTGGACGCCGCGGCGGTATCCGGAGCGGTGACGGGTCGGTAGGGCGGGTCCGTCCGAAGGGCAGACCCGTTGGGGGGCGGCGGCGAACACGGCCGCCCCTCCTACGGGATGAACCCCATGCACGCGAGCAGCGTGCGGGCCTCCACGTTGAGGAGGCCCCCGTACTGGTTGAGCGCGGCGAGCTGCCCGCAGGCCGCCCAGCGGAACGCGTCGCCCTCCTCCAGCGGGACGTCGTCGCCGACGCGGACGGCCAGGTAGCGGTTGCGCGCGTGGTGGAAGCGGCCGCCCTCCTCGGACTGCACCACGTCGAACAGGACGCGGCCGGGCCGCGCCCCGGAGGCGGCGGCCAGCACGGTGTCGAGGTGCCGGGGGCGCCGGTCCTCCGGCAGGTGGGCGTAGTTGGCGGGGACGCACTGCACGGTGGGGCCGATCTCGGCGGTGTCCAGGGTGCCGGCCTCCGCGCGGGCCCGGACGAGGACGTGCGGGGTGCCGCCGATGTCGCGGACGAGGAAGGCGACGACGCCCTGGCCGCAGGGGGCGAGCAGCGGCTGGGACCAGGCGGCCACCTCCCGGCTGCCCGCCCGGACGTCGACACCGATGATCCGGAAGTAGCGGCCCTCCTCGTGGCCCACCTCGTCGTCGGTCACCCGCCAGCCGGTGGTCTCCCGCAGCGGTATGCGGCGGCGGACGGTCGGTTCGGCCGTTCTGTGGTGGGTGAGCCAGTTGAGGAGTTCGGGGAGGGAGTGCAGCGGGCGTCCGTGGAAGCGGGCGGCGGCGGGCCCGGCGCCGCCGGCGAGGTGCGAGAGCACGGTCCGGGTGTCCATGTTGACGAGGTCGTCCACCGCGAGCAGCCGGCCGATCTCGTCCATGCTCAGCCAGCGGAAGTCGTCGAGGACCGGTATGTCCTCGTCGGTCCGGACGGTCCGGACGACGATGTTGCGGTTGCGCTTGGCGAGGAACCAGGCGCCCTGCTCGCTCTGCAGCGCGTCCGCGAGCGGCCGGCCGCAGCCCAGGGTGGTGAACAGGTCGAGGTACGGCACCGCACGGCCCCGGTGGACCCGGGTGTAGTTGCTGCGGGTGGCCTGCACGGTGGGCGACAGCTGGAGGGCGTTGACGTTGCCGGGCTCCATCTTGGCCTGGAGCAGGCAGTGCGGGACGCCGTCGAAGTCCCGGACGAGAATGCCCAGGATGCCGTGTTCGGGCTGGCTGATGACGGGCTGCCGCCACTCCTCCACCGCGCGCCCGGGCACCCGGACGTCCAGGCCGTGCACGCCGAAGAAGCGGCCGCTGCGGTGGACGAGGTCGCCGGTCGCCGGATCCGCGCTCCAGCCGTCGAGCTTCGTCAGGGGCACCCGGGTGACCCGGTAGGCGTGCGCGGCGCGGCGCTCCTCGAACCAGCGGTGGAATTCGGCGAGATCCGTGGACACCGTCGCGACACTCCCTGGGCCGGGCCCCGGGGGGGCCGGCCCCGGAACGCTTGCGGGACGTACTCGGAACGCTCTGTGCGCACAGCCTGCCGCACCCGGACGGGGCGCGGATGCGCAGTTGAACGCGGGTGGGGGCGGCGGAGCGTGTGCGCCCGGGGCGGAACAGCGGCACCGCGCAGCACCGCCTGGCACACAAGTCACGTACGGAATAGGCGAGTTGGAGCACGGGACCGGCTCGCGGCCATCCCTTCACGCCCCGCCGCGATGCGGCCCGCCCGTCCCGTTCAGAGGCGTACCCGCGTCAGATCAGAGGCGTGCGCGCGTCAGACCGACACCGTCCGCCGCACCCACGCCACCGCCTCCTCCGGCGCGGCGACCGCCGGGACGTCCGCGGGGAGCGGCGGGCGCCGGATCACGACGACGGGGATCCCGGCCTCGCGGGCGGCGGTCAGTTTCGCGGCCGTGGCGGTGGCGCCGCTGTCCTTGGTCACCAGGACGTCGACGCGGTGCCGGCGCAGCAGTTCGCGCTCGCCGTCGACCGTGAAAGGTCCCCGGGCCAGCAGGATCTCGGTCCGGGGCGGCATGGGGGGCGAGGGGGCGTCGACCGAGCGCACGAGGAACCACATATTCTCTAGGTGCGCGAAGGCGGCGAGTCCCATCCTGCCCGTGGTCAGGAAGACCCGGTTCCCCAGGCCGGGCAGCGCCTCCGCCGCTTCGGCCAGCGACCCGACCGGACGCCAGTCGTCCCCCGGGCCCGCCGTCCAGCCGGGGCGGCGGACGGCCAGCAACGGAACCTGAGCCTCCGCGGCGGCCTTCGCCGCGTTGGAACTGATCGTGTCGGCGAAAGGATGCGTGGCGTCGATGAGCGCGTCGACGTGCTGCTCGCGCAGCCACCGGGCCAGCCCCTCGGGGCCGCCGAAACCGCCGATCCGCACCTGCCCCGCGGGCAGCCGCGGCGCGGCGACGCGGCCGGCGAGCGAGCTGGTGACCCGCAGGGCCGGCTCGCCGGCCAGCGCCGCAGCGAGCCGGCGGGCCTCCGTCGTGCCGCCCAGGATCAGGATGTGGCGCTCGGCGCTCACGTTCACCCGCCGCCTTTCCGTTCGCGCTTCCGCCCCCTTGCCGGGACGGAAAGGCCCAGCCTACGGCGGGTGGCCGGCATGACCGGCACCACGGCGGCCGGGCCCCCCGGCGAGACGGCCAAGGGCGGCCGTGCGGCGCAGCTCGCGCACACCGGTCTGCGGCACGGCTGGACGACGGGCGCCTGCGCGACGGCCGCCACCACCGCCGCGTACACCGCCCTGCTCACCGGGGACTTCCCCGACCCGGTGACGATCACCCTGCCCAAGGGGCAGACGCCGGCCTTCGCCCTGGCGGCGGAGGAACTGGCCGCCGGGCACGCCATGGCGGCGATCGTGAAGGACGCGGGGGACGACCCGGACGTCACCCACGGCGCCCTGATCCGCGCCACCGTACGGCTCCTGCCGCCCGGATCCGGGGTCGTCTTCCGGGCGGGGCCCGGCGTCGGCACGGTCACCCGGCCCGGGCTGCCGCTGCCCGTGGGCGAACCGGCGATCAACCCGGTGCCGCGCCGGCTGATGACCGAGCACGTGGCCGAGGTCGCGGCCCGGCACGGCGGGACGGGCGACGTGGAGATCGAGGTCTCGGTCGACCACGGCGAGGAGATCGCCCGCTCCACCTGGAACCCCCGGCTGGGCATCCTCGGCGGCCTCTCCATCCTCGGCACCACCGGCGTCGTCGTCCCCTACTCCTGCTCCGCCTGGATCGACAGCATCCGGCGCGGCGTCGACGTGGCCCGCGCGGCGGGGCGCCGGCACGTGGCCGGCTGTACGGGCTCGACGTCCGAGAAGGTCGCGGTGGCCGTGCACGGGCTGCCCGAGGACGCCCTGCTCGACATGGGGGACTTCGCGGGCGCGGTGCTCAAGTACATCCGCCGGCACCCGGTGGACCGACTGACCATCGCCGGCGGCTTCGCCAAGCTCTCCAAACTGGCCGCCGGCCATCTGGACCTGCACTCGTCCCGCTCCCAGGTCGACAAGGGCTTCCTCGCCGACCTCGCCCGCCACGCCGGCGCCGACGAGACCCTGGCGGCCGAGGTCGCCTCCGCCAACACCGGCCTGGACGCCCTCCAGCGCTGCGCCGCACGCGGCGTCCCGCTCGGCGACCTGGTCGCGGCCACGGCCCGCGACGAGGCCCTGGCCGTCCTGCGCGGCGCCCCCGTCGCCGTCGACGTCCTGTGCATCGACCGGGCGGGGACGATCGTGGGCCGCGCGGAGCCCAGGGGGCCGGGACGGGGCTGAGCCCCCCCCTGGCGCGGACCGACGCGCGACGGCCCCGGGGCGCCCGCCGCCGTCGGCACCCTGCGCATCGACCGGGCCGGAACGATCGTCGGCCGCGCCGAGCCCAGGGGGCCGGGACGGGGGTGACCTGGGCGATTTCCGTAGCCGTCGGGGCGGTAGGGTCTCCTGGGACCAGTGAGGCAACAGCAGGGGGGACAAAGGGACATGCGGCTTCGGCACTTCACCCGGACGTGGGGGCTCCCGCTCCTCGCCGGAGCGCTCCTGGCCACGTCCGCGTGCGGCGGGGACAAGGGAGACGGCAAGGGGACCCCGGAGGTCGTCCGCACCCAGGCGCCGGCCGGAGACGCGCACAGGAAGCAGCCGGGCGGCGCCGATGCCGACGTGAAGCCGCTGGACGCCGCCCGCCTGCGCACCCGGCTGCTGACCCTCGCCGACCTCGGCCCGGGCTACACGGAGGTGCCGGACGACGGGAAGGACGACGCGGCCTCGGGGGCGACGGGCTGCGCCGCGATGGAGCGGCTCAGCGCCCGGATGCCCTCCCTGAAGCTCGCCGCCGAGGTCAAGACGGGCTTCAAATACGACGGGACCGAGAACTCGGGGATGGCGGTCGAGCTGGACAGCGACTCCCCCGCTCGGCTCTCCGCCGTCTACAAGGAGATCTACGACTCCTTCAACTCCTGCCCCTCCTTCTCGTTCACGGAAGGCACCACGCCGACCCGGGCCACCTCGGCCAAGCCCGAGCTTCCCGCGCTCGGCGACGAGCGGTTCGGCACGCTCCTGACCCTGGACGGCGCGAACGGGCCGACGGTCATCAAGTACGTCACCGTCCGCAAGGGCAGCGTCTCGGCGACGCTCATCGGCTCCCCCGCGCTGGTCGACAAGCACATCGGCAAGGCCGTCGACAAGATGACGAGGAGCTGACCACCGACCCGTTCGGGATGAACTAGCCCTCCAGCAAGGGCTCCTGAAGCTCCGTCACCCAACCCGCCGGGTCCTCCGGGCACTCCAGATAGAGCTCCCGCGCGTACCCCGCCGACCGGTAGCCGTTGGCGTCGATCCAGCGGGCCAGCGCCTGGGCCGTCGGGAGGACGCCGTCCATCGAGCCGTGGTGGACGACGGTCGCGGCCGTCTCGATGCCGGGGAGGTCCACAAGGTCGAAGCCCGCGGC
Source organism: Streptomyces sp. NPDC021100 (assembly GCF_044333095.1). NCBI lineage: Bacteria > Bacillati > Actinomycetota > Actinomycetes > Kitasatosporales > Streptomycetaceae > Streptomyces > Streptomyces sp. NPDC021100. Next base: position 166,886 of record NZ_JBIRQH010000012.1, read on the forward strand.
CGTGACCCCCGGGCCGACCGGGAAGGCCGCGTGGGCGAGGATGCCGCCGGAGCCGTCGGGGTCGTCCTCGTAGTAGGCGACGGCCGGGCCCGCCGGGGTCACCCCGGCCTCGTCCAGCCGCCGGCACAGCTCGGCGAACAGCGGGCTGACCACCGGGCCGATCTCCTCGGGCGCGTAGCCGGCCGCGACGGCGCTCAGCTCGGCCACCCGTACCGCCGGGACGCTCTTGATCACCACATCGTGGGTACTCATGGTTCCCTCGCTCTCCAGACCGCGGAGTCTCGCCTCGACCCGCACCAGCCGGGCCGCCGCCGCGGTGGCGGCGGCCTCCAGTTCGGCGCGGCGCAGCCGCAGCATGCCGCGCAGTTCCTCCGTGCCGACCTCCTCGTCCACGATCGTCCGCACCTGCTGGAGGGTGAACCCCAGCTCTTTGAGGGCGATGACGCGGTTGAGGCGGGCGAGTTGGCCCGCCTCGTAGTAGCGGTAGCCGGTGACGGCGTCGACGCGGGCGGGGCGCAGCAGCCCCGTCGCGTCGTAGTGGCGCAGCATGCGGACGGACACGCGTCCGTACCGGGCGAAATCTCCGATGATGAACATGACGCCCCTCAGGAAAGCGGCTGACACGGTGTGAGGGTCAACGGCGCGGCCGCGCGGGTGCGGCGGCCCGGGGCCCGCCGTAGCCTGGACGGGACGAGGGCCCGCAGGCGGGACCGCCGGGCCGGGCCCGGTGCCGAGTGCGGAGGTGAGGACGGTGCAGCACGTCGCGGGCTGGCATGTGGAAGTCGAGTTCGACGAGGACGATCGGCACGTCCGCGCCGCCGCCCTGCTGCGGCTGCGGGACGGCACCGAGGTGCGGGCGCGCGGAAAGGCGGCCCGGCACCCGGCCGACCCGGGCGAGGCCCGGGTGGGCGAGGAACTGGCGGGCGCCCGCGCGCTCGTGGACCTCGCCGAGCAGCTCGCCGCGAAGGGCGGCCACGAGGCGGCCGACCTGCGGGCGGAGACCGCGGCCGGTTAGCGCCTAGAACATCGAGCGTCCCGCCGCGTCGCGGCAGCGCTCCGTCGAGTACAGGTGGCTGTCGGGGAACTGCTCGGCCCCGAGCGTCCGCCCGACCAGGATGACCGCCGTGCGGACCACGCCCGCGGCCCTGACCTGGTCGGCGATGCCGGCGAGCGGGCCACGCAGCACGATCTCGTCGGGCCGGCTGGCCATGGCGACGACGGCGGCGGGGCAGTCCGGGCCGTAGTGCGGCAGCAGCTCGGCGACCACGCGGTCCGCGTGCCGGGCGGCGAGGTGCAGCACGAGGAGGGCGCCGCTGCGGCCGAGGGTGGCCAGGTCCTCGCCGGGCGGCATGGGCGTGGCCCGCTCGGCGACGCGGGTGAGGACGACGGTCTGGCCGACGGTCGGGACGGTCAGTTCGCGGCCGAGGGAGGCCGCGGCGGCGGCGAAGGCGGGGACGCCGGGCACGATCTCGTACGGGATGCCGTGCGCGTCCAGCCGGCGCATCTGCTCGGCGACGGCGCTGAAGACGGACGGGTCGCCGGAGTGCAGCCGGGCGACGTCCTGGCCGGCCTCGTGGGCGCGGACGAACTCGGCGGTGATCTCGTCCAGGTCCAGCTTGGCGGTGTCGACGAGCCGGGCGCCGGGCGGGCAGTCGGCGAGGAGCTCGCGCGGGACGAGGCTGCCGGCGTAGAGGCAGACGCCGCACCGGGCGAGCGTGCGGGCGCCGCGCACCGTGATGAGGTCGGCGGCGCCGGGGCCGGCGCCGATGAAGTGGACGGTCATGACGAGTGGGCTCCTTCTACGGCTTCTTCTGCTGCTGCCCGGACGGGCTGCTGGGCCGGTACGGCCGCGCGACGGCCGGCTGCTTCTCCGCCACCGCCGCGCTTGACGACCGCCCACTGCGTCACCGGCATCGCCTGCCGCCACCCGGTGAAGCCTCCGACGGGCACGGCGTGCGCCACGGCCAGCCGGACCAGCTCGCCGCCGAACCGCCGGTAGTGGTCGGCGAGCAGGGCCTCGGACTCCAGGGTGACGGTGTTGGCGACCAGCCGCCCGCCCTCGGGCAGCGCCGCCCAGCAGGCGTCGAGCAGGCCGGGGGCGGTGAGCCCGCCGCCGATGAACACGGCGTCGGGGGCGGGCAGTCCGCCGAGCGCGGCCGGCGCGGCGCCGGTGACGACGCGCAGGCCCGGGACGCCCAGGGCGGCGGCGTTGCGGGCGATGCGCCCGGCCCGGACGGGGTCGCCCTCGACGGTGACCGCCCGGCAGGAGCGGTGGGCGCGCATCCACTCGATGCCGATGGAGCCGGAGCCCCCGCCGATGTCCCAGAGCCGCTCGCCGGGGGCGGGCCCGAGGGCGGCGAGGGTCGCCGCGCGGACGTGACGCTTCGTCAACTGCCCGTCGTGGTCGAAGGCTTCGTCCGGCAGGCCGGGGACGATCGGCAGCCGGAGGGTGTCGGGCGCGGGGCGGCAGACGACGGCGACGACGTTCAGCGGGTCGCCGGGCGGGTGCTCCCACCCGTCCGCCGTGCCCTCGTGGCGGGCCTCGCGGTCGCCGCCGAGCTGTTCCAGGACCGTCATCGCGCTCGGCCCGAAGCCGCGCTCGCGCAGCAGCGCGGCGACCTCGGCCGGGGTGCCGGCGCCGGCGCTGAGCAGCAGCAGCCGGCGGTCGGGCTGGAGGGCGGCGGCGAGCGCGTCGAGCGGCCGTCCGACGAGGCTGATCACCTCGGTGCCGTCCAGCGGCCAGCCCAGCCGGGCGCAGGCGTACGAGGCGGAGGACGGGTGCGGCAGCACCCGCAGCGGCTCGGGGCCCAGCGCGTCGGCGAGGGTCCGGCCGATGCCGAAGAACATGGGATCGCCGCTGGCCAGGACGGCCACCCGGCGCCCGGCGTGCTCCGCGAGCAGCCGCGGCACGGCGGGCCGCAGCGGCGACGGCCACGCCACCCGCTCCCCCGGGCACTCCCCCGGCACCAGCCCGAGCTGCCGCGCCCCGCCCACGATCACCTCGGCGGCCCGCAACGCCTCCCGGGCTCCCGGCGCGAGCCCGTCCCAGCCGTCGGCGCCGATCCCCACGACGGTGACGGGGGTGCGGGGCTCGGGGGCCCCTGAGGGCACGGACGACTCGGCGGACTCAGCGGACGCGGCGGGCACGGACGGACACCTCGGACGGTCGACGGACGGGCGGTACCGGAACTCTACTGACCTGCGAGGACTCCGGTACACCCGGCACCTGGGCGCGCTGTTGCCGTGGAGCCGGCGGCAGGGCGGACGCCGCGCCCGCGGGCGCGGCCGGCACGTCCTGCCTCGTGCGGTCCGCCGCGCACAGCGGCCGGGGGCCCGGACCCTCGCGACCGGGACACCTCCTCGCCGGCGAACTCGCGGCCCCGGCATGGGACGCCGTCCTCCCTACCTGTTCGCGGAATCGCGACATCACCGTGCGCCGGCGGCGTCCGCGTCGCGTATCCGCCAGCCCCGCCCCCGGGCGGGCTGCTGGAGTGATCACCGAACCCAACTCTCCCGTACCGAACGGAACTTCCATGTCCGTACTCCCCTCCACGCCGCCCGGCGGCGTGGCCGAGGCCGCCCGGCCGCCGGTGGCCGGCTGGCCCGCCGTCGTCGCCGTGACACTGGGCCTCTTCGCGATCGTCACCACCGAGATCCTGCCGATCGGCCTGCTGACCTCGATCGGCGCGGACTTCACCGTCTCGGACGGGGCGGCCGGGCTGACGATGGCCGTCCCGGGTCTGCTGGCGGCGGTCTCCGCTCCCCTGGTCACCGTGGCGACGGCGGGCGCCGACCGGCGGATGATGCTCTGTGCCCTCACCCTCCTGCTGACGCTGGCGGACGTGGTCGCCGCCGTGGCGCCCGGCCTTCCGCTGCTCCTCGTCTCACGGATCCTGGTCGGGGTGACGATCGGCGGCTTCTGGTCGATCGGGGCCGGGCTGGCCGAGCGGCTGGTGCCGCAGGCGGCGGCCGGCCGGGCCACCGCGGTGATCTTCTCGGCGGTCCCGCTCGGGTCCGTCCTGGGGGTGCCGGCCGGCACCCTGGCCGGAGACCTCGCCGGATGGCGGACGGCCTTCGTCGCACTGGCCGTCCTGGCGGCCGGTGTCCTGGCCGCGCTGCTCCTGACCGTCCCGCCGCTCCCGCCGCTCCTGGCGACCCGCCCGGCGGTCCTCGGGGAGGTGCTGCGGCGCCCCGGCACCCGCGCGGCGGCGTTCCTGACGTTCCTCGTCGTCCTCGCCCACTTCGGGACGTACACCTACGTGACCCCGTTTCTGGAACGGGTGACCGGCCTGGGTGGCGGGCCGGTCACCGCGTTCCTGCTCGCGTACGGCGCCGCGGGCGTCCTCGGCAACTTCCTCGGCGGTGCCCGGGCGGCCCGGCACCCGCGGTACGTCTTCGGGGCGGCGGCCGGCCTGCTCGCGGCCGCGACGCTGCTGCTGCCGGTGCTGGGCGGCGGCCCGGCCGGGGCGCTGGTCCTGCTGGCCGTGTGGGGCGCGGCGTACGGCGCGGTGCCGGGGGCCTCGCAGGCGCTGTTCGTCCGGGCGGCGCCGGACGCCCCGGAGGCGGCGTCGGTCCTGTTCACCGCGGCGTTCCAGGCGACGTTCTCGCTGGGGGCGTTCGCCGGGGGCGGGGTGCTGGACCGCACGTCCCCGCCCGTACTGATGGCGCTCGGCGGCTGCGTCGCGGCCGTGGCGGCGCTGTCGGCGGTGGCTCGCCCGTCCGGCGGCGACCGCCCCGGCCGGGTCGGAACGCCCCGCCCCCCACGCCGGTGGCGGGGCACGCCCTGAGCCACCGCACCACCACGTCCGCCCCGGCCCCGGGCCCGACTTCGGCCCCCGACGGCCTCCCGGCCACGTCAGAACGCCCCGCCCCCCACCCCCGGCGGGATGCGCCCCCAACCGGCGCGCCACCGCCTCCGCCTCCCGGTCCCGGCCCTGTGGAGGAGCACCCGTGCCTGGAGCTCCAGGACGGGGTGCAGCCGGTCCACCACGTCCGGCAGAACGCCCGTGAGCCCCCGGTAGATCTCCACCGCCTCTCCCGTCGCCTCCAGCGCGCCGCCGAGGTCGCCCGCCGGCCATCGGAGCGAGGCGTGGACGGTCAGCACGGCGGCGAGCTCGGGCCCGTGGGCGCCGGGGCGTTCCCGGCGCAGGGTGTGCCAGCGGACGACCGCCTCCCCGGTGGCCTCCACCGCCTCCTCGGTCCGTCCCGCCTCGACGAGGAGCTGCCCGAGGCGGAGTCGGGAGCGCGCGTGGCCGGGCCCGTACTCCTCGGGGTCGGCGGCGGCCGGCCGCCGCCAGAGGTGCCGTGCGGCGACGAGGCTCTCCACCCCTTCCGCCACCTGCCCCATCTCCCCCTGGAGGATGCCCAGTCGGATCCCGAGGACGGCGGTGCGGTGTTCCTCGGACGGGTCGGCGAGACCGATCCGTATCCGGTGCAGGGCCATGGCGACCGCCTGCCCGCACCCGTCGGCAGCGCACCCGGCAGCCCCTCTTGCGTACGATGTGCAACTACACATCAGGCGGCAGGAGGAAGAAGCGTGGGACGTTCACCGGTGGTGCTGGGCATCGAATCGTCCTGCGACGAGACCGGCGCCGGTCTCGTCCGGGACGGGAAGCTGCTGGGGCACGCGGTGGCGTCCAGCATGGACGAGCACGCCCGGTACGGCGGCGTGGTCCCGGAGATCGCCGCCCGCGCCCATGTGCACTCCGCCACGCCGGTGGTCCACCAGGCGCTGGCCGACGCCGGTCTGACGATGGCGGACATCGGGGCGGTCGCGGTGACGACCGGGCCCGGGCTGTCCGGGGCGCTGCAGGTCGGCGTGGCCGCGGCGAAGGGGCTGGCCTACTCGCTGGGCGTCCCGCTGTACGGGGTGCACCACCTGGCCGGGCACGTCGCGGCCGACACCCTGGAGCACGGGCCGCTGCCCGACCCGTGCGTGGTGCTGATCGTCTCCGGCGGCCACACCTCGCTGCTGCTGGTCCGCGACCTGGCCCGGGACCCGATCGTCCACCTGGGCGACACCCTCGACGACGCGGCCGGCGAGTGCTTCGACAAGGTCGCGCGCGTCTTCGGGCTGCCCTACCCGGGCGGCCCCGCCGTGGACCGGGCGGCCCGGGACGGCGACCCGCGCGCCGTCGCCTTCCCCCGCCCGATGACCGGGCCGCGCGACGACCCGTGGACGTTCTCGTTCTCCGGCCTGAAGACCGCCGCCGCCCGCTGGGCCGAGCGGCACCGCGCGACGGGCCGGCCGCTGCCGGTCGCGGACGGCGCCGCCTCCCTCCAGGAGGCCATCGCCGACGTCCTCACCCGCAAGGCCGTCGCCGCCTGCGTCGAACACGGCGTCGGCACTCTGGTGGTGGTCGGCGGCGTGGCCGCCAACTCCCGGGTGCGCGCCCTGGCCGAGGAGCGCTGCGCCGCGGCCGGCGTGGACCTGCGCGTCCCGCCGCTGCGGCTGTGCACCGACAACGGCGCGATGATCGCGGCCGTCGGCGACCTGCTGGTCCGCGCGGGCGCGGAGCCCGCCCCGCTGGACGTGTCCATCGACCCGTCGGCGCCCCTCGAGTACGCGGCCCTGCACCCCGTCGCCCGAACCGTCCGCGCCACCTGACCCACCGCGCCCGGGTGCCGTATGGCCGCCTCGGGGGAAGACTGGCGGCATGCGGACCGGACTCCTGCGCGCGATCGGCGCGACGACCGCCGTCTACGGACTGGCGGTGACCCGCCGCCCACGGCTGCTCGGCGCCCCCTCGGGCCTCCCGGACACGGCCGCCGTCCACGTCTCGCTGGCCCCGCTGGCCTGGCGCGACGCGGCCTGCGGACTGGCGATGCTCCTCGCGCCGGAGGGCGCGGCCCTGCGCACGGCCACGCTGCTGCGGATCGCCGCGGACTTCGGCGACGCGGTACTCCTGGGCCGCTCCCTGCCGGGACCGGCCCGCCGGGCCGGCGCGGTGGCGGTGTCGGTGGGCTGGGGCGCGCTGTCGTGCGCGGCGCTGTGGGGCGGGGGGGTGCGCTTCCCGGTGACCCGCAAACTCCGTTCCCGGGACGGGGACCGGGACAGGGCGTAGACGGGTGACGGACGGCGAGCCCGTCACCCCGCGAAACGCCGGACGGGCCGGACGCTTCCCGCGCCCCGGCCCGTCCGGTCACTCCTCCGCCCCGACGACTACCAGTCGGCGCGCCGGTAGTCCTTGAGGAAGCACCCGTACAGGTCCTCCCCCTCCTCGCCGCGCACGATCGGGTCGTAGACGCGGGCGGCGCCGTCGATCAGGTCGAGCGGGGCGTGGAAGCCCGCCTCGGCGAGCCGCACCTTGTCGGGGTGCGGGCGCTCGTCCGTGATCCAGCCGGTGTCGACGGCGGTCATCAGGATGCCGTCGGTCTCCAGCAGCTCGTCGGCGCTGGTGCGGGTGAGCATGTTGAGCGCGGCCTTGGCCATGTTGGTGTGCGGGTGGCCGGCGCCCTTGTAGCCGCGGCTGAAGACGCCCTCCATGGCGGAGACGTTGACGACGTACTTCCGGCGGGCCGTGGAGGCGGCCATCGCCGGGCGCAGCCGGCTGATGAGGATGAACGGCGCGGTCGAGTTGCAGAGCTGGACCTCCAGCAGCTCGACGGGGTCGACCTCGGAGACGGTCTGGATCCAGCTGTTGGTGGCGTCCAGGTCGGGGACCAGGCCGCCGGCGTCGATCGCCGTGCCGGCCTCGATGCGGGCGAGCGAGGCGGAGCCGGAGACCAGCGCGAGGTCGGTGACGTCCTGGGCGGTCAGGCCGTCGCCGTTCCCGGTGGGGAGCGCGGCCACGGCGTCCACGGCGCCGCTGCCGAACGCGCCGATCACCTCGGCCGCCGGCAGCGCGCCGGCGGGGAGCGGCGCCGACTCGGCGGCGACGAGCTCGCTGTAGGCGCGCGGCGACCGGCGTACGGTCTGGGCCGCGTTGTTGATCAGGATGTCGAGCGGGCCCTCGGCGGCCACGCTGTCGGCGAGCGCCACGACCTGCGCGGGGTCGCGGAGGTCGATGCCGACGACCTTCAGCCGGTGGATCCACTCGTCGCTGTCCGGCATCGCCTTGAAGCGGCGGATGGCGTCGTTCGGGAACCGGGTGGTGATGGTGGTGTGCGCGCCGTCGCGCAGCAGCCGCAGCGCGATGTACATGCCGATCTTGGCGCGACCGCCGGTGAGCAGCGCCCGGCGGCCGGTGAGGTCGGTCCTGGCGTCGCGCCGGGCGCGGTTCTCGGCCGCGCAGGGACGGCAGAGCTGGTGGTAGAACGCGTCGACCTCGACGTAGCGGGTCTTGCAGATGTAGCAGGAGCGGGGGCGCTCCAGGATGCCGGCTATCTCGCCGAGGGTGCTGGAGCTGGGCAGGATGCCCTGCGTCTCGTCGTCGATGCGGTCGGCGGAGCCGGTGGCCGTGGCCTCGGTGACCTGGCGGTCGTGGGCGGTCTTGGCGGCCCGGCGCTCCTGGCGGCGGCGCTGCTTGACCGTGCGGTAGATGCCCGAGGTGGCCCGGCGGACGGCGATCGCGTCCGGGTGGTCGATCGGCAGCTCGTCGAGCTCCTTGAGCACGTCCAGGCAGATCGCCAGGCGCTCGGGGGCGATGCCCGCCCCCTCGGCGGTGCCCCGGGCGTCGCCGCGGCTCTCTTCTGTGACCGTCATAGCCGCTGTTGTTTCCAGTCCATACGTTCGATTGAGGCTTCCGGGAAACTGTACGGAAGCCCGGCTCCATTACCAAACCCGCCCCGGCGAACGCAAGGCGCCTCCACGCTGGACATACACACCGGAGAGCCCATGCGGAGGCGGGCCGCCTACGACGGCCCGCCATGCTCCCACGTATCGGGCGCCCCCTCAATTCCCGGGCATCACATCTGACTTATTGCCCTCAATGGGTTAATTGAGGCTTCACTGGCCCATTTTGGTGCATCCCCACTGGAAACCCCGGTCACAATTGACGCTCAACACCCCTTAGAAAGGCTTCAGCCATGTCGCGTATCGCCAAGGCAGTCCTCATGACCGCCGCCGCCGGCGCCGTCGTCTCCGGCGCCTCGGGCGTCGCAGTAGCCGACTCCAACGCCAATGGAGCGGCCGTGGGTTCCCCCGGCGTGATCTCCGGCAACACCATCCAGGTGCCGATCCACCTGCCGATCAACCTGTGCGGGAACTCGATCGACATCATCGCCCTGCTGAACCCCACCTTCGGCAACACCTGCGTCGCCGACTGATTTCCTCCCAGGACCGCGGTTCACCGGACCGCGACCGCGCGGGGCGGGTCACAGTCAGCCGCCGGAACCCTCCCCCGCGCACCCGTGGCGCCCATCACCCTCGTGATGGGCGCCACGCTCGTTCCCGCTCCGCTCCCGCTCGGCGGGCCGGGACGGCCGGGACCCGGCGCTCCCCCCGTCGTCCCCCGCGTCACTCCGCTCCCCGCGCCGCCGGGGCGCGCCGGACGGGCGCGGGCCCTGCGCGCCGGGGAGGTCCGGCACCTCGACGACGGGCGGCAGGTCGGGGGTCAGGTGCGTGTGCTGTGACGTCATGGTGGTGAACCTCGTTCGATGCAGTTGAATGCAGTTGAATGCCGTTGAATGCTTGATGCCGCTGAATGCCGTTCGATGACGTACGTGTGCCCGGAGCCGCCCGGATCAGACGGGCGCGAGCAGCTGCCGCCTCAGGTGGGCGCAGGTACGGCTGAGGATCCGCGAGATCTGCATCTGCGACACCCCCAGCCGGGCGCCGATCTGCTGCTGGGTGAGGTTGCCGAAGAAGTGCCAGTACAGGACCGACTTCTCGCGTTCGGGGAGCGCGTCGAGCAGCGGCCGGAGCGACTGCCGGTCGATCACCAGGTCCAGCGCGCGGTCCACCCGGCCCAGGGTGTCGGCCAGCGGCAGTTCGCCCGCGCCGTCGATGGGGTGGTCCAGGGAGAGGGTGTGGTGCACCCCGTCCGCGTCGATACCGCGCCGGACCTCCGCCTCGGTCAGTCCGGCCTCCTCGGCCAGGGCGGCCTCGGTGACGCGCGTCCCGGCGCCCTTCTGCTCCAGCCGCGACCGCGCGGCGCGGACGGCGGCCCGCAGTTCCTGGTCGCGCCGGGGGATGTGCAGCGACCACACGTGGTCGCGCACGTGCCGCTTGAGTTCACCGTTGATGGTGGGGACGGCGAACGACTCGAAGGCGAAGCCGCGGTCCGGATCGAACCGGTCGACGGCGCGGACCAGCGCCAGCGCCGCCACCTGCCGGAGATCGGCCGGGCTCTCGCCGCTGGACCGGTAGCGCAGGCTGATGCGCTCGGCCATGGGCAGCCACGCGGCGATCAGTTCCTGCCGCAGCCGGGTCCGCTCGGGCCCGTCGGGCAGTGCCGCGAGCCGTGCGAACAGTCCGGCCGTCGCGGGGCTCTGGCGCGTACGCCGTCGGAGAGCTGTCTCAGTCATGGTCACCGCCCTCGCTCGTACGCCACGGAGTGCTGCCGGCGGTTTCAGCATGACCCGGCCCTTCCGGATGCGCGACTCGGCGCAGCCACCCGGTCACGGACAGCGAGACGGCGGTGGCGCGCCGGGACCGCGGTACGAGTGGGGGGCGCGGGCCGGCGTCACGAGCGCCCTGGAACCGTCCTTTCCTTGCCCAACCGGCTGGTAACGTCCGCGAGCGTCACAGCAGTCACGTCGTCCTCAGGAAAGGCCGTCATGCCCCCGCTCCCCGCGCCGCAGCTCCACCTCGCCCGGACGCCGCAGGGCAAGGACGTCGACGTCCACCGCCCCGAAGGGCCGGACACCGGACTGCCGGTGGTGCTGCTGTGGCACGGCACGAGCCCCGACGACCGGGGCGTACTGGCCCCCCTGGCGCGGGAGGTCGCCGCGCGGGGCGCGGTCGTGGCCGTACCGGACTGGCGGGCCGACGCGCGCGACGCCGGACGAGCCGCGCTGCTCGGCTCGCTGGCGTGGTGCCGGGCGAACGCGGCGGCGTACGGCGGCGATCCGGACCGGATCGTCCTGGCCGGCTGGTCCGCCGGGGCCTCGGCGGCCCTCGGCGTCGCGCTCCGCCCGGACGTCGTCGACGGCTGGCGCCCGGCGGCCGTCGTGGGCCTCGCGTCCCGCTACGACCTGCCGGCGCGGACGACCGGGACACCGCCGCTGACCGACCTGGCCGACGCGGCCGCCGGGCCTGTCACCCCGGTGCCCGTCCGGCTGGCGCACGGGACCGAGGACACCCTGATGGGCCCGGAGCACTCCCGCGAGGCTTTGACCGCGCTCACCGGCCGCGGCTGGCCGGCCCGGCTCGACGAGCCGGCGGCCGACCACGCGGGCGTGATCATGGCCGAATTCGACCCGTCGACGGGCCGCTGCCGCCCCTCGGACGACGAACGGGTGCGTGCCCAGGGCCTGTTGTCGGTCAGGGCCCTGACGGAAGCGGCCGGCGCACGGCCTATGCCCTGACCCCACGCACCGGCTACGCGCCCGCGACCCGGTCCCCGCGCAGCAACCCCGCCCCCTCCGGCACCGCCGCCGGATCGGCCCCCAGGTCCACCACGGCGTTCCGCTCGTCGACGAACACCACCCGCGGCTCGAACGCCTTGGCCTCGGCGTCCTCCATCACCCCGTAGGCGATGAGGATCACCAGATCCCCAGGACTGACCAGCCGGGCCGCCGCCCCGTTGATCCCGATCACACCCGACCCACGCGGCCCCTCGATCACATAGGTGGACAACCGCGCGCCGTTGTCGATATCGACGATGTCCACCTTCTCCCCGGGCAGCAGATCGGCGGCGTCCATCAGATCGGCGTCCACGGTCACGGACCCCACGTAATGCAGGTCGGCCTGGGTGACGGTGGCGCGGTGGATCTTCGACTTCATCATGGTGCGGTACATGGAGGTACTCCCGTGAGTAGGCTCCCTGCCTGCGTTTTCGCAGGTCAAGGGCGTTCCCTTGAGTTTACAACCAGTCGCATGTTCGGGCGGCGTGTGGCAGGTTTCACAGGACTCATGCTGACCACTTGCTGACTTTTCTGACGGGCCGTCAGGCAGGCAACAGGTTGAAGACCGGTCCCACCGCTGGGTCGAGCATGGAGCACCGCCGGCCCACTCGGCAGTTGAGCGTCCACCTTGAGGGGGCCTCACCCGTCGTCCAGACCTTCGTCGCGCCGAACGATCCCGACCGCAAACAGCTATCAACCTCACCGTCCAGACGCGTGCGGCCAGAAGAACGAGCGGGCGTCCGGTCGACGCAGGAGCATAGCGATGGTTTCCCGGTTACCGAAACGACGGCCGGGCCTGTGACCGGTTCGCCGGCTACCCCGCGTTCATGCGCACCCGCACCCAGCCGGGCGCATGGCGGGTGGTGCGCGACTTCTACCACCATGAAGACGGCGCCCCCCAACCGTACTGCCGTGAACCCGCGCGACGTCAGCGACGACGCGGACGCCTTGTTCTGGGTCGACACCGCCGTCCGCGATGCCTGGCACCGCCTGGGCGAGGCCGATGACGGTTCTGAGGAGGCGACCTTGTGGCTGTTCTCCACTGATCGCTCCTCCTGGGCCACCGCCGAGTACGTTCTCGGGCAGAGCGAGTACGAGGTCGAGCAGTAGGAGCCCCGTCGGCTGTGGGACGAGGCCAAAGCCGCCTACTGCCAGTGGGTGGAACATGGCCGTCCGGAGCGCGACCGCGCCGGGCTGACGGTCACGGGGGACGGCCAGCACGTGTGGCTCGACCGCGAGGACTCCGCCGAAGGTGACGTCCAGGTCCTCCGCGAGGACCTGGACGAGCTGGAGAATCCGTGGACGGGCTGTGAGTCCAGGATGCTGATGAGCCTTCCGAGTTGGCTCCGAGGCCTGTGTCCGACAGCATTCCCTCAGAACGTTGGCCTGTCGCCTGATGACGGCACCGGCTGCTCGGCCCGGAGGACGCGGCCGGGGGCGGTCTGGCCTGCGGTGAGTTTGGAGAGGAGGGTTTCGCTGATGCCGCGGACGGAGCCGTCGCTGTGCAGTACTTCCATGACGGGGACGTCGTACTGGAAGCTCTTGCGCACCTTCGACATCACTTCCATGGCCATCAGGGAGTCCATACCGTACTCCCTCAGCGGCTTGGTCGGATCGATCTGTTCGGCGGGCATCTGCAGGATGTCCGCGACTAGGGCGATGAAGGCCTCTTCCATGATCTGCAGTGCTTCCTCGGGCGGTACGCCGTCGAGCCGGGTGAGTAGTTCCTCCAGCCGGTAACCGGTTCCGGGGAGGGGCGGAGGGACGACGGAGCGGAAACGGGGCCGGGTCACCGAAGGAGCCAGGACCGTCATGCCTGACCAGTCGCAGCGGGCGTAGGCGGCGACGTCCCTGTTGTGAGCGTGCAGGTGGTCGAGCGCGGCGCAGGCCTGGTCGGGGGAGACGGGCATTAGTCCGGCCATGGCGACGGCGGCTGTGAGGCCCCGGCGGGCGACGTAGCCGGTCTCGCCGATCGCTCCCCAGGCGATGGCCATGCCGGGTTGTCCCTGGTGGCGGCGCTTGCGGGTGAAGGCTTCGGTGTAGAGGTTCGCGGCCGCGTAGTTCGCCTGATGGTGGTTGCCGATCCATGCGTTCAGGGAGGAGTACACCGTCAGCGGGACTTCCTTCCCGCGGGTGCACTGGTCGAGGATCAGGGTGCCGGCCATTTTGGGGGCCAGGACCGCCCGGACGTGCTCGTCGCTGAGGTCTGTGAGTTCGCCGTCCTCCAAGTGCAGGACGGAGTGGATGATGCCGCGCAAGGGGTGTTCGGCTGTGTCGGTCTGCCGCATGATCTCACGCATGGCCTCTGTGTCGGTGACGTCCGCGGCGTGCACGTTCACCGTGGCGCCGTGTGCGGCCAGCCGGGCGAGGACGGACCGGGCCTCGGGACTCTCCATGCCCCGGCGGCCGACCAGCGCCAAGTGCCGGGCGCCGCGCTCGGCGAGATGCACGGCCGTGCGCGCGCCGAGGCCGCTGAGCCCTCCCACGACCAGGTAGCTGCCCTGCGGATCCGGTGCCTCCGGCTCGGGGGAGGTACTGACGGGCACCGGTTCGTCGAAGGTGAGGAGCACCTTGCCGATGTGCCGGGAATGCTGGAGCAGCTGGAAGGCGTCTTGAGCGCGCGTGGCCGGATACGCCTGGTGCAGGAGAGGCCGGTAGGCCCCTGTGCGCACGCGCTCGTGCAGGTTCTCCACTGCGGGCAGGAGCTCATGAAGACGGAAGGCGAGTCGGCCGAGGTCCATGACGTGCAGTGAGGCGTTGTCGGCCAGGGGCTTGACCTGCATGCGACTGTTGGCGTATAGATCACGTTTGCCCAGCTCCACAAAGCGTCCGCCGGGGGCCAGGACCTCCATGCTGCGTGCGGCGGCTTCGCCGCTGAGGGAGTTGAGGACGACATCGACGCCGCGGCCTCCGGTGAGCTCACGTACCTGGTCCGCGAAGCGCAGGTCGCGGGAGTCGAAGACGTGCTCGACGCCGAGCACGGTCAGCAGGTCCCGTTTGACGGGGGAGCCGGCGGTCGCGATCACCTTCGCTCCGATGAGGTGCGCGTGCTGGAGGGCAGCCAGGCCGACCCCGCCCGCGCCTCCGTGCACGAGCACCGTTTCATCCTTGCGTAGGCGTGCCAGTGTCTCCAGGCCGCGCTGAGCGGTGAGGAACGCCACGGGCAGGGTGGCGGCCTCGGTGAACGTCATGCCTTCGGGGATCCTGCGCACCACATGCGCGGGGACGCAAGTGTGGCTGGTCCCGGCGTACATGACTCCGTAGACGCGGTCCCCGACGGCGATGCCGGTGACGCCGGGTCCGACGGCGGTCACCACGCCCGAGCCCTCCATGCCCAGGAACTCCTCGGAGGCCAGACCTTCCTCGGCCAAGGCGGGAAGCAACCCCGTCACCACGAGAACGTCACGGTAGTTGAGGGCGACGGCGCGTAGCGCGATGGTTACCTCACCGGGGCCGGGCCGCGGCGTGGGGGCCTGGTCCCAGGCGAGCCGGTACCCCAGCCCGACGCGGTCGACCGTCAGGCGGTGGCTGGTGGCCGTGCCGTCGTGCAGCTCGACGGTCCGCGGTGCGTGGATCACTCGGGGGACGAACCGACCACCCCGGGTGAGAACGACTTCGTCCTCGTTCTCCTCATGGGCCGGTTGCAGCTCGGCCACCAGCCGCAGGGCGTCCGTGTCCGGGTCGGCGCCGCGCTCCAGGGACACTCGCGCGACGGACAGCGCCGGCAGTTCGGCGGCCATGACCCGGGCGGCACCCCAGGCAGCGGCCTGTCCCGGGAACTCCGGGCGCTCGGGCGCCGGAAGGGCTCCGGTGGGATGACTGACGAGCACGAAGCGGTGCGCATCGAGGCCGCCGCCCGTGCCGCGGTCCCGGGCGATCGCGCGCAGGGTGGCCAGGCGGTTCAGCGCGAGGTCGACCACTTCCTCCGGTGTCCCCTCCTCCACACGCCGGTCCTCTTCCGCGCTGAGCAGGTAGGCGATTCCCCAGCGGGCGGGATGGGCGTCCCGTGCGGGGTACGTGCCCGCGCGTGCGTCGGCGGCCGGCAGGACGCGAACATGCGGGCTGCCTGCCGCGAGCAGCCTGTCGGTGAGCGCTTGTGTCAGGTTCCGTTCCGAGTCGTCTTCGGTGACCAGAAGCCAGGGCAGCGGTTCGGCAGGCTGCGCCGAGGCGGCCACGGGGGCGGCAGGCGGAACGGTTCCTTGCCTGCGTGCCATCAGTACGGAGAACTCTTCGCTGATCGGTGGGCCCGCGGCACCGGTCTGCACGACGTCGTCGAAGCCGTTCTCCCGCAGGATCGACGGCCATCGGTCCCGTGAAAGCAGGAGCGACTCCGGTCGCAGCTCGTCGCCCTCGTGGCTCCAAAAGCTTTCCAGTGCTCCGAAGATCGGTACGAGCATCTGGGGGTTGTGGACCTCGACGGCGAGCAGATGC
This sequence comes from Streptomyces sp. NPDC021100, assembly GCF_044333095.1. Taxonomy (NCBI): domain Bacteria; kingdom Bacillati; phylum Actinomycetota; class Actinomycetes; order Kitasatosporales; family Streptomycetaceae; genus Streptomyces; species Streptomyces sp. NPDC021100. The sequence continues at coordinate 182,765 of NZ_JBIRQH010000012.1, forward strand.
CCGCCCGGAGCACACAGCGTCGCCAGTCGCCGCACAGCAGCACTGAGGCCCTTCGCCGTGTGCAGTGAGAAGCCGGCCACGATGACATCGAAGCCTGCCGGTTCGAAGCCCTGTTCCACAGGGTCGGCGTCGAGGTCCAGCGGCCGGTATTCGAGGCAATCGGATTCGGCGAAGCGAGCTTGGGCGGCGGCGAAGTACATGGGCGAGACGTCGGTGAAGACGTAGCGGGTGCGGTCGGCGGGCAGCACCGGCAGCAGCCATGCGGTGAGCCCCCCCGTGCCCGCACCCACCTCCAGGACGCGCAGCGGCCGGTCTGCGGGCCAGGCTTCCACGACTTTCCTCAACAGCGCCCGCGCGAAGCGGTTGTGCAGCATGACGACCGGCTCAACGTCGTAGAACTGCTGCACCAGCTCAGCACCCTCGACGAACAGCTCCATCGGATCCCGCTTGCCGCACAGCACATCGGGGGTGTGGAGAAGTGCACGAACGCTGAGCACGCTGGACGGAACGTTGTCCGGGACCGACAGCAAGAAGTCCCGGACGGGGGCATCTGTGGCGGAGGAAACGAAACGCCAGGCTTCGCCGTCGCGTCGCAGGTTCCCGAAACGCTCAGCCATGCTGATCAGCATCCACAGATAGCGTTCCTGCCCGCGCTCGACACCGGCCTGGAACAAGTCCTCCAGTGTGAACTCCTCCCTTCCGCCCACCAAGGTCCGGAACACCTTGCAAATCGCCTGGCCCGTGCCACCCCGCCAGATACGGACGGCCCGTGCATGGCGGGCGTCCGACCCATCGGCGCGAAGGCTGTCGAGCTCCGCCTGTGCTGCCGCGAGCATGGCTCCGGGGGCGATGGGCGGCAAGGGGTCCGGCTGTCGGCCGGGCAGCGGCGCGGCGCGCAGCACCGTGATGTATTCCGCCGCGTCGTCGGCCGCTCGCGCCGGAATGCTCTGCATCCGGCAGCCGTCCATGGTGACGGCGACGGCGCCGGTGTCGTCGGCGACCGTGATGTCGCAAACGACTTCGCGCGGTGTCCGCAACCGCTGACGCAGGTGGACCCACCCGGTGGGCGGCGGCGTCCGCCACACCCGTACCCGGCCGATCGCCGAGGGCAGGTATGCCGTCTGGGCGTCGCTCAGCAACGCTGCGCAGGAGTGCCATGCGGCATCGAGCAGCGGGGGGAAGGCCATATAGCCTCCATAGCCGTCCTCGGAGGGCGAGCAGTGGTACGAGGCGAGGACCTCTTGGTCGCAGAAGTGGATGTCCCGCAGGGCCCGGAAGGTCTGCCCGTAGCGCAGCTCCGCTCTCGTGAGCATGGCGTAGAGCTGCTCCGCGTCCATGCGGCTGGTCATGCGGGCACGCACCGCCGCGAGATCGAGGTCCCGCGGCGGGGTGGGGGTGGCCAGGCGGCGGGCCCGGCCACGGGCGTGCATGCGCCAGGGGCCCATTTCGCCGGTGCGGCTGGCGACGCGCCAAATGCCGTCCTCGTCCGACAGCGACGTCTGCAGCCGCACGTCCATGGTCGCGTCCCACGGCAGGGGCAGGCCCCGGGGGATGTCGATGGTGTCCAGTTCGACCGGTCCCGCGAAGACCTCGCGGCCGGCCGCGAGCGCCAGTTCCACGTAGCCGGTCGCCGGCATGACCACCGCGCCGCCGACGTTGTGGTCCCCCAGCCACGGGGTGCGCGTGCGCTCGACCGTCGCGTACCAGGCGGGCTCCAGGGTGGGCAGCCGTTCGCCGAGGAGGGGGTGGACGAGCACGCCGTCGCCGCTGACGCGGGTCCAGTCCTCCGGTGCGCCGTGCCAGTGCCGTTCATGCTGCCAGGGGTAGGCCGGCAGGTCCGTCACCCGGCCGGGGACGGGGAACAGGGCTCGCGGGTCCGCGTCCGGGCTGCCGCATGCCAGCACCCGGGCGGCCGCCTGCCGCACGCCCAGCGGACCGGCGGTGGACCTGTCCATGGCCGGCACCACCGTGAACGGCGCCTGCGGGCGCTCGGCCGCGAGCCGTGACAGCGCGCCGCGCAGGGTCGGCTGCGGCCCGATCTCCACGACCGCCGCGAGTCCGCAGGCGGCCAGTTCGCGGACGGCGTCCGCGAACCGGACCCGGCAGCGCATGTTGCGCCACCAGTACTCTGCGTCGAGCCCCCCGGGCCGCACCCGCTGTCCAGTGACGGTCGAGTACATCGGGATCCGGGGCTCTCCCGGCACCAGGTCCGTGAGCGCCCGGCGCAGCTCCTGCTCCACGCCGTCCATGGCCGCTGTGTGGAAGGCGTAGTCACCCGGCAGTTCGCGGAAGGCGACGTCCCGCGACACCAGCGCACGGCCCAGGCTCCGCAGGGCCTCGCCCTCTCCGGAGAGGGTGACGTCGCGGGCGCTGTTGACGGCGGCGATCTCCAGCAGCCCGTCGTACGCCGCGATGGCCTCGATTGCCTCCTCCGGGCTCAGGGCCGCCACCGCCATGCGGCCGGTTCCCGCTGTCGCGGCCTGGGCACGGCTACGCTCGACGACCGCACGCGCCGCAGAGGCGGCGTCGAGCGCCCCGCAGACGTAGGCGGCGGTCAGCTCTCCTCCGCTGTGGCCGACCACCGCGCCGGCACGTACTCCGTAGGACTCCAGCAGCCTCACCAGTCCCACCTGGAGCGTGAACAGCGCGGGCTGTGCGTACAGGGTGTCGGTCATAGGCCGCTGCGGCCGCTCGCCGTCCTGCGGGGGCGGCGCGGCCAGAAGCTCGGTGACGGACCAGCCGAGCAGGGGCCGCAGGTGAGCGTCCGCCTCTTCGGCACCGGCCCGGAAGGCGGGCTCGGCCGCCATCAGATCAGCGGCCATGCCGTCCCACTGGCTGCCGTTCCCGGAGAAGACGAAGGCCACCCGGCCCGCGCCGCCCGAACGTACCTCGACCGCGTCCGTCACCACGCCGTCAGCCGCCAGTGAGGCCAGCTGCCGGGCGGCGTCCTCGGGGGTGTCGGCGAGCACGGCGGCCCGATGCTCGTGGCGGCCCCGGCGGCAGGTCGCCGTCCAGCACACGTCGTGGAACGCCTCGTCCCCCGCCTCCTCCAGCCGCCCGGCCATCGCGGTGGCGGCCTCGGCGAGTGCTTGCCCGGTGCGTGCCGAGACGACCAGGGGCAGCGGCCCCTTGGAGCGTACGCCGGGCGGGGGCTCCTGGGGAGAACCGGCCAGTACGACGTGGGCGTTGGCCCCGCCGAAGCCGAAGCTGTTCACGCCCACGACGCCCGGGGACGACACGGTCAGCGGCTGTGGCCCGGTGACCGGGGCGAGATTGAGGGCGGCGAAGTCGATGTCCGGGTTGGCCGGGGCGGCGTGCAGGCTGGCCGGGATCCGGCCGTGCCGCAGCACCATGACGCCCTTGAGGAGCCCCGTCACGCCCGAAGCCGGCTCTCCATGGCCCAGGTTGGACTTCACCGACCCGATCGGCAGGGCTCCGGTCGCGCGTCGCACGCCCAGCGCCTGCCCGATCGCCTCGCATTCCACCGGGTCACCCACCGGGGTACCGGTGCCGTGCGCCTCGAAGTACACCAGGTCGTCCGCACCGATCCCGGCCCGTCCGTACACCTCTTCCAGCAGCCGCCGCTGCATCTCGGCACTGGGCGTCGCCAGTCCCGACGTACCGCCGTCGCTGTTGACGCCGCTGGCGACGATCACCCCGTGGATGCGGTCCCCCGCGGCCACGGCGTCGGCCAGCCGCTTCATCAGCACCACCCCGCCGCCCTCGGACCGCACGTAACCGGTCGCTCCCGCGGAGAACGGTGCGCACCGTCCCTTCGGTGACAGCATCGAGGCCCGCGAGAAGCCCACGAACGCGAGCGGGTTGACCAGGACGTTCACTCCGCCCGCGATAGCGGACCCACAACGGCCCGAGCGCAGTGCCTCGCACGCCTGGTGGACGGCCACCAGCGAGGAGGAGCAGGCGGTGTCCACCGCCATGCTCGGACCGCGCAGATCGAAGGCGAGGGAGACGCGGTTGGCGGTGAGCGACAGCGCGTTGCCGCTCATAGTGTGCCCGCTGATCTGTTCCGGCCGGGTCATCTGCATGCTGCCGTAGGACATGTCCGACACCCCGACGAAGACCGCCGTGTCGGAACCGGCGAGGCCCGCCGGATCGACGGCCGCGTCGTCGAACGCTTCCGCCGTCAGCTCCAGCAGCAGCCGTTGTTGCGGGTCCATCCGCCTGGCCTCGCTCGGAGAGATGCGGAAGTACGCCGCGTCGAAGGCCGCGACGTCCCGCAGGTACCCTCCCGCAAACGTGTAACTCCTGCCCAGCCGCTCGGGATCTGGGTCCCATAGCCGCGCCGGGTCGAACCGGCCCTCCGGCGGGGCCGGGCTGACCAGGTCCCGCCCCTCGGCCAGCGCCTCCCACAGCCCGCGTGGGTCGTCGATCCCCCCCGGCAACCGGCACGCCATTCCGACCAGAGCGATCGCTTCCCCGGACGAAGAGACCAACGTGTCCCAGAACTCCATGTAACCCCCCAATACCGCAGCGGACGCGAATATCCCTCTCAACAGACCTAGATATCCATATAACGTCAGATCCATCCATTGATCGGAATTACCGTTGTGATGAATGATCATTCATTTGTTCGTGTCTGCGCAGGGTCACATTCGGCTGCTTCAACTGGGCCTGAAGCCAGACATCCGGTCCGCCCGAGATCGCTGCGGCCGGTGTTGTGGGGGCTCCCGGACGGGGTCCGTATCATCTGGCGCAACGGTCGCCGGTACAGCACATTGGGCGGAAGACCTCGCGGTCGAAGGCGGTACCGGGCCGCCATGGCCGACGCGTCTCCCGCGATGTACATGCTGGTCGGCGAGGGACGGGATGCCCTTGATTCCGCGCCGTCGTAGGTATTCGCGGATAGCGCGGGGCGAATACGCCTTGTCAGCGAGGACCAGATCCTCTCTGACCAGAGGGCACCCAACGGGCCGCGGTACCCGCTTATCACCATGACCCGCTCGAAGACCGGCGCCTTTCCGACGTGCCCAAGCGCGAGGACGAAACGCGGCAGGCAGCAACGGCCATCGGCAGCCGTGTGGATCTTCGTTGTAACCTCGCCCTCGAGTAGCTCGGGGACATGACCACCGGCTCGCCTGCCAGGACTTTTTTGGACGGGCCGCCCGCGTACTGGTGCGCACGCACGAGGGCCGCGTCGGCCGCGACCGCCCACTCCAAGCCTTCTTCCGCGTGCGCCTGGGCCGCCAGGGTCGTGAGGTCCCATTCCCCGTCGATCGCGCAGATCGCAGCCATGTGCAAGCGCCTTTCTGCGAGCCGTACTTTTCCGGCAGGTGAAGGCGATCCTTGTCTGCCAACCCGGCGCCAACGCTCGGACTGAATCCCGCGCCGACCCCCGGCGGCTGAGTGACGGGAATCGCGGCGGGCGTCGGCAGCCCTACTTGCCCGGCACGGCCGTCTCACCACCCGTCGCGCAGGTGGTCGGCGTGGCATGAGCCGGGTCGAGCGCGTTGGGTCACCAGGTGGAAGGTGACGGGATCCGCCAGGGCCGGGGCCCAGTGCTCGCTCGTGTCCAGCGGGCAGACGTCCTGGAGCAGGACGTTGTCGACGCCGGGTCCCAAGAGGAACTGGGAGCGACAGGGCACAACCATCTCGTCGTAACGCGTCGCGACGACCGTGTACCGCGCTCCCGGCACCACGTCGCCGTCGCGGTTGAACGCTTGGAGGAAGTCGGATCCCGCGAGTTGCTCGCGCAGCGCGGGGTGGTGGAGGAGGTTGCGGGCTGCGGGGACAGCGCCTGCCACCGCGTGCAGCCCCAGGAGGGTGGTGCCGTGGCTGCTGGGCGCCAGGCCGACGAGGTGGTGAACCTTAGGAGCGCCGCGAGGAACCGCAGGTAGAAGCGCGGCATCATGCCGCCCTGCGAGTGACCGACGATGTCCACCTGCCGAGCGTGGACCGTCGCGAGGACCGTGTCGACGAACGAGGCGGGTTCGCGGGCCGAGTGGGCGATCGGTCCGAGGCCGGCCAAGCCCGCGGCGTCGGGCATCCGCCCGTAGTCCAGGGAGAAGACGCAGTAGCCGCGTCGCATCAGGTGTCCCGCGAGCGCCGGCCAGGTGGCCGAAAAGTCCAGCCAGGTGCCGTTGGACGAGGACCACGGGACGCGGATGAGCGGCCGGCAGCCCGGGTCGTTCCAACCGCCTCGCCGCCCGGCCGGGGCGAGGGACGCGACGGCCGGCTTCAGATGGTGCCTGGCGGCACGGTACTCAGACGCATCCCTTCAGCCTCGATCGTCTCGCTGGCGATGAGGGCTTGGTCGCCGCTGACGTCCGTCATGTAGACGAAGGGCGGCACCACGGGGGGAACAGTCAGAGCGTCGGCGTCGAAGGTGAGGCACAGCAGGCCCTGGACGCAACCGTGGAACCGGGTGAGGTACAAGGTGGCTTCCCCGCCGAGGCGGAGTTCGTCAATGGCGAGGGAGAGTTCGCGCCCGCTGTCGCGGGTGTGCAGCCGGTAGTCGGAGAGGGAGGCGGCGCGCATCCGCAGCACCATGACCTTACGGGGGCCGGCGGCGGTCGCCAGGCGGCTGATCCCGGCGATGGTGAAACCCTGCGGGGCGAAGCGGCTCGTGGTGACCGTCGGAGGTGACAGCACCGCAAGGGAAGCGGGGCGGCCAGGCGCGGGGACGGGGAGGACGGTGGCGGTGGTCAGGAGGACGACCGGCAGGACGGCGGAGAGGATCGGCGAAGACGGCGTGCCGGGGCGGTGGGAGAGTTCCTCGGGAGGATTGGGCGCCGCGGTGGGAATCCAGGCGCATCCCATCGCTCCGCCGGCGATCCCCAGCAGCATGCCGAGGAAGAACCCTCCGAGGTTGCTGGCCGCGAAGGAGAACACGGACAGGATGACGGCGTGGATCCCGACGTAGTGGCGGGTGTGGGGAAGGAACAGCAGGAACAGTCCTGCGACGATCAGGGCGATGCCGATGCCCAGCGCGGCGATGCCGCCGAATCCGAGCCCGATAAGGACGTTCCAGGGGACAAGGGGCACGGCGAGGAACTCCGTGCCCGCGGCGATCAACAGGACGCCCGCCCAGAACGGGCGGGTCCGCCGCCACCCGCGCAGCCGATCGCGGGGGCAGCGGCCGGAGGGGCGGCGGGAGGTCAGAAGCACGCCGGTCCGTCCATGCTGACGTTGAGCCGGAGCCCCTTGAGACGGAAGTTGCCCCCGGTGACGGACCAGGAGTGGCTGCGGACCCCGCTCACTTCCACCTCGCCGGCCTGGAGCCCGAAGCGGCCCGGCTGGCCCCTGACTTCGGGAACCCGGTCCAAGGTGGAGGCGTCCCGCCCGATCTCGGCCTGCCCGAACCGTGCATCGCCGGTCAGGTCGTCACCGTGCAGGACGAGGTTGCTTACCGTCACCGGCCCCGCCTTGCCGCCGGCCGTCAGCTTGAAAGTGACCCGGCCGACGGGCGTGTCGATCCGCGCGGCCTGGCAGATGTCCGAGAGCCGCGCGTCGCCGATACCGAGAGCGGCTCCGGGCCGCCCCGCGCCATCCGTGGTCCGGGCGACATCGACGTAGGAAACCAGCCCCTTGCTGGACAGCGAGCCGGCCGACACCTGAAAGGCCGTGCCGGACACCGCGAAGGACGACGCCAGCACGCCGTCCGCCATGGCCGCTCCCATGGCTCCCACGGCCAGCAGGGCGGGCAGCGCGACCACCACGGCCTTCCGCCACGCCGTGCGCCCCTCGCCGAGCTCCCCGGCCACCGCATTCGCCCCCTCCGTACCGCCCCCGCTGCCATAGGCTGCATGCCCACCGATGCGGCGGTCACGCCCGGGGGCATGTCACTCGACCGGGTGATGCGCTCGATTCCACTCTTGGGCGGAAATACGTTCGTGGGGCGAACGGTACGTCGGTCTGGGCTATGGAAGGCCGGTATGCAGCAGGGGATGATGGGACGCGCCCGTGCCGAGACAGCTCGCCGTGGTGGTCCTTGGCCGGGGAGCCCTTGCGCTCGGCGGTTGACAAGGGAAGGCCAAGCGCCCCCGTCGTAGTACGCGTTCGCCCTCTCAGAGGCTGTTGCCGTTCCGAACCTGAAGGCGGCGTTTTAGCTGGTCAGGCATAGAGTCGGTTATTCCGTGGGAGTTGTGGACCGTTCACTAGGCAAGCGGACTGTCGGAATTGAAGATGTCGGTCTCCGAAGCTTGACCGCCGCGCCAGACACCTCAGCCACCGTCGAGGCTCTGCCACGAACCGTCTCCTCACACCGATGAACCCCGGCGGGCAAGGACCTCGAAGACGAGTTCGAGTCCGTCCTCCTTATCGGAGCCCCAGTTGTACTCGCGGGAAAAACAACGGAGTGGCCTGTGCTGACCCGTAGCTCAGGTGGGAGGAGTCGGCTCCGGCAACTCGGCGATAGGCGCGTCGGCCAGCGTGAGGCCGCTGCCCTTCAGCTCGGGGATGTACTTGTAGATCGTGTTCCGGCTGACGCCGAGGAGTTTGGCGATCGAGGTGACGGTGTTCTCGGGGCGGGTGAGCAGGTCCCGGGCGTGGCGTACCTGTTCCTCGGTCATGGCGGGTGGTCGGTCCAGCCAGCCGGGCCACCGTGGCGGACCAGGAGGCGCATCAGAGGGCCCGGCGTCCGAAGCCGGCGAGGCTGGCCGGTCCTGCCTACCCTCCGGGCGGTCGTCGAGGAGAAGCTGGCACTGAGCTGGTCGCCCTAACAGATCGCTGGCTGGCTACGGCGCCGGTTCCCCGACGACCGGACGATGCATATCTCGCACGAGGCCATTTACCTGGCGTTGCACGACCCGCGCCGGCAGGCCATCAACCGCAAGCTGACCCAGCGGTGTCTGATGACTCTTGCCCGGGTGGTGGATCTGTGCCGTGCCGGGCAGGAGTCTGGCATGACCGCCGGACGGTCCTAGCGGTGGGCGTGATCACAGCCGAAGATCCGGTTCCGGAGCTCCTCGGCGGGGATCCCTCGAAGTGGTGTGATGACCACTTTTCGATGGACCGGCCTCACTCCGACGAGTGTGTGCGGACCATCGAGGCGGTCCGATGGTTGCAGGGGGCTGTCGAATTCACTCCTCCGATGCCCCGGCGCCCGTTTGGGATGACGTCCGGGCGGCCTGCGGAGCGGGATCACTGGATGTCAGTCGACAGCGATTCCCGTCGCAGGACAGGGGTTCGGCATCTTTTCCGGCCTGCTCATCGGACGATTTGACCGGCATGCTCGGCTGCCCGTAGGAAACGGACTCACCGCCGGATCCTGCCCGCGGCAAGTCCTTCCCGTCGGCTGCCTGCCCGGCAGCCGGGAAAGGACGACCTTCCAGCCAATGAGCCAGCCGCCTCCGCCCTTCTCCCCGGGCGACTTCGTACGCCCCCCTTGCCTCCAAGGAGTAGTTGATGTCTGCTGCACGTACTCGTCTGGCCGCCGCCGCGGTGGCTGTCGCCGCGTCCGTCGTGGTCCTCGGCCAGGCGTCCGTCGCGATGGCCGACGACCACCACGGTCACGGCCTGGGCTCGCTGCCGGTGGCGATCGTCTCCCCGGCGCCGGGGAAGATCACCAAGGAGCGCAAGGTCACCGACACCTACCAGTACGACGCGAAGGCTTCCGGATCCTCGGAGGAGTCGTCGTCCGCCGGTGGTGCGTCCGCGCCCTCGGCGCCCGAGCCCGGGCCCGTCTCCAACGTCAAGGACACGGCCAACTCCGCCGCCCAGGCCGTTACCTCGGGTGTCGGCGCCACCGCCGATTCCGCCCTGAAGTAACCGGGCCCGGCCCGCTCCGGGCGCTTCCGCCCGGAGCGGGCCGGTCGATCAGCCCCCCCAGCGCCGAGCGCGCCGCACCGGATCAGCCGCACTGGATTACCAGTGCGGCGCGGCCGGTCGTGCCCCGTGCAGCCGCAGGCGCTGAACGACTCTTTTCGGAGGACAAGTGCGCAATTCCTCGCAATCCGTCCACACGCGCAGGGTGGTTGCAGCGGTGGCTTTCCTGGGCGCCCTGCTGCCCAGCACCCAGCTGCCGGCTGACGCGGCCCCGAGCCACACCAGGACGTACACCACGCGGGGCAACCACAGTTTCACCGTGCCCAAGGGTGTGGGGTCCATCGACATCACGCTCTGGGGTGCCGGCGGAGGAGGAGCCGGCGGCGGGGGAGGCGGAGGCGGAGGCGGGGCAGGCGGTTACAACGGGCACACCGGCGGTGGCGGCGGAGCCGGCGCGGGCAGTGGAGGTGCCGGCGGCGGCAGCGGGGCCGTGACGCACTGCACGGTCAAGGTCTCCGCAAACGACCACCTCACCATCACCGTCGGAGCCGGAGGTTCCAAGGGCGTAGGCGGTGACAAGGGGCATGGCGGGGTCGGCAGAAAGAATGACACCTATGGCAGCAGTGGCACCAAGGGCGGAGACGGGGGGCCCGGCGGTGACGGAGGCACCACCGTCCTCAAGCTTCCCGACGGAACCGTCGTCGCACGTGCCGGCGGCGGCAAGGGCGGCGGTGCGGGCAAGGGCGGCCAACCCGGAGGCGGGGGCCAAAAAAGCAGCCGGGGCAGCCACGGTGTCGGAGGCTCGGCCTCCAAGGGCGGCGCCGGCGGAACCGGCAGCTGCTCCGGCGCCGCCAGTGGCACCAGCGATCAGGGCACACCAGGCAAGGACGGCCCCACACCATTCGGCGCCCACGACTACCACAGGTGGGACTACGGGGGCCACGGCGGTGTGCCCAGGAGGGGCGGCGGAGCCGGCGGCCGGCCCCACGGAGCACATCCGGGCGACGCCGGCCACGGAGGCACAGGAGCCGAATCAGGCTACGGCGGCGATGGTGCCAGCTCTTCCTACCGAAGCGAATGCCGTGGGTTCGACGGCGGCATCGGCTACGGCGCCAGCTGGGGGGAGGGACCCGGTAAACCAGGGGCAGCCCGCATCACTTGGTCCTGAACGGGTGCGGCAACCACCCTCCATGGCTCGTTCCCGCGCTCGAGCCTGCGCCGGGCGCACGCTCGTGGGAATCACCGAGCCGCTCAGGGGCCGCGCGGAGTACGACCGCGCCCGGTGGGCAGTGCCGGAGCAGACGACCGTCGACGACGCGCGCCCAAGCCCTTATGCCGCCTGGACAGACCACTTCTGACGGGGGCTAACCGCCCCTCCAATGCGTGGATCGGGATTTGGCGGGCCGGATCAGGGGCGGACAGCCTGCCAGGATGATCGACGAGCACGCGGACGTGACCTGGGAACGGGAACTCGACGGCCTCTTCCTGCGCATCGGCCACCGCTTCGGCCGTGCGGACCTGCGGCGCCGGATGCGGGACTACGTACGGGGTCTCCTCGCTCCTGTCAGCCGTAAAAACGGCTGGCAGTTGGCCGAGTTCGCAGGTCACCGCACCCCCGACGGCTTCCAGCGGCTGCTGAACGGGGCAAACTGGGACGCCGACGACGTCCGCGACGACCTCCGGGCATACGTCGCCGAACACCTCGGCGAGGACGGCGGGGTGCTCGTCGTCGACGACACCGGCTTCGTCAAGAAGGGCACCGCCTCCGCCGGGGTGCAGCGGCAGTACTCCGGCACCGCCGGCCGCACCGAGAACTGCCAGATCGGCGTCTTCGCCGCCTACGCCACCACCCGCGGCCGCGCCTTGGTTGACCGGGAGCTCTACCTGCCCAAGTCCTGGACGGACGACCGCGAACGCTGCCGGGCGGCGAAAGTCCCCGACGACCGCGGCTTCGCCACCAAGGGCGAGCTCGCCAAGCGCCTCATCCTGCGAGCCCTCGCCTCCGGCCTCCCCCTCGCCTGGGTGACCGCGGACGCCGCCTACGGGCAGGGGGGACGCTTGCGCCGCCTGATCGAGCAGTCCGGCCCCGGCTACGTGCTCGCCGTGCCCAAGTCCCAGCAGGTCTTCGGCCCGCGTATCGACTACCTGTTCGCCCAGGTGCCCGACGAGGCGTGGGAGACGCTCTCGTGCGGTGACGGCGCCAAGGGACCGAAGCACTACCACTGGGCGGCACTGGAACTGCGCACGGTGGTGGATTTCGACTACCAGGGCGAAACCCCCGTCCGCCGGCGCTGGGCACTGGCCCGCCGCAGCATCAGCAAGCCCGCGGAGATCGCCTACTTCCTCGCCTACGCACCGCGCGAGACCACCGTGGCCGACCTGGTCCGGATCACCGGAATGCGCTGGCAGACCGAGGAGTGCTTCCAGGCCGCGAAGAACGAGTGCGGCCTGGACCAGTACGAGGTCCGCCGCTACACCGGTTGGTACCGGCACACCATCCTGGCGATGCTCGCCCACGCCTACCTCGCGGCCATGGCCGCCGACGCGGCGGCAAAGGGGGGTGCAGAAACCCTTCCGGCACCCTGGCCCCGCTCACCGTGGCAGAAGTCCGCCGGCTCCTGGCACTCCACCTCGGCCCGGACCACCAAACTTGCCGGTCGTCGCTTCGCGCGCACGCTCTGAACTGGTCACACTGGTGCCGCAGACACCAGGCCGCCTCCCACCGCTGCCACTACCAGCGACGACTCCACGCGTTGGAGGGGCGGTCAAGCCAAACCGCCCCTGAACCACAATCAGGCCACTACACTCCCGACGGCGCCTTTGACCAGGCCAGATAGCGAAACGCTGCTGGAGTACTAACCCACGCAGCGCTCGCCAGTCTGATAACTCAACGCCAAGCACCTCCACGCCCCCAATCTATCTGTTGGGCCTGGTCCATAAGGGGGATACAGCCGGTATGGCGCTGTTGCACCGCTGACGTCCTGCATAGGGGGTGATGGGGACGGCTGAGGCATGCGCGGCATGCGGAAGTACGGCTCCGCCCGAAGGCCGTACCAGCAAGCGACGTCTGCTGGCTGCGGCATTGCTGACCGTCACGGCGGCTACCGTGCTGCTGCTCAGCAGCGGAACGGGGGCGCTCGCCCTGGCTTTCGCCGGACAGGTGCCCTTGAAATCAGCGTTGCCGAGGTCGATGTCGAGGGTGTGTCGGTGACTCCAGGCGTCTCCAGTGGGCTCCGTCCCACGTTCCTCACCCAGGCCGAGCGTGCCACGCTCCATGGCGCCTGTGTGAAAGCGACTCCGGTACTGCCGGTGATCGGAGCCGTGACCGTCGCCATCACCATCGACCGTGCCACCGTCGGCGGTGTCAAGGTTGAGCCTGCGGCCATCACCATCCGCAAAGTAGGAGGTGGCGGCGTGAGTATCCGGGTACCGGGCTCGTCGGGTACTGATTCCACCGACCTGTTCACCCTTGGTGCCCGTCACGTCGGCGGCGAAGGCCTCACCATCCGGCCCAACGCGGTAGCTGTCGGCACCCTCACCATCCAAGCAGTGGCCCTGGACGCCTGGCGTGGGAAACACGACTGCCGCGCGTCGGCTTCGGGGGCGGCTCCCAGCGATCCCAGGACGGCCCCTACGGAGGAATCGTGAAAAGGGCTGTGCTCCAGAAGGCCGGAGTCCGGCGTCGGTGGCGGACATGGCGTAGGACTCGCCCGTTCTACGCAGGCCTGCTGATGATTGCAGGTGCCACGGTCCTGGTAGCCGTCTCCTGGGTGGACCTGGGACTGCTACGGCTGACCGGTACGGCCGGCGCCGCCACCTGGACCATCAGCACCCTGCTGACCGTGGCAAGGCTGACGACTTGGACCGGCAGCAGCCGACGCCACTTCACCGGCGGCCTTGCCGTCCTCCTCGCCCTGTGCAGCCTGATCACCGCCAACCTCGGCGGGCTTCTCCTCGGTTTCTTCTTCGCTGCCACCGGAGGCTGCCTGGCCCTGGCCTGGACACCGCTGCCGCAGGTACCACTCACCGAATCCCGCCCCGAGTCGTCCGGACGTCCCCATGACCGACTGTTCTGGAGACGCGTCATGACAACTGGTTCCTGCCGGAGCGACCGCCCGTCGCGTAGGCGTACCGTGACGAGGCGGTTTTCGTATGGACGGCCGAGAGCAAGCAACCGCCGCCTGTCCCGTACCGTCGCACGCCGCGCCGGACTCCTCGTCTGTGGGGCGCGCGGTATCGGCGTAGAGCTACTGCTCTGCGGGCTCGCGGCTTCGCCGGCCGGCTGGACGATTCCGTGCCATCGGCGGTGTGCGTGCTGACGGCCATTACCGGTGGAACCGGTTTCCTCGGTGTGCATCTGGTGCGCGAGCTTCTCCTCCGCGGCCACCGATTGCTGCTGCTGGCCCGCCCCCACCCGGTGCCGGCGCACGTGCGGGTCGAGCGGTTCCTGCGCGCCTCCAGCTCCGGCGAGCACGAGATCCGCAGGGCGTCCGCCCTGCTGGAGACGGTGGAGACCGAGCTCACCAGACCGCTGCTCGGGCTCGGCCGTGAGAGGTTCCAGCGCCTGGCGGACCGCATCGACGCGCTGTGGCACTGCGCCGGCGAGATTTCCTTCTCCGCGACGCTGGAGGAGGTCCGCAAGGTCAATGTGACCGGCACCCGCCATGTCCTGCAACTGCTGACGAGGGGAGAACGAGCCCCTGTTCTCTATCACTGCAGCACGGTCGCCGTGGCGGGGGCCCGGCCCTCCGGAGTGGTGCGGGAGGAGATACCGGACGACTCCTTCGGCTTCAACTCCCCGTATGAGCAATCGAAGTTCGAGGCCGAAGGTCTTGTACGCCGCTGGGTGGAGGAGCACGGTGGCCGAGCCGTCATCGTGCGCCCCAGTGGCCTGATCACCCACCGCCCCGCGTGTCCGGAGCGGCCCGACCATCCCCTGAGGACGTACGTGCGGGCGCTCGCGGCTGTTCTACGACTGCATCCCGAGCTGGCCTCCCGCGGAGAGCCACTCGTCTTCCCGGCGGCTCCGGGTGCCCGGGTCAACCTGTTGCCGGTGGAGTACGCCGCGTACGCCATGGCCGAGCTGCCGTCCCGGTGTCCACCCGCGGATTTGCTGATCTACCACCTGGTCAACCGCCATTATCTGCCGGTCACCGACCTGGCCACTGTGCTTTCCGACCACTTCGGCATACCCGTACGACTGCACCCGCGGCTCCACGGCCCGGTCACCCCGGAGGCGCGGGAGTACGCGCGGCTGCTGCCCATGTACGCCGCCTGGCACACCATTTCCCGGACCTACGACGACCGCAATCTCACGGACCTGGGACTGGCCTACCCCGGGCAGCCCCCGATCGACAAGGACTACCTCGCGCTGGCCCTGCGCTGACTCCCCTCGGAACGCAAGGGTGCCGACTCTCCCCACTGACATCAAGGAGACCTCGTGACCGCGCGCCCCACCCCCCGCCAGCCCCATCCGCCGATCGCCGTCGTCGGTGCCGCTTGCCGTCTTCCCGGCGGGATCAACGCGCCGGACGGGCTGTGGACGGCTCTGGAGGAGGGGCGGGACCTGGTGACTCAGGTGCCCTCCGACCGCTTCGACGCTTCCCGCTTCCTCGACCCCGACCCCACGAGGGCCGGGAAGACCTACACCACGGCCGGCGGATTCCTCGACGACATCACCGGGTTCGACGCCGGCTACTTCGGTATCTCGCCCCGCGAGGCGATCCGCATGGATCCCCAGCAGCGGCTGCTGCTGGAGATGGCCGTGGAGGCGCTGGACGACGCGGGGATCGCCGCCGACCGGGTCGCGGGCTCCGATGCCGCGGTCTTCGTCGGCTCCGCGGGCACACCTCATCTGGGACTGCTGGGCATGCTGTTCGAGGAGACCGACGCCTACACGATGACCGGAGGGACTCTCTCCATCATCGCGAACCGGCTCTCGCACGTCCTGGATCTGCGGGGGCCGAGCATGGCCGTGGACACGGCCTGCTCGTCGGCGCTCGTGGCCGTGCACCAGGCGTGCGAGGCGCTGCGCGGCGGGCGCAGTCGTATGGCACTGGCCGGCGGGATCGGCCTGGTGACGGATCCGCTTCCCTACATCGGGTTCTCCAAGGCGTCCATGCTCTCGCCCACCGGCCGGTGCCGCACGTTCTCCGCCGAAGCGGACGGGTTCGTCCGCGCCGAAGGCGGCGGTCTGTTCCTCCTGAAGCCGTTGGCGGACGCCCTGGCCGACGGGGACCGGGTACACGCGGTGATCCATGCGAGCGGCGTCAATGCCGACGGCCGCACCCAGGGACTGGCCCTGCCCAGCAGCGAGGCCCAGGAAGCGCTGCTGCGCAGTGTCTACGAGGGCGTGGGCATCAGCGCCGACGAACTGGTGTATTTCGAGGCGCACGGCACCGGTACCCGGGCCGGTGACTCCGCTGAATGCCGGGCCGTGGGCCGGGTGCTCGGCCGGTCACGTACGGTGGGGCCGCTGCCCATCGGGTCGGTCAAGAGCAACCTGGGGCATCTCGAGGCGGCCGCCGCGGTGCCCGGTTTGTTGAAGGCCCTCCTGGTGCTGCGCCACGGGCGGATCCCGCGGACCCTGCACGCCGAGCCGCTCTCGACGGACATCGACTTCCCCGGGCTCGGGCTGGAGCCCGCGCTGCGGATGATGCCGTTGCCTGCCGGTACCGGGCGCGGCCTGGTGGGGGTCAACTCCTCCGGCTTCGGCGGGGCGAACGCGCATCTGGTGCTTGGCCCCGCGCCGGCCGACGGCGGCGCCGGGGAGGCCACCGGTGTCCGGCAGGGCACCGGCGCCCTGCCGGTGATGGTCTCGGCCCGCTCGGAAGACGCCCTGACGGTCGCGGTCCAGCGGATGGCCGACCACTTGGAGGACACCGCGCAGGACGCCTTCTACGACACCGCCTACACCGCCTGCTGCCGGCGCACGCCCCACCCGTACCGCGCCGCGGTCCTGGCCCGCACCCCGCAGGAGGCCGCTGAACGGCTGCGGCTGTGGGCCTCCTCACTGTCGCTGCCTCCCGCACCTGTCACCGGTCACGGCCGCCCGGGCGGGACGGCCTTCGCCTTCTCCGGCAACGGATCGCAGTGGCAGGGCATGGGCGCGGACCTGCTGGAGGAGGAGCCGGCCTTCCGCGCCGCCGTCGAAGAGGCCGACGCCGCGCTGGCGCCGCTGCTGGGCCGCTCGGTGATCGAGGAACTGACCGCGCCCGCGGACCGCTCCCGCATGGACCGCACCGAGATCGCCCAGCCCGCCCTGTTCGCCGTCCAGCTCGGTCTGGTCGCCGCCCTGGCCGAGCGCGGGGTGCGGCCGGATCTGGTGCTGGGGCACAGCGTCGGCGAGATCGCCGCGGCCCACGTCGCCGGGGCGCTCGACCTCACCGCCGCCGCCCGCGTGGTGGCCGAGCGCAGCCGGCTGCAGGCCACCACCGCCGGCAGCGGCCGGATGGCCGCGCTCGGCCTGCCCGAGGAAGAGGCCCGCGCCCTGCTGCTCCCCTACGACGGGCAGTTGGAGATCGCCGCGGTCAACAGCCCGCGCGACGTCACCGTCAGCGGCCAGGCCACCGCGCTGGCCGAGCTGGGGCGCCGACTGGAGGACACGGAGGTCTTCTTCCGCCCGCTGGACCTCGACTACCCCTACCACAGCCGGCACATGGACGGTCTCGCCGAGCCTTTGGAGGCTGCGCTGGGCGGCCTGCGACCCGCGCCGTTGCGCCTGCCCTTCGCCTCCACCGTCACGGGTCTGCTGTGGGAAGGACAGGACGGGGCCCGGCTGGACGCGGGGTACTGGTGGCAGAACGTGCGCCGGCCGGTGCTCTTCGCCCAAGCCGTCGCCGCGGCCCTGGAGCACGGCCGTACCGCGTTCGTCGAGATCGGACCGCATCCGGTCCTCAAGACCTACCTGCGACGGGCCGGCGAGACCGCGCCTCGCGCAACCGCCGTGCTGCCCACCCTCCAACGCCACCGCCGCGGCCCGGACGCGCTGGACGAGACCGTTGTCGGACTTCTGGCCGCCGGAGCCGGTGACCGGGAGTCGTACTTCCCCGTCCCCGGCCGGGTCACCGATCTGCCGTCCTACCCCTGGCAGCGCGAGGACCACCCCCTGCCGCCGCCGCAGACGCGCACCCGCACCTGCGGGGACGGCACACTCGAGCACCCGTTGCTGGGCGAGCGCGCCGCGTCCCTCGAACCCGGCTGGCACCAGCGCATCGATCCCGCCCGGTTGGCCTGGCTCGCCGACCACACGGTGGACGGATCGGTGCTGATGCCCGCCGCCGGCTACATCGAGATGGCCCTGGCCGCCGGCACCCGCGTGTTCCAAGCCCCCGTGGAGGTCACCGCACTGACCTTCCAGCCCCTCACCCTGCCCTGGCAGGACCCGGACATGAACATCTGGCTGCACACCTCGCTGTCCGACGAGGACGGGCTGCTGCGCGTGGCCGCCCGCGACGGCGGCCCCGACCGGCCCTGGCACCTGCACGCCCGCGGCCGCGTACGGCGCCTGTTCGGCACACCCCCGCAGCCACCGGGCGCCCCGGCACTCGGCCACGGCCTCTCCCGTCACCTCGACGCGGCGCAGATGTACCGGCATGCCCGGCGCATCGGACTGGACTACGGGCCTTCCTTCCGAGTCCTGCGCGACGTGCGCACCGACGGCACCCGCGTCATCGCCCGCTACCAGGCCGACCACCCGGACACCACCGCATACCTGGCCCACCCGGCCATCCTCGACGGCGCCCTCCAGGCCGGTGCCCCCCTCCTGGAGGCCACGGCCGACAGGGCGTTCCTCCCGGCCGCCATCGATGAGGTCCGCGCCTGGCGCCCGGCCACCGACACCGGCCACATCCACGTCCACAAACGGGCGGCCACCAGCCGCGAAGTGGTGTGGGACATCAGCGTGACCGACGGCGAGGGCACCGTCTGCCTGGAACTCCTCGGCTGCCGCCTGCGCGGCTTCGACACGGCAAGCCGCCCATCGCCGGCCACCTACATCACGGAGCTGCGTCTCGCCCCGCGCCCCCGCACCCCCATCACCACGGCGCCGCCCCCACTGGACATCGTCAGGCCGATCGTCGACACCTTGTCCCCCACCCAGGAGGAAGTCCGCCGTGGCGCCGCCATGTTCGCCGACGTCAAACGGCTGACCGCGCGCTACGCGCACCGGGCACTGACCGAGATCGTGCCCGGTCGCACCGCGGTGACGTGGGACGACCTGACGGCCGCCGGCGTGCAGCCCGAGTACCGTCCCCTGCTCGACGTCCTGGTGCTCATCGCCCAGGAGCACGGCCTTCTCACGGGCGCGGACTCCTTCCGTGCCGGAGGCACCTGCCACCTGACCGGCACATGCGACGGTCAGTCGGCCGGCCTGCTCACCAGGAGCCTGCTGCGCGGCCCGGAAGCGGCTGTCTTCGGCCTCTGCGGGCAGCGACTGCCCGACGTTCTGACCGGGCGCTGTGACCCTCTGGAGCTGATGTTCTCAGAGGCGGGCCGGCCCTTGACCGAGCAGATGTACACCTCATCGTTCCTGAGCGTCACAAGCCACCGGATCCTGGCCTCCTGCCTCCGTGCTCTGGTCAACGCCTGGCCCGCGGACCGCCCGTTGCGCGTGCTGGAGGTCGGGGCCGGCACCGGCTCCACCACCGCGGCCGTTCTGCCGCACCTGCCACGCCGGCGCGTCCAGTACGTCTTCACCGATATCTCGGACGCCTTCTTCCCCCGCGCACGGGCCAGGCTCGCCGCCTACGACTTCGTCGAATACCGCGCCCTGGACCTCGACCGCGATCCCACCGAGCAGGGTTGGCACGCGGGTGCCTTCGACATCGTCATCGCCGCCAACGTCCTGCACGCCACCAAGGACGTACGCGCCTCTCTGCGTCACCTGTCGTACCTGCTGACCGACGGTGGCCAGCTGCTCGTGGGGGAGACCAATGACGTGAGGGCCCTGGCCCTGGTCTTCGGACTCCTGAAGGGCTTCTGGAACCGCACGGACCTTCATGACCGCCCCGCCACGCCCCTGCTTCCGGCACGGCGCTGGCATGAACTGCTGCTGGAGTGCGGTTTCGCCGAAACCCTGTTTCCCAGTGCCTTCGGGCGACTGGACGAAGTGGCGTCGGCCTTCCTCGCCCAGCGGGTCCACCGCACCGCCCCCGTCCCGCACCCCCCGGCCCTCCAAGCGCCGCCCCGATCCCACTGGATCGTCGCCGCCGACCCCTGCTGCCCGCTCGCGCCCGAGCTCGGCAAAACCCTCACCGCGGCGGGTGCCACGGTGCGGCTCAGCGGGTCAGGAGTCGGCGACGGCGTCGGAAGTCCGCCCGCCGACGCCTCGTCGGTGACCGCCGTGCTGTTCGCTGACACCTCGCCTGATGCGGCAACGGTCACCGCGCGGGAGGCCGTCGCCCGTTCCACGCGGTACGCGGCCGCGCTCAGGGCGTTCGTCACCGCGACGGCCCACCTGCCCGCCACCACCGCCCGCCGCCTGTGGCTGGTAGCACCCGCCGAGGGCACCTCCCCAACCCCCGAGCCCACGACCGTGGCCGCCGCGGCTGCCTGGGGCGTGGCCCGCACCCTGGCCAACGAACACCCCGCTGTCACCGTCCGGCGGCTCGCCGTGGACCTGAACGGCGGTCCGAGCGCGGCGGTCCGTCGGATCGCGGGCGAACTGCTCGCCCCCGACGACGAAGACGAAATCATCACCACGCGCCACGGCCGCTTCGTCCCCCGCCTGAGCGAGCGGACGCCCCTGACGGCGGACACCGCACCGGCGGACGGAAGCGACTACGCGCTGTACGTCCGGCAACCGGGCCCTCGCCACCACCTGGTCTGGCGCCCGGAGGGGCCACCGGCTCCGCCTGGCCCCGACGAGCTGACCATCCAGGCCCGCGCCTGTGCCCTCAACTACCGTGACGTTCTTCAAGCGCAGGGAATGCTGCCACCGCAGCTCGCCCCCGAAGACAGCCGGGAGCACCCGGTCGGCTACGAGTGCGCCGGCATCGTGACCGCCGTAGGCGAGCGGGTGACCGGCTTCACCCCGGGTAACCGCGTCTACGCCGTGGCCCCCGCGGCCATGCGCTCGCACCTGACCGTCGACCACCGCCAAGCCGGTCTCATCCCGCACGGCATGGACTTCGCCGAGGCCGCCACCCTTCCCCTCGCCTTCCTCACCGCCGAGTACAGCCTCGGCCACGTCGCGCGCCTGGCCCCCGGACAGACCGTCCTCGTCCACGCGGCGGCCGGCGGCGTCGGACTGGCCGCCCTCCAGTACGCGAGGCATGCCGGTGCCAAGGTGATCGCCACCGCCGGCACACCGCACAAACGCAACCTCCTGCACATGCTGGGCGTCGAGCACGTCGCCGACTCCCGCGGCCTCGACTTCGCCGAGCAGGTCCTCGCCGCCACCGGCGGCCGCGGCGTCGACATCGTCCTCAACTCACTCAGCGGTGAAGCCGTCACCCGAAGCCTGGAACTGCTCAAGCCCGGCGGGCACTTCATCGAACTGGGCAAACGCGACTTCTACAGCAACGAACGCCTCCTGCTGCGACCCTTCCTCGAAGCACTCTCGTTCACCGCCGTGGACCTCAACCAGACGGTCATCAACGATCCGCGAACACTGGAGGGACATTTCCGCCGTGTCGTCGAGGGCGTGACAGCAGGCGCCTTCGGCCCGCTTCCGCACTGGGTGCAGCCGGCCCGCGACGCAGGGCAGGCGTTCACGCTGATGCAGCACTCCCGCCACATCGGCAAACTCGTCATCACCCTCGACGAGCCCCCGCCACTGACCGCACGCGAAGAGCCACCGCAACTCGATCCGTACGGAACCTACCTGGTGACCGGCGGTCTGGGCGGCTTCGGCGCCGCCACCGCGCGATGGCTCGCGGAGCGAGGTGCCCGCCACCTCGCCCTGGTAGGCCGCCGGGGCACCGGAACACCCGGCGCACCGGAACTGCTCACCTCCCTGCACGACCAGGGCGTCAAGGCCACTGCCTTCGCAGCCGACGCCGCCGACATCGAGGCCATGCGCCGCGTCTTCGACCAGGCCGACGCACAAGGACATCCCGTGCGGGGTGTGGTGCACGCCGCCATGCACCTCGACGACGCCCCGCTGGAGGATCTCGACGACGAGCGTGTCCAGGCGGTCCTGAGCCCCAAGATCGGCGGTGCCCTGGTTCTGGACGAACTGACCCGTGGGCGCGAACTCGACCTCTTCGTCCTGTACTCCTCCGCTACCACCCTCGTCGGCAACCCGCACCAGGCGCCTTACGCCGGTGCCAATCTCGCTCTGGAGGCCCTGGCGCGCGCCCGGCGACGACGCGGAGAACCGGCCCTTGCCGTGGCCTGGGGCAGCATCGGTGAAACCGGATACGTCGCCCGCATGAAACTGGACAACTTGATCGAAGGGAAGGGGCTGGCGCTTCTTTCCCCCCGCGAAGCGCTCACCCGGCTCGGCCGGCTTCTCACCAGCGGTACGGAGGCGGTTGCCGCCGTCGTCAGGATGCGGTGGGACGCCCTGCGCTCGTACAGCCTCACCGCCGACGCCCCGCGACTGTCCCTCCTCGTCAAGCCGGTCGAGGCAGTGGCCGGGCACAGCACCGAGGAGCTGCGCCGCCGGCTGGCCTCCCTCCCACCTCAGGAAGCCCACGCCCTGGCCTCGCGTGCCCTCGCCGAACTGATCGCCACCGTCTTGCAGACCACGCCCGAGCGCGTACCCGCCGACCGCCCCCTGGGCGATCTCGGTATGGACTCCCTGATGGCCGCTGAGCTCACCGTCAGCATGCAACGGCAGTTCGGTTGTGAGATCTCCTCCCTCCAGACCATCGCCAATCCCACACTCACCACGCTCGCCGACTTCGTCCTCAAGCAGCACGCCCACCGGCCGTCGGCAGTCGCGAGGGCCGCCCGGACCGACGGTGTCCAGCGGAAAACGCTGCCCGTCACCGGATGACGAACGCGGCCGGGGCACCTCGTCGGTGCGACGACGCCCCGGCCGCTCTACGATCCGGCCCCGCCCCGAGGGAAGGCCCACCGTGATCCCGCGCCCATCCAGCGGCCCCGACGCGCCCCACGTCCTCCGCCTCCCGGAGAACCTGCGGCGGCCTCACGCGGCAGTCCGCCTGTACTGCATTCCGTTCATCGGCGCATCTGCCGACTTCTACCTTCCACTCGCCCACGCGCTGCCGGGCTGGGTCGAGGCTCGACCTGTCGAGCTTCCCGGCTACAGCACGCGCAGGAAGGGCTCCGGTGTCCAGGACGAGCGCACCGTGGCCGATGACCTGACCGATGTGATCACCACGGACATCGGGGAGCACCCGTTCGCGCTGTTCGGCCACTGCAGCGGCGGCCTGGTCGCCTTCGAGACCGTCCGACGCCTCGAACAGAGCACCGGACACCGGTCTCGCCTGCTGGCGGCCTCGGCGATCTGGCCCCCACCGCTGGTGAATGCACGGGTGAGTTCGCTGACCGTCCGGCAACTGCACCAGCTGAGCATGGAACTCGCCGGCCAGCGCGCTCTGCGTCAAGTGACCGTCAGAGCCGTCGCCAAACGGGACTTCCTCTTCCCCCTGCGGTACCGCTACCAGGATGGCGCACCGGTGACCTGTCCCATCAGCGCATTCACAGGACAGGACGACCCGATCGTCCCGCCGGAATCCCTGCACGGATGGAGCTCCATGACCCATCACCCGACACGTAGCCGCATCTACCCGGGTCGGCACTTCTGGCTTACTCGCCACTGGCCGGACCTGGCGCGGAATCTGGCCCACGACCTCGGCGCAGCAGTCCGCTGAACCACCGGACGTTGAGGACGCGTACTTGCCCGAGGAGTGGGCCGTCCCACGCACCGACCGGACCTGCGCCGCCTCTCTTGCACTGAGCCGTCCTCGTAGCGGATCCACACCGTCGGCGTCTTCCCCGGACGACGAGCGCTCGCCGTGCTCTGTACGGCCATATATGCACGGTACGAAGCACGGCGACTGCGGGCTGGGGAAAGTCCGGAACCGACTCCGGCAGGCGGGCGAGAGTGCGGATGAACCTGCTGATCAGCGGATTCGCGGCCCGCAGGCGTTTGTTGTAGCCGGACTGCCCGGACAGGTAGGGGAATTCAACTGTCAGGTGGACGCGGGCGAACTGCAGCCAGCGGGCCTCGGAGACGAACCCGAGCAGGGCCTGCATCACCGCCAGCGTCAACAGCTCGGCATCGGTCAGGCTCGGCGGGCGGCCCCGCCAGCGCGACCTGCCAGAGAGTCATCGATAGTGACGTACAGTGCAGTCGCGAGGGTTTCGAGGTCTGTCGTCACAAACGGATCAACGAGACCCTCGCTTCGGTGATTAGCCAACCGACCACCCGGAGCACCGCTCTCGGGCAGCAGCGGGGTGACCAGTCTCCACTGAGCGTTGGTCAGTTCATGCCGACGCACATGCACAGCCCCTGCCCGGAACCGCAGCAGATCCACCACCCGGGCAAGAGCCATCAGATACTGCCTAGTGCTGTGACCGCATGGGTTCGGCGGGTCGCTCGTTGTGCTGGTGGGAAGGCACGACCAGTAAGGGGCGGGGATGGCGTCACCAGTCAGGGTTCGTCGGCTGGCCGAGCAGGAGGGACAGAAGCTCCAGCGGATCGTCCGGCGACCAGAGCCCTGCACGCCTACCTGCGCTGGCGCAACCAGAACGCCCGCCACCCCGCTGTTCTGGCCGCCCAACGGCGCGAACGCGCACGTGTCCGCAGCGAGAAAGGCATCCGCTGGGGCGGCCGGCCTGCGCTCATGACGTGATGGACTCGCCCGTCACGGCGCTCGCGGTCGCCCAGGCACGGAACCGCGTGAGGGCTTCTGCCAGATTGCCGGGCCCACAGGCCACGTGGAACGTCTTCTCGGACGTCCAGGCCATCACCCAGTCGCGCTCACCCCGAATGACTTCCTCTCGGGGATACGTCCTGTCCGCCAGGTCCGTCTCCTCAAGATCAATCTTGACGGCCCAGCCAGGGTTGTCGAGCGTCTCGATCAGCACACCCCATGCGTGCTCCCAGTCACCATCGCACTGTGAGCCATACCAGCTCTGCAACCAGTCAAGGACGGGCTCGGATTCGGACATAGACGCAGATGCTATGCGAACCGCCGATGAACCAAGGAGCCGGTGAACCTTCACGGTCACAGCACTAGCCGACGAGGGCGCCGGTGCGGATCACGGATTTGGCTTCAGCCGATGGCGGAGAGGACCTGCGCCATCGCCGCGTAGCTCTTCTCCAAGCCTTCCCTGTTGCCGAGGCGGTGGCGCTCCAGGCGGATGGCCCCGAGGTGGCGGGCTTCGTAGATCTTCGAGCGCCACATCGCGGAGTCGGACTGCTCCAAGCGGCCATACGTCTCCCAGAACGCTTCTCGCTCGTCGGGCTTGGCCTTGGCCATGCGGATGGTCCAGTCAGCCGCCGGATCGCCCCACAGGGTGCGGTCGAAGTCGAGCACTCCGCTGAGTGTGGGCAAGGGGGCCGACGCCTCCAGAAGGCAGTTGATGGTCCAGAAATCGCCCGAGAGGAGACGGGGTTCGGTGATCTCGTCGAAGGTGGACCGGTGCTGATCGACCACGTCTGCGATCTTGCGTAGGTCGGTAGCGTCCAGCCGGGCGGCGTCGAGGTCGGCGGCGATGTCGGTGAAGGAGGCGGTAAGCGCTTCGCTCCAGGTGCGGTAGCCGGGGCCGGTGAGGGGACCGAAGTGCGGGCCGCGGACCGCGTGCACGGCATGCGCGACGCCGCCGAGCTGCCGGAAGAAGCCCGTCCAGACGGATCGCGGGTAGGTGCCGAGTTGCTCGGCGGCCGGGACGCCGAGCAGGAGTGTCTGGACCATGACGTCCCGGCCGATCACCTCGTGGGTGAAGTCGGCGGCGATGAGCCGGGGCATCAACGGGGCGATCGGAGCGAGGTAGGGCAGGGTCGCGTACTCGTTGCGCATCAGGGCACGTTCGCTGCGGTACTGCTGGTGCGGCGGGGGTGCGAGGCGGAGGATGACCGGCCGGTCCTCGCCGCTCAGATGCACGCGCAAGGTGGTGTTGTACATGCCGCCGCCGAGCTCGACGGCGGCGGTGACCTGCGTGTCGCTGCCGAAGGAGCGGCGGCAGATGGCCGCGATTTCCTGGGGGGCCGGCGGCTGCTGGAAGGCGCCGGGCGGGCGCGGAATCGGCTGGTAGTCCATGAACGGGGTGCTCCTGGGCGGGAGGGCCTGCCGAGGCACCGTACCGCGCGAGCTGGCAGGCCGGGGTTCACCGGCGTCCGCGGGGGCGCGGCCGCACGGTGCGTGGGGCGGGGAGGTGTGACACCTGCTGGGCGGAGGCGAGCTCGGCGCGGGCCTGCTCGAGTTCGAGCGAGAGTTCGGTTGCGATGCGGATCAGGGCAGCGTTGCGTTCGCGTTCGGCGGCCAGTGACTCCTTCGTAGCGGTCAGCTCCTCTTTCAGGGCAGCGTTGTGCTCCGTGAGCTTGTGCAGGGCTTGCGGGGTTGAGGACTGGGCCTTGGCCTGGGACTGGAACTCAGCCGTGCGGCGGCGGCGCGGATCGCCTGTCCTTCGGCTTGTCGGTCTCTGCGCCGGCGCGTCATGCCGCACCGCCGCCTTCCCTGACGGTGGGCCGGCTCACGTTGTGCTGCTCGATGACGGTTCGCGCCCTGGTGGCCAGAGCCGCCGCCCGGTCGCGGCGGGGCCTGGGCGACAGGGGTCGTGCGCCGTGGCTTCCCAGAGGGGGACGCGGCTTTGCAGATGGGCGATGTCGCGGTCGGTGTAGGCCAGGTTATGGCACGAGGTGCGGCAGAACACCTCGTCCGGGCCGGTGTCATCGGGAGGACCTCTCCGGGACGAGCGCCGGTGAGGTAGCAGATCACGACGAAGCACGCGGCGACCAGGACGCGGATCAGCAGCGCAAGCTCCGCGGCGGTGACGGGCCGCTCCCTCCAGGCGCGGTCGCCGACCCGGCCGGTGATCGTGCCCAGGTAGCAGTCGTCGGCGATCGGCACGCCGAGCTCGGCCGCATACGCCGCGGCCAGGACGCCGAGGCAGGTCTGCCGACGCTGGCGCTTGAGCCCCAGCAGACGTCCCAGGTGGTAGGAGCTGACCGCGCCCGCGGTCCGCGGGTCCCCGGGGAGTGCCGAGCCGGTGTGTGCCGCCTCCTGGACGAACAGCCGCACCCGTTGCGAGGGCGGAAGGCCGTCGTAGACGCGCTGGCTGGGGTGCTCTCCGGCGGACAGGATCCGCAATTGCCTCCAGGCGTCGCGGATGTCCGGGCCGAGGTCCTCGACGATCCGCAGCGACCAGTCGAGCAGCGCCTCCATGGTCGCCGCGGCGATCCGGGGGGTGGCGTTGAAGCGGCTTCGACCCGGCATGTCGGCCAGCTCGCGAAGGGGCCGACCCTGCCATGGCTCAACGGTCGCCAGCCGGCACGCCTCGGGCAGGTGCCCGCCGTAGGCCCACAGGGCCCGGACCGCGTTCAGCAACTGGTACTTGGCGTTCGGGGTCACCGGCAGGGCCTGCACCTGGCCCAGATACGCCTCCAGCAGACCATCGCCGACCTCGCTCAAGGATTCGACGTCCTGGCCGTCCAGCCAGACGGCGAAAGGCCGCAGGCGCAAG
Organism: Streptomyces sp. NPDC021100; assembly: GCF_044333095.1. Classification (NCBI taxonomy): domain Bacteria; kingdom Bacillati; phylum Actinomycetota; class Actinomycetes; order Kitasatosporales; family Streptomycetaceae; genus Streptomyces; species Streptomyces sp. NPDC021100. The sequence continues at coordinate 210,089 of NZ_JBIRQH010000012.1, forward strand.
AACCACATGCTCACTGTGCCGCAGCCAGCCTGCTCGTGGGTGCGCTTCCCGCTCATCTCGACGGGGTGAGGGCAGTCCAAGGCTGCCAGGACGAACGTCTTGAACGGACGGACCAGCTGGCTCGGGTAGGTGCCCCACAACAAGTTGACCGCCGACCTGTGCGGGTCGGGGTGGGCAGGCGTCAGGCGCCATACGTCATCGTCGAAGCAGCCCAGCTCGCAGGCGCGGGTGCCGGCGCGCACGGCCCGGTTGGCCAGCACTGCTCTGTCGCCGGCCGGCCAGACCACGTCCTCGGCCGCGGCGGCCTCCTGTGCAGCCGCTTCGGAGATCACCGCAGGTCCATCCTTCCGTCCACGAGGTCCTCGACCATCTGCCGTTCCCTCTCACTCAGGCGCCGACGCGCCTGCTGTCGGTCGGCGTCGTTGTAGTGCCCGATGAGGTCGGCCAGCTGCGCCAGCGGTTTCTCGAAGCGCACCCGCCACACGGCCTGGTCCATGTGCGGACGCAGGCCGGCGAGCCGGTCGTGGAGCGCGAGCTGTACCGGCAGGTGGTGCGGCAGGCCGCGAGCGTTTGCGCAGTCCAGGCAGGCCAGGAACGATGCCGTGCACGGCTGTCCGGGCTCGGTCTGCGGTCCGGCGAGATGGTCGGTGCACGCGGTCGCTGCGGTGTCGTACTCGCCGTTGATCATCCGCCGGAGCGTGTCCGGGGGCAGGGCGCTCTCTTCGGCCGCCGCTGCGAGATCCGTACGGGCCCGGTCGACGAGAGCAGCAGTGATCACGGGAATCCGGCGGCGGGCACGCGCCTTACCGACCTCGGCACGCAGTGCGGCTCCCACGACGGTGCGGCTCTCGCGCTGCATGTCGGGGCTGCGCTTGAGACAGGAGTCGTTCATCGTGCGCCGGGTCTGCGCGACCGGCCGGCGGCTGTGCTCGATGCCGGTCTGCCGGATCCGCCGTGCCTCCACCGACGGCAGTCCGCCCGCCGACGCCTTCCCGGTGGGAAAGCCGTGCCCGGCCGCCCACTTGCCGATGTACGACGCCTGCGTGCCCTGTGGCCACCGGGAGTTCGAGCTGGTGGGCCGCGGGTTGAACCCGCTGAACGCCAGAGTGTGGCCGCCATGGCGCCGTGAGACCTCGGTCAGCTCCAGCAGAAGCCGGTAGACCCTAGCCGGCGAGCGGAACATGGGAAGATCGTCCTGCGGCGACTGCAGGAGATCGCCCAGCCCCGGTGGCAGGTCCTCCAGAGCGGTGACCATGTGCTCGCGGTCCGGGCCGCGCCGCGGCTTGACCGCCTCCACCAGTGCAAGACCGCCCTCGGCGAACCCTCCGTCGGGCCGGTAGTGCACAGCGGGCCAGGCCGCCACCGTGCCGAAGTTCTCCGCGGTCAAAGCGGTCAACAACAAGGCGAAGGCCGTCATCTCGGCCCCGGCCAGGCACAAGCGCAGGCCGATGCCCGTCAGACCGCCCGACACGGCACCCACCACACTGCCGCAGGGATACCGCGGCAGATGCCCGAACCGATCGAAATGATCCAGCAGCCCCCCCGAGCTCCACCTCGCGGCCGTGCTGAGGAAGATCCCCCGCGCGGAAACCCTCCAGCAGTGCCCGTCCCGCGCGGATCCGGTCCCGGGCCCGGCGCACATCGCCGCGCACCCGCGTCATGATCGCCTGCATCTCCCCGTCCGTGTAGGCCCGCGTAGCCTGCCGGCCGTCGTACTCCGGGAGCCTGCGCGCGAAGAGCTCCGCGCGCGACGCCGCGGGCAGCTCCTGATCGTCACGCAGCAGCGCCCGCAGCGTCTCCAGGTATATCCGCTGCGACCGCACACGCCCGCAGAACTCCCACAGCCCCCGCATGTGCGCCGCGGTGACCTCGCCGGGGATCGCGGGCGCGGGATCCAGCGTCGCGAGGTACCGGGCGATCAGCGTCACCGCCGTGTAGACGGCGTGGGCCCCCTTGAGCCGGGTGACACCGGAGCGCGGAGACGTCCGCCGGACAAAGGCCCTGGCCAGCCACTGCCGGATCCCGACGCCGATCTCCACCAGGTCCCCGTTCTTGTCCCGTATGTTGCCGAAGTCGAAGACCCGCTCGGCATCCCCGGACTGCTCCAAGAACCGCACCACGGTGCCGTCGCCCTCCGGCAGCAGCCGCTCCGGAGGCTGCCACCCCGCAGGCGGCTGAGACGCCTTCCGGCCGCCCCGCAACCGTGTGCTCATGCCCCCCTCACCTCTCCGCCGGCCGCGGTCGCGGCGCCGACCGGAAGCAGGGTCCGGCCCCCGGCGTGCGCGACGGTACGGATCAGCGCGTCGACGGCAGGCTGCTCGTCCTCGTCCAGGAGCGCCATCAGGTAGTCGACCTGCAGCGCCGTGAACGGCTCCAGGTAAATGTCCTTGGTGACCTCCGGGTCGTCGTGCCCGAGCAAAGTACTCAGGGCGTACCAGATGCCGCCGAACTGCTCCCGCAGGTCAGCCAGCTCATCGGCGGTGAACCCCTCCACGGACGGCTGCCTCACCAGCGACAGCACCGAAAACCACTTCAGGGCGAAGGAGTGCCGGCACATATGAGGCCGGGCCCACAACGGGCACTGCTCCCGACGCCGCTCCCGCTCTTCTCCCCGCAGGTGCGGCGCGGTCCACTGCACCCACTTCTGCGCGATCCGTGCGTTCGCCGCCTGGAAGGTGTCCTCCCAGCCGTCCGGCTTCTTTGGCATACCGGACGGCGCGAGCCACAGCGCCAGCGGCTCCAGCCCGTACTCCGTGCGGCGAAAGAGAAGCCGCCGCTCATCGGGCACGAGGCAGTCCAGCGAAAGCACACTCTCCGCACCTCCCCCACCTCCCTCCATGCGCAGCGTGCGGGAGCGGGCGTTGTAGCCGGTCACGACCCTCACGTACCGCAGCCGCTCGTACCGGCCGGTGCGCTGGGCCCGCCGGATCGCCTCCGCCCGCGAACCCTCCAGCGGGTCGCAGTAACCCTCGATGTCCTGCAGCACCCGCCGTGGGATCCGGTACGCGCGCCCGTCCTTCTTCGCCCCCTTGGTACACACCGCCGCCAGCCACGCCTTCGGGAAAGCGACCCTCCGCCCGCAAAGGAATCTCCACGTCCAGGACGCTCGCCCACTCCTGCAGCCGCAGCCCAGTGCCGTAGAGCCCGTCGACGAACACCGCGTCGCGGTCCTCGTTCACCCCACGCCAGCCCGGGATCCGCAGCCCGTCGAAGCCGTAGCCGCGCAGCCCGATGTCCCGCCACTGCTCGAAGGCGGCCCGCAGCATCCACTTGATCTGCCGCCGCCGTGCCCCTGCGGGCCGAAGCCCGTCGCGCGGACAGCAGCCGCCACCAGGGCTGATCCCCTCGGGCCGGCGCTCGTCCTCCTCGGCGGTCGAAACGCTCGGAACGGGATTCACCAACGCGTAGGCGCCCGAAGCCCACGTATAGAAGGTGTTGAGCGCGGCGCGGTCGGTGTCGAAGCTTCCTGGCTTCACCCGCTCGGCGTTCCGTACGTCTGTCAGTCGCCAGTCCTTGAACGCCTCAACGTCCCGCCGCATCGCCTCACTCCAGCGGCGGCCCACGGCGTCGAGGAAGTTCAGCCACACCACCAGGGCCATCGCGTAACGCCGCCAGGTCCTCGGCTTCCGTCCCGTCATGGGGCTGACGCGGAAGAACAAGTTCAGGCGAGGGTCCGGCGGCACCCCGGTTGGCGGCACGAGGATCGGCGTACCGTGCCGAGCCCCGTTCCGGGCAGCCCGCTCGCGAAGGTCACCGAAGACCGCGAATTCCTCTTCGGCCAAGGTGGGTGGAAGCCTGAGGAAGTCGTAAAACTCAGCCCTCCACCCCTCCTCGTGCTCATCCTTCAAGTGCCCTCCCGAGCCGTCGAATGCGACAACTCCAGGGAGCCTAGTGAAGGGCTGTCATGTCGCCGCTCTCCAGGAGGTCGCGGATGCCGTCGGTTGTTGGGCTGCTGGAACAGCACGAGCTTGCTGCTCGCCGACGCGTGGGACGAGTTGCGGGAGGAGGCCGACCGCGTCCAGGCCGAGCTGGCCGCGACCGAGCAGGAGTGGCAGGAGTGGGTGATCGCCCGCAGGCGGGTCGATACGGTGCTGGCTCCGGGCGGCGGCAACACGGTCGGCGCCGAGGCCGCCGCAGATCCGCAGAATGCAGACGCGCCGTTGGCGGATCGGCACGCGGCGAAACCGAAGACACAGGTGCCAGTGTGGCGCCAGGGACTTGCCTCGTCGGTGCTGTCGGTCGACTACCAGCGCATCGTGAAGGTGCTCGATGTGCTCGTCGCTCAGGTCGGCGAGTTGACGGTCCTCCAGATGCAGGACGGAGTGGATGACGCCGCGCAAGGGGTGCTTGGGTGTGTCGGTCTGCCGCACGACCTCCCGCATGGCCTCGGTGTCGGTGACGTCCGCGGCGTGCACCGTCACGGTGGCGCCGTGTTCGGCGAGCCGGGCGAGGACGGACGGGGCCTGGAAGTCTGATGAAGATCTTGCCGAGGGCTGTCCGGCGGTGGGCCGGGCAGCCCTGGGTTATGCGGTGGCTGGTGCGAGGTGCCAGGAGCTTGCGGTGCGGGTGAGTCCGAGGGTGATGAGGCGGCGGAGGTTGAGGGCGGCTGCCCGGGTGTGGAGCCAGGTGTTGTTGGCGATGGTGCCGCGGTAGCGGAGTTTTCGGTTGCCGTGGTGGACGAGCCAGGCGACGGCGCGTTCGACCGGTGGTCTCCAACGGCGGTAGCCGGCCTGCCAGTCGGAGTCGTTGGCGGCTTGGCGGCGGGCGGCTGCCTGCAGGTCATGGTGCGGGCGGATGGTGACCGTGCGCCCGCCCCTGGCTGTGGTGCACCGCCCGCGCAGGGGGCATCCGGTGCACAGGTCCTTGAAGGCTGCGATGCGCCGGCGGTGTTGTCCGCCGGGAGCCGAGAGGGACACGGTGTGTCCCTGGGGACAGGACACGGTGGCGGTGGCCGTGTCGATGGTGAAGTCGTCGGGGGTGAAGCCGCCGGGCACGGCCGGCCGCAGGGGTGCGGGTTTGAGGAACAGCCGGTGCCCTGCCTGGTCAAGTGTGTGGCGGGCCTCGCCGGTGGAGTATGCGGTATCGCCGAATACGTCGAGCGCGGTGATCTCACTGGCGAGCAGGTCCAGGCCGACGGCGGCCTCGTGGTACTCGGGCCCGGTGCCCGGGGTGAGGGCACCCGCGGTGAACAGGCTCGTCTCGGGCTCGACGGCCAGATGGGCTTTGTATCCGTCCTGCTGGTGGGTGCGGGTCTTGTGGACATGCCGGGATTCGGGGTCAGTGGTGGAGATCATCCGGTCATGGGCGGCGCCGCGGGCGATGCGCCAGCGTCCGTCACGTCCGTCGGAGCTGTCGGCCGGTTCGACGTCCTGCCCGGCGACCAGGGCCAGGATGCCGACCGCGTTCGCGGCCTTCTCGCCCAGCTCCAGCTCGGGCAGACGGCCCGGCAGATTGAGCGCGTCCTTCACCAGCGCGTCGACGAGATCGGCCCTGGCCTGCTCGTCGTTCCAGGCGATGCGGGGCTTGCCCGGATCGCTGTAGTCGTGGGCGGTGCAGCGAGCGGCCGCGATGCCGGCGGCGCCTGGGACCTCGGGGATCACCGCGCGGACGGCGGCGATGAGCTGGGTGACGGGTCCTGGGTGGCCACCGCGTCGTCCAGCACCGTGGAGTCCAGGGCCCGCCGGTGCCTGCCTCTGAGTACCCCGGTGGCCTTCACGACCTCCCCCACCGCCTCGAAGACGCGGGTCGGCCGGGCCGAGCGGGCCAGTCGGCGCCGGAAGTAGGACAGCAGTGACGGGTCGAAGGCGGTGTCGTGCAGGCCCAGCCCGCACGCGGCCTTCCAGCGCAGGTCACACCGCAGTTCCTGGACCGTCTCGAAGTCCGACAGCCCGTGCAGGGCCTGCAACGTGATCGCCGCAGCCAGGACCTGCGGCGCCATGGACGGCCTGCCGTTCGCCGACGGATACACGTTCGCAAACATCCCGGCGGGAAACAACGCGCCGCGATGTTCCGCCAGGAACGCGAACACGCTCCCGGCCGGAATCAACCCCCGGCACGTCTCCCACACATCAGGCCCGACCGTCTCCCCATCCCATTCCCCCATCACCACACCAACGAGTCTGGCCCCACCGCTCACGCGACGGGACCAGAACCCGACATCTTCATCAGACTTCTAGCCCTGCGTGCCGTCCTGGTTCACCGGGTACAGCCCCAGCTTCCCCTCCGGGTCCGCCGGGTTGGTGCCCTTCACGTCACCCACGAAGAGGTTGATCTTCGCCTTGAAGCGGTCGAGCCCCGCGCGGTCGCCCATGAACCTGCCGAGGCCGAGCGGATTCATGTTCTCGTAGTCGAAGATCCCCTTGCGGCCGGCCGGCGCGGGGACGTCCGTACGGGCGCTCCAGCCGTACGACTTCTCCTGGTAGCCCTTCGACAGGACCCAGCTCAGGTACAGCTTGGCCGCCGCCTTGTGCGGCGCGTCCTTCAGGATCGCGCCGGTCTGCGGCCACGCGACCCACGGCGACTTCTCCGGGATGCTCGTCGTCGACAGGCCGCTGGAGCTGCCGGAGCTGCCGAAGTTGGCGACGTAACCGTCCTTGCCGACGGCCGCGGCCGCGTCGGCCGTGCCGCGCACGAACTTCGGGTTCTGCGCCATGAGCTTCTTCAGGTAACCCGTGCCGTACTTGTCGGTCAGCTGCTTGAAGTAGTACAGAACGGCGTCGTCGTCGTTCGGGTACGTGAAGACGAGCTTGTTCTTGAACTCGGGCTTCAGGAAGTCCCTGGCCTCGACGGGTGCCTTGTCGCCGAGCGTCGTGGCGGTGACGTTGGCGAAGCCGATGAAGAACAGGCCGGTGTAGTAGCCGTCCTTGTCCTTGATCTTGTCGTAGATCTTGTTCCAGCCCACCGGCTTGTACTTCTCCAGCGCGCCTTCCTTCTTCCAGCGCGGGAAGTCGTCGAGGGTCTGGAGGTGGACGACGTCGGCGACGACCTTGTGCTCGGCGATCTGCTGGTCGAGGCGTGCGTCGTGGTTCTTGCTGAAGTCGACGACCGTGTCGACCTTCATCTTCGGGAACTGCTTGAGAAAGGCGTTCTTGAGGTAGTCGGCCTGGCCCGGCTTGTCGCCACCGGCGTAGACCACCAGCCGGCCGCCCTCGGCCAGCGCCTCCTTGTACAGCTTCTGCAACTGCTCCTCCTCGCTCGCCGCAGTGGCCTTCGAGGCACGCGGGGAGGTGGAGGGAGAGGCGGACGGGGCAGCGGCGGCGACGGTGGCACCGCTCGCGGCCAGCACGCCGAGGGCGGCGGTCGCGGCCCAGACCTTCCGGGTGGACTTCACAAGGACTCCTTGATGGGGAGGGAAGCATGTGGGGATGCAACGCGGCGAGATCTGCTTGAACTTTCAATGACTCGCTCGCCCCACCCTAAGCCCCGAGTACTTAAACCTTCAATAAAACGGGTGGTACAGGCCGGATCCAGCACCGCCGGCTCACTGGACGCGGTCTCGTGCAGCCCGCCCCGTACACCCGCGCCGCCGTCCGCGGACTGTCGCGCGCGGCTCGACAGCCCCCGGGAACGGCCGCCACGCACCTTCGGGACCGGCCGACTCGAGGTACGAGACGTGGACCGAGCGGTGGCGACGCGGTTCGCCTTTCCGCCCCCGTCGACTCCCTTGCCGACCGGAGGGCCGGCTGGAGAACCCGGGCGAGGTAGTGTCACGCCGGTTGTCCGGTGTGGTGAGGGGGGTCATGAGCAGGGCGTTCTCTGGTCGGGTGGGTGGGGCCGGGGTGGTCGGGGAGGCGGTGGGGTCCAAGGCGGCGCTGGTCGGCGCCACGGTCGGGCTGCTGCCGCTGTTCGGGCTGCTGACGCCGTTGTTCGGGACGGGTGGCCGGCCGGGCCGGCTGCTCGTGGCCGGGGCCGCGCTGGTGCTGTTCGGGGCGGTTCAGGTGGCCGTCGGGTGGTCGTACCGGACGGCCCGGTTCGGGGCGCGGTTCCGTTCGGGGCTGCTGCTGCCGCTCGCGGCGGCGGCCGTGGTCCTGCCGCTGTGGCTGGGCCGGGAGTGGACCCTGCTGCTGCCGTACCTGGCGTCGAGCGTGGCGGTCGCGGTGCCGCCGCGGCTGTGCGTGCCGGCCCTGGCGGGCACGGTCGGTCTGGCGTACGCGGTGGCCGAGCGGGTCGACCCCGCCGGGGGCGTGCCCACCGTGCTACTGACCGCAGGGGTCGGCATGGCCATGGCGACCTACCGGCGGATCCTCGACCTGAACGCGGAACTGCGGCGTACCCGACGCGAGTTGGCCCGTTCGGCGGTGGCGGAGGAGCGGCTGCGGTTCGCCCGGGACGTGCACGACGTGCTGGGCCACAGCCTGCTCCGGCTCATCCTGCACACCGAGGTGACCCGCCGGCTGCACCGCGTCGGGGAGACCGACGTGGAGGCGGAGCTCCGGAAGATCGAGGACCTGGGGCGGCAGGCGCTGGAGCGGGTGCGCGAGGCCGTCAGCGGCTATCGGCGGCTCGACGTGTGCGCCGTGGTCGAGGAGGCGCGGCCGACGCTCACCGACGCGGGGGTGACGCTCGCCTTCGACGCCGGGGCGGACGAGCTGCCCGAGGAGGTCGAGACGGTCCTGGGCTGGGTCGTCCGCGAGTCGCTCAGCAATGTCGTCAAGCACGCCGGCGCGGACCGCTGCACGGTCACGCTCCGGGTCGCGGACCGCCAGGCGGTGCTGGACGTACGCGACGACGGCTCGGGACGCGGCCGCCCGGGCCGCGCGGGCAACGGGCTGACCGGGCTCACCGAACGGGTGACGGCGCTGGGCGGCAGGCTGCACGCCGGCAACGCGCCGGGCGGCGGCTTCCGGGTGCGGGCGAGCGTCCCCCTGGAGGGCGCGCGATGATCCGCCTGCTGCTGGCCGAGGACCAGGAGATGGTGCGTACCGCCCTCGCGACGCTGCTCGGGCTGGAGCCCGACATCGAGGTGGCCGGCCAGGTCGGCGACGGCGCCGAGGTGCTGCCCACCGCGCGGCGCGTGCGACCGGACGTGTGCCTGCTGGACATCGAGATGCCCGGGTGCAGCGGACTGGACGCCACGGAGGCGCTGCTGGCCGAGCTGCCCGGGACCAAGGTGCTGATCTTCACGGTGTTCGACCGCCCGGGCCATGTGCAGCGCGCGATGGCGGCCGGGGCGAGCGGGTTCATCGGCAAGAACCGGCCGGCGGAGGAACTCGCGGTGGCGGTCCGGCGGGTGATGGCCGGCGAGACCGTGATCGAGCCGGCCCTGGCGGCCACCGCCCTGCGCACCGCGCCCAGTCCGCTCACCCCCCGGGAGCGGGAGGTTCTCGCCGCCGCGCTCGACGGATCGCCGGTCGCGGCCGTCGCGGCGCGCGTGCACCTGTCCGAGAAGACCGTGCGCAACTACCTGTCATCCGCCATCGGGAAGACCGGCTGCGCCAACCGCTTCGAGGCGGCGCACCACGCGCGCGAACGCGGCTGGCTGTGAACGCTACCCGCGGTGTGCCGGGGGGCCGGCCACCAGGAAGGGTTCCAGCCATCCCGGCCGGGCCGCGTCGGCCAGGGGGACGGCCGCTTCCACCGGGACGTCCGGGACGTTGTAGTACTGCCGCCCGGCGGCGGTCGCGGCGGTGAGCGTGGTCAGGCCGGCCCGCCGCTGGAAGAAGGAGGCGTGGAAGATCCAGCCGGTCACCGCGTCCTCGCGCAGCACCTGGCGGCGGCGTACCAGCGAGCCCCGGCGGATGACCAGCCGGCCGGCGTGCAGCGCGTGCCCGAGGTTGCGGTAGCGGTCCCGGGCCAGCAGCTCGGCCGCCGGCGGCAGGAGCAGCACGGCCACCCGGCTTCCGTGGGGCAGCTCCGTCCACCAGGGCCCGTCGGTCCACGCGGTCACCGTCCAGACGAGGGCGACGACGGCCGCCGCGCCGGCCCGCGCGCGGCGGAGCAGACGGCGCGCGGAACGGGTGCCGTGCGCCGTCAGCGGGCAGTCCACGGCCGAGGGCGCGCCCGACACCGCCGCCGCGACCCGGCGGGCCTCGGCGAGCGACGCGGGCGGGAGCAGCAGGGCGCCGCCGCTCCCGGGGGCCCGCCCGGCCCGCGGGCCGGTGGTGACGGCCGTGCAGCGCGCGCCGCCGAGCAGCCGCAGCGGCAGGGTCTCGCTGATCTCCACCCCGCCGATCCGGTGTTCCTCCAGGGTGACCGAGCGCACGGTGGTGAGCCCGTGGCGCGTCCGGAGCGTGCCGTCGGCGGAGCGGGCGAGCCGGAAGTTCCGGAAGGAGAAGGCGTAGCGGACGGCGGACAGCGCGGACGCCGCGAGCAGCGCCAGGACGACGACCACCGCGGCCGACAGGCCGGCCGGGAGCTCGCCGAGCCGGCGGGCGAGCGCGCTCAGCCCGGGGATCCGGTCGGGGCCGAGCTTCTCCTCGTCGAGGAAGGTGGTGAACGACATCAGCAGCACGCCGAGGCCGGCCGGGCCGGTCAGGGTGACGGCGCCGAAACGGATCCACCCGGGACGGAACGCGGCTATCTCGCCGTGGTCGGCCACCGCCTCGGTACGCGACGGGGGCCGGTGAGCCGCTTGTGCCAGGGGATCGCGCGGCGCCCGGCGCAGCAGCTCGTCGCGCAGCCGCTCGGCCACCGTCGCGTCGAGCGCGTCCAGGACCAGTTCGTCGCCGTGCCGTCCGGACCGGCCGGTGCCGACGACCAGTCGCTGCAGGCCGAGGATCCGCTGGTACGGCCCGGAGACGGCGTCCACCGAGCGGACGCGGTCGCGCGGGACGGTGAGCAGTTCGCGCCGCAGCAGGCCGCGGCGGAGCAGGATCTGGTCGCCCGTCAGCCGGTAGGACGTGCCGGCCCAGCGGGCCGCTCCGATGCCGACAGCGGCCACCAGGCCGATGAGTCCCCACAGTTGGGGCGGATTCCGGCCGAGGAGCACGACCACCGCCAGGGGCGGCAGCAGCCGGACGGCCTCGCGCAGGGGGTGCACCAGGAGCATGCGCGGGCTCAGCCGTCGCCACTCGACCGGGGTCTGTCCGTGGTCGGCCGGTCGCCCGGTCCGGGGCTCGCACAGGGATGGCCGGTTCACGTGGCGTCCCCCGTGGTCTCGCGGATCCGCCGGGAGAGGTCCTCGACCAGGCGGTTCGCGACCTCGTGGTCCAGCGCGTGGAGGTGGACCGGGCCGCGGGCGGAGGCCGTGGTGACGGTGACGTCGGCCAGACCGAACAGCGCGTGCAGCGGGCCGCGGCGGACGTCCACGGTCTGGATGCGGGAGACCGGGACGATCCGCCGTTCCTGGTGGAACCAGCCGGTCTGCGCGTAGACCGCGAGCGGCGCCGCCTCCCAGCGGTGGACGCGGTAGCGCCATCCCGGCATGACCACCAGGTGCGCGGCGGCGACCGCCACCGTGCCGGCCGGCCACACGGGCCGGCCGGTGCCTGTGTGCGTGCCGAACAGCAGGACGGTCTCGGCGACGAGCAGGACGGCCCAGCCGGCGCCCGCCCGGACCGTCCAGTACAAGGGCGCGCGGCGGCTGACCCGCTCGGAGGGAGGCCGTATGGCCGTTCCGGCCTGCGTTGATGCTGTCACCCTCCCCACTCTGGCCGGACCCGGCGGCGGCCCCCAGAGCGTCCCGTCCCCGGTTTCCCGGGACAGATGTCCCTGGTCGCCGGTGCTTGGTCGCCAGAGGTCAGCGCGGGGTCCTGGTCGCCGGGGGTCAGCGCAGGTTCTTCTCCAGCGCGGCGCTGTACCTGTGGATCGAGTGGTCGCGGACGCCGTCGCTCGCCGGTGCGAAGGCGTCCGCGGTCAGGCCCTTCGCCTTGTCGGCGAGGCCGCCGAAGAAGGACATGGCTTCGCGGATCCTGCCGTCGGCGTCGATATACCGCAGGGGCTCGACGTGGGTGTACGCCGGCTCGGGCGGCAGCTGCGGCACGATGTCGTTGTTGGTGACGAAGCGGAACAGGCGTTGTTTGAAGCTCTTGTTGCAGGCGGTCGCCAGGAGCCGGTCACAGGTGCGGGGCCGGCCGTAGGTGCCGGGCTGTAGCTGCGGGTCTTGTGGTCGGTCGTGGACGGCACGGACACGGCGGGTTCCTCTCAGGGGCATCAGGGCGCATCTCAGTCATTGCCGTGAGGCGCGGGCGGCAAAGACCTCCTCCGCCCGATCCACTCGAACAGGTGTGCCGCACCGCGTGCTGGTGACGGTGGGAACCTGCCGCCCGGGGGCCCCACGGGGCATCCCACGGCAACGGCGGCACAGCACTCATCACGCGTTTTTCAACCACACACTTTCGGGGGACACCGCGGAGCGCTCCGCACTGCCTAGCATTCTCATCACCCCTTCCCATGCAATTGCATATGGGAAATGGTGATCTTGACAGAAGGAAATCCGCAGGTCAGAAGCGCAAGGGAGAGGTCATCCACATGATCTTCAGCAACGGCATGCCGGCGAGCGCCTTCGCGGACGTGCAGTGGGTCAAGAGCAGCGACAGCATCGGCGAGGGCAACTGCGTGGAACTGGCGCAGCTGCCCGGCGGGGAGGTGGCGGTGCGCAACTCCCGCTTCCCCGACGGGGCGGCCCTCGTCTACACGCGGGAGGAAATGGTCGCCTTCCTCCGGGGCGCCAAGCGCTGCGAGTTCGACGGCCTGGTCGCCTGAGGCCGGAACCGTAGGCCATAGGTAGAACGGCAGGCATCCAACCTCCATGCTGGGTCCGGCATCTGTCGGTCGCGCAGGGGAGAGTGGATGTCTGCCGTTCCCAAGCCTCAACCAGAGCAGGCTGCTTCCGTCACCGGTCGGCGAGGCGACCAGAAGCAGTCGGGCTCCACCCGGCTCCTGGGCGACGAACTCCGCAGGATGCGCCAGGAGCGCGGCTTGGGCCTGAAGGACGTCGCTCCGGTCATCCGGGGGTCGGTCTCCAAGGTCAGCCGGCTGGAGCGCGGCGAGAGTCCGCCGAAGGAACGGGACGTCCGGGACCTCGTCCACTTCTACCGGATGCCGCCGGAACGGGTGCGCATGATCGAGGAGTTGCTGCAGCAGACGCGCAGTGAGGAGTGGTGGCAGCAGTACACCGACGTCACCCCGGCCTTCCTGCGCCGGCTCATCAGCCTGGAAGGCCAGGCGGAGAAGATCTACACGTACGAGACCCACGTCGTCCCCGGCCTCCTGCAGACACCGGCCTACACCCGGGTGCTGATCAGTGCCGCTCTGCACGGAGCGAGCGAAGACGCCATCGAGCGCCGGGTGCGGTTGCGCCAGGGCCGCCGGGCGGCGTTCAGCGCAGGCCGCCCCAGGGTGGTCGCGCTGCTGGAGGAAGCGGTTCTGCGCCGGCTCGTGGGGAGCCCCGAAGTGATGCGGGAACAGCTCCAGTACCTGATCGACATCGGCCGGCAGGGCGGCATCAACATCCGGGTGATCCCCTTCTTGAAGGGTGCCGACGCCGTGCCGTTGTCATCGGTCACTCACCTCTACTTCGACGACGGCGGCCCCCCCGAACTGGTCTACCTGGAGCACCTCAACAGCGCCCAGTATCTGACCCGCCCGAGGGAGATCGACCAATACCGGCACGTCCTCAACCGGCTGAGCAGCTGCGCCGCCGGCCGGAAGGAGAGCGAGCGCCTCCTGGAGAAGGCGATCGCCGAGTTCGGCTAGGCACCGCTAGCCGCGAAGGCGCGCCACTCCGCCCCATTCGACCCATTCCTCGGGGCGCTTGGCCGGCAGTGGCGCCGTGGGGTCGGCCCGCCAGTCGATGACGTCGACCAGTCCGGGCTCCAGGACGTCGAGGCCGTCGAAATAGGCGCGGACTTCGTCCTTTTCCCGCACCCTGCCCCACCTGTCGCCGGTACTGCGCGCCATGAGCTCGGTGACTTGGCGGCGGATGGCGGGGTCGTCGCTGACGAGCTGGCAGATCACCATGAGGTTGCCGGGCCCGAGTTCTCTCAGACGGTCCGCGGTGCGGCGGACGACCGCGCGGGGGTCCTCTGCGTCACCGGTGTCGGGCAGACAGTGCAGAACGGAGACGAACAGGGCCGCTGTGCGACGGCCGGGCTTGAGGAGGTCGCGGACGGCCTGATGGCCGAAGATCTTGTCCGTGTCCCGCATGTCGGCGGAGACGACCGCCGTGTTGCGGTTCTCGTCCAGTGTGGTGCGACCGTGGGCCAGGACGATCGGGTCGTTGTCGACGTAGACGACGCGGCAGTCGGGGTCGATCCGCTGGGCCACCTGGTGCACGTTGTCCTGGGTGGGGAGCCCCGATCCGTGGTCGAGGAACTGCTCCACTCCGTAGTCGCGGACCAGGATGCCGACGACGCGGCGGAGGAAAGCCCGGTTGTGGAGGGCGATTTCGCGTGAACTGGGTGCAATCTTGAGCAGTTCGGAGCAGGCTGTGCGATCCGATTGATAGTTCTCGATTCCTCCTAATAACCAGTCGTACATGCGAGCCACGCTCGGTACGTTTGGGTCGATGTCGGGAGTTTGCTCTTTCTCTCCGCGGACCACGCTGCCCCCTTCGGTTGCGGTCCGGCCACGACAAGAAGCCGCCCATCGTAGGGCGGCTCGGCGGTGCGGGACAGACCCCGTTCGGGGGGCGGGTGGGGACGAGGGTGGACGTGTCAGCGGAACGGGTGAAGGTGGGCGACGGCCGTCCGCCGCCCACCGCGCTCACTCAGTGGCGGCGGCCCCAACTCAGGACGACCACCCACTCACGAGCCGGCGCCGGAGCGTTCCCCAGCACCTGCAGCACGGCCTCGACGAGGGGGCAATCGACCATGGCGGCCGCTGCGATCAAGAGCCAGAGGAGCAACCTTTTGGCGCGTACCCGGATTTCACCTCCTCGCGGACGCGTTCCCTCCGCCTCGGAGGCAGGCATACTTAGAGCGTGTCCTATGTGGTGAGGCGGATGAGTCGCTTGTAGCAGCAGATCGCGGCGGCAAGTCCGAGAAAAGCCAGGTAGTTGCGGGGATCGCGC
>NZ_JBIRQH010000013.1:0-223734 GCF_044333095.1 Streptomyces sp. NPDC021100
ATGCTCCGCACGATCCGCTTCGACGCTGTGTTGATCCAAGCCGTCATCGCCGGCGCCTTGTCCTTCGCCCACCTGCACGACCTGGCCGAAGCCGCCGGGCAGGACGGATGGAAGGCATGGGCCTACCCCGTCAGCGTGGACCTCCTCCTCGTCGCGGCCTGGCGCCGCATGCGAACCCTGCGAGATGCCGCCGGCGCCACCCGCTCGGCCTGGACCTGGTTCACCGTCGCCCTCGGCGCCTCCCTCGGCGCCAACGTCTCCACCGCCGGACTACTCGACCTGCACCACATCCCCGCCTGGCTGCGCATCCTCGTCGCCGGTTGGCCAGCACTCGCCTTCCTCGGCGGCACCCTCCTCGTCCACACACCCACCACCGACCAACCCGTCCCGGTCACGCCGGCCGACACCGAGCCCGAACCGCTCCCCACCCCGGAGACGCCGGCGGTGTCCCTCGACCGACTGACCGACCCTGCTCCCGCGATCGATCCTGCGCCGAAGCCGGAGCCGAAGCCCGAGCAGGTCCCAGAGCACACTGCCCCGCCGCCGGCTGGTCCGGCCGTCCCCGTGGCCTTGCTCAACCACGCCCGCAAGCTCACCGAGAACCACCAGGCCACGACCGGGACCGCCATGGACGCGGCCACCCTCCGCGCCCGCCTGGCCCTTCCCGCCCCGATGGCCGACGCGATCGTCACGCAACTCCACCTCACCTGACCAGCAAAGGAGACACGCCGTGATCCGCTCCTTCGATCGGGCCTCGGACTACCTCGACGCCGCACGGGAGATGGCCGACACCGGCCGTCCCGCGCTCGCCCGCCTGCTCGCCGAGGAAGCCGCCAACCGCACCGCCGACCCGAGCGAGGCGGCGCGCATCCTCGCCGAATTTCCCGACCCCAGCCTGCGACGGGAGCACTGACCTCATGACCGTCCACCGGCGCTTCCGCGATCGTGCCCGCTTCGGGCCCGTGCAGGTCGCCACCTACCTCGACGGCCGGGGAGTGGAGAAGCACACCGCCGCCTGCACCGCCCCCGGCTGTGGCTTCTCCGCCGACTACCGCGACCGATCCGCCGCCGAACTCGCCGCCCGCACCCACCGCTGCAAGGCATAGGAGACCGGACCCATGCAGGTTCCTCTGTGGCTCGCCCTGATTGTCGTCGCCCTTCTCGGCATCAAGCTCGTCCGCCCGCCGTGGTGGCTGATCGCCCTGCTCCTGGCCGGCGGCTACCTCCTCGCCCACAGCCTCTTCGCCCCCGCGATCGACACCGCCATCAAGTAACCCGACCCGAAGGAGAAACAGCCATGCTGCGCCCGAAGATCCCGGTCAACCCGCACCCCACCGGCCAGATCACCCCGCCCACCGGCACCACCCCGGACACCCGACCCGCACCGCCGACGCCGGCCCCAGTGGCCTCTCGGCCCGCGCTCCAGCTCACCCCCGCCACGGCCGTCGCCCTCGTCGGCGGCGGAACGGCAGCGGTCCTCGTCATCGGCGCGGTCCTGGTCTCGATGCTCCTGGCGGTCGCCATCACCGGCATGGCCGTGGCCGTCGTCGCCGTGGTTCTGCGCCTGCTGCTCAAGGACCTGCGCAACCACTAAGCGGCCCCCGGGGCGGCTCCTGTCGCCAAACACTCACCGCCCCGGGCGCCTGCATCCCATCCCAGATCCAACGGACCCGAAAGGGACTTCTCATCATGCCTCAGCACGCCCCGGCCCCGCGCATCTGCCGCGACTGTGACGGCTTCGCCACGGCCGTCATCATCACCGGCAACCGCCACCGCGACGGCTCCCGCACCACCATCCCGGTCACCTGCCCGACCTGCAAGGGAACCGGCACCACCACCCCCGCCACCCTCACGTCCAGCGTGGGTCGGTGATCACCGTGGCCCTTCTCGACTGGCGCGACGCGAAGCACTTCGACAGCAGCGGCGACAAGCCGTGCGTGATCTGCGACAAGCCCACCCCGCTCCGCTCCGACCGTGGCAAGCCCGTCCACAAGGTCTGCGCTGAGGAATGGCTCGACTCCCACCGCCCGAAGGGAGACGACGCGTGACCCACCCCGCCGCGGCGGCGGGCCTGGACCCGACCACCCTCGCCGACCTGCTGAGGGTGGCCGGGTCCCCCGGCTTCGACCGCATCCAAGAACAGATCCGCCGCACCGGTGGCTGTTCCGACCCCATCCACCTGCAAGGCGCCACCGTCACCCGCGACCGCCGCACCGGCCAGATCCTCCACCACTACTCCACCGACACCGAACCCGACGGCCGACTGCGCATCGCCTGCGGCAACCGCCGCGCCTCCCGCTGCCCCTCCTGCGCCTGGACCTACGCCGGCGACACCTACCACCTCATCCGCGCCGGCCTCTCCGGCGACCCGAACAAGGGCACCCCGGAGACGATCCGCGATCACCCCCGCGTCTTCGCCACCCTCACCGCCCCGTCCTTCGGCCCCGTCCACAACCGCCCCGACAACCGGCCCTGCCGCTGCGGCACCCGCCACCCCGAGAACGCGCCCGAACTCGGCACCGCCCTGGACCCCGACACCTACGACTACGCCGGCGCCGTGCTGTGGAACAACCACGCCTCCGACCTATGGCGCTACTTCACGATCTACCTCCGCCGCGAAATCGCCCGCCACGCCGGCCTCACCCAAAAAGCCGCCCGCCAGCAATCTCGGGTCTCCTTCGGGAAGGTCGCCGAGTACCAAAAGCGTGGGGCCGTCCACTTTCACGCGGTGATTCGCTTCGACGGACCCGACGGCCCGAACGATCCGCCGCCGGCGTGGGCCACCCTCGACCTGCTCACCGACGCGATCCGTGCCGCCGCCGCCCGCGTCGCGGTCGATGTTCCAGCAGCGGGAGACCAGCCGGCCCGTGTCCTGCGCTGGGGCACCCAACTCGACGTCCAACCCATCGGCGCCTTCGGCCACGGCGAAGACATCAGCGAACAAGCCGTCGCCTCCTACGTCGCCAAATACGCCACCAAAGCCGCCGAGACCACCGGCACCGTAGACCACCGCATCGGCAACACCGAAGCGCTCGCCCTCCTCGACATCCCCGACCACCCGACCCGGCTCATCACCGCCTGCCTCGACCTCCACCCGCTCTACCCCGACCGCCGGCTTCGCGACTGGGCCCACATGCTCGGCTTCCGAGGGCACTTCTCCACCAAGTCCCGCACCTACTCGACCACCCTCGGCGCCCTCCGCAAGATCCGTGCCGACTACCGCGCCGCCCAGCAACGCGCCGCCCTCGGCCTACCCGACCCCGACGACCACCCGGAGGCCACCACACTCACCCTCGCCCACTGGACCTACGCCGGCCACGGCCACACCCCCGGCGAATCCTGGCTCGCCGCCAACATCCGCCGCGACATCGAGCAAAACCGCGAGACCGCCCGCCTGGAGCTGCCCACCTACCCCGACTCGGAAGGAGCCGCCGCATGACCACCGCAACCGCTGAACTCCTCACCGTGCCGGAGGTCATGGCACGACTCAAGCTTGGCCGTTCGGCTGTCTACGACCTGATCCGCTCCCGACGCCTGGTCTCGATCCGGATCGGCCGGTCGCGTCGCATCCCCGCTGATGCCCTGCGGGACTTCATCCTTCATGCCGTTGAGGAGGCCGCCTGATGCCGCAGCAGCGGAAGCGCAATCCGAACGGCGCCGGCACCATCACCAAGCGCAAGGACGGTCGGTACCAAGCCGCTGTCTACGTGCTCCAGCCGGACGGCACCCGCGCCCGCAAGTTCGCCTACGGCCGGACCTGGGAGGAGTGCGACGCGAAACGACGGCTGTTGCTCGACAAGGTGGACAAGGGCGTGCCCGTGCCCACTCGGTCCGCGAAGCTGTCGGAGTGGCTGCCGTACTGGCTGGACAACATCGTCAAGCCCCGGCGGAAACTGAGCACGTACGACAAGTACGAGGCGCACGTCCGGCTCTACCTCATTCCCGAGATCGGATCGAAGCGGCTCGAATCCCTCGGCGTCGCCGACGTCCGGCGTTTCCTCGTCCGGCTGGAGAACAAGACGACGGCGGCTACCGCCAAGGAGTCCCACCGCGTCCTGCGCACTGCCCTGACGGCGGCCTGCCGGGAGGAACTGATCACTCGCAACGTGGCAAGCCTGGTCGAGCCGCCTCAGGCCACGTCGAAAGAGATCAACCCCTGGACCTTGGACGAGACCCTGGACTTCCTTGCGGCGGCCCGCACGGATCTTCTCTACGCCGCCTTCGTCCTCGCCATCGCCATGGGGCTTCGGCGGGGTGAGATCGTCGGGCTCCGGTGGTCCGACATCGACTTGGAGCGGCGGGTGCTCCACGTCCGGCAGCAGATCCAGCGCCGGCGCGGTGTCCTCTACGACGACGTGACGAAGAACCGCCGGCGCCGCACGGTCCCGCTGCCGGCCATGTGCATCGCGCCGCTTCGTTGGCACCGGATGCGCCAGGCTGCCGCCAAGGAGCGCGCCGGGGAGCGGTGGAACAAGGGTGGCTTCGTGTTCACGACTCGGACCGGTCGCCCGGTGGAACCCCGGAACGTCTACCGCTCCTTCACCCGCGTCGCCAAGTCGGCCGGCCTGCGCGTCGTCCGGCTGCACGACGCCCGGCACGGCTGCGCCACGTTGCTCACGGCTGCCGGGGTGGCTCCCCGCGTCGTGATGGAGATCCTCGGGCACAGCCAGATCAACATCACCATGGACGTGTACGCGCACGTCTTCCAGGACACGCAGCGGGAGGCGATGAGCCACATGGACCGGCTGCTCAGGAAGCGGCCCAACCGCTCGTGACCGTGCCCGTTGATGTCAGGGCCGGATGTCAGACGCCCCGGAGCTTGATCGCTCCGGGGCGTTTCTGCTGGTGGGCACAGACGGATTTGAACCGCCGACATCCGCTTTGTAAGAGCGGCGCTCTACCGCTGAGCTATGCGCCCGCATTGAAAGGACAGCCTACATGGGCCCGGCGGCCGCCCCGCAAACCCGTCGGGCCCGGCCGGACCGCCCGGGGCCGTGCCCCGGGGGTTATCCCCACCCCCGATCCGGTGGAGCACGGTATGCCGGGCGGCGGGCGGGGGGCCGTAGCGTGACGGGGTCGGGGCGGGGCCCAGGGGGGCCGTCCGAACGTACGGCGCGCACCGCGCGGTGCGACCGGCGCTCAGATCACGCAGGCCACTCAGGTCACGCAGGACACGGAGATCACCATGGTTCGACCCGCCCGACCCGCCCGTCTCGCCCGCCCCGTCCGTCTCGCTCTGCTGGTCGGCGGGGTGGCGGTCGCCGGAATGGCGGTCGCCGGGTGCGGGTCGGTGGATCTTTCGGATGTGGAGCCGGAGCAGCAGTCGTTCGCGATCGCGGGCCGGACGCTGACCGTCGACACGGACGACTCCGCTGTCGAACTCGTCCCGGGGGACCGGAAGGACGTCAAGGTCACCCGGTGGTTCGACGGGTGGTCGGTGGGCGGGTCCGTGAAGACCACCTGGGCGATGGAGAAGGGCGACATCCTCAAGCTGCGGCAGCACTGCGACGGGATCAGCGTGGAGTGCAAGGGCAAGCACCGCATCGAGGTGCCGCGCGGGGTGCGGGTGGTGGTGAAGGACGAGAACGGCGGGATCAGCTCCCGGGGGATCAAGGGCGACCTGCGGCTCGAGTCGGAGAACGGCGACATCGCCGTCCACGACGCCGACGGGCGGCTGGAACTGGTCTCCGAGAACGGCGACATCCGCGCCGAGGACAGCATAACCTCCCGCGCCGTCTCCGCCCGCTCCGAGAACGGGAACATCACCGTCCGCCCGGCCCGCGTCCCCGACCGGGTGAGCGGCGAGAGCGAGAACGGCGACGTCACCGTGCGGGTGCCCGCCGGCTCGTACCGCGTCGACGCGCGCAGCGGCTCCGGACGGACGCGGGTCGGCGTCCCCCGCGACGGGGCGAGCCGGCACGTCGTCGGCGCGCACAGCGAAAACGGCGACGTCACCGTGCGGACGGCGGAGTGAGCCACGCGGAGTGACACCGCGGGGTGGACCGTGACCTGAGCGGCCACCGTCCTGTGTGATCGTCCCCAGCGGGTGGGACAATGGCCTCCGGGCCTGGGGCGATCAACGGGAGAGGCAGAGGGCACTTGACGGCTACCTTCGCGCAGTCCGTACGACCGGCCGGTCGGCTTGCCATATCCCAAGGGTCGGGACGGCCGGAAAGGTCCGGACGGCCGGAAAGGTCCCGGCGGGCTGCCGCGTCGGCGCTTCGCGACGCCGTCGCCCTCGTCCTCCTGCCGCTGCCCCTGCTCGCCGCCGCCGTCGCCGTCACCGCCGCGGCGGCCCCGGCCGCGTTCGCCGGCGGCGGGACGCGGCGCTGGGGGTGGGGCCGGGGCGACGCGCAGCGGGCCGAGGCACAGGCCGCGAAGGACGCGGCGGCCACGGCGTTCTACGAGCTGGACACGGCCCAGCGGGACCTGCGGATCTCCCTGGAGACGATCGCCGCGGTGGACTCCTCGCCCGCCGGCCGGCGGGCCGCCCAGGAGTTCGCGGCGCTGGGCGCCCGCATCGACGAGGTGTCGGGCGCGTACATCACCGCCGTCGACGCCCACGACCTGGACCGCGAGGACCTCGACTCCTCCGCCGCCGCCCGGGCCCGCACCGACCTCAACCGGGCGAAGGACGAGCTCGTCCGCGTCAAGGCGGACCTGGAACGGTTCGCACAGGGGCTCGGGCCGCTGCTGGCCGCCGCCGAGGCGGAGCTGGCGCGGCTGGCCCCCGCCGTCGAACGGGCCCGGCAGGCGCTGCTCGCGGCGACCGAGGCCCTGGACGCGACCCGCGCCGCCGGACTGCGGGCCGACGACCTGGCCGCCCGGCTCGCCGCGCTCTCCCCGGAGCTGACCAAGCTCAACCAGGGCGCCGGGCAGCACGGCGTGGCGGAGACGATCGGCCGCGCGGAACGGGTCCTGCGCGAGGCCGACGCGGTCCGCGAGGCCGCCGCGCAACTGCCACAGCGGGCCGCCGAGATCGACAAGCGGCTGGTGTCACTGCGCACCCGGGCCCAGGCGATCGCCACCCGCGCCACACAGGTGGTGCCCGTCCTCAGCGAACTCCGCCGCCGCTACAGCGCCGCCTGCTGGCAGGACCTCCAGCAGGTGCCCGAGGAGGCCCGGCAGGCCGTGGAGCAGGCGGAGGCCAAGCTCGCCGAGGCGCGCAGGGCCCGCGACGAGCAGCGGTGGCCGGACGCCACCGCCCTGCTGTCGACCGTCCGCGCACTCCTGACGACGACCGACGCGTCCGTCTCCGCCGCCGGCGACCGGCTGCGGCGGCTGGACGAGGTCTCCGCCGACCGCCAACAGGAGGTCGAACGCACCCGGTTCGCCATCCGGGACGCCCAGCGCCTCGCCATGGCCGGCCGCAGCACCCCGGACCCCCGCCACGCGGCACCCCTGGACGAGGCCGTGGCCCGCCTGGACCGCGCCGTGGCCGGCCTGGAGGGCCGCCACCCCGACTGGTGGCGCTTCCTGACGGAGACGGAGGCCGTACGGCAGTCGGTCGCGACCGTGGTCCAGGCGATCCGCGAG
The DNA here is from genome assembly GCF_044333095.1 of Streptomyces sp. NPDC021100. Classification (NCBI taxonomy): domain Bacteria; kingdom Bacillati; phylum Actinomycetota; class Actinomycetes; order Kitasatosporales; family Streptomycetaceae; genus Streptomyces; species Streptomyces sp. NPDC021100. The sequence goes on from NZ_JBIRQH010000013.1 coordinate 7,537, forward strand.
GAACGCGGCGCGGGCCGCTGACCGCCGGCGCCGGTCGCGGTCGACCGGCGCGCGGACGGGGCCGGGGCGCATCCCACGAGCCCCCTCCTACTCCCCCACCGTCTCGTTCCCGACGTACCCGAGGTCGACGGGCACCGCCGGCGCACCGTTCCCGCGCACATCCGCGAGCAGTTCGGGGAGCCGCGGCGGCCACAGCGGCTCGGTGCCGGCGGACAGCTCCTCCGGCGACCACCATCGCCACCGGAGGATCCCGTCCGCGGCGTGCGCGGCGGCGAGGTCGCCGGCCGGGTCCCGGCGGGGGCCCCGGGCGAGGAAGACGTGCTCATGCTGGCGGACCGGCACGCCGGCCCGGGTGAAGTCGTGTTCCCACAGGCAGAGCAGGGTGCCGTCGATCTCGATGTCGGTCCACCCGGTCTCCTCGCGCACCTCGCGCCCGGCCGCCCGCAGCGGTGACTCGCCCGGGTCCAGCCCGCCGCCGGGCAGCGCCCAGTGGACGCCGACCTCCTCGTTGTCGTACCGGAACATGAAGACCGACCCCGTCGGGTCCAGGACCGCGACTCTGGCTGCTCGTCTGGGTATCCGCATCGCACAAGCCTGCCACCGCCGGCCGGTGACCCGGCTCCCCCGGACGTCCTCCCTGGTTATGCTGCCTGACATGCCTCGCTACGAATACCGCTGCAAAGCCTGTGGTGCCACCTTCGAGCTGCGCCGCCCCATGGCGCAGTCGTCCGCACCGGCCATGTGCCCTCAAGGACACCTGGACAGCGTGAAGTTGCTGTCCACCGTCGCGGTGACCGGCGCGGCGTCCGCCGGGTCGTCGTCCGGGCCCTCCGCTGAGAGCGGTGGCGGAGGAGGCGGCGGGTGCTGCGGGGGCGGCTGCTGCGGCTGAGCGGCGGGGCGCGACCGTAGTCGCACGCAGCCGTTCGCAGCCGTACGAAGTGGGGCGCGCGGGCCGTCGCGCCCGCGCCCCCGCCCGTCAGTCCCGCTTCTTGCGCGCCAGCGTCAGGCCGTCCGCCACCGTGAGCATGACCGCCTCCATCCGCCGGTCCGCCGCCACATGGTCGTTGAACGCCTTGACGCCCTCGCCCGCCGCCGACGCCCCCGGGTCGACGACCTCGCCGTGGAAGAAGACGTTGTCCGCGACGATCAGGCCACCGGGGCGCAGCCGGGGGACGATCTCCTCCCAGTAGTCGACGTAGTGCTCCTTGTCCGCGTCCAGGAAGACGAGGTCGAGGTGCGGCTCGGCGGGGAGGGCGCGGACGGACTCCAGGCCGTCGCCCAGGCGCAGTTCGACGCGGTCGGCGACGCCGGCCTTGGCCCATGCCTCGCGGGCGTGGGCCGTCCACTCCTCCGAGATGTCGAGGGCGATCAGTCTGCCGCCGGCGGGCAGCGCCTGGGCCATGGAGAGGGCGGACAGGCCGGTGAAGGTGCCGATCTCCAGGATGTCGCGGGCGCCGGTCAGGCGGACCAGGAAGGCGAGCAGCGGGGCCTGCTCCTCCGCGACCTGGAGGTGCGCGCTGTCGGGCAGCAGCGAGCGGGTGGTCTCGACCAGGGCGCGCTGTACGGGGTCGAGCGGCGGATTGTGGTCGATCATGTACTCGTAGAGCTCGGAAGTGAGCGGACTGCTCTTGGACTCGGTCACACGAGGCTCCTCGGTTCGCTGACGCCGCGCGGCGACGCGGCGCCCCGGTGCTCGCCGGGCCACTGGACCGTCGACGGCACAGGGGTGGAGGGCACCGACGCCGCGCGTCTCCCGCGCACGTTGATGCCTCAACGAACGTTAGGTGCGGCCGCGTTCAGGGAAACAGCCGCTTATCAGACATTCCGTCCCTGCGTCACGGCGCCGCGGCAACGCGCTCACGGCGACGCCGAGGGCCGTACCCCCACCGCCTCCGCGAACGCCCGCGCGATCTCCTCCCCCGCCGCGACACCGACCGTCTCCAGCCCCACGACGTGCGGCGCCCCCCACCCCGTCTCGGCCAGCTCGCCGTGCCCCGGGCGCCAGCCGCGGTCGGCGGCGAGCAGCAGGTCGGCGTCGAGCAGGGAGTCACCGGCCGACAGGACGGACGTGGCGCCGGTGCGGCGGGCGACCTCGGCGACCGCCGCGCTCTTGGTGACGGGCCGCGGGACGGCGTAGATCTTGCGGCCCTGGAGCGAAACGTTCCAGCCGCGCTCGCCCGCCCACTCGGTGAGCTCCTTCACCCACGCGACGGGCAGCCGCTCCCGGTCGACGACCAGGTAGGCGAACAGGTCCTCGGCGGTCCGCTCGCGCAGCAGCCACGCCGGGTCGGCCGTCGCGACCAGGCGTGCCTGCACCTCGTCGAGCGTCGCGCACTCGGCGGCGACGGCCCGCCGCACCCCCTCCCGCCAGCCGGCGTCCGGCTCGCCGTCGACGAGGATCTCGCCGCCGTTGGCGCAGACCGCGAACCGGGGTACGGGCCCGGGCAGCCGGATGCGGCCGTACTGCGCCCGCGTCCGCGTGGTGGCGGGCACGAACGCGCCGCTCCGGGCGAGCCCGTCGAGCAGCGCCGCGGCCTTCTCCGTCACATAGGACAGCGGCTTCCCCTCGTACACCTCGACGCACAGCAGGCGCGGCGCCCGCGCGTCGTCCGCGCCGAGGCGGAGGGCGGCGGCGGAGTAGATGAGCGTGCGGTCGAGGTCGCTGGCGACGAGCGTGTCCATCAGGGGGACGTGCACGGAGTTCACCTTCACGAGGACCGCACCGCCCGCCCGTCGGTTCCCGTCGCGCCGCGCGTGTACCGCGGGTGGACGAGGCCGACGCAGCTGTACGGCAGCCCCTCGACCTCCTCCACCGGCACCCCGCGCTGGGCGGCCAGCAGCCGGACGTGGTCGAGGTCCGCGCCCGCGCCCCGCTCGGCGAGGATCTTCCAGGGGACGCGGCGCAGCAGGACGCGGGTGGTCTCGCCGACGCCGGGCTTGACCAGGTTGACGTCGTGGATGCCGTACTCCTCGCTGATCCGCTCGACCGCCGCCCAGCCCCGCCAGGTCGGCGCGCGGTCGGCGCCCGCGAGCTCCTTGGCGTCGTGGGCGACGCCCTCCTCGACCTCCGCGAACCGGGCGGCGACGGTGTCGAGGAAGGCGCGCGAGACGTCGGCGTCCGCCAGCTCCCGGTAGAACTTGGCACCGTGGAAGTCGCCCGGGCCGACGAGGTCGGCGCGCAGCACCGTCCGCGAGATCAGGCCGGAGACCGTCGAGTTGAGGCAGGCGGACGGGATGAGGAAGTCGTCCCGGGTGCCGTACGTCTCCACGCAGTGGCCGGGGTCGGCGAGAACGGCGAGCCGCGGGTCGAACCCCGTTCCGCGCAGGGCCTGTTCGAGCTCGCGGGTGATCGCGCCCTTGCCCGTCCAGCCGTCGACGAAGACGACGTCGGACGGGTCGTGGTGGTCGGCGAGCCAGCGCAGCGCCGCCGTGTCGATGCCCCGGCCGCGGACGATGGACACGGCGTAGTGCGGCAGGTCCAGACCGTGCGCGTGCCGCGCCCAGCGGCGCATCAGGACGCCGACGGGGGTGCCGGCGCGAGCCAGCGAGACCAGCACCGGACGCGGCGAGCGCTCCGCCAGGACGGTCTCGGTCACCGCGCCCACGGCACGCGCGATCCGGCCGGCGGACGACTCCAGCGCGGCGGCGTACAGGGCCTGGTAGCGCTCGGAGGGCTGGTACTCGACGGGCAGCGACTCCGCGTAGTGCGCGCCGCCGCTCTGGATCGCCTCCTCCCGCTCCTCGGTGGGCACTTCGAGGGTGACGGACGACAGGTCCTGGAGCAGCCAGCCGACGTCCTCCGGCGCGTAGGAGGAGAAGGCGGGGCCGCGCAGGGGCTCCCCGGCGGCGCGGTGGGACGGGATCACGGCCAGCAGGACCTTCCGGGTGTGCGCGGCGAGCCGGTCCAGGAGGCCGCCGGGGGCGTGCAGGGCGGGGGTGTCGCCCGTCGAGTCGGTGACGACGACGACCGCGTCGAAGCCGGCGCCGGCGACGTTGTAGGCGTAACGGTCGTCGGCGGGGCGGTCGTCGGGCGTCCCGGAACGGCCGTCGGCGGGCGCGTCGGAGGGGCCGCCGGCGGACGCGCCGGCCGATACGTCGTGGGCCGGGAAGACGAGGCGGGTGCGGATGGCGTACCCGGGGTCGTCGACGGGGACGACGGGCGACCGGGTCGTGGTGGAGAACAGCACGTCTGCGTCCGCGAGGCGCTCCTCCAGCGCCCCCGCCAGCCGCAGCGGCGCGTACATCAACTCCTCGGTCCCCAGCACGAGAACGCGCCGCGCCTCACCCCGGCCCTCCGGCAGCGCCTCCGCGATCCGCGCGGCCATGCGCGGCAGCGCCGCCTCCAGCCGGGCCCGGTGCTCGGGGGTGAAGCCGTGCCGCCCCCCGTCGGGCAGACCGGCCGGCCAGCCGAGGTCGATCCGCTCCGGGGCGGCCGCACCGCCCCCGGCGGGGGCGGTCTCGCCGCCGTCCCACTCCTCCGCCAGCTCCTGCCCCCGTCGCAGCACCCCTTCGGGCAGCGACACCGTCCCGGACGCGAGGGCGACGACGTCCACCCGTGCGCCGAACTCCGCCGCGAAGGCGTCCAGCGCGGCGCGCTCCGCCGCCGGGCGGAGGTCGACGAGGGCGACGACGACGTACCGGTCGCGCGGGCGGCGGGCGTGCAGGGCGGCGATGGTGTTGCGGATGGTACGGCCGGTGGAGAGCTCGTCGTCGACGAGCACCAGCGGCCCGTCGCCCGCGAAGAACCGCGGGTCCTCGGGGAGCAGCAGGTGGGACGTGGCGTGGCTGTGCTCCTCCTCGAAGCCTCCGGCGGGGGCGACACCGGCCACCGTCCGGCGCGTGGAGTGCAGGTACGGGGCGGTGCCGAGGCCGTCGGCGACCGAGTGGCCGAGGCCGGTGGCGGTCTCGGCGTAGCCGAGGACGACCGCCCGGGCGGCCGCGGCCTCGCCCAGCAGCGCCCGCACCCGGCGGCCGAGGTCCAGGCCCACGCCGTGGACGACGGACGGCCGCTGGGGCACGTGCTTGCCGAGCACGCGCGAGACGAGCAGGTGCGCCCGCTTGGGGTTGCGGCGCAGGGCCAGGCCGAGCAGCCCGGGCAGCTCCGCGTCGCCCTCCAGCCGTACGCCGAGCCGATCGGTCACCCACTGGCCCGACCACATCAGAACGTCACTCCCTCTCGCGCCACGCCTACCGTCGCCGTCGGCACGCTCGCGCCCAGCAGCTCCACGAAACCGACATCCTCTCGCGCCACACCGAACACCTCGGCCCTCAGCAGAGTCCTTTCCGCCCAGGCGCGGTGCGGCTTCACCTCGTTCATCTTGTTGGTGTAGGCGGACCGCAGCACTCCGCCGCCGCCGTCCACGGACCGCAGGATGTCCTGGGCGTCGGTGAACTCCTCGTGGCTGACCACGGAGAGGGCGTGCACCGGGGCGACGTGCGACGGGTGGATGCACGTCTTGCCCTGGAGGCCGTTGGCGCGGTCGAGTTCGATCTCGCGCAGCAGGCCGTCCATGTCGTGCTCGATCAGGGCGGAGCGCAGCGCCTCCGCGGGCCCGGCGAACGGGCTGCGGCGCAGCTGCGGTTTGAACATCCGCTGGTGCTGCCGGAAGTACTCCCACACCGGCCCGGTGACGGTGAAGCCGCTGCCGTCCGCGCGGCCGAGGACGTTGACGACGTCGGCGATGACGGAGGCGACGAGCTGGACGTCGTAGGCGGTCATGTCGGGTGCGCGGCGCAGCCCGTAGGCGGAGCAGAAGTCGGTCACGCCGAGCCGGAGGGCCAGCACCCGGTCGCGGTACTTGGTGACGGCGCGGGCGATCCCGCCGAGCGTCCCGGTCCTGGTCTCCAGGTGCAGCAGCTCCGGGGACTCCAGGACGGGCATGGCGAACAGCCGCTGTCCGTGCGCCGATTCGGCCTCGGCGAGCGCCTCCAGGAAGGGCAGGCCGCGGTCCTCGGTGAACTTGGGCAGGACGAAGCCGGAGAGCAGCCGCCGGGCGGGGCCGAAGCGGCGTATGAGGTCGGTGATCTGCCCGGGGCGGCGGACGCGGACGAACAGCAGCGGCACCCGGTCCCCGGGCACGGCGGCGAGCTCCGCGAACTGCCGGACCAGGTTCTCCTCCGCGTCGGCCACCTCGCCGTCCGCGATGGAGTCCTCCAGGCACAGGACCATGGACACGACACCCTGTCCGGCCTGCTTGACGACGTCCTGGGCCAGCGCGGGCCGGGTGGCGGGGCTGTAGAGGGTGGCGCCGAGGGCGACGGCGAGCGTACGGGCCGGGGAGTCGACGCCGAACTCGGCCGGCTCCCGGTGGAACAAACCGTTCCGGACCTCGGGCGCGAGGTGTCCAAAATGCCGCATCTTTCTCCCCGTTGTGCCGCGCCGTCCCGCCGGGCCGTCCAGCCGACAAGCGTGGCCGATTATCGTACGTCCGGGAACGGGTCAAGAGTTCCCCAAATACCGGAGGAATCTCTTCTCCTCTGCCACATCATCTGCCCCGCACCGTCTGCCCCCGTGGCTCCCGCGCACCCGCCCCGCGCCCCGGCGCTCCCCCGGCTCCCCGGCTTCACCCCGGCCGTGCTCCGGCCCGGGCCGGGGCCCGCGTTGTCCGCGGCCCGCGCGGGAGGGCAGGATTGCGGACATGACGCACGCGATGCTGAAGGGATCGAACATCCCGCTGGAGGCCCCGGCCGTACGGGCGGTGCTGCGCTGGACCCCCGGTGCCGGCGTCCCCGACGTGGACGTCTCCGCCCTCCTCCTGGGCGCCGACGACCGCGTGCGTTCGGACGAGGACTTCGTCTTCTACAACCAGCCGCGCCACCCCTCCGGCCTGGTCCGCCACCTGCCCAAGAAGCGGCTGCACGAGGGCCTCACCGACACCGTCGAGGCCGACCTCGCCCCGCTGGACGGCTCGGTACGCCGGGTGGTGATCGCCGCCTCCGCCGACGGCGGGACGTTCGGCCTGGTCAAGGACCTGTGCCTGCTGCTGTACGACGCCTCGGCCGCGACCCCGCCGCACACCGCCCCCGGCGACACCGCCGCCCTCGGCCCCCTCGTCGCCCGCTTCGACGTCCGGCCGGAGACGGGCGACGAGACCGCGATGATCTGCGGCGAGCTCTACCGCCGCGGGGACGGCTGGAAGTTCCGCGCCCTCGGGCAGGGCTATGCGTCGGGGCTGGTCGGGCTGGCCACGGAGTACGGCATCTCCGTCGAGGACGAGGAGGAGGCCGACGACGCGGCGGCCCACGGCCCGACGGGGTCCGGCACCGCGAGCGGTACGGGCGACGGGACCGGCACCGGCGCCCGGACGCCGTCGTCCCCCGGACTCGCTCCGGCCCCCGCCGCCCCGGCCCGCCATGCCGAGCCCATACCTCCGGCACCCGCCCAGGCCACGCCCGCGACGGCACCACCTTCCTCGCCGGCCACACCGCTCGCGCCCGCCGCCGCCGACGCGCCCACCGCAGCCGTCCCGCGCCCGGCCGCCCCCGGATACGGCTATCCGCCGCCGCCCGCCGTCCCCCCGACGGTCTCGCCTGTCCCGTCGGCGTACGGCTACCCGCAGTACCCGGCCGCCGCCCAGCCGTCCTACGGCTACCCCCAGCAGGCCCAGCAACCTCCGCAGCCCCAGCAGCCCTTCCAGGACGCCCCGGCAGACTACCCGCTCCCCCCGCCGGCGGCCCCCGACCCGGCGTTCCGGCTGCCGCCCCAGGGACCACAGTTCCTGCCGGGCCGCTGACGCCGGCGGCCGGGCCGCGGCCGGTACCGCACGCACGGACGGACGGGCGGCGACGTACGGCCGCCGCCCGCGCCTTCACACCGCGGCCCTCACACCTTCGACTTGTACCCCCGCCCCCACTGGAGCCCCCAGCCGTACAGCCGGTCCAGCTCCGACTGGAACCCGTACACGTACCGCATCTCCCGCCGGACGATGATCTCCTTCTTGTCGTTCTCGATCAGGACGACGGCGCACGACCGCGCCTCCGGCGCGCGCTCGTGGAGCGCGACCTCGAGCCGGGGGCCGTTGCCGGGATACAGCGTCACCGTCGCCTGGGTACGGTCGAACGCCGGGGTCCCGTCATAGATGTAGACGAAGATCAGCAGGCGCTTGATCTCATCCCGGTGGTCCATGTTGATGTAGATGGTCTCCCCCGAGCCGGAGCCGAACCGGTCGTCGCCGCTGAGCTGGACATACGGTGGAGAGTTGATGCTGCCCAGTATGTTGCCGAGCGGCTGCACTACGCCTTTCGCCCCGTCCCACAGCTCGTACATGCAGGCGAGGTCCAGGTCCACACTGACCATCGCCGGGCCCTGCGCCTGCACCATCTCCGGGGTGAACTTGCGGAAAGGGTGCCGCATCCCGCCGCGGGCCGGCTTCTCGTGGATGTCCGTGGTGCGCATCTGCCAGGACAGGTTGACCCGCATGTTGCCGCTGACCGCGCCGTTCTTGGTCAGCGAGTAGACCGGACGGCGTTTGGTCAGCTCGACCGCGCCCGACGCACTGTGCTGGGAGTCGAACTGCCAGGCCGCGCCGCGCCCCCAGTTGCCGAACAGCTTGTCCATGACCGTCATCTGCTACCCCCACCCCTCGCGGTCCGGTTCCCGCTCCGGAAACCGGTGAGCGGGACGGCCGTGAGGTGATCTCACCGCCGCCCCGCTCAGAGGGTTCCCGCACAGGTGCCGGGGTCACACCCCGGAGGTGACCTCCTGACGGCTGCCGTCGCCGTCCCCGGCCGCGGCCTCCTTGCGGTTGTGCGCCACCGAGGACCAGAACGAGAGGCCGATCAGGGCCACGCCGATGAGGCCGGTGACGACCTCGGGGACGTCGTACTTGATCGTCGCCAGCAGGATCAGGGCGAGCGCGCCGATCGCGTAGTGCGCGCCGTGCTCCAGGTAGACGTAGTCGTCCAGGGTCCCCTTGCGGACCAGGAAGACCGTCAGGGAGCGGATGTACATCGCACCGATGCCGAGGCCCAGCGCCATCACGAAGATGTCGTTGGTGATGGCGAAGGCGCCGATGACCCCGTCGAAGGAGAAGGAGGCGTCGATGACCTCCAGGTAGAGGAACATGAAGAACGCGGCCTTGCCGGCCAGCCCGACAACCGAGCCGCCGCTCTTCTTCTCCGCCGGAGCGGACTCCTCGGCGTCCTCCTCCTCGTCCTCCAGGCGCTCCTCGAAGAAGCCGGAGACGCCGCCGACCACCAGGTACGTCACCAAACCGCCGACCCCGGCCAGCAGCACGGTGGCGGCCTTGTCGATGGTGCCGTCCCCGCCGTGCACCGGGACGGAGGTGGCCACGGTGGTGGCCGCGATGATCAGGACCACCAGGGAGACGATGACCGACAGGCCCTCGACCTTGCCCAGCCTGGCGAGGAACCGCTCCACCGGGCCCAGCCACCGTATGTCCCGGTCCTCGAAGACGAAGTCCAGGAAGATCATCAGCAGGAACATCCCGCCGAACGCGGCGATCGCCGGGTGGGCGCTGGTGACGAGCTGCTCATAGCGGTGGTGGTCGTTGATCGCCACGTCGACGGCCTCGATGGGCCCGAGTTTGGCGGTGATGGCCACGATGACCACCGGGAACACCAGGCGCATGCCGAAGACGGCGATGAGGATGCCCACGGTCAGGAACATCTTCTGCCAGAAGGCATTCATCTTCCGGAGGATGCCGGCGTTGATGACCGCGTTGTCGAACGAGAGCGAGATCTCCAGGACGGACAGGATCGCGACGAGCGCCAGCCCTTTCCACCCCCAGAGCACGCCGGCCAAGGCAAAGCCGATCGCCGTGATGGCGAACGACCAACCAAAGGTTTTCAGGAGCACTGGCTACCCAATCCTTCACTGCGATGCTGTCCGCGCTGTACGCGGCTTTACTAAACGTTGACCACGCAGTCTAGAGGGCTCGCCCCGCAGCCGGGAGGGCCGACCTTCGGGCGCACGCGGCGCCGCCCGGCGCCACCAGGGCTCCCGTGACGACGCCGCGTACGCCCGCGCCTACCGTGCGCCGATCACGAGACGTTGACGCCGAAGTCCAGGGCGATCCCCCGCAGACCCGACGCATACCCCTGTCCGACCGCGCGGAACTTCCACTCACCGCCGTAGCGGTACACCTCGCCGAAGATCATCGCCGTCTCGCTGGAGGCGTCCTCGCTCAGGTCGTAGCGGGCCAGCTCGGAGCCGTCCGCCTGGTTGACCACGCGGATGTAGGCGTTGCTGACCTGGCCGAAGTTCTGGCCACGGAGGTCGGCCTCGTGGATGGAGACCGGGAACACGATCTTGTCGCAGGCCGCCGGGACCTTGGCGAGGTCGACCAGGATGGTCTCGTCGTCGCCGTCCCCTTCGCCGGTGAGGTTGTCGCCGGTGTGCTCGACCGAACCCTCGGGGCTCTTGAGGTTGTTGTAGAAGACGAAGTACTCGTCGCCGAGCACCCTCCCGGAGCCGCACAGCAGGGCGCTGGCGTCCAGGTCGAAGTCCGCGCCGGTGGTGGTGCGGGCGTCCCAGCCCAGACCGACCACGATGGCCGTCAGGTTCGGCGCGTGCTTGGAGAGGGAGACGTTGCCTCCCTTGGCGAGCGTGACACCCATGGTCCTGTTCCTCCCCGAGTTGAACGTAGGTCGCCGCGCACGTCCGGCGCCGTACTCCCGGACTGCCCAGTACGGGCTGCCCGAACACGGGAGTACGGCGCCGGAGGTGAGCCGCTGTGGCCGCTTGGGCGGCCGGGCCGTCGGTCAGACGTTGACGCCGAAGTCCTGCGCGATGCCGCGCAGGCCGGAGGCGTAACCCTGGCCGATGGCACGGAACTTCCACTCCGCACCATTGCGGTACAGCTCGCCGAAGACCATGGCGGTCTCGGTCGAGGCGTCCTCGCTCAGGTCGTAGCGGGCCAGCTCGGTGTTGTCGGCCTGGTTGACGACGCGGATGTACGCGTTCCGCACCTGGCCGAAGCTCTGCTGGCGGCTCTCGGCGTCGTAGATGGACACCGGGAACACGATCTTGTGTACATCGGCGGGGACGCCGGCCAGGTTGACCTTGATGACCTCGTCGTCGCCCTCGCCCTCACCGGTGAGGTTGTCACCGGTGTGCTCGACCGAACCGTCGGGGCTCTTCAGGTTGTTGAAGAACACGAAGTTCTGGTCGTTCGCGACCTTGCCCTGGTCGTTGGTGAGCAGCGCACTGGCGTCCAGGTCGAAATCCGTACCGGTGGTGGTACGGGCGTCCCAGCCGAGACCGACGATGACCGCGGTCAGGTTCGGGGCTGCCTTGGTCAGCGAGACGTTGCCGCCCTTGCTGAGACTGACTCCCACGAGTCCTCCATTGGTTCGAGGGGCCTGGCCGGCCGGCCCTGCCCCCGGTTGTGCGATGGCATCCGGTGAACGTGTGGATCCTAGTGACCGGTTCCCACCGATTACAGGGTCTTGCTCAGAGCGCGGCCAGTTCCCGGGTGTACTCGTTCAGGTCGCGCGCGTCGGGCAGCCCGTTGACGATCGTCCAGCGGACGACGCCCTGCTTGTCGATGATGAAGGTGCCGCGCACCGCGCAGCCCTTCTCCTCGTCGAAGACGCCGTAGGCGCGGCTGACCTCGCCGTGCGGCCAGAAGTCGGAGAGCAGCGGGTAGCCGAGCTTCTCCTGCTCGGCGAAGACGCGCAGCGAGAACGGCGCGTCGTTGGAGACCGCGAGCAGCTGGACGTCGTCGTTGACGAACGTCGGCAGCTCGTCGCGGAGGGCGCAGAGCTCGCCGGTGCAGACGCCGGTGAAGGCGAACGGGTAGAAGAGCAGGACGACGTTCTTCTCGCCCCGGAAGTCGGAGAGGCGGACGGTCTCGCCGTGCTGGTTCTTCAGCGCGAAGTCCGGGGCCTCGGTGCCGACGTCGATCGCCATGGTCGCATCCCTCTCTCGGCGGGCCGGCGGCCGGGCCCGCGGGTGCGCGGCCCCGGCCGCCGGCGCGGGTAGGCGGCCAGTCTGTCACTGCCGTCCCAGGGGAACGCACGGCGCCCCCGGCAGCGGGGCTGCCGGGGGCGTGGTGGGGCTGCGAGCGGCCGGGCTCAGCGCTTGGGGGACACCAGGCGCGTGCCGGTCCAGTCCTTGCCGACGCTGATGCTCTTGCTCTGGGAGAGGCCGGCGGTCTGGGCGGCCTCGGAGATGTCGCTCGGCTCGATGTAGCCGTCGCGGCCGGTCTTGGGCGTCAGCAGCCAGGTCACGCCGCCGTCCTCCAGCAGACCGATGGCATCCACCAGCGCGTCCGTGAGGTCTCCGTCCTCATCCCGGAACCACAGCAGGACGACGTCGGCCACGTCGTCGTAGTCCTCGTCCACGAGGTCCTGGCCGATGAGGGACTCGATACCTTCACGGAGATCGTGGTCGACGTCGTCGTCGTAACCGATCTCCTGGACCACCTGTCCGGGCTCGAAACCCAGCCTTGCGGCGGGGTTGGTCCGCTCCTCCGCGTGGTCCGCGGTCGCGCTCACGGATTGCCTCCTGTCATCTTTCGAGAAACTGTCGTGCCTCCCGCGTACGCGAGGCATGGGGCGTAGTCCACACGTGCCGGACGGATCGCGCAAGTACCCGCCCAGCGATCCCTCCCAAACGTTGACGTCTCGTGGCAACTCCCATCATGAGGCAGCAGCCGGGAGTGATTCACGCCACAGCGTTCCGCCGGGTTTGCGAAGTTACTCCCTGGGATTGCGGCGGCCGGGGCCGAACGGCCGTACGCGAGGGACCCCCATAGGGGGCGTATGGTTGCGATTTGGCCGCCGCGTGGCGGCCGCCCTCCGACGCTTCGTCTACCGAGTGGTGGTTACCGCCCAGTAGAGATGACGTTTCCGTCGCCGCGGTCCACGATGGGAGCCGGCGCGACATAAGCGAAGACAGTATGTGACCGCGTGCGCAGCGACGATTGCGTACAGGACACGACACACCCGAACAGCGAAGGAACAGCGTGGCTTCCGGATCCGATCGCAACCCGATCATCATTGGCGGTCTTCCCAGCCAGGTCCCGGACTTCGATCCCGAAGAGACCCAGGAGTGGCTCGACTCGCTCGACGCGGCCGTCGACGAGCGGGGCCGGGAACGTGCCCGCTACCTCATGCTTCGCCTGATCGAACGGGCGCGCGAGAAGCGGGTGGCCGTGCCCGAGATGCGCAGCACGGACTACGTCAACACCATCGCGACCAAGGACGAGCCGTTCTTCCCCGGCAACGAGGAGATCGAGCGCAAGGTCCTCAACGCGACCCGGTGGAACGCGGCCGTGATGGTCTCCCGTGCCCAGCGCCCGGGGATCGGCGTCGGCGGTCACATCGCCACGTTCGCCTCCTCCGCCTCCCTGTACGACGTGGGCTTCAACCACTTCTTCCGGGGCAAGGACGAGGGCGACGGCGGCGACCAGATCTTCTTCCAGGGCCACGCCTCGCCGGGTGTCTACGCCCGCGCCTTCCTGCTGGACCGCCTCTCCGAGCAGCAGCTCGACGCCTTCCGCCAGGAGAAGTCGAAGGCCCCCTACGGCCTGTCGTCGTACCCGCACCCGCGGCTGATGCCGGACTTCTGGGAGTTCCCGACCGTCTCCATGGGCCTCGGCCCGCTGGGCGCGATCTACCAGGCCCGGATGAACCGCTACATGGAGTCGCGCGGCATCGCCGACACCTCCAAGTCGCACGTCTGGGCGTTCCTGGGCGACGGCGAGATGGACGAGCCGGAGTCGCTCGGCCAGCTGTCCCTGGCCGCGCGTGAGGGCCTGGACAACCTGACCTTCGTCGTCAACTGCAACCTGCAGCGCCTCGACGGCCCGGTGCGCGGCAACGGCAAGATCATGCAGGAGCTGGAGTCGCAGTTCCGCGGCGCCGGCTGGAACGTGATCAAGCTGGTGTGGGACCGCTCCTGGGACCCGCTGCTGGCCCAGGACCGCGACGGCATCCTGGTCAACAAGCTGAACAGCACCCCCGACGGCCAGTTCCAGACGTACGCCACCGAGACCGGTGCGTACATCCGCGAGCACTTCTTCGGCGACGACCACCGTCTCCGCAAGATGGTCGAGGGCATGTCCGACGACCAGATCCTGCACCTGGGCCGCGGCGGTCACGACCACAAGAAGATCTACGCGGCGTACGCGGCGGCCAAGGCCCACAAGGGCCAGCCGACCGTGATCCTCGCGCAGACGGTCAAGGGCTGGACCCTCGGTCCGAACTTCGAGGGCCGCAACGCGACCCACCAGATGAAGAAGCTGACGGTCGAGGACCTCAAGCGCTTCCGTGACCGCCTCCACATCCCGATCGCCGACAAGGAGCTGGAGTCCGGCCTGCCGCCGTACTACCACCCGGGTCGCGACTCGGAGGAGATCCAGTACATGCACGACCGCCGCAAGGCGCTCGGCGGCTACGTACCCTCCCGTGTGGACCGCTCCAAGCCGCTGAACCTGCCCGGCGACAAGGCGTACGCGCCGATCAAGAAGGGCTCCGGCCAGCAGTCGATCGCCACCACCATGGCGTTCGTCCGCCTGCTCAAGGACCTGATGCGGGACAAGGAGATCGGCAAGCGCTTCGTGCCGATCGCCCCGGACGAGTACCGCACCTTCGGCATGGACTCGCTGTTCCCCTCGGCGAAGATCTACAACCCGCTGGGCCAGCAGTACGAGGCCGTGGACCGCGAGCTGCTGCTCGCGTACAAGGAGTCCCCGACCGGCCAGATGCTGCACGACGGCATCTCCGAGGCGGGCTGCACCGCGTCGCTGATCGCGGCCGGTTCCGCGTACGCCACGCACGGCGAGCCGCTGATCCCGATCTACGTCTTCTACTCGATGTTCGGGTTCCAGCGCACCGGCGACCAGTTCTGGCAGATGGCCGACCAGCTCGCGCGCGGTTTCGTCCTGGGCGCGACCGCCGGCCGGACCACCCTGACGGGTGAGGGCCTCCAGCACGCGGACGGCCACTCGCACCTGCTGGCCTCCACCAACCCGGCCGTCGTCGCGTACGACCCGGCGTTCGGCTACGAGATCGCGCACATCGTGCAGGACGGTCTGCGGAGGATGTACGGCGAGAACGCCGAGGACATCTTCTACTACCTGACGGTCTACAACGAGCCGATCCAGCACCCGGCCGAGCCGGAGAACGTGGACGCCGAGGGCATCCTCAAGGGTCTGTACCGCTACAAGGCGGCCGAGGCCGGCGCCATCCCGGCGCAGATCCTCGCCTCCGGTGTGGCCGTGCCGTGGGCGATCGAGGCCCAGAAGATCCTCGCCGAGGAGTGGAACGTCAAGGCGGACGTCTGGTCGGCGACCTCCTGGAACGAGCTGCGCCGCGACGCCATCGCGGTGGAGGAGCACAACCTGCTCCACCCGGAGGAGGAGCAGCGCGTCCCGTACGTGACGAAGAAGCTCTCCGGCGCCGAGGGTCCGAAGGTGGCCGTGTCCGACTGGATGCGTGCCGTTCCCGACCAGATCGCGCGCTGGGTGCCGGGCACGTACCAGTCGCTGGGTGCCGACGGCTTCGGCTTCGCGGACACCCGTGGCGCGGCCCGTCGTTTCTTCCACATCGACGCGCAGTCGATCGTCCTGGGCGTGCTCACCGAGCTCGCCAAGGAGGGCAAGGTCGACCGTTCGGCGCTGAAGCAGGCGATCGACCGCTACCAGCTGCTCGACGTGGCTGCGGCCGACCCGGGCGCCGCGGGCGGCGACGCGTAAGGGTCGTCCCTCAGGACACCTGAGACACCCGAAGGGGCCCCGGCCGGTGAGAACCGGCCGGGGCCCCTTCGCTCGTTCGGGCTATTCATGAGCGTCAGATGTGCGCGGCGCCCTGGGCGGCCTCGGCGTTCTCGCCGCGCCGGGTGAGCAGGGCGAGCAGGGCGGCGACGACGGAGACGCAGCCGGCGACGAGGAACGAGGTGTTCATCCCGGAGACGAAGGTCTCGTGCGCGGCCCCGGCGATCTTCCCGGCGATCTCCGGCGGGGTGCCCTTGGGCACCGGCGGGACGCCGACCTCGACCACGGCGGAGGCCGCGTCCTTCTGCTCCTTCGTCAGCGGCGGCAGCCCGGCGGCGGCCCACTTCTCCGGCAGCTCGTGCCCGACGCGCGAGGCCATGACTGCGCCGAGGACGGCCGTCCCGAGGGTGCCGCCGACCTGCATGGACCCCTGCTGGAGGCCGCCGGCCAGGCCCGCGTGCTCCAAGGGCGCGTTGCCGACGATGACCTCGGTGGCGCCGACCATGACCGGGGCCAGGCCGATACCGAAGAGGGCGAACCAGACGGACATCAGGCCGGTGCCCGAGTCCGCCTTCAGGGCGGACATGCCGAAGCAGGCGACGGCGGTGCAGACCATGCCGGCGAACAGCGGGATGCGCGGGCCGATGCGGCCGATCAGCGCGCCGGCCACCGGGGAGCACACGATCAGCATCCCGGTGAGCGGCAGCAGGTGCAGACCCGCGTTCACGGGCGTCATCCCGTGCACGTTCTGCAGGTAGAAGGTGACGTAGAACAGGGCGCCCATGAAGGAGAAGGCCATCAGGACGATGAGGGCCGCGCCGGCGGAGAGCGGCACGGAGCGGAAGAGCTTCATCGGCAGCAGAGGTTCGCGCACCCGGTTCTGCCAGAGGACGAAGACGACGAAGCCCAGCAGCGCCGCCCCCAGGAAGATCAGGGTCTTGGCGTCGCCCCACTGCCACGTGGGCGCCTTGATGAGGGCCCAGACGAGGCAGAACATCGCGCCGGAGAGCAGCGCGATGCCGAGGAGGTCGAAGGAGCGGGGGGCGTTCTCGGCCCGGTGGTCCTTGAGGATGAGCAGCCCGAGGACCAGTGCCAGCACGCCGACGGGCACGTTGATGAAGAAGACGGACTGCCAGTTCACGTGCTCGACCAGCAGCCCGCCGACGATCGGCCCGCCCGCGGTGGACGCGCCGATGACCATGCCCCAGAGGCCGATCGCCATGTTGAGCTTCTCGGGCGGGAAGGTGGCCCGCAGCATGCCGAGCGCGGCCGGCATCAGCAGCGCGCCGCAGAGGCCCTGGAGCACCCGGAAGGCGACGACCATCGACACGCTTCCGGAGAGGGCGATGAGTCCCGAGGCGGCGGCGAATCCGGTGGTACCGATGAGGAAGATCAGGCGGTGCCCGAAGCGGTCGCCCAGCTTGCCGGCCGTGATCAGCGCGACCGCGAGGGCGAGGAGGTAGGCGTTGGTGATCCATTGGACGTCGGCGAGCGAGGCGTCCAGGTCCTTCTGGATGGCCGGGTTGGCGATGGCGACGATCGTGCCGTCGAGCGCGACCATCATCACGCCCATCGCGACCGTCACAAGAGTCAGCCAGGGATGTCCCCGCAGTCCACTCCGGGGCCCGAGGTCCGGCGGCGTCGCGTCCGCGACGGTGGTCTGAGACGTCATGCACCGAGATTATGGCAGGTGCTGACAATTGACAAACGGCATCATGAGTCGTTATCTGACAACTTGTCCAGAGCACTATTCTGACCAGCGGAAACACCGAGCAGAGGCAGGGATCCATGCAGGCGATCGACGGCGTTGCGGAGCGTGAGGCGCTCCCCGGACTGCGGGAACGCAAGAAGCAGCGGACACGGAACGCCCTGACGCGGCACGCCCTGGAGCTGTTCGCCCGCCAGGGGTACGACGGCACCACCGTCGACGAGATCGCCGAGGCCGCCGACGTCTCCCAGCGCACCTTCTTCCGCTACTTCGCCAACAAGGAGGAGGTCGCGCTCGCCCTCCAGGAGATCGAGGAGGCCGTCGCGCTCGCCGCCCTGGAGAACCGCCCGCAGGAGGAGCCGCCGCTCACCGCGATGTGCCAGGCGGCCATGGCCACCTGGGACGCGATGGGCCCCGCCATCGAGGCCGTCGTCCCGCTCGAACTGCACCTGGCCACCCAGCGCCTGATCGAGTCGACCCCGCAGCTGCTGGCCGCCCGGCTGCGCCGCCTCGGCCACTTCGAGGACCGGCTGGCGGCCGTGATCGCCCGCCGCGAGGACGTCGACCTGGCCGCCGACCCCCGGCCGCGGGTCCTGGTCGCCGCGTGCAGCGGGGTGCTGCGGGCCGCCTCCAGGGTCTGGGGGGAGAAGGAGGACGGCGAGCTCGACGATCTGCTCCGCCTGGTCACGGACTACCTCGGCCTGCTCGGCCCGGCCCTGACGGACGCCTGGCGGCCCCCGACGGAGAGCGGCCCGGGCCCCAGGTGACCCCTGGGGCGCCGCCCGGCGTCGGAGCGGGGTGAGCCAACGCACGTATGTCCAACGCCACTCGCGATCAAACGTGATCCGCGTCACTGTCTTGGCGAACGCGCCGCCCCGTCTCCTAGGGTGGTCCGCGGTGACTTCCTTCCCGGAGCTCGGCTCTCCCTCCTCGCCGTGGACGAACACGGCCACGGTCTGGCGCGCGCTGCTCGCGCTCACCGTGGTCTTCGTCATGCTCGCCACGACCGGCTGGACCGCCGTCCGCGGCCGCGGCGGTGCGGCCGACCCGCGCCGCGCGGCACTGACCGCGTGGCTGCACGGCAGCGTCGCCGGGCACCCGCTCCCGTCCCCCTACGCGGACCCGGGCGTGCTCGGACGCTTCTTCGCCACGCTCTCCGGCACCGACCGCACCCGGCTCGCCGACCGCTACCCCCTCGTCGTCGGCAACCTCAACGGCGCCCCCCTGTCCCTCCGGTACCGCGCCAACCGGACGGCGCTCACTCAGGCCCGTACGGTCGAGGAGCACCGCACCCGCGACAACGGCCTCACCCCGGCCGGCCGCTACGAGGCCAAGCGGCGCATGCACCGCTTCGACTCGCTGCTCTCCCACGACCGGCAGATCCTCGCCTTCGACCCGAGCGGCAGCGGACGGGCCGCGGAGGTCCTCGGCGACCTCGAACGCGCCGAGCGCGTCTCCGTCGTGGTGCCCGGTGTCGATACGAACGTCCTTACGTTCGAGAAGAGCGGACGTCCGTACGCCGCCCCCGTCGGGATGGCCGACGCCCTCTACACCACCGAGCGCAGCATCCGCCCCGCCGCCCGTACCGCCGTCATCGCCTGGGCCGACTACACCTCCCCCGCCGGCGTGGGGGTGGACGCGGCCACCGGCAAGCTCGCCGCCGAAGGCGCGCTGCGGCTCCGCGCCCTGGTGCGCGGACTGCCCGGCGGCTCCTCCGTCTCCCTCTTCTGCCACAGCTACGGCTCGGTGGTGTGCGGCGTCGCCGCCCGCGACCTCGACCCCCGGGTCACCGACATCGCCGTCGCCGGCAGCCCCGGCATGCGCGCCCGGCACGTCTCCGACCTGCACACCAGCGCCCGGATATGGGCCATGCGCGACGCCGACGACTGGATCGGGGACGTCCCGCACCTGGAGGTCGGCGGCCTCGGCCACGGCGCCGACCCCGTGTCCTCCGGATTCGGCGCCCGCCTGCTCTCCGCCGCCGACGCCGACGGGCACGCCGGCTACTTCGCCCCCGGCACCGTCAGCCTCGCCAACTTCGCCCGCCTGGGCACCGGCGACACCAGCGGAATCCGCTGCTCCCCGTCCGACACCGACTGCGCCGCCGGCACCACCGTCCCCCGCTGACGCATGACGCGCGTAGCTCCGGAGGGGGGACGCGCGGGCGGGCGCCGCATACGATGACCCGCATGGGTGATGTGCTGGCCGGTTTCCACACCGTCTGGGAGTTCGACACCGACTCCGTGCTCATCCGCTTCGAACGGGGGATCCGGACACCGAAGCTGCTCCAGGCGCTCGGTGAACGGCGCATCCCCTACGAGGCGCTCGCGGCGGTCGAACACGTGCCGGGCAGACGCGGCACGGTGGTGCTGCGCGCCGTGCCCCGGCCCGGCGCCGATCCGCTGATGGACGCCGCCGACGGCCAGCTCAAGGAGGGCACCGACCCGTACCGGCTGGTCCTGCCCGCCGAGCGGGCCACCCTCGCCGAGTACTACGCCGAGGAGATACGCACCGCGCTCGGCCCCGACGCGGCCGAACCCGCGGAACACCCCCTCGTCGTCGCCCCCGAGCCGCCGCGCTCCTTCAAGGCATACGACGGCCGGGCCACCTTCGACGGCCGGACCGTCGCCTTCCGCTGGTTCTGGTCCGGCGCGACCTCCGCCAAGTGGAAGGCCGGCGACCAGCGCTTCGCCGTAGGCGAACTCGCCGACGTCCAATGGCGCTCACCCGACCTCATGGGCGGCCACCTCCGCCTCGTCCTCCGCGACCCGGAACGGCCCGCCCCCGGGCAGGCGGACCAGGACCCGGCGTCGGTGGTGTTCGGGATGGGGTACGGGCCCGTGCACGAGTCCTTGCCGTTCGCGGCGGCGGTGCTCCAGTCGGTGCGGGCGTCGTCTCCCGTGCCGGTGGCGCCGTCTCCGGCTCCGTCCCCCGCCGCGCGGCCGGATCCCGGCGCGATCGCGGACCGGATCCGGCATCTTGGGGATCTGCACTCGGCGGGATTGCTGACGGATGACGAATTCAGCGCGAAGAAGGCGGAGTTGCTCGCGGAGCTTTAGGGGGCCCTTCGGGAGGGGGTGCCCCGGTCCCGCCCCTTCGCCGTTTCCCGGGGCTGCGCCCCGGACCCCCTTGTCCTCAAACGCCGGACGGGCTGGATAGCCCGTCCGGCGTTTGAGGACCTCGCGGCGAAGCCGCGATGCCGGGGGTCCGGGGCCCTCCCCGGGAAACGGCGAAGGGGCGGGACCGAGGCACAGCCCGCCGCAGGCGCCCCACCCGCCTCCCCTTACCCTGAGCGAGCCATGCCCAAAGCCTCGCTCCGCCACCGCCTCCCCCACGCCTTCGCAGCCCTCCTCACAGCGATCCTCCTCCCGGTCACGGCCACGATCCTCCCCAACGACTACGGCGTACACCCGGGCCTGGCCCTGCTCTACGCCGTACTCGAAACGGGCCCCCTCCTCCTCGCCGTCCGCAAACCCCTCCTCGCCTGGACGATCACCCTCACCGCCGGCACCGCCTGCGCCCTCACCGTCCCCCCGCAAGCGGCACCGCACGGCGTCTGGCCCTGGCCCCCCACCCTCCTCATCGCCTACCTCCCGATGCTGTTCTTCCTGGGCCTGCGGGCACGCGCCCGCACGATGCTGGCGGTCTGGGCCGTCTACACGGCCCTGAGCTACGGCTTCGACGCGGCCGACCCGCAGCGCAGCAACGGCAGCTGGCTGATCGTGACGCTGCTCGGCGGCACGCTGCTGCTGCTCGGCGGGGCGTTGCAGAAGAGCGACCGGGCGCAGCGCGCCCTCGACGAGCAGGCGACGATCAGCGAGGCCGAGCGGGCCCGCCGCACGCTGCTGGAGGAGCGCGCGCGGATCGCCCGCGAGCTGCACGACGTCGTCGCCCACCACATGTCGGTGATCACCGTGCAGGCGGACAGCGCGCCGTACCGCATCGCCGGCCTGCCGCCGGAGGCCACCGAGGAGTTCGGCACGATCGCCGCCACCGCGCGCGAGTCGCTGAGCGAGATGCGCCGGCTGCTGGGCGTGCTGCGCAGCGAGGACGCGGGGCAGGGCGGCGGGGAGCGGACCCCGCAGCCCGGGGTGGACCGGGTCGGGCAGCTGGTCGAGGCGACGGTACGGGCCGGGCAGCCGGTGGAGCTGACCGTCGAACGGGAGGCGTTGCCGGAGCAGCTGCCGCAGGCCGTGGACCTGTCGGCGTACCGCATCGTCCAGGAGGCCCTGGCCAACGCCGTCCGGCACGCGCCGGGTGCCGACACCCGCGTCTCGGTCGCGGCGGACGCCGACGGGCTGACCGTCCTCGTCGTCAACGCCCCCGCCGGCCGCCCGCACGTCCCGCTGGAGACCACCGGCACCGGCCACGGCCTGGTGGGCATGCGCGAGCGCGTCCGCCTGGTCGGCGGCACCCTCGACACCGGTCCCCTGCCGGACGGCGGTTTCCGGGTGGCGGCCCGGCTGCCGTACGCGGCGGAAGCACCGGACACCGTCACCGAACCGACAGCGAAGGAACCCCCGGCCGCATGACCATCAAGGTGATCATCGTCGACGACCAGGCGATGGTGCGGGCGGGCTTCGCCGCCCTGCTCGCCGCCCAGCCCGACATCGACGTGGTCGGGGACGCCCCCGACGGCGTCCGGGGCGTGGAGCTGAGCCGCACTGTCCACCCGGACGTGGTGCTGATGGACGTCCGCATGCCGGAGATGGACGGCCTGGAGGCCGCCCGCCGCCTCCTCGACCCTCCGCCCGGCGTCGTCCACCGCCCCAAGGTGCTGATGCTGACCACCTTCGACGTGGACGACTACGTCTACGAGGCGCTGCGCGCCGGCGCCTCCGGCTTCCTCCTCAAGGACGCCCCGCCGGCCGACCTCATCTCGGCGGTCCGGGTGGTGGCGGCCGGCGAGGCGCTGCTCGCGCCGTCGGTGACGCGCCGCCTCATCGCGGACTTCGCCCGGCAGCGGCCCGCCCCGCGCCGGGACCGCTCACTGCGGCTGAAGGGCCTGACGCCGCGTGAGACGGAGGTACTGGAGCTGATCGCCCGCGGGCTGTCCAACCAGGAGATCGCCGGCTCGCTGGTGCTGGCGGAGCAGACGGTGAAGACGCACATCGGGCGGGTACTGGCGAAGCTGGGGCTGCGCGACCGGGCCCAGGCGGTGATCTTCGCCTATGAGTCGGGCCTGGTGAAGCCAGGGGCGGCGTAGCGCTCCTCGTTGGCCCGGCGGGCCTCCGCGTACCGGTCGATCTTGTGGTCGAGGACGTCGAGCGTGCTCCTGAGCTCGGCCATCCGCCGCCGGACGTCCTCGCGGTGCGCGCTCAGCAGCCGTTCGCGCTCGGCGACCGTCTCCTCGCCCTCGCGGACGAGTTCGGCGTAGCGGACCATGTCCGCCACCGGCATCCCGGTCAGCCGCAGCTTGCCGACCAGGTCGAGCCAGTCCAGGTCGCGGTCGGTGTAGCGGCGCTGGCCGGTGTGGGAGCGGTCGACGTGCGGCATCAGGCCGATCCGCTCGTACCAGCGCAGGGTGTGGGCGGACAGTCCGGTGTACGCGGCCACCTCGCCGATCGTGTACCGGCCGCGGCCGGCGCCCCGGACGCGGCGCCCGGTCTCGGCCGGTGCTCCTGCCGGTGCGGTATCCATGACGGTCATACGGTGTCTCCCCCTCGTGTCCCGGCGGTCCCTTCCGGCACCCTGTTCACTCCTGGGCAACGCCGAAGCGGTGCGCCGCACTCCGCACCCCCGGATCCTTGACGGAATCTTGGACCGGCGGGGCGGGTTAGGCTCGTCCCATGGAGAGCCTGCAGAGCCTGCGGAAGATCGAGAACTGGCCGGTGCCGACCGCCGCGGCGGCCGTCGTACGGGCCGACGGGACGGTGGCCGGGACGCACGGACCGACCGCGCACCGCTTCGCCCTGGCCTCGGTCACCAAACCGCTCGCCGCCTACGCCGCGCTCATCGCCGTCGAGGAGGGCGCGGTCGAACTCGACGAGCCCGCCGGGCCGGCCGGCTCCACGGTCCGTCATCTCCTCGCCCACACCTCAGGACTGGCCTTCGACGAGCACCGCCCGGCGGCCGAGCCCGGCACCCGGCGGCTCTACTCCAACGCCGGCTTCGAGGTCCTCGGTGACCACATCGCCAAGGCGACGGACATCCCGTTCGCCGAGTACCTCCGCCAGGCGGTCCTGGAACCCCTCGGCATGACCGCCACCGACCTCCCCGGCTCCCCCGCCAAGGACGGTGTCTCGACGGTGGACGACCTCGTGCGCTTCGCCGCGGAGTTGCAGGCACCGCGGCTGCTCTCGCGCGAGACGCTGGCCGAGGCGACGACGGTCGTCTTCCCCGGCGTCACCGGTGTGCTGCCCGGGTACGGCCACCAGCGGCCCAACGACTGGGGGTTGGGGTTCGAGTTGCGGGACGGCAAGTCGCCGCACTGGACGGGTTCGCTCAACTCGCCGTCTACGTACGGCCACTTCGGGCAGTCCGGGACGTTCCTGTGGGTCGACCCGGCGGCGGGGGCGGCGTGCGTCGCCTTGACGGACCGGGACTTCGGGGCGTGGGCGGTGGAGGTGTGGCCGGCGTTGTCCGACGCGGTGCTCGCCGAAATCGGCGGGAAGTAGCCCCGGTCCCGCCCTTTCACCGTTTCGTGCGGGGGCCAGCCCCCGCACCCCCGCAGCGCGCTGCGCGCGCTGTCCTCAAGCGCCGGACGGGCTATATAGCCCGTCCGGCGCTTGAGGACGAGCGGCGAAGCCGCGACAAGCGGGGTCTGGGGCGCAGCCCCAGGAAACGGCGAAAGGGCGGGTCAGGGGCACCACACCAAAACCTCAGCCCCACCCCCCACCGCAACCACGTCCAACCCCGGAGCACCAAGCACCCGAGCCGCATCCCCCACCACAAGCTCCTCAGCCTCCAGCCGTACAACTCCCCGCACCACGTGCATGTACAGCCACTCCCCCGCAGGCAAGGCGAGCCGCTCGCCGGCCCGCGGCCGCAGCACGTGCAGCGCGGCACCCGCGTTCGAGACCGTCAGCACAACCCCGTCGCGCACGGAACGCGCCACCTCGTACGCCGGCGCCCCACCGCCCTCGACCGGATCCAGCCACATCTGAACGAACCGCAGCGGCACCCCGGAAGCATTGCGTTCCACATGCCGCACCCCCGCCCCCGCACTCAACCACTGCACGTCACCAGGACGGACCGTCACGACATGCCCGGCCGAGTCCTCGTGCGTCAGCTCCCCTTCCACCACCCACGTGACGATCTCCACATCCCGGTGCGGATGCTCGTCGAACCCCGCACCCGGCGCGAGCGACTCCTCGTTGCAGGCGATCAGGGGGCCGAAGCGCACGTTGTCGGGGTCGTAGAAACCGGAGAAGGAGAAGGCGTGCCGGGTCTCGATGCCGGCCTCCGGGTCGCCGCCCCGGTACCGTTCCGCCGCCCGCCGCACCTGGATCCGCGCCTCGATCATCGGGCTACGGTAGCCCGGCCGCCCCGTGGCGCACCCGAATAGGGCAGGCTTGTCCCCGTGCCTGAATCCGCCGCTCACCCACCGCATCCGCACAGCGCCACCCTGCGCAACCTGGAGAAGTCGTCCGGGACCCTGGCCGCCGCCGCCATCGCCAGGATGGACGCGCAGCTTCCGTGGTACCGGGCGATGCCGCCGGAGAACCGTTCGTGGATCGGGCTGGTGGCCCAGGCCGGCATCGCGGCCTTCACGGAGTGGTTCCGGCATCCGGAGACCCCGCAGGCGATCAGTACCGACGTCTTCGGGACCGCGCCCCGCGAGCTGACCCGGGCGATCACTTTGCGCCAGACCGTGGAGATGGTCCGGACGACGATCGAGGTCATGGAGTCGGCGATCGACGAGGTCGCCGCGCCGGGTGACGAGTCGGCGCTGCGGGAGGCGCTGCTCGTCTACGCCCGGGAGATCGCCTTCGCCACCGCGCAGGTGTACGCGCAGGCCGCGGAGGCGCGCGGCGCCTGGGACGCCCGGCTGGAGTCGCTGGTGGTCAACGCCGTGCTGTCGGGCGAGGCGGACGAAGGGGTGCTGTCCCGGGCCGCGGCGCTGGGCTGGAACTCGCCGGCGCACGTCGCGGTGGTGCTGGGGACGGCGCCGAACGGCGACAGCGAGCTGACCGTGGAGGCCATCCGGCGGGCGTCCCGGCACGCCAAGCTCCAGGTGCTGACCGGGGTGCTGGGCACCCGCCTGGTGGTGATCGCCGGGGGCAGCGACAACCCGCTGCAGGCCGCGAAGGCGCTGATCGGGCCGTTCGCCGCCGGGCCGGTGGTGGCCGGTCCCGTCGTCCCCGATCTGCTGGCGGCGACCCGCTCCGCGCAGGCGGCCGCCGCGGGCCTGAAGGCGTGCGCGGCCTGGCCGGACGCCCCCCGCCCGGTGCTCGCCGACGATCTCCTGCCGGAGCGGGCGAT
Organism: Streptomyces sp. NPDC021100; assembly: GCF_044333095.1. Taxonomy (NCBI): domain Bacteria; kingdom Bacillati; phylum Actinomycetota; class Actinomycetes; order Kitasatosporales; family Streptomycetaceae; genus Streptomyces; species Streptomyces sp. NPDC021100. The sequence continues at coordinate 33,349 of NZ_JBIRQH010000013.1, forward strand.
GGCCGGTGATCCTGTGGCGCGGGTGCAGTTGGTGGAGGAGATCTACAGACCGCTGGAGGAGGCGGGTTCGGCGCTGCTGGAGACGCTGAGCGTCTACCTGGAGCAGGCGAGCAGCCTGGAGGGCGCGGCACGAATGCTGTTCGTCCACCCAAACACCGTGCGGTACCGGCTCCGACGTGTGACGGACGTCACCGGATGGTCACCCTCCGATGTCCGCTCGGCCTTCACCCTCCGCATCGCGCTGATCCTGGGGCGTCTGGCCGACACCGAGTGACAGCCGTAGGCTTTTGTGGAACGCAAACAATTCCCCTGACGGTTCTTCGTCCCTGTCCCCACGGGTGACCGAACCCGTCCACGAGAGAGAGTGTGAGGGTGCTCGTACTCGTCGCTCCCGGCCAGGGCGCTCAGACGCCCGGCTTCCTGACCCCCTGGCTCGACCTTCCCGGTGTCGCCGACCGCCTGCGGGGCTGGTCGGAGGCCATCGACCTGGACCTCGTCCACTACGGCACGGACGCCGGTGAGGATGAGATCCGAGACACCGCCGTCGCCCAGCCGCTGCTGGTCGCCGCCGCGCTGGTGTCCGCGGGTCAGCTCTTCCCCACCGGCGACGACGTCGCCCGGCTGGTGGGCGCCACCGCCGGGCACAGCGTCGGCGAGCTCGCCGCGGCCGCCCTGGCGGGCGTGCTGTCCGAGCGGGACGCGCTGCTGCTCGTCCGCAAGCGGGGCCTGGCGATGGCCGAGGCCGCCGCCGTCACCGAGACGGGCATGTCGGCGCTGCTGGGCGGGGAGGCCGACGTCGTCCTCCCGCATCTGGAGAAGCTCGGCCTGACCCCGGCGAACGTCAACGGCGCCGGTCAGATCGTCGCCGCCGGTACCATGGAACAGCTGGCGGCGCTCGCCGCGGACAAGCCCGAGGGCACCCGCCGCGTCGTACCGCTGAAGGTCGCGGGCGCCTTCCACACCGAGCACATGGCCCCGGCGGTCTCCGTCCTGGAGGCCGAGGCCCGCGAGCTGGAGCCGGCCGGTCCGCGTACCCGCTACGTCTCCAACCGCGACGGAGCGGTGGTGGCGGACGGCGCCGAGGTCGTGGCGCGGCTGGTCGGCCAGGTGGCCAACCCGGTCCGCTGGGACCTGTGCATGGAGACCTTCAAGGAGCTGGGCGTCACGGCGATCATCGAAGCGGCCCCCGGCGGCACCCTGACGGGCATCGCCAAGCGCGCCCTGCCGGGTGTGAAGACGCTGGCCCTGAAGACGCCGGCGGACCTGGACGCCGCCCGCGAGCTGATCGCCGAGCACGCCACCGACTCTTCGGTCGCGTAAGGAGCCCCCGGACATGACTGCCAAGATCAAGCCCTCCAAGGGCGCGCCGTACGCGCGCATCATGGGCGTCGGCGGCTACCGCCCGGTGCGCGTGGTGCCCAATGAGGAGATCCTCAAGCGCATCGACTCGTCGGACGAGTGGATCCGCTCCCGCTCCGGCATCGCCACCCGGCACTGGGCCGGCCCCGAGGAGACGGTGGCCACCATGTCGGTGGAGGCCGCGGGCAAGGCCATCGCCGCCGCCGGGATCGCCCCGGAGCAGATCGGTGCCGTGCTGGTCTCGACGGTGTCGCACTTCAAGCAGACCCCGGCCATCGCCACCGAGATCGCCCACCGGATCGGCGCCGGCAAGCCGGCCGCCTTCGACATCTCCGCCGGCTGCGCGGGCTTCGGCTACGGCCTGACCATGGCCAAGGCCCTGGTCACGGACGGCTCGGCCGAGTACGTGCTGGTCATCGGCGTCGAGCGGCTGTCGGACCTGACGGACCTCGACGACCGTTCCACCGCGTTCCTGTTTGGCGACGGCGCGGGCGCCGTGGTCGTGGGCCCCGCGCAGGAGCCGGCCATCGGCCCGACGGTGTGGGGCTCGGAGGGCGACAAGGCGGAGACCATCCGGCAGAACCTGCCGTGGGACGTCTACCGCGAGAGCAGCGAGGTCCGCACCGAGGTCCGCTTCCCGGCCATCACGCAGGAGGGCCAGGCGGTGTTCCGCTGGGCCGTCTTCGAGATGGCGAAGATCGCCCAGCAGGCGCTGGACGAGGCCGGGATCACCGCCGACGACCTGGACGTCTTCATTCCGCACCAGGCGAACATGCGGATCATCGACTCGATGGTCAAAACGCTGAAGCTGCCGGAGAATGTCGTGGTCGCCCGGGACGTGGAGACCACCGGCAACACCTCGGCGGCCTCCATCCCGCTGGCCATGGAGCGCCTCCTGGCCACCGGGGCGGCGAAGAGCGGCGACACCGCGCTGCTCATCGGCTTCGGGGCGGGTCTCGTGTTCGCCGCGACGGTCGTTACCCTCCCCTAGGCGAGATCCGCACGGAACGGCACCAGCCGACCACGGTGCGGGAGCTCTCCACAGCAGTTCCCTGAGCAGTTTTTCCAGAACCACCGCACAATTAAAAGGAGCGCCACCATGGCCGCCACGCAGGAAGAGATCCTCACGGGCCTCGCCGAGATCGTCAACGAGATCGCCGGCATCCCGGTCGAGGACGTCAAGCTGGACAAGTCCTTCACCGACGACCTGGACGTCGACTCGCTCTCCATGGTCGAGGTCGTCGTCGCCGCCGAGGAGCGCTTCGACGTGAAGATCCCCGACGAGGACGTCAAGAACCTCAAGACGGTCGGTGACGCGGCCGGCTACATCCTGAAGCACCAGGGCTGATCACCCCGCGTTCGTCGCCACCCCGGCGGGGTGGCGGTTCCAGCACCTCTATTCGTGGAGACAGAATTCCTGTGAACTCGACCAATCGCACCGTGGTCGTCACCGGTATCGGCGCAACCACACCGCTGGGTGGCGACAGCGCGTCTACCTGGGAAGGGCTGCTCGCCGGTCGCTCCGGCGTGAAGCCCCTGGAGGGCGAGCGGTTCGCCGACCTCCCGGTCCGGATCGCCGCCACGGCGGCGGTCGACCCGTCCGAGGTCCTGCCCCGTCCCCTCACCCGCAAGCTCGACCGGTCGGCGCAGTTCGCGCTGATCGCGGCCCGCGAGGCGTGGGCCGACGCGGGCTACACCGGCCGGGCCGGCGAGGACTCGGCCATCGCCCCCGAGCGGCTGGGCGCGGTCATCGCCTCCGGCATCGGCGGCGTGCAGACCCTGCTCGACCAGTACGACGTGCTCAAGGAGAAGGGCGCCCGCCGCGTCTCCCCGCACACCGTGCCGATGCTGATGCCCAACAGCCCGTCCGCCAACGTCGGCCTGGAGGTGAACGCCCAGGCGGGCGTGCACACCCCGGTCAGCGCCTGCGCGTCCGGCGCCGAGGCCATCGGCTACGCCGTGGAGATGATCCGTACCGGCCGCGCCGACGTGGTCGTCGCGGGCGGCACCGAGGCGGCCATCCACCCGCTGCCCGTCGCGGCCTTCGCCAGCATGATGGCGATGTCCAAGAACAACGACGAGCCGGAGAAGGCCTCCCGCCCCTACGACAAGGCCCGTGACGGCTTCGTCCTGGGCGAGGGCGCCGGTGTCGTCGTCCTGGAGTCGGCCGAGCACGCGGCCCGCCGCGGCGCCCGCGTCTACTGCGAGCTGCTGGGCCAGGGGCTGTCCGCGGACAGCCACCACATCGCGCAGCCCGAGCCCACCGGCCGGGGCATCGCCGCGGCGCTCCAGGGCCTGCTGGCCTCCAGCGACCTGAAGCCGTCCGAGGTCGTGCACCTCAACGCGCACGCCACCTCGACCCCGCAGGGCGACCTCGCGGAGATCAAGGCGCTGCGCAAGGTCCTGGGCGACGACCTCGACCACGTCGCGGTCTCCGCCACCAAGTCGATGACGGGCCACCTGCTGGGCGGCGCCGGCGGCATCGAGACGGTCGCGACCGTCCTCGCGCTGTACCACCGGACGGCCCCGCCGACCATCAACATCGACGAGCTGGACGAGGAGATCGACGCGGATGTCGTCCGCGGCGAGCCCCGTTCGCTCCCGGAGGGCACCATCGCGGCGATCAACAACTCGTTCGGCTTCGGCGGGCACAACGTCGTGCTCGCGCTGCGCTCGGTCTGACGCACGCACACCCACGAGGGCCCGCCCGGTCGTCCACCGACCGGGCGGGCCCTCGGCGTTCACCGGGGGCGGGCCCCGAAGACCGACGGCCGGGGGCCGGGGCCGCCGGATGTGGTGAAGGTGAAGCCGCGGCCGTCGTGGTGCAGTTCGGTCGTGCCGCCCGAGAAGAGCCGGTTCCGGCCGCTCACCGGCAGCGCCTCGCCCACCCCGCGGCCGGTGCGCGGGTCGAGGCGGTGCACGGTCCCGTCGTAGCCGTACTGGGTCAGCACGGCCAGATCGCCGTCGGCCCGCCGGGCCAGCGCCGTGACGTCGCGCCGGTACCGCTTCGTCCACAGCTCGCGCCCGTCGGCGAGGGAGTGGGCGGTGACGGTCCGGGTCCTGCGGGCCCCCGATTCCGTCGCGATCGCGACGACGACGCCATCGGTGACCACGACCCGTCCCGCGGGGCGGGCGGCGAAGCGGCTGTGCCCCTCGTACAGGTCGAGGTCGCGCCGTCCGGCGGAGCGCGGGACGACGACCGGCCCGCGGCCGCGGTCGTCGAAGGCCAGCAGGGCGTCGGTGCCGCGCTTGTCCTCCTCCTTGACGCGGAGCACGGCCGGCTCGGCGGAGACCACCTGCAGCTCGTCGAGGCCAGAGGCGACGGGCAGGGCGCTGACGCCGATCCGGTCGCCGGTCCTGGCGTCCAGGGTGACCAGCCGCAGGGTGACGGGGCCCCGGAGGGCGCCGCACTGCTCGACGAGGAGCGCCCGGCGGGCGCCCGCGTCGAGGGAGACGACCCGGCAGCCGGCCGGGGTGCGCCGGACCCACCGCTGCCGGCCGTCCGCGGCGTCCAGTCCTCGTACGGCGTCCCGCTCGCTCACCACGGCGGTGCCGTCGGCGAGGGCGATCCGGCCGTCCGTCGTGGCGGTGCCGGTGGCGTCGCCGGTGACGGGCCGCCGCCAGACCGTCCGTCCGGTGGAGAGGTCGACCAGCGCGGCGGTCGTGCACGGCTGTTCGTGCCGGGCGAACGCGACGAGCCCGGTGCCGCCGGCGGTGCGGGAGCTCATGGCGCACACGCTCTCGCGGGGCGGTGCGGCGAGCGTCCAGCGCTCCTCTCCGTCGCGGACGGCGTACGCGGTGAGCCCGTCGTCGCGGGCGCGGACGAGCGTGCCGCCGACGCCCCAGGCGCCCACGGTCGTCACGGAGGAGGGCCGGTCGGGCGCGGCGGTCCAGCGGACGTCGAGGCGGGGGCCGATCAGCGCGCCGTGGGCGAACCACCCGGGGACCAGTACGACCAGCAGCCCGCAGAGGGTCACGGCCACCGTGCGCCGCGCCCGCCACGCCCCGCCGGCCCATACCGCGCCGAAGCTCAGCACGATGGCCGCGAGGACCGCCAGGCCGATGTTCAGGCCGATGGCGGTGCCACTGCCGGCCGGGCGCTCGCCCCCGTCGTACCGGTCCGGGCCCCAGTTGTTCAGGACGAGGAACACCAGGGCCAGCCCGATGAGCGCCCCCGCCACACCGAGCGTGGCCGTCCTGGCCACGTCTCTCCGATTCATCTCCCGCACTCCCCCCACACCACGGACCACCGTGGTTACTTCTGGGACGAATGTATACGGGTGGGACGTCAGCACCCTTGTGGTGTCAGCCCCCTCGTGGTGTCAGCGCCCTTGCGGGGTCACCGCTCCCGCGGTTCCTCGAAGCTCGCGAAGTACGAGGCCGCCATGTCCTCGTCCCCGTGCCCCTGCTCGACGGCCCGCCGGAAGCGCTCCGCGCCGGCCGCCGCGACGTCGAGCCGGACGCCGGCCCGTTCCCCGGCGGCGACGATGAGGCGGGCGTCCTTCTCGGCGGTGGTGGTGGCGAAGCTCGGCGGGGTGAGGCCGCCGTCGAGCAGCAGGGCGGACTTGGCGCGCAGATAGCCCATGTCCAGCGGGCCGCCCTCGACGGCCGCCAGGAAGTCCCGGGCGTCCACGCCCAGTCCCGCGGCGAGGGCCAGCGCCTCGGCGGCGCCGTGCGTGACGGTCAGCACCCAGCTGTTGAGCACCAGTTTGAGCCGGGAGGCGCTGCCCGCGGCGCCGTCCTCGCCCGTCCACACGGTCCGCGTGCCCACGGCGTCCAGGACGGGGGCGAGCGCGGGGCGGACGGCGGCGGGCCCGGCGGCGAGGACGGTGAGCTCGCCCTTCTCGGCCGGCGCCCGGGTGCCCAGGACCGGGGCGTCCACGAGGACGACGCCGTGCTCGTCGGCGAGGGCCGCGAACGCGTCGAGGACGTCGAGGCCGGCGGTGGTCGACTGGAGCCACACCGCACCCGGCCGCAGCCCGGGGGCGGCCCGGCGCATGACGTCCAGGACGACCGCGCCGTCGTACAGCATGGTGAGGACGGTGTCGGCGTCGCGGACGGCGTCGGCGGGGGTGCCGGCGATCCGGACCCCGTCGGCGGCGAGCGGTTCGGCCTTGGCCGGGTCGCGGTTCCAGGCCCGGACGTCGAGGCCCGCGCGGGCGAGGTTGCGGGCCATGGCGGCGCCCATGATGCCGGTGCCGAGGACGGCGACGGAAGCGGTATCGGTCATGCCGGAACCGTACGGGCTGGAGCGCGCTCGAAGGCAAGTCCGCCGGTCACACCACCTGGTGCAGCCACCGCACCGGAGCGCCCTCGCCCGCGTGCCGGAAGGGTTCCAGTTCGTCGTCCCAGGGCTTGCCGAGGAGGGCCGCGACCTCGGTGGCCAGGTCGGTCTCGCCGCGCTGGGCGCGGTTGAGGGCGGCGCGGAGGCGGTCCTCGGGGACCAGGATGTCGCCGTGGACGCCGGTGACCGCGTGGTGGATGCCGAGGTCGGGGGTGGAGCTGTAGCGCTCGCCCTCGGTGCCGGCGGCGGGGTCGGCGGTGACCTCGAAGCGGAGGAGGTGCCAGCCGCGGAGGGCGGAGGCGAGGCGGGAGGCGGTGCCGGGGCGGCCCTGCCAGGAGAATTCGGTGCGCCAGGTGCCGGGGGCGGCGGGCTGCCGGATCCAGTCGAGCGTGACGCGGACGCCGAGCACGCCTTCGACGGCCCATTCGACGTGCGGGCAGAGTGCGCGCGGTGCGGAGTGCACGTAGAGAACGCCACGTGACGTCACCGGGACCTCCAGTGCGGTTCGAGGTTCGCCTTCCCCAGGGCCTCGCGTCCGTACCGGTCCCGCCCGGGGCGGCACCGGGCGTTCGTCCCTGTGGCCCCTCCCGCACCAGCTCGCGAGGTTACCAACAGTAAACACCATAGGGGGCAATTTTCCGGAAAGGAACAGGATGTGACGTGTTGTGATCCGGCGCAGTGGTGGTGCGGACAGGACCGGTAAGGCCCCGGTCACTCCCGGGAGGAACCCCGCACGCGGCCGGGTCGCCGGCCGGGTGACGTACCGTCGGTGCAGGACACCTGCAACCCGGCCGGAGGGGGAAGACGATGCGCACCAGCACCGACCGCCCGTCGCGCGCCGCCGCCGCGGCACTGACGGCGGTGGCGGCGCTCACCGCGGGGCTGCTCACCGCGGGCTGCGACGACCGGGCCCCCGGCGCGGCCGCGGAGCGCCCGGCGGCGAAGCCGAGAGCGAGCGCGGGGCCCGTCTGGAACACCCGTCCCGACTCACTGGCCTCCCTGGGTGACTCGATCACCCGGGGCTTCGACGCCTGCCGGCTGCTGAAGGACTGCCCGGAGGTCTCCTGGGCCACCGGCACCGAGGTGGACAGCCTCGCGGCCCGGCTGCTGCCGTCGCCGCAGACACGGAGCTGGAACTTCGCGCGCACCGGCGCGCGGATGGCCGACCTCCCCCGCCAGGTCGCCGCGGCCGTCCCGCACCGGCCGCAGCTGGTGACGGTGCTGCTCGGGGCGAACGACGCCTGCCGGGCCGACGTGGCCGAGATGACGCCGGTGAAGGACTTCCGCGCCGACTTCGAGAAGTCGCTCAAGGAGCTCCGCCGGTCGCTGCCGAAGACACAGGTGTACGTGGCGAGCGTCCCCGACCTCAAACGGCTGTGGTCGGAGGGGAGCAAGAGCCCGCTGGGCAAGCAGGTGTGGAAGCTGGGGATCTGCCCGTCGATGCTGCGGGACTCCGAGCTGGTGGACGCCCCCACCCGGGAGCGGCGGGAGAAGGTGGAGCGGCGGGTGAAGGAGTACAACGCCGTCCTGGAGGACGTCTGCCGCCGGGACCTGCTGTGCCGCTACGACGGGGGGTCGGTGCACTCCTACGGCTTCACCGGCGCGGACCTGAGCCACTGGGACTGGTTCCACCCCAGCAAGGAGGGGCAGCGGCAGCTCGCCGAGCTCGCCTACCGGCGGATCACGGCGGGAGGCCGCTGACGCCCGCGGTGGAAGGGCGGGGGCGGAGCCCGTCAGGTGACCCCGCCCCCGCCCGTTCCGCACGGTAGCGGATGACCGCCCTTCGGTGGGCCAACTCGCCCGCCGTGCACGTGCGTTCGACGGTCATTCGGTGCTGTCGCGGTGGGCGCGCAGCCCCACGGCGAGGACACCCTCCCAGTCCGTCAGCTCCTCGACGAGCGGATGCGCGGGCTTCCGTCCCTCCAGCCCCAGCACCACCTCCGCCTCCCGGCCCTTCCCCTTGCCCCTGCCGTTCTCGCCCTCCCGGGACTCGGAGTGGATGTGCACGTCCGTGACCCGGAACCCCTGGCTGGTGCAGAGCTCCAGGACCCGGCCCAGCACCCCGCGGCGGGTCCGGTAGGAGAGGAGAAGCTCGAACCGCTCGACCATGGGGACGGCCGTCAGCCGGCGGGTGAGCAGCGGGAAGCCGCGGACGACCAGGAAGTGCACCACCGTGGCGGCGGCGGCGAGCAGCGGCAGGCCGCCGCCGCAGGCCATGCCGACGGCGCAGGTGAGCCAGATGGTCGCGGCGGTGGTGAGGCCGCGGACCGCGTCCCGGCGGACGAAGATCAGGCCGCCGCCGATGAAACCGATGCCGGAGACGATCTGCGCGGCGACCCGCGAGCCGTCGAATCCCGTGCCCGCCAGCCCGTTCGCCGGGCCGAAACCGTGCAGCGAGACCTCCACGAAGAGGGCGCTGCCCACCCCGACCAGGGTGTGGGTGCGCAACCCCGCGCTCTTCTGCTGGAGTTCGCGCTCCAGGCCGATGAGGGAGGAGAGGAGCAGGGCGAGGCCCAGTTCGGTGAACTGCCGGGCGCCCTGGCCGCCGCCGACACCGAACAGCGCGGCGGCCCGGGGGAGGCCGAGGGATATGAGGGGGTGTGCTCCGATGAACTCGGCTGTGTGCATGCGTCATTGTGGCGTGAAAGCAGTGCTTCGGGGGCTGGAATCCTTCGGTATGGAGGCCCGCGGGGCCGCCCCTTCCGCGATGTGGACAACGCTGATTTCATACGGCCCCATGAAACCCACCACGCTCGCATCGCGTCTCCCGGGCGCCGCCCTCGTCGCCTCCGCGCTGGCCCTGGCACCTCTCGCCGCACCGGCGGCGGCCGCCGCCCCCGCGCCCGTACCGTCGTCCACCCAGGAGGAGAGCCGGCTGGACGGCCCGGCACCCCAGGAGATCCTGCGGCGCTCCGGCTTCGACGCGGCCGCCGGCGAGCTCGCCGGGGCGCTGGCGCGCGCCCGGACGCCCGGGCAGGCCGAGCGGGCCGCGGCCGACGCCGGGCACCGGCTGTGGCGCAAGGCCGTGGCCCGGGCCCAGGGCCGCGGCCCCGCGGCCGGCGACCTGGCGCGCGACGACGACCGGCCGCTGTACTGGGCCCGGCTGAGCATGACCCGCGAACTACGGCAGTGGAAGCCGCCGTTCGGGCTGTCCGACGCCCGGCGGGCGGCCCTGCTGGACACGCTGGAGCGCGGCTCGCGCGGCCAGGACTCGCTCGACTTCCCGGCCGGGTCCAAGGTCAAGCGGGTGCTGGTCACCGGGTTCGACCCGTTCCAGCTCGACGGCGACATCCGGCGCTCCAACCCGTCGGGCGCGGCGGCGCTCGCCCTGGACGGCACGGTGATCGACACCCCGTCGGGCCCGGCCCGGGTGGAGGCGGCCGTCTTCCCGGTGCGCTGGGAGGACTTCGCGCGGGGCACGGTGGAGCGGACGCTGCTCCCCCACTTCCGGCCGGGGCCGCGCCGGGTGGACCTGTTCACCACCATCAGCCAGGGCCGCCCGGACCGCTTCGACGTGGAGCGGACCAACGGCGCCTGGCGCGGCGGCAGTACGGACAACGAGCGGCTCCGGGGCGGCCCGGGGCTCGTCCCCGTACCGGCCGGGATACCGACCACGCACCCGCAGCCGCAGTGGACGCGGACCTCCCTGCCGTACGCCGCGCTGACCGCGGCGGCCACCGGCCCGTTCCCGGTGCACGACAACACCGAGGTCACCGAGGTTCCGGCGGGCTCGGACGCGCCCGTCGTCCGGCCGGACGGGCCGACGCCCGGCTCGGCGGCGCGCGCGGGCGGCGGGGGCGACTACCTGTCCAACGAGATCGCCTACCGGGCGACGCTGCTGCGCGACGCGACGCGGCTCGCGGTGCCGGGCGGTCATCTGCACACGCCGGTGCTGCGGTTCGGCGCGGACAACGGCTCCCCGGACGGCCGCGTCACCGACCCGGAGTTCGAGCGCAACCGGCAGGAGATCACCGCGCAGGTCCGGGCGCTGCTCGGGGTGGCCGCGGGGACCCTCCGGCGGTCATGATGGGCGCATGATCATCGCAAGTGCGCAGTTCACGGCCCGGCCGTGCGACATCGCGGCCAATGTCGCCACCATGGCCGGGCTGGTCCGCGAGGCGGCCGGGAGGGGCGCCGCGCTGGTCGCCTTCCCGGAGTTGGCCGTCACCGGCTACGAGTTGGCGGCGATCACCGCCGACCCCGGCCGGCTCGCCCTGGAACCGGACGACGCCCGGCTCGGCCCGCTCCGCGAAGCGTGCCGGGAGACCGGCACGGCGGCCGTCGTCAACTGCCCCGGAAGCCCCCGGGAGGCCGGGGCCGGGCCGACGATCAGCACGTTCGTGTACGGGCCCGACGGCGCGCCGCTCGTCCGCTACGACAAGCGGCACGTGACGGAGAAGGAGGCCGCCGCGGGCTTCGCGGCCGGCACCGAGGACGGCGGCCGGTGCGTCCTGGACGGCGTCCGGATCGGCCTCGCGATCTGCTACGACGTCGACTTCCCCGACATCGCCGCGCGCGCCGCCGCGGACGGCTGCGCGCTGCTGGTGGCCACGTCGCTCTACGGCAGCGACGGCGGCCGGGAGGAGCGGGACCGGCTGTTCCCGGCGCTGGCCCGGGACCACGGGATGCATGTGCTGCTCGCCAACCACGTGGGCCCGGCGGGCGGTTACGCCGGCTGCGGCGGCAGCGGGGTGTGGGGGCCGGACGGCGGCCTCCTCGCCGGGGCGCCGGAGGAGGCGCCGGGCGTGGTGACGGCGGACGTGCCGTTCTGACGGCGTCCGGCCCGCGCGAGCGTCATCCGACGCGTCCGGCCCCCGCGCGGCGTCAGCGGACGGAGAGGGTGACCTCGATGTTGCCGCGGGTGGCGTTGGAGTAGGGGCAGACCTGGTGCGCCTTCTCGACGAGGGCGAGGGCGGTGGCCTCGTCCACGTTCGGGATGTGCGCGGACAGGGCCACCTTCAGGCCGAAGCCGCCCTCCGGGGTCTTGCCGATGCCGACCTCGGCGGTGACGGTCGAGCCGGAGATGTCGGCCTTCTCCTGGCGGGCGACGACGCCCAGCGCGCCCTGGAAGCAGGCGCTGAAGCCGGCGGCGAAGAGCTGCTCGGGGTTGGTGCCCGCGCCGCTGCCACCCAGCTCCCTGGGCGGGTTGACGACGACGTCGAGCTTGCCGTCGTCGCTGGCGACCCGGCCGTCGCGGCCGTTCTCGGCGGTGGCGACGGCGGTGTAGGCGACGTCGACGGGCTGGATGCTCATGGGGTGCTCCTGAGGGGGGAAGAGGGGGTTCAGTCCGTGAGAGAGACGATCATCTTGCCGGTGTTCTCGCCGCGCAGCAGGCCGAGGAAGGCGTCGGCGGTGTTCTCGATGCCGTGCACGACGGTCTCGTCCCGCTTGAGGGCGCCGGACCGGATCCAGCCGCCGACCTCCTCGAAGAACTGCGGCCGCAGGTGGGCGTGGTCCATGACGATCATGCCCTGGAGGCGGATCCGGTTCTGGATGAGCAGGCCGAGGTTGCGCGGGCCGGGGGCCGGCTCGGTGGCGTTGTACTCGGAGATGGCGCCGCAGATGGTGGCACGGCCGTGCAGCTTGAGGGCGCCGATGGCCGCCTCCAGATGCTCGCCGCCGACGTTGTCGAAGTAGACGTCGATGCCGTCGGGCGCGGCCTCGGCGAGCTGCTCGGCGACCGGGCCGTTCTTGTAGTTGAACGCGGCGTCGAAGCCGTACTCCTCGACGAGGCGGCGGACCTTCTCGTCCGAGCCGGCACTGCCGATCACCCGGGAGGCGCCCTTGAGCTTGGCGATCTGCCCGACCTGACTGCCGACGGCACCGGCCGCGCCGGAGACGAAGACGGCGTCGCCCTCCTTGAAGGAGGCGACCTCCAGCAGGCCGGCGTAGGCGGTCATGCCGGGCATGCCGAGCGCGCCGAGGTAGGCGGAGAGCGGCACGTCGCCCGCGTCGGCCTTGACGGCGTACGTGGCGTCGAGGACGGCGTGCTCGCGCCAGCCGAGGTCGTGCAGGACGAGGTCGCCGACGGCGAAGCCCTCGGCGCGGGAGGCGACGACCTCGCCGACCGCGCCGCCGGTCATCGGCTTGTCCAGCGCGAAGGGCTCGACGTACGTCTTCCGGCCGGTCATCCGGCCGCGCATGTACGGGTCCACCGAGAGGTGCAGGTTGCGGACCGCGATCTGGCCCTCGGCGGGCTCGGCGAGCGGGATCTCGCGGAGGTCGAAGTCGGCGGGGGTGGGGGTGCCCTTGGGGTGGGAGACGAGGTGCCAGGCGCGGGTGGCGCCGGGGAGCGGTGCGGACATCGGAAGGACCTCCTGCGTTGTTTCAGGTGCTGAAACAATAGTTGACGTAGATATTTTAGGTTGTCAAGTAACTGGGTACTCTTCTTCCATGGCCCCGCCGACATCCCGCCCCGACCCCGTGACGATCGAGGTCGTCGAGCTCATCGCGACGGTCGTCGCGCGCTACCACGAGGAGTACGACGAGGCGGCCGGCCGGCACGCCCTCACCGGCGCCCAGGCCCGGCTCCTCGCCCTGCTGTCCCGGGAACCGCTGCCCATGCGCCGGATCGCCCGGAAACTCAAGTGCGAGCCGTCCAACGTCACCGGCATCGTCGACCGCCTCGCCGCCCGCGGCCTGGTCGAGCGCCGGCCCGATCCGGCCGACCGCCGCGTCAAGCTGGCCGCCGTCACCGAGGACGGCCGGGAGACCGCGCGGCAGCTGCGGGAGGAGCTGGACTTCGCCCGGGAGCCGCTGGCCGGGCTCTCCGCGGACGAGCGGGGGCAGCTGCGCGACCTGCTGCGGCGGGTGGTGGGCGGGATCCCGGACGGGGAGGGCGCGTCCGAACCCCATTGAGACGGGAACGCCCTCGCCGCCTCCGGGCCCACGGCACGATGGACCCCATGGACCCCACCGACACCGCGCCCTTCACCCCCCTGGACTTCCAGCTCGTCCTCCTGCGCCGGATGGCCGACCACCAGCCCGGCCTGGTCGAGGACGCCCTGCGGGAGCTGGATACCGGCCGCGCCGCCATGCGGGAGGCGAACCGGCGCTGGCAGGCCATGCTGCGCTCGCCGCGGCGGCGCGGGGCCGGGGCCCGCTACCGGTCCGTCCTCGGCCCGCCCGAGGCCGTCGGCGAGCGCCGGATCGGCGACCTCACCATGGAGGCCGCGTCCTGGCCGGTCCCCCTCTGGCCCGGCCTGCGGTTCGAGGTGCTCACCGCGCCCGGCGGCGCGGTCTGGAACGAGTGGCTGGTCCGGGCGCCCGGCGCCCCCTCCCCCGCCCCGCGCACCGTCGAGGAGCTGCGGCCCTGGTCGTGCACGGTGGACGAGGTGGCCCGCGCGTTCGCCCCGGCCCGCCCGATGGAGGGCACCGCGCCGACCCGCTGGCAGCTCGCCTTCACCGCCCCCGACGCCTCCGGTGAGCGGCGGGAGCACGTGGCCGAGTTCACCTGGGGGCTCTTCCAGCGGCTGGTGCGCTGACCCCGCCGTCCCCCCGCGGCGACGCCGCCGTTCTCCTCCTTTCGGACGAGGCGGGCGCGGACGGACCGGCCTTTTACCCGAGGCGGGGCTCCGCCCGGCGTCCGTAGCGTGGGCGCGTCCCCTGCCCCCGTCCCGGACGGACCGACCCCCCATGGCTCCCTCCCACCGCCCCGCCCTGGCCCGGACCCTGCTGGTCCTGGCCGCCCTGGTGCTGCCGGTGGCCCTGCTGACCGGGCTGACCGGCTGCTCCTGGGGCGGGATCGACAACTCCAAGGCCATCGGCACCCCCGCCTCCCCCGACGAGCCGCAGCGGGTGCGGATCCCCTCCCTCGGCGTGGACAGCCCGCTGATCCGCCTCGGCACCGACCGGCACACCGGCCGCCCGGTGCGGCAGCCGCCGAAGGACCACAGCGACACCGCGGGCTGGTGCACCGGCAGCGCCCTGCCCGGCCGGCCCGGCACCGCCGTCCTCGTCGGACACCGGGACGACGGCGACGCGGGCGGCGTCTTCCGGAGGCTCGGCACCCTGCGCGAGGGCGCGACGGTGGACGTCGAACGCGGCGACGGAAAGGTGCTGCGCTTCACGGTGACGGCCGTCCGCACCCTGGACGGCGACGCGGCGTTCGCCACCCGGAAGGAGCACCCCGCCGCCGGCTCCACCGGCCCTCCGGAGCGCGCCCTGCGGCTCGTCGCCTGCGCGGGCGAAGGCCCCGGCGGGCCGTCCGGGCACCGCTTCCTCGTCGTCGACGCGCTCCTGCGATCATGACGGCCCGCCGCCGACCATGAGGGCGTGACGCCCCGGCCCCTGCTCGCCGCGCTGCTCGCGCTCACCGTGGTGGGCGGGGCGCTCGACGCCGTCAGCTACCTGGGCCTCGGCCACGTCTTCACGGCCAACATGACCGGCAACGTCGTCATCCTCGGCTTCTCCGCCGCCGGCGCGGCCGGCTTCTCGGTCCCCGCGTCGGCGCTGGCCCTGGGCGGCTTCCTGTTCGGGGCGCTGCTCGGCGGCCGGTTCGGGACGGCGATGACGGGCCGCTCCCGGCGGCTCCGGCTGGGCGGGGCGCTGACGGCGGAGGCGCTGCTCACCGGCGGCGCGGCGGCGCTGGCGGCCGGCTTCCCGGGCGGCCTTCCCGGCGGTCTCCCCACCGACGAGGCCCGCCGCTTCGCCATGATCACCGTGCTCGCCGTGGCGATGGGCGTACGCGTCGCGACCGTCCGCGCCCTGGCCGTGCCGGACATGATGACGACGATCCTCACCCGCGTCCTCACCGGCATCGCCGCCGACTCCCGGCTCGCCGGCGGCTCCGACCCCCGGCTCGGCCGGCGGCTGGGCTCGGTACTGGCCATGGCCCTCGGGGCGCTGGCCGGCGGCTGGCTGCTGATCCACCACGGCCCGGTGTGGCCGCTGGCCCTCGCCGCCGGATCGGTGGCAGTGCTCGCCGCCGGCTGCCTGGCGGCCGGCACCGGGCGCGGGCCCGGCACCGGCCCGGACGTCAGGCCAGCTCGGCGGAGAGGGTGATCGTCGTCCCGGCGAGCGCCTGGCTCACCGGGCAGTTCTTCTTGGCGTCCTCGGCCGCGGCGACGAAGCCCGCCTCGTCCAGGCCGGGCACCTCGCCGCGGACGGAGAGGTGGATGCCGGTGATGCCCTCGCCCGGCTGGAAGGTGACGTCGGCCTTGGTCTCCAGGCGGGTGGGCGGGGTGCCCGCGCCGGTCAGGCCGTGCGAGAGCGCCATGCTGAAGCAGCTGGAGTGGGCGGCGGCGATGAGCTCCTCGGGGCTGGTCTTGCCGTTGGCCTGCTCGGCGCGGGACGGCCAGGAGACCGGCTGCGAGCCGATGCCGGACGAGTCGAAGGTGACGGTGCCGCTGCCCTTGAGCAGCTCGCCCTCCCAGACGGTGTGCGCGGTGCGGGTGGTGGCCATGGCGGTCCTCCAGGGATGTGACGGATGCCGGGGCGCCGGACCCCGGGAACACGGCTGAGCGATCGGACGGTACGGCCGTGACGGTACGGCCGTACGGCCATCGGGGCGATACCCCGTCCGATCATCCGGTTCCGTTCCCCGGCCGCCCGGCTCCGACACGCCCGTCCGGGGCCGGTGTGTTCCAGGCCACCAGGGCGGGCCGGCCGTGCTCGGTGCCGATCCGGCTGACGGTCCCGGTGTCCAGCCGGAACAGCGCGCCCGCCGCCGGCGGCAGGCCGAGCCGGCGAGCCGTCAGCACCCGCAGGAAGTGCGCGTGGGCGACCAGCACGACATCGCCTTCGTCCCCCTCCAGCCAGGGCGCGATCCGGGCCAGCACCCGGTCGGCGCGGGCGCCCACCTCGGCGGGCGTCTCCCCCGGGTGCCCGTCCGGGCCGGGGACCACGCCGTCGTCGAAGAGGAACCAGTCCGGCCGCTCCTTCTGGATCTCGGCGGTGGTGATCCCCTCGTAGCCGCCGTAGTCCCACTCCCGCAGGTCGGGTTCGATCCGTACGTCCCGCAGCCCGGCCAGTTCCGCGGTGCGCAGCGCGCGGGCGCGCGGGCTGGCCAGGACGTGCGCCACCGGTCGCCCGGCGAGCAGCGGGCGCAGTGCCGCCGCCTGCCGTTCACCGCGGGCGGTCAGCGGGAGGTCGGTCCAGCTGGTGTGGAGCCCGTCGCGGCTCCACTCGGTCTCGCCGTGCCGGACGAGGAGGAGCTCACTCACCGTCCCGCCCGCTCTCCTTCTGCTCGCGGGCCACGGCGGCGCGCACCTCGTCCATGTCGAGGGCGCGGGCCTGCCGGATGACGTCCTCCAGCGCGGCCTCGGGGAGCGCCCCGGGCTGGGCGTAGACGGCGATGTTGTCGCGGACGACCATCAGGGTGGGGATCGAGGTGATCTGGAAGGCGGCGGCCAGCTCCGGCTGCGCCTCGGTGTCGACCTTGCCGAACAGCAGGTCCTCGTGGCGCCCGGCCGCCCGCTCGTAGACGGGGGCGAACTGCCGGCAGGGGCCGCACCAGGCGGCCCAGAAGTCGATCAGGACGAAGCCGTGCTCCGAGACCGTCCCGTCGAAGTTCTCCTTGGTGAGCTCCACGGTGCTGCTCATATGCCTTCTCCCGCTTCCGTCGGCCGGCCCGGTGGTGGGACCCGTTCCCGGTCCCGGCAGCCCCAACCCCGTACCGGCACGCGCTATTCCGCGGCCGGCGCCCCCGTTCCGCAGCCACCGGATGGCCTACAGCCGCCTCCGCGGCGAACCGGTGTGACCGTGGTTACATCATCGCCGGAGGTGCTTTTGTATGACCGGCGACAGACCGCAGAGCGGTGGCAGAACCGACGACGAACAGGTCCGTACATCGACGTCCCAGACATCGCGGCGCCTGGTGCTGGCCACCGCCGCCCTGGCGCCGATACTGGCCGGACTGGCCGGCGCCGCCCCGGCCAGGGCCGGGGCCGCCGCGCAGGAGCGGACCACCGACCCGTGCCGGCGCCGCGCGCTGGTGCACCCGGCGACCACCAGCGAGTCCGACTGGGAGGACGTCGTCGACGTCCTCCAGCACCGGGGCCGGCTCGCCAACAACCAGGTCTACCGCATGGGCTTCCTCCGCCAGGACCTGAAGGTCACCTCGTACGGCTACTCCCTCACCCCGGCCCTGGGCGTCGGGTCGTTCGTCTCCTTCCTCCGCTACGAGGACGGCAAGGTGATGATGATGGGCGACATGGCGGTCACCGAGCGGGAGATGCAGCGCGTCATCGACATCCTCGACGCGCACGGCATCACCCAGACCGCGATCCACAAGCACCTGCTGACGCACGATCCGGCGGTCTGGTGGATGCACGTCCACGGCATGCACGACGACGCCACCTATCTGGCCGGCGCGCTCCGCTCGGCCCTGCGGGCCACCGGCACCCCGCCCGGCTCCGGAGTACCCGTCAAGAAGCCGCTGGACCTGGACACCTCGGGCATCGACCGGGCGCTCGGTGCCCAGGGCGACACCGAGGGCGAGATTTACAAGATCGTCTTCGCCCGCAACGAGACCGTCATCGACCACGACCGGATCCTGCCGCGGATGACCGGCTCGACCACCGCGATCTCCTTCCAGCCGGTCGGGAAGCGCAAGGCGATCGTCAACGGCGACTTCGTGATGCTGGCCCACGAGGTGCAGGACGTGGTCAGGGCGCTGCGGCGCGGCGGGATCGACATCGTCTCGATCCACAGCCACATGCTGACGGACGACCCGCGCCTGTTCTTCCTGCACTTCTGGGGCGTCGACGACGGCGTCCGGCTGGCCCGCGCGCTGCGTGCCGCGGTGGAGCGGACGAACGTCTCGGCGGCGGTGGCCCTCGGCTGACGGCGCGGGGCACGGGGTATGCGGGGTACGGAAGAGGGCCGCCCCGAAACGGGTGGCGGCCCTGGGGCCCGCGGGACGGCGGGCTGGATCGTTTATTCGAACGGATCGCTCGTGTGGGGCGGGTGGGACTCGAACCCACGACCGACGGATTATGAGTCCGCTGCTCTAACCGGCTGAGCTACCGCCCCGTTCACGGCGCGTCGCGCACATCTGTGCGCGCCGTCTGCCGCAGCATAGCCGCTCATACGATCTGTTGCCCCGGTGGGGGCACATCGTGTGACCAGCCTGACCTTGAGGACTGCGGGCGGGGCGGGATGGTTCCCGCGCGGCGGGAAATCCCGGCATGAAAAAAGGACCCCGTACAGGGGTCCTCTTCCGGATGGCTCCTCCGACTGGACTCGAACCAGTAACCTGCCGGTTAACAGCCGGCTGCTCTGCCAATTGAGCTACAGAGGATCGCGCTCCCCCGACTGGACTCGAACCAGTAACCTGCCGGTTAACAGCCGGCTGCTCTGCCAATTGAGCTACAGGGGATCATCGCGTGCCTCGAATGCATCTTCGTCCGGTCTCCCGGGCGGCGTGCGCTCGCTGCGAGACATACATTAGCGCAAGCAGGGGGGTGCTCCGCCAATCGGTACTCCCGGAGTGACCTCCGGGCACGCAGGGTAGGCGGCGGGCACAGCCCGGCAGGGGCCCGCGAGGCCGCGGGTTCCACGGGATCCGAGGGAAGGATGGGGTGTGATGCGCTACCGGCTGACGTTCATCGCCGGCGCCGCCGTCGGCTACGTGCTCGGCGCGCGGGCGGGCCGCGAGCGGTACGAGGAGCTGCGCAAGGGGGCGCGGCGGATCGCGCAGAACCCGGCCGTGCGGAACACCGCGGAAACGGCCGCGGTGAACGGCAGGGCCCTGGCCGGCCGCGCCCTCGGCAAGGTGGGCGACCGCGTCCCCGGCTCCGTGGCCGACCGGGTCCGCTCGCTGCGCGAGCAGCGGAGCCCCGACGAGGACGAGTGGGGCACCAGCAACACCTGACCGGATGCGGGCGGGCGGCCGCGGTTTGGCATCATCCTCCGCATGGGCATAGTCGCGGGGCTGGACAGTTCGACCGAGAGCACACGGATCGTCGTCTGCGACGCGGACACGGGCGCCGTGCTCCGGCAGGGGTACGCGCCGCACCCCCCGTCCGCCGCCGAGGGTGATCCCCAGGCGTGGCTGATCTCCCTCGGCGAGGCCGCCGCCGGCGGGCTGCTGGAGGGCGTCCAGGCCATCGGCGTCTCGGCACAGCAGCACGGGCTGCTCACGCTGGACGCCGGCGGGGTGCTCGTCCGCCCCGCGCTGCTGGGCAACGACAAGCGGGCCCAGCCCGCCGCCGCCGACCTCACCGACGCGCTGGGCGGCCGGGCCGCCTGGGCGGAGGCCGTCGGCACCGTCCCGCAATCCGCCATGGCGATCGCCAAGCTCCGCTGGCTGGCCCGGAACGAACCCGAGTCGGCCACCCGCACCGCCATGCTGCTCCAGCCGCACGAGTGGCTGGTGTGGCAGCTGCTGGGCCGCCCGGCGCGCCGGACCACGGACCGCGGGGCCGCCTCGGCCACCGGCTACTGGTCCGCCGCCACCGGCCAGTGGCGGCCCGACCTGGTCGAACTGGCGCTGGGCCACCCCGTCGCGCTCCCCGACGTCCTCGCGCCCGCCGAACCCGCCGGGCACACCCCCGAGGGCCTGCTGATCTCCGCCGGCACCGGCGAGACCATGGCCGCCGCCTTCGGCCTCGGCGTGGGCCCGGGCGACGCGGTGATCTCGCTGGGCGCCTCCGGCTCCGTCTTCGCCGTCCACCACCAGGCGCTGACCGACCCGTCCGGCACCATCACCTCGTTCGCCGACGCCACCGGCATGCAGCTGCCCGTCGTCCACACCCTTAACGCCGTCCGCGTGCTGCGCGGTACGGCCGAGCTGCTGGGCCTGGACCTGGCCGGGCTCTCGGAGCGGGCGCTGCTCTCGTCCTGGGGCTCGTACGGGCTGGTGATGCTGCCGTACCTGGAGGGTGAGCGCACCCCGCACCTGCCGCACACCGCCGGGACGCTGGCCGGGCTGCGGCGGGAGAGCATGAAGCCCGAGCACCTGGCGCGGGCCGCCTTCGAGGGGATGCTGTGCGGCCTCGCGGACGCGCTGGACGTGCTGCGCGGACGCGGCGTCGTCGTGCGCCGGGTGTTCCTGCTGGGCGCGGCGGCCGAGCTGCCGGCGGTGCAGGCGCTGGCTCCCGCCCTGTTCGGGGCGCAGGTCGTCGTGCCGCAGCCGGCCGACTACGCGGCCCTGGGCGCGGCCCGGCAGGCCGCCTGGGCGCTCGGGGTGCAGCACGGGATGCTGTCCCCGCAGGAGCCGCCGCGCTGGCCGCAGGGCGCCGGGCAGGCGTTCGAGCCGGGTGAGGAGCTGGCGTCGGGCCAGGCGGTGCGGCAGCAGTACGCGACGGTGCGCGAGCAGACGCATCCGGGGGCGTTCCAGCAGTAGCGCGTCAGTCGAGGTAGCCGCGCAGTTGGTCGGCGAAGGCGTGGTCCCGGAGCTTGTTGAGGGTCTTGGACTCGATCTGCCGGATCCGCTCCCGGGTGACGCCGAATATCCGGCCGATCTCCTCCAGTGTCCGCGGCCTGCCGTCCACCAGCCCGTAGCGCAGCTGCACCACCTTGCGCTCGCGCTCGCCCAGCGTGGACAGCACGGCCTCCAGGTGCTCGCGCAGCAGCAGGAAGGCGGCGGACTCGACGGGCGAGGCGGCGTCCCCGTCCTCGATGAGGTCGCCGAGCGCGACGTCGTCCTCCTCGCCCACGGGCGCGTGCAGTGACACCGGCTCCTGGGCGAGCCGCAGCACCTCGCTGACCCGCTCCTCGGAGAGGTCGAGGTACGCGGCGACCTCTTCTGCCGTCGGCTCGCTGCCGCGCTCCTGGAGCATGCGGCGCTGCACCCGGACCACCCGGTTGATCAGCTCGACGACGTGCACCGGGACGCGGATCGTCCGCGCCTGGTCGGCCAGGGCCCGGGACATGGCCTGGCGGATCCACCACGTCGCGTAGGTCGAGAACTTGTAGCCGCGCGCGTAGTCGAACTTCTCGACCGCCCTGATGAGACCGAGGTTGCCCTCCTGGACGAGGTCGAGCATGGTCAGGCCGCGCCCGATGTAGCGCTTGGCGACGGAGACGACGAGGCGCAGATTGGCCTCGATCAGGCGGCGCTTGGCCATCCGGCCCAGGACGACGAGGCGGTCGAGGTCGAGCGCCAGACAGGTGTCGAGGTCGGGGTCGTTCGACAGCTTCTCCTCGGCGAACAGCCCGGCCTCGACCCGGCGGGCCAGCTCCACCTCCTCGGCCGCGGTGAGCAGCGGGATCCGGCCGATCTCGCGGAGGTACTGGCGGAAGAGGTCCGAGGAGGGGCCGTTGCTCTCGGCGGCGCGGCGGTCGCGATCGCGGCCCCGGTTGCGCTCCGCGAGCGGCTCCGGCTCGTCGGCCAGGGTCTCGGGCGGTGGCGGTCCGGGCTGCCGCGGAACGGCCCCTACGGGGTCGGCCAGGGCCTCGGGGAGGGTAGGGGTCCGGGTCTGCACGGGGGCGACCTCCAGGGTGATCGCTGCGTTTGGCAGAGTCTCGGCCGCTGCGGCGGCGCCGCCCACCAGTGTGGGGCACGACGTGGCTCCGCCACGAGGGGCTTGCGACCACTTTCTGTGGTCGGGGGGTGACGCCCCGGTCCCGCCCTTTCACCGTTTCCTGGGGCTGCGCCCCAGACTCCTTGATCGCGGCTCCGCCGCTCGTCCTCAAACGCCGGACGGGCTGAAATCAGCCCGCCCGGGGGTGCGGGGGCGCAGCCCCCGCAAGAAACGGTGAAAGGGCGGGACCGGGGCACCCCCGCCCGTCAGGGCTACAGCGCGGCCGCGCCCCGCTCCTGCAACGCCTTCCCGTACTGCTGCAGCACCCACAACTCGTTCTGCACGGCAGCCAGATGATCCGGCGCGGATTGCGCACCGAGCCGCACCAGACTCCCCTGCACCTCCCGCACCCGCCGTTCCACGGCCCGCAGCCGCACCTGCACGAGCTGCTGTCCGGCGTAGACCTCGTCCACCGTCTTGGCGTGGATCGACTCGACGGCCAGTTCGGTGATCATCGAGCGGACGGTGTCGTCGGGGGCCACGTCCCGGACGCGGGTGAGGTAGTCGCCGTCGGCCAGGGCGACGCCGCCGGCCTGCTCGATCGCGCGGCGGACGACGGCGTAGGGCGGGGCGGTGAACTCGTCCTCGCCGTAGGCGTCGAAGGCGGGGGCGACCAGCTCGGGCCGCTGGAGGGCGAGCTTGAGGAGCTCGCGCTCGGTGCGGTGGGCGGGGCTGCGCAGGTTGAGGGCGGGCCCGCGCGGGCCCGGGGGCGCGGCCGGTCCGGCCGGCTGGACGGGGGCCGCCGCGCGGGGAGCCGTCCGGCCCCGGCCGCCGTCGCCGCGCGCGTCCCGCTCCCGCGCCCACCGCGCCAGCTGCCCCACCCGCATCACGACGAACTGCGTGTCGAGGATCCCCAGCAGTCCGGCCAGCCGCACGGCGTACTGGTGCCGGATGGAGCTGTCCTTGATGTGCGCGACGATCGGGGCGGCCTCCTCCAGGGCCGCCGCCTGGCCCTCGGGGGTGTCCACGTCGTGCCGGGCGACGACGGAGCGGAGGGCGAACTCGAAGAGGGGCGTGCTCTCCTCGATCAGCTGCCGGACCGCGTCGTCGCCCTTGTCGAGCCGGAGGTCGCAGGGGTCCATGCCGCCGGGCGAGACGGCGATGTTGGTGTGCGCGGCGAACTTCTGGTCGTCCTCGAAGGCGCGCAGGGCGGCCCGCTGCCCGGCCGCGTCCCCGTCGAAGGTGAAGATCACCTTGGCGCGGGAGTTGTCCATCAGCAGCCGGCGGAGGATCTTGACGTGCTCGCCGCCGAAGGCGGTGCCGCAGGTGGCGATGGCGGTGGTGACGCCGGCCATATGGCAGGCCATCACGTCGGTGTAGCCCTCGACGACGACCGCGCGGTTGCCCTTGGCGATGTCCTTCTTGGCGAGGTCGATGCCGTAGAGGACGTGGGACTTGCGGTAGATCGGCGTCTCGGGGGTGTTGAGGTACTTGGGGCCGTTGTCGTCGTCGCGGAGCTTGCGGGCGCCGAAGCCGACGACGTCGCCGGTGATGTCGCGGATGGGCCACATCAGCCGGCCGCGGAAGCGGTCGATGGGGCCACGCCGGCCGTCCTGGGAGAGGCCGGAGAGGATCAGCTCCTTGTCGGTGAAGCCGCGGCCGCGCAGGAACCGGGTGAGGTGGTCCCAGCCGGCCGGGCTGTAGCCGACGCCGAAGTGCTGCGCCGCCGCCTGGTCGAAGCCGCGGCCGGCCAGGAAGGCCCGGCCGATCTCGGCCTCGGCGCCGTCGAGCTGCTCGGCGTAGAACTTCGCCGCGACCTTGTGCGCCTCGACCAGCCGGGTGCGCTCGCCCTGCTGGCGGCCGGGCGTGTAGCCGCCCTCCTCGTAGCGCAGGGTGATGCCGGCCTGGGCGGCGAGCCGCTCGATGGTCTCGGTGAACGACAGGTGGTCGACCTTCATCACGAAGTCGACCGTGTCCCCGCCCTCCTGGCAGCCGAAGCAGTGGTACAGCCCCTTGGACGGGCTGACGTGGAAGGACGGGGACTTCTCGTCGTGGAACGGGCAGAGGCCCTTGAGGTTGCCGCCGCCGGCGTTGCGCAGCTGGAGGTATTCGGACACGACGGCGTCGATCGGGACGGCGTCCCGGACCGCCTTCACATCGTCATCGTTGATCCTGCCTGCCACGCGTGAAGTCTACTGGCGGCCACCGACACGCCCGGCCCGCGGTCCCCGGGATCAGGGGATTCTCAGGGAACCAGCGAGTCCAGCGGCACCCCGGGGTCCGCCAGCGCCTCGGGGTCCGGGCGGGCACCGGCCCGGATGAGCCGCTGGACGGACTCCGTGACGTCCCACACATTGACGTTCATCCCCGCCAGCACCCGGCCCTCCCGCAGCCAGAAGGCGATGAACTCCCGCTTGCCGACGTCCCCGCGGCACACCACCTGGTCGTAGGAGCCGGGCGGCGCGTAGCCCGAGTACTCCATGCCGACGTCGTACTGGTCGGAGAAGAAGTAGGGGACCCGGTCGTAGACGACCGGCCGGCCCAGCATGGCGCGGGCCGCCGCCGGGCCGCTGTGCAGGGCGTTGGCCCAGTGCTCGACGCGGAGCCGGCCCGTGCCGTCCGGGCGGCCGATCGCGGCGACGTCGCCCGCGGCGAAGACCTCCGGGTCGGAGGTGCGCAGCGAGGCGTCGACCGCGATGCCGCCGCCGTCCGCGCGGTCGACGAGGGCGAGCCCGGCGGCCTCGGCGAGGGCGGTGCGCGGGGCCGCGCCGATGGCGGCGAGGACGCTGTGCGCGGGGTGCTCCTCCCCGTCGTCGGTGTGCACGGCGAGCACCATGCCGTCCTGGCCGGTGATCTCGGTGAGGCGGGCGCCGAAGTGGAAGCGGACGCCGTGCTCGGCGTGCAGGTCGGTGAAGACCTGCCCGAGCTCGGGGCCGAGGACCCGGTGCAGCGGGGTGGGGTCGGGCTCGACGACGGTCACCTCGGCGCCGTAGCCGCGGGCGGCGGCGGCCACCTCCAGGCCGATCCAGCCGGCGCCGGCGATGACGAGGTGGCCGTTGTCCCGGCCGAGGGAGGCGAGGACGCCGCGCAGCCGCTCGGCGTGGGCGAGGCGGCGCAGGTGGTGGACGCCGGCCAGGCCGGTGCCGGGGATGTCGAGGCGGCGCGGCTCGGCGCCGGTGGCGAGCAGCAGCCGGTCGTAGTGGACGCACGTGCCGTCGCCCAGCCGGACCGTGCGGGCGGCGCGGTCGAGGTGGACGGCGGGCAGGCCGAGGTGGAGCTCGATGTCGGCGCGGGCGTACCAGGCGGGTTCGTGGACGAAGACGCTGTCCCGCTCGTCCTTCCCGATCAGGTACCCCTTGGAGAGCGGCGGGCGCTCGTAGGGGTGGTCGCGTTCGTCGCTGATGAGGATCACCCGCCCGGTGAAACCCTCCGCGCGGAGGGTCTCGGCCGCCTTCGCGCCGGCGAGCCCCCCTCCGACGATGACGAACGTCTGGTTCGCGTCCACCACTTGCTGCCTCCTCGCTCGATGTGCCACTTCGAGTCCCCGGTGCGTGCGCCGGAACGGCCAGTGCGAGCGTCCCGCACGCGGCGGGCCGCCGGAAGAGGGCCGCGCCGGGGACCGTCCGCGGCCCGGACCCTCGGATCCCCGCCCCGGGATCAGCCGGCGGACGGCGGACGGCCCCCGGTGAGCCGGGCGTGCAGGGTGCGCGCCGAGGCGTCGGTGAGGGCCGCGATCTGGTCGACGACGGCGCGCAGCCGGCCGGCGTCGTCGGCCGCGGCCGTGTACAGGGAGCGGAACTGCGGGTCGAGGCCGTCGGGCGCCCGGGAGACCAGCGCCTCCGCCAGCTCGGCGATCACGATGCGCTGGTCGGCGCGGAGCTTCTCCTGGTCCTCGCGCTGGATGACGTACCGGTCGGCGACGGCCTTGAGGACGGCGCACTCCAGCCGGGTGCCGTGCGGGACGACGAGGGCGGCGCGGTGGCGGGTGAGCCGGCCGGGACCCCACGCCTCCCGGGTGGCGGTCTCGGCCGCGAGGCAGAACCGGCCGATGAGCTGGCTGGTGGCGTCCTTGAGACGGGCCTGGGCGACGGCCGAGCCGTCGTAGCCGTGCGGCCACCACTCCTGGTCGAGCAGCCGGTCCAGGGCCTCGGCCAGCTCCTCGGGGTCCGCGCCGGGGGCGTAGCGGCGGGCGGCGACGGCGAAGATCTCGCGCCGCTCGGGCTCGGCGGTCAGGACGTTGGGGTCGAGGTGGCCGGCGTGCAGCCCGTCCTCGACGTCGTGGACGGAGTAGGCGACGTCGTCGGCCCAGTCCATGACCTGGGCCTCGAAGCTCCTGCGGTGCGGGGGCGCGCCCTGCCGCAGCCAGTGGAAGACCGGCAGGTCGTCGGGGTAGACCCCGAACTTGGTGGAGGTGGGGTCGGTGGGGTGGCCGGCGCGCGGCCAGGGGTACTTGGTGGCGGCGTCGAGCGCGGCCCGGGTGAGGTTGAGGCCGACGCTGGCCGGTTCGCCGGTCTCGGGGTCGGTGGTGAAGCGCTTGGGCTCCAGCCGGGTCAGCAGCCGCAGCGACTGTGCGTTGCCCTCGAACCCGCCGCAGGGAGCGGCGACTTCGTCGAGCGCCTGTTCGCCGTTGTGCCCGAACGGCGGGTGGCCGAGGTCGTGCGCGAGGCAGGCGGTCTCGACGAGGTCGGGGTCGCAGCCGAGGGCGGCACCCAGCTCCCGGCCGACCTGGGCGCACTCCAGGGAGTGGGTGAGCCGGGTGCGCGGGCTGGCGTCCCAGACCTGCCCGCTGACGCCGGGGGTGACGACCTGTGTCTTCCCGGCGAGCCGGCGCAGCGCGGCGGAGTGCAGGACGCGGGCGCGGTCGCGCTGGAAGGCGGTGCGGCCCGGCCGTTTGTCGGGCTCGGTGACCCAGCGCTCCAGGTCCGGGGCGTCGTAGCCGTCGAGGGCGGGCGCTGCGCTGCGGGCGGTTGCTGCTGAGCCGTTCATACCCCCGACGGTAGTCCCCGGGTCTGACAAGGGCATGGGGTCTCCCGGCCCGTTCCGGTCGGTCCGGGGACCCGTAGGGCCCGCCCGTACCCCGTCCGGCCTGCGCGTCAGGGGAACCGCGGCGGCCCGCGCGGCGTTCCTTACTGTCCGGAGGGGGAGGCGAACATGAGTGTGAAAAAGTGGCCGCGTCGCCGGCTGCCCGCCACCCGCAAGGGCAGGCGCCGGGCCGTCCAGGCGGTGATGGCGGCCTGTGTGCTGGCCCTGCTGCCCGTCACCTGGGTGCACGCCGCCGCCGATGCCCGGCTGCGGCGGGTCGAGGACGTGCCGTCGGCGCCGGTGGCCGTCGTGTTCGGCGCGGGCCTGTGGCAGGGCAAGCCGTCCCCGTACCTGGCGCACCGGCTCGACACCGCGATCGACCTGTACCGCGCGGGCAAGGTCCGCGTCGTCCTGGTCACCGGCGACAACGGCCGCCGGGAGTACGACGAGCCGGACGCCATGCGCGCCTACCTCCACGAGCACGGCGTCCCCGACGACCGCGTGGTCGCCGACTACGCCGGCTTCGACACCTGGGACTCCTGCACCCGCGCCCGCCGCGTCTTCGGGGTGCGCAAGGCGGTGCTGGTCACCCAGGACTTCCACATCCGGCGGGCGGTGGCGCTGTGCGACGCGGCCGGGATCGACGTGTACGGAGTGGGCGTGGCGGCCAAGCGCGACCGCACCTGGTACGCGGCGGGCGCCCGGGAGATCCTGGCGGCCGGGAAGGCGGCGGTGGAGGCGGCGGTACGGCCGGGGCCGAGGTTCCTGGGCCCGCGCGAGCCGGGGGTGGACCGGGCGCTGGAGGCGGCGGGGCGGTGATCCGCGGGCGGGGCCGCCACCGGTCGGACCCGCCCGCGCCGACCGCGCGTTCCCGTCGCCGCTCGGCGTCCGGCGGCCTCGCCTCCGGGCTCGCGGACCCGCGCCGCCCCCGGCGCTACCGCTTGGGCTCCCGGCCGTTTATGGCGTCGACGTAGAGCCGGAAGATCTCGTCGTCGTTCAGGGGGCTGTACGACACCTGCGACGCGCGGTCGCCGTCCGGGCCGCCGCCGTTGAGCCCGCCCAGGACGCCGACCAGGTCGCCGGTCCGCGTCCGCTCGTTGAAGTGGACCAGCCAGGGGCTGCCGGAGGTGCCGGAGAAGAAGCCGTCGCACCGCATCTTCAGCTGGTTGTGGTTCTCCAGCCTGCTCGTCAGGGCGGTGCAGCGGATGGCCTCGTCGGCGGGGTCGTCGTCCGCGCTGGGGTAGCCGATGACGGTCACCCGGTTGACGTAGCCGGGGGTACGGGCCAGCCGGTTGGCGCCGGTGACCTGCTCGATCTGACGTCCCTTCGCGTCGGGCCGGACGGTGGCGAAGGCGAAGTCCAGGTCGGAGCCCTCACCGGTGTCGGTGCGTCTGGGGTCGGTGAAGGTCCGGTCCACCGTCCACACGCCGTACGGCTGCTCCTTGGCGCCCGCCTGATAGTCCGGCACGAACGCGGCGTCCTCGCCGATCGAGCAGTGCCCGGCCGTGACCAGCAGGTTCCCCTTGGGGCTGTGGACGACGCTGGCCGTGCAGTGATGGCTCTTCATGTCCTCGCCGGTGTAGAAGAGGACGCCCACCGAGGGCACTCCGCCGAAGTGCCGTGCGCTGCCGGTGATGCGCTGCGCCGCGCTCCGGGCGTCGGCGTCCGCCGCGTCGTCGGACGCCGTCCCGGCGGACGGGGCGGTGGCCTCCGGGCCCCAGAACCGCCGCGCCTGCTCGCTGGTCCAGCTGCGGTCCTTCCCGTGGCCGCCGGCCTGCGGGACGGCCGCCGCCAGCACGACGACATAGAGTCCCGCCAGCGTGGCCCGGCCCCATCGGGCCCGGCTCCACCGGGGAAAACGCACAGGCACCCCCACCACGTTCGGAAGGTCGTTCACAGGCTAACCGCACCGTCCGGCGCGTACGGCCGCCGGACGGTTTTCCGTACCGTCGGACGACCGACGATCCGGTGTATGAACAGCGTACGAATGATCGTCAACCATTCACCACATCCGGTGCGGGAAGTCTCGTCCCGCCCGCCCCGATCACACGAACGGCGTCCGCCCTGCCCGGCCCACCGGTCGTACCCGGCCTACGCGGCTCACCGGTCGTCATCCGGCCTATCCGGCCCACTGGTCGTAACCGAGCTTGGCGAGCAGCCCCAGCACCACCACGACCAGGACCACGCGCACGAACCCGCTCCCCCGCTTCAGGGCCATCCGGGCGCCCAGCGTCCCGCCCGCCAGGTTGAAGACGGCCATCGGCAGGGCCACCGACCACAGCACCGCGCCCTGGAGCGAGAAGGTGACCAGGGCGCCGATGTTGGTGCAGACATTGACGATTTTCGCCGTGCCGGAGGCGGCCACCAGGTCCATGTGGAGGATCCCGGCCAGCGCGAGGACGAGGAAGGTGCCGGTGCCGGGGCCGATCAGGCCGTCGTAGAAGCCGATGCCCAGGCCGGCGACGAGGATCGCCGTCCACACCCGCCGCCGGCTCACCGGCCCGCCGGCCGCCGCGACGGCGCCGAAGCCCGGCCGCAGCAGGACGAAGGCCAGGACCGCGACCAGGATCACCATGATCAGCGGTCGGAGCAGGGCGCTGTCGATGCCGGCGGCGAACACCGCCCCGGCCAGCGAGCCGCCGAGCGCGGCGAGTCCGGTACGGAAGGCGGTGCGCAGGTCGAGGGGGGCGCGGCGGGCGTACGAGACCGCGGCGGCGGCGGTGCCCCAGATGGCGACGGCCTTGTTGGTGCCCAGCATGTGCGCGGGCGCGGCGTGCGGCAGGCCGACCAGCAGCGCGGGGAGTTGGAGCAGGCCGCCGCCGCCCACGACGGCGTCGATCCAGCCGGCGGTGGCCGCGGCGAGGCAGAGCAGCAGCAGGGTGGTCAGGGATATGTCGTGGGTCACCACGGGATCGTACGGGCGGCCGGCGCGCCAACTCCTGTCCCCGGCCCGCCCGCTGTCCCGATACCGGCCGTGCGCGGGCCGTTGTCGGTGCCGTCCCCTAGGCTGGGCGCGACAGGTGACGGTCACCCCTGATGTGCCTGGTGGGACAGGGCGGAGGA
The DNA here is from genome assembly GCF_044333095.1 of Streptomyces sp. NPDC021100. Lineage (NCBI taxonomy): Bacteria > Bacillati > Actinomycetota > Actinomycetes > Kitasatosporales > Streptomycetaceae > Streptomyces > Streptomyces sp. NPDC021100. The sequence continues at coordinate 63,484 of NZ_JBIRQH010000013.1, forward strand.
GCACATGACGAACGGCTGGACGCTCGACGACATGCCCGACCAGAAGGGCCGGACGGCCGTCGTGACCGGCGCCAACAGCGGCATCGGGTACGTCACCTCGCGGGAGCTGGCCCGGCGCGGCGCCCGCGTGGTGCTGGCCTGCCGGGACGAGACGCGCGGCAGAGCCGCCGAGGACCTGCTGCGGCAGCAGGTGCCCGGCGCGGACGTCCGCCTGGCCCGGCTCGACCTCGCCGACCTGGCGTCGGTGCGCTCCTTCGCCGCGGAACTGCCCGAGGAACGGATCGACCTGCTGATCGACAACGCCGGGGTGATGGCCCTGCCGCGGCGGCGCACGGTCGACGGCTTCGAGATGCAGTTCGGCACCAACCACCTGGGGCACTTCGCGCTGACCGGGCTGCTGCTTCCGCGGATGCGGGACGCCGGGTACGGCGCCCGGGTGATCGTCGTCTCCAGCTTCATGCACGTCCTGGGCACGGTCGACCCGCGCGACCCGCAGCTCGACCGGGGCTACCGCCGGTGGGCCGCCTACGCCCGCTCCAAGAGCGCCAACCTCCTCTTCGTCCACGAACTCGCCCGCCGCCTCGCCGCCGACGGCTCCCCCCTCGTCGCCGCGGCGGCCCACCCCGGCTTGGCGGCGACCGGCCTCCAGACGGCCGCGGTACGGCTGGAGGGCCGGCAGCGCACCGAGCGCGTCGTGGCCGGTGCGACGCGGCTGGTCGCGCAGAGCGCGGAGCAGGGCGCGCTGCCGACGCTGTACGCCGCGACGGCGGAGGGGGTCGGGCAGGACGATTTCATCGGTCCCGGCGGCCTGTTGATGCGGGGGGCGCCCGCGCGGTCGGCGCGTGCTCCGTGGACGCGGGACGATGTGGCATCGGCGGGGTTGTGGGGGTTGTCGGAGCGGTTGACGGGGGTGCGGTACGGGTGGCCGGCGGGGGTGTGATGCCCCGGTCCCTCCCCTTCGCCGCTTCCTGGGGCTACGCCCCAGACCCCCTTTTCGCGGCTTCGCCGCTCGTCCTCAAACGCCGGACGGGCTGAATATCAGCCCGTCCGGCGTTTGAGGACAGCGCGCGCGGCGCGGTTTCGGGGGGCTGGGGGCTCGGTCCCCAGGAATCGGCGAAGGGGAGGGACCGGGGCACAGTCCGCCGCGGGCGGCCTCAGCCCACCCGGAACCGCAGCCGGCAGATCACCGCGTCCGTATCCCGCCGCACCGCGTGCGCGACCACCGCCCCCCGCTGGTTCTGCAGCAACCGCTGCCAGAGCCGGGCGGGTTCCACCTCCGGGATCAGGACGATGACCCGGTTGTCGGGGTGACGGTCGGCGACCTCCTGAACGTAGTCGACGATAGGGCGCCCCAGCGCCCGGTCCCGGGCGGGGAGTTCGACGAGCTCGACACCCGGACTCCACAGCTCCCAGTCGCGCCGCAGCGATTCGACGGCACGCCGCCCCTCCGCGTCGGGCGGAGCGACGGTGACGGCGACGACCTCGTCGCCGAGGGAGACGGCGGCGGTCAGCGCCTTGCTGGTGAGGCGCGAGAGGGAGGAGACGGGCACGACGACGACGGAGTGGCAGCGGCGGGGCGGTTCCGGCACCCGGCCCAGTGCCAGCCGGTCGCCGATCCGGGCGTACGTGCGGTGGACCGCCTCGAAGGCCAGCACCATCAGGGGGAGCGCGAGGACGATGAGCCAGGCGCCCTCGGTGAACTTCGTGGCGGTGACGACGACCGCCGACACCCCGGTGAGCAGCGCGCCGAAACCGTTCAGCACGGCCTTGCCGCGCCACCCGGACGACCGTTCCAGACGCCAGTGCCGGACCATCCCGACCTGGCAGACGGTGAAGCCGACGAACACACCGATCGCGAACAGCGGCACGAGCGTGTTGACGTCGCCGCCGGAGAAGACCAGCAGCAGGGCCGAGACGGCGGCCAGCGCGAGGACGCCGTGCCGGTGCACCTGGCGGTCGGCCTTGAGGGCGAAGACGTGGGGCAGGTAGTTGTCCCGGGCGAGGAGGCTCATCAGGACGGGCAGCCCGCCGAAGGAGGTGTTGGCGGCCAGCGCCAGCAGCACGACCGTCGCGAACTGCACGACGTAGAAGGCCCAGTTGTGGCCGAGCGAGGCGTCCGCCAGCTGGGCGAGGACGGTGACGCCCTCCACCGGCTGGAGGTGGAAGCGGCCGATGAGCACGGACAGTCCGATGAGCATCGCGCCCAGCAGCGCGCCGAGCGCGACCTCCGTGCGCTGGGCGCGGCGGGCCCGCGGTGCGCGGAAGGAGGGGACGGCGTTGGCCACGGCCTCGACGCCGGTGAGGGCGGAGCAGCCGGCGGCGAACGCCTTGAGCAGCAGCAGGGCGCCGACCGTGGTCGCGTCGGAGCTCAGCGCGGACGCGTGTCCGGCGGCGGCCTCGGTGCTCGCGGGCGCGTCCCGGAACAGCCCGACGACGATCATGGCGAGGATCGAGCCGACGAAGACGGCGGTCGGGACGATGAACGCCTTCGCCGACTCCGCGATGCCCCGCAGGTTCACCCCGGTGACCAGCACCAGGACGCCGAGGCAGATCCACAGCCGGTCGGCGTGGAGGGCGGGGAAGGCCGAGGTCAGGGCGGCGACGCCGGCGGTGACGGAGACCGCCACGTTCAGGACGTAATCCAGGACCAGTGAGGCGGCGGTGACGAGGGAGGTGCGGCGGCCGAGGTGGCGCTTGGCCACGGCGTACGACCCGCCGCCGTCCGGGAAGGCGGCGATGACCTGCCGGTAGGAGGCGACGAGCACGGCGAGCAGGGCCGCGATGGCGAGGGTGACGGGCAGGGTGCAGCCCAGTCCGTGGGCACCGGCCGCGGCCAGCACCAGGACGATCGACTCGGGGCCGTACGCGACGGAGGCCATCGCGTCGAGCGACAGGGCGGCCAGGCCCTGGAGGGCGGTGAGCCGGTGCCGCTCCCCTTGCTGGTCCTCCCGGAGGTCCTCGTGCCCGGCCTTGGTATCCGGCGGTTCCTCGCCGGTCCCGTCGGGCCGTTCTTCCGTGTGGGCCGGCGTGGACATCGCTGTTCGTACCTCCGTGACGTGGGAGGCTCAGCCTGCGGCGGAGGCGACCGAAAGACACTGGTCCTTGGCGGTCTCTTGGCGCCTTCCGTTGCCATCTTGGCGCTTCTTTAACGGAAGTTGACCGATGCTCTATCAAGAGGGCGTCAGGAGGCCGTCAGGTTCGGACACGTTTCCGTCAGCTTGGCGTCAACGGGCGCGGGATCGTCGGGCGGACGGCCCTAACCTCACGCCATGGGACGGCGACCGACGGTAAGGACGCGCAGACACGGCCCCCGCTCCGGGCGCCCCACCGCCACGGCCACCGACGGCGTACTCGCCCGGGACCGCCACTGGCGGCGCGAGGCCCGCGAGGCGTGGTGCTGGGGGACGGCGCTCGGCGGCCTCCTCACCCTCGTCGACCTGCTGCGCGGCGAACTCGACGCGGTACGGGCCTGCTGCTGGGCCACGCTCGGCACGGCCCTGGTGGCGGTCCTGCGGCCGCCCCGCGTCACCGCCGGCGACGGCTGGCTGGCCTCCCGCGGCCTGTTCCGGGAGCGGCGGGTACGGACGGACCTGCTCACCCGGGTACGGCGGCTGGACGGCGTCGCGCCCCGGCTCGTCCTCCGGGACGTGGGCGGGGGGCGGGTGGAGCTGGACCCGCGGGTACTGCGGATGAACCCCTTGCTGTGGCATCAGGTGGAGACCGGGGCCCGGCGCGCTCTGGAACGGGGGTTGCTGCGGGAGGGCGCGCCGGTGCTCGCGGCTCTGGCGAGCCGGATCGATGGGGAGGGGGTGCGGGGTGTGCTCCGGGCGTCGGGGCTGGAGTGAGGGTGCCCCGGTCCCGCCCTTTCCCCAGCTACCGCTGGGAGGTGTGCCCCCAGTTCCCTGGGGCTGCGCGCCTCGGGGGGTGCGGGGGCTCTCCCCCGCAAGAAACGGTGAAAGGGCGGGACCGGGGCACCCACCCCCAAGCGGCTACCGCCGCTTCAAGCGGCCCCGCACCCCCTTCAACAGCTCCACCCTCCCCACCCGCACCACCAACACATCCCGCCCTTCAACAACCTTCGCGTACCAGGGCAACCCGAACCGCTGCCACTTCGCCGCCACCAACCGCCCCTGCGGCGGAACGGGAACCACCCACTCCCCGGCCCCGGCCGAAAGCCGCAGCTCGAAGCGCCACTCCCCCGGCGAGGCCGCGCAGTCGTGCCGCACGGAGAAAGCCCCGTCCGGACCCACCACCACGGGCACCGACCGCACGGCGCCGCCGGAAACCTCGGTGGCCCGCAGCGCCAACGCCCCGGCCGGCCAGCCGGAAAGGGTGCAGCGGCCGGTCACGGAAAGGGTGGCCGGGCCCTCCGAGGCCCACACGGCCCCGTCCACGGCCAGGTGCGGCAGGACGCGATGCCGCGTCTCCCCCACGTCGAGCGAGAGGTTCCCGTACGGCTTGGTGGTGAAGAGGGCCGCCGCCGTCCCCTCACCCGTCACCACCGTCACCGTCTCGGAGGTGACCGTCTCCGCGCGCCGGCTGCCGAGGCGCGCTTCCTTCCCGACGCCCCGGGCGTCGACCGCGAGGGTGAAGTCCCACAGGCCCGGGCCCAGCGGTGCCCCGCCGGCCGCCGTGGCGAGGTCCACGGTCACGTCGAAGCCCGCGTCGGAGTAGCGGAACTGCCCGCCGTCCTCGTCCGCGCCCAGGTCCGGGGTGGGGACGCGCCGCACGGGGAGGCGGTGTTCGACGGCGCTGCCGCGCTTGCGCAGGAGCAGTTCGACAGCGGTCTCGCCGGCTATTCGGTGCACGTACGCGTGCCCGGCCAGCCGCAGCGTGCCGCCCTCCAGCTCGGCGGTCTCCAGGAAGTGGCGGACGCGCAGTTCGGAGGTGATGTCGTAGCAGTCGTCGGGGATGTTGAGCGTGGAGTCGCGGAAGTAGGGGTACTCCGCGTACGCGCGGCCGTCCTCGGTGAGGATGTCGGGGCCCTGGGCGGCGGAGGCGGCGAGCGTGGTGATGCCGTAGCTTGCGGCGCCCCGGTCGAGTTCCCAGCGGACGACGGTGAGGAGCTCGTCGAGGAGGCCCTCGCGGATGAGGTGGCAGCGCAGCCGGACCATGGCGGGCAGCCGGGCGGCCAGGCCCTCGTGGTAGTACGGCTCGATCAGCTCGCCGAGCTCCTTGAGGAGCGCGTCCTGGGTGTCGCGGTAGGGCTCGCGGCAGAGCTGGAGGACGGCGTCGCGCAGTTCGACGGCGAAGTGACGGTGCATCAGGACGTCACGGCGGTCGCCGGGTTCGGTGTGCCGGGCGACCAGCTCCGTCATCATCCGGAACAGGTCCATGCGCATCCGGGTGCCGTGCGGCTGCGCGGTGATGTTGTTGCCGTCCTCACGGGCCACCCAGTACAGGCAGTCGTAGTCGGCGACGACGGAGATCGCCGCGGCCTCCAGGTAGGCGGTCGCGGTGAACGGCTGGTCCTCGCCGATCGACAGGCCGGTCTCGAAGCGCAGCCCGAGCCGGTCGATCAGCTCGCGCCGGAAGAGCTTCATCGGGTTGAGCGTCCAGTAGACGCGGGACGAGAACACGTCGGTCTTCGGCTGGTTCCGGCCGAACATGGAGGTGGGCGCGCGGCGGCCGCCCTCCCCGACGATCCGGCCGAGGACGACGTCGGAGCCGTTCTTGTCGGCGGCGGTGACCATGCGCTCCAGGGCCTCCGGCCCGAGGTGGTCGTCGGCGTCCAGGAAGAAGACGTGGCGGCCGGTGGCCCGGTCCAGGCCGAGGTTGCGCGGTCCCGCGGGGCCGCCGGAGTTCGGCTGGTGGATCACGCGCATGCACGGCGCGCCGGCCGCGAGCCGGTCCAGCTCGGCGGCGGTGCCGTCGGTGGACCCGTCGTCCACGACGATCAGCTCGATCCGGTCGGCCCCCAGGGTCTGGTCGAGCACGGACGTGACACTGCGGGTCACGTACGGCATGGCGTTGTACGCGGCGATGATGACCGTGACGTCCGGGCCGGGCATGGGTGCGCGCTCCGTTCCTGCGGTCGGGGCGTGGCTCCCGGCCGGGTGGGCTGGTCGGTGCCGGCCGGGTCCCCGGCACGGGCCATTTCAAGGGTATACGAGGGTGATATCCCGAACTACTGTCCGAAAATCGACCGGCCCGGGGCGTGACCCGGGCGTTCCCGGTGGCCGGAACGATCGACATGCCGGTGCAACACCCCTGTCGTGATCGCGCCGCATCGTTGATCGTTGACCTGTCGGGCCACCACCCGGGCCCGCACACCGGAAGGCCGGCGGAGCCGCTCGTTGATCTGTAAGGCCACGGAGGGCGGCCGGACCACCGGCCGTGCACGCACTGCCGAAGCACGAAGCACCCAAGGGGGACAGCACCATGCCGATCACCCGTAGACGACTCCTCGCCGCCGGCGGCGGTCTCGCGCTCGCCGGCGCGGCCGCCGCCGCGTGCGGCTCCAACACCGGCCGCGGGGGCGGCGGTTCGGGCGGCGGCCTGTCGCACTGGTACCACCAGTACGGGGAGGCGGGCACCGAACAGGCCGTCCGGCGCTACGCCGCCGCGTACAAGAAGACCCGGGTCTCCGTCCAGTGGCGGCCGGGCAACTACGACCAGCAGACCGCCGCCGCCCTGCTCTCCGGCTCCGGCCCGGACGTGTTCGAGGTCAACGGCCCGACCCTCGACCAGATCCTCGGCGGGCAGGTCGTCGATCTCACCGACCTCCTCAAGGACGTCAAGGACGACTTCCAGCAGGCCGTCCTGGCGCCCAAGACGCACGGCGGCCGGATCTGGGGCATCCCCCAGACCGTCGACGCCCAGCTCCTCTACTACCGCAGGAGCCTGCTCGACAAGGCGGGCGTCCGGCCGCCGCGCTCGCTCGACGAGCTGGTGGACGCCGCCCGCCGGCTCACCGACCGGCGGACCAAGGGCCTCTTCCTCGGCAACGACGGCGGCGCGGGCGTCCTCGGCGCGACCCCGCTGTACGCCGCCGGCCTCTCGCCCGTCACCGCCGACGGCAAGGTGGGCTTCGACGACCCGGCCGCCGCCCGAACCCTGGCCAAGATCCGCCGGCTGTACGAGGACAAGTCGCTGCTGCTGGGCGCGCCCGCCGACTGGTCCGATCCGTCCGCCTTCGTCCAGGGCCTCACGGCCATGCAGTGGTCCGGGCTCTGGGCGCTGCCGCAGATCACCAAGGCGCTCGGCGACGACGTGGGGGTGCTGCCGTTCCCCGCCGACGGCCCGGCGGGCAGGCCGGCCGTGCCGGTCGGGGCGTACGCGGCGGCGGTCAGCGCGCGGAGCGACAGGAAGGAGGAGGCCAAGGAGTACGTCCGCTGGCTGTGGGTCGAACAGACCGCATTCCAGCAAGACTTCGCCCTCTCCTACGGCCTGCACCTCCCGGCCCGGACCTCCCTCGCCCGGAAGGCGGACCGGCTCCGGCAGGGGCCGGCCGCGGAGGCGTCCCGGTTCGCGGCCGAGCACGGTCACGCCGACCCGCTGCTGTGGACGGTCGCGAGCAAGGTGGCCTACCAGGACGCGCTGAGCCGGATCATCAAGGACGGTGCCGATCCGGAGGGGCAGCTGAAGGCGGTGGTGCGGACGACGGAGGCCGAGCTCGCCCGCGTCCGGAAGAGGTCCTGAATGCCGTCGGCCGTCCTCCGGCCACCCAAGCCGAAGGCCACCCGCCGGCAGCGGAACCGTACCCTCTGGTTCTGGGTCTTCGTCGGCCCCTTCGCCGCCGGGCTCGCCCTGTTCACCTACGTCCCGCTCGGCTGGAGCGTCGTCCTCAGCTTCTTCGACGCGCACAACACGGTCACCCCCCGCGACTTCACCGGCCTCGACAACTACCGCCGCATCCTGTCCGATCCGGAGTTCCGCTCCTCGCTGACCACCTTCGCCGTCTTCTCCGCGATCATCGTTCCCGCCACGTTCGCGCTCTCCCTCGCCCTGGCGCTGGCGGTCAACCGGCTGCGGTGGGCGCGGGCGTTCTTCCGCTCGGTCTTCTTCCTGCCGACCGCCTGCTCCTACGTGGTCGCCGCCCTCGTCTGGAAGATGTCGATCTTCAACGGGGTGCGCTTCGGGCTGGCCAACACCGTGCTCGGCTGGTTCGGCGCCGAGCCCGTCGCCTGGCTGGCGACCACCCATCCGCCCTGGTACTGGCTGGTCATCGGCACGGTACGGCTCTGGCTCCAGACCGGTTTCTACATGATCCTGTTCCTGGCCGGGCTGCAGCGCATCCCCATCGGGCTGTACGAGGCGGCGGCGCTCGACGGGGCGCGCCCCGGCTGGCAGACGTTCCGGTACATCACGTTCCCCGCGCTGCGCGCCACCTCGGTGGCGGTGGCGCTGCTGCTGGTCATCAACGCCTTCCAGGCGTTCGACGAGTTCTTCAACCTGCTGTCGGACGCGCGCGGCTACCCGCCGTACGCCCGGCCGCCGTTGGTCTACCTGTACTACACCGCGCTCGGCCAGGGGCAGGACCTGGGTCTGGGCAGCGCGGGGGCGGTCGTGCTGGCGCTGGTGATCGCGGTGGTCACGGTCGTCCAGGCGCGCTGGTCCGGCCTCGGCCGGAGGGAGGAGTGACACCATGCCCAAGTCCCGTGAGCACCACGAGCACCGCGCGAACCCCGTGCACGACGCCCTCGTCCGCGCCGGCCGCGCGCTGCGGCTGACGCTGCTGATCGCGCTGGCCGCGCTGTTCCTGGTCCCGTTCTACCTGCTGCTGCGGAACGGGCTCGCCGCGGAGAGCGACATCACCGCCCCCGACTGGACCTTCTTCCCCCGCGCGCTGCACTGGTCGAACGTCCGGGAGCTGTTCGACGACCCGAACGTGCCGATGGCGCACGCGCTGCTCAACTCCACGCTGATCGCGGTCGCCACGACCGCCGGCACCCTCGTCCTCGCCTCCCTCGCGGGGTACGGCCTGGCCCGCATCCCGTACCGGCACGCGAACGCCGTCTTCTACGCGATCCTGGGCACCCTGATGGTCCCGGCGGCCGTCACCTTCGTGCCCTCGTTCGTGCTGGTGTCGTCGCTGGGCTGGGTCTCCACCCTGCGCGGCCTGATCGTGCCCACCCTGTTCAGCGCCTTCGCCTGCTTCGTCTTCCGGCAGTACTTCCTGGGGTTCCCACGGGAGTTGGAGGACGCGGCCCAGGTGGACGGGCTGGGGTACTGGCGGACGTACTGGCGCGTCGTCGTCCCCAACTCGCGGCCGGTCTTCGCCGCCGTCGGCACGATCGTCTTCATCGGCGCCTGGAACGCGTTCCTGTGGCCGCTGGTCATCGGCCAGGACCGGGACGCGTGGACGGTCCAGGTGGCGCTGTCGACGCTGAACAACGCGCAGACGGTCAATCTGCACGAGCTGTTCGTGGCGGCGGCCGTCTCGATCGTGCCGCTGCTGGTGGTGTTCCTGTTCCTCCAGCGGTACATCGTGGCGGGAGTGGAGCGCTCGGGAATCGACGACTGAGAGCGCGGCCGGCAGGCCCCGCTCAGACGGCCCAGGGCGACCGCTCCTTGAACGCCGGCCGGTCCCGGTGGGCCTGCGGCCGGTGGCCGCCGCGCAGCAGGGCCGCGCCCAGCGGGGTGAGGGTGTGGAGCACGGCGCTGCCGTGCCGCAGCGTGAGCACCAGGCCGGCCTCGCGCAGGACGCCCGCGTGCTGGCTGGCCGAGGCCGCCGACACCCCGACGCGGCGGGCGAGTTCGCTGGTGGTGCAGCCGCCGCCGATGGAGCCCAGCACCGCCGACCGGGTCTGCCCCACCAGCTTGCCCAGCGAGCGCGGCGCGTCCTGCACCGGAGGCGCGGACTCCGCGCAGTGCCGCGCCGGGTAGACGAGGACCGGCGTCAGGTCCGGGTTCCGCAGGGTGACGGGGTTGCCGCGGCAGAAGAAGGACGGCACCAGCAGCAGGCCCCGCCCGTTCAGGCGCAGGTCGCGGTCGACCGGGTAGTCGCACTCCAGCACCGGCGCGTGCCAGCGCATGGTGGGCGGCAGCGAGGACAGCAGCGCGTCCGCCCCGCCGTCGAGGAGGGCCCGGCCGCGTACGGCGCGGTCGGCCTCGATGCGCGCCTGGATGTGCGCCCAGTACGGCGCGATGGCCGCCTCGTGGTAGTCGTGCAGGGCGGTGATCAGCTTGCCGAACGCCCGGGCGTCGCCCTCGGCCAGCGATCGTATCCAAGCCGGCAGGGTGCGGACCGTGGGCAGCCGGCCCAGCTCGTCGTGGATCCGTTCGGCCGGAGTCGCGCGCAGCGCCTCGACGCCGGTCTCCAGTCCGAGTACGCCTTCGGCCGGTGTCAGGAAGTCCGGGAAATAGCCCCGGGGCGGAACCAGCGGGGCCAGCAACCGAGTTTCACTATTCAACCGAGTGCGGGTTTCGGTGCGCCAATCGCCGTAGATCGACTCGCCTTGTTTGTCCCGCAACCGGTGCAGACTCAATACGGTTTCCCAGAGCACGTCCGGGTCTCCGGCCAGGCGCAACCGGGCCAGATCGAGTCCAGTGAAATGGACACGCAGCACCAAACCCCCACATGAGACATCCGCCGTCACCCCCCGCCCACTGAGTATGCACACCGATACGTGCTGTTACCACGCCCTTTTGGCCACAGTTGAAAGGACTCGCGGCGAACACCCCTGGAGCGAAATGCTATTCACGCACTCAGGGCCGCCCCAGCTCGTTCCCGTGGGGGGTGGCGAGCGAAAAAGCGGTCGCTGAGTATGCGCGTTGCCGCCCGAGCCGATGCGGGCGGCAACAACTCCCGGTGGGGGAGTAAACGAGGGGCGGCGCTCCCGCACGAGCGCCGCCCCTCCGCCGTGCCGCGGGGTCCGGGGCGGCCGCCCGGGACACGTGCTGTCACACGCCGGTTCCGCTCCGGTGATCTCCCGGTGGCCCCCGCGTTACGCCCCGGTTAACCGGCCCCCGGGGGCAACCGCGTACCGGACACGGACGTCCTCCGTCCGTCTCGGGGCAGGCGGCGCCCCGAGACAGGCGGAAGGGGCGGCCCCGTGCGCGGAACCGCCCCTTCCCGGTACCGGAGCCGCCGTCGGTCCGAGGGTCGAGGTCATCCCATCGGCGGCTCCGGAGTCATCCGGCCGGTGTCACCGGCTGTCGCTCACCGCCCCGGTCAGGGCGGCGGCGCGGCCGGCCTCCAGGCGGGCGACGGGGATGCGGAACGGGGAGCAGGAGACGTAGTCCAGGCCCACCTCGTGGAAGAAGTGCACCGACTCCGGGTCGCCGCCGTGCTCGCCGCAGACGCCGAGCTTGAGGTCGGGGCGGGTGGCCCGGCCGGCCTCGGCCGCGGCGCGCACCAGGGAGCCGACGCCGTCCTTGTCGATCGTCTCGAAGGGGCTGACGCCGAAGATGCCCTTCTCCAGGTACGCGGTGAAGAAGCTGGCCTCCACGTCGTCCCGGGAGAAGCCCCAGACCGTCTGCGTCAGGTCGTTGGTGCCGAAGGAGAAGAACTCGGCGGCCTCGGCGATCTGACCGGCCGTCAGGGCGGCGCGGGGCAGCTCGATCATGGTGCCCAGGGTGAGCTTGAGGCTGGTGCCGGTGGCGGCCTCGACGTCGGCGATGACGCGCTCGGCCTCCTCGCGGACGATCTCCAGCTCCTGGACGGTGCCCACCAGCGGGATCATGATCTCGGCGCGCGGGTCGCCCTTGGCGTTCCGCCGCTCGGCCGCGGCCTCGGCGATCGCCCGGACCTGCATGGCGAACAGGCCGGGGATGACGAGCCCGAGGCGGACGCCGCGCAGACCGAGCATCGGGTTCTGCTCGTGCAGCTTGTGCACGGCCTGGAGCAGCCGCAGTTCGTTCTCGTGCGCCTCCTGGCGAGCCTCGGCGAGCGCGACGCGCACCGACAGCTCGGTGATGTCCGGGAGGAACTCGTGCAGCGGCGGGTCGAGCAGCCGGACGGTGACCGGGAGGCCGTCCATGGCCTCGAACAGCTCGACGAAGTCGGCCTTCTGGAGCGGCAGGAGAGCGCCCAGGGCCTCGTCGCGCTCGGTCTCGGTGTCGGCCAGGATCAGCCGCTCGACCAGCTCGCGGCGCTCGCCGAGGAACATGTGCTCGGTGCGGCAGAGGCCGATGCCCTGGGCGCCGAACCGGCGGGCGCGCGCGGCGTCCTCGGCGTTGTCGGCGTTGGCGCGGACGCGGAGCCGGCGCATCCGGTCCGCGTAGGCCATCATCCGGTGCACGGCCTGGACGAGCCCGTCGGCGTCGTCGGCGCCCGCGTGCATCCGGCCCTCGAAGTACTCGACGACCGGCGACGGGACGACCGGCACCTCGCCGAGGTAGACCTTGCCGGACGAGCCGTCGATGGAGACGACGTCGCCCTCCTCGATCACCACACCACCGGGCGCGGTCATCCGCCGCCGCTTGGTGTCGACTTCGAGCTCCTCGGCGCCGCAGACGCAGGTCTTGCCCATGCCGCGGGCGACGACGGCGGCGTGCGAGGTCTTGCCGCCGCGCGAGGTCAGGATGCCCTCGGCGGCGATCATGCCGTCGAGGTCGTCGGGGTTGGTCTCGCGGCGGATGAGGATGACCTTCTCACCGGAGCGGGACCACTTGACGGCGGTGTACGAGTCGAAGACCGCCTTGCCGACGGCGGCACCCGGCGAGGCGGCGATGCCCCGGCCGAGGAACTCGGTCTTCGCCTTCTCGTCGAAGCGCGGGAACATCAGCTGCGCCAGCTGGCTGCCCGTCACCCGCTGGAGCGCCTCGGCCTCGCTGATCAGGCCCTGGTCCACCAGCTGCGTCGCGATGCGGAAGGCGGCACCGGCGGTGCGCTTGCCGACGCGGGTCTGGAGCATCCACAGCTTGCCGCGCTCGATCGTGAACTCGATGTCGCACAGGTCGCGGTAGTGCGTCTCCAGCGTCTCCATGATCTGCATCAGCTGGTCGTACGACGTCTTGTCGATGCGCTCCAGCTCGGCGAGCGGCATGGTGTTGCGGATGCCGGCGACGACGTCCTCGCCCTGCGCGTTCTGCAGGTAGTCGCCGTAGACGCCCTGGTGGCCGCTGGCGGGGTCGCGGGTGAAGGCGACGCCGGTGCCGGAGTCCGGGCCGAGGTTGCCGAAGACCATGGAGCAGACGTTGACGGCGGTGCCCAGGTCGCCGGGGATGCGCTCCTGGCGGCGGTAGAGCTTGGCGCGGTCGCCGTTCCAGGAGTCGAAGACGGCCCTTATGGCCAGGTCCATCTGCTCGCGCGGGTCCTGCGGGAACTCCCGGCCGGTCCGCTCGGCGACGATCCCCTTGAACCGCTCGACGAGGGCGCGGAGGTCGTCGGCGTCCAGCTCGACGTCGGTCGAGACGCCCTTCGCCTCCTTGGCCTCCTCCAGCGCCTCCTCGAAGAGGTCGCCGTCGACGCCCAGCACGGTCTTGCCGAACATCTGGATGAGGCGGCGGTACGAGTCCCAGGCGAACCGCTCGTCGCCGGCCTGCGCGGCGAGGCCCGTCACGGACGCGTCGGAGAGCCCGATGTTGAGGACGGTGTCCATCATGCCGGGCATCGAGAACTTGGCGCCGGAGCGGACGGAGACCAGCAGCGGATCGTCGGCCTGCCCGAGCTTCTTGCCCATCCGGGCCTCCAGCGCGTCCAGGTGCGCCGTGACCTCGTCCCGCATCGCCGGCGGCTCCTGGCCCCCGGCCAGGTAGACCTTGCACGCCTCGGTGGTGATGGTGAATCCGGGCGGCACCGGGAGACCGAGGTTGGTCATCTCGGCGAGGTTGGCACCCTTGCCGCCGAGCAGGTCCTTGAGGTCCTTGTTGCCCTCGGTGAAGTCGTAGACGAACTTCTGCTGATCTTCGGATACCGGCACGGAACTCGACTCCTTCACTGGACCTCCCGGGGAAAAGCGCTGCCGCAGTGGGGAGGGTTGCCCTGACGGCGGGGAGCGTACCCAGATCGAAGGCTTCTGAGGAGGTCCACTCCAACGACATGAGGGCGTAACCGCCCGTCTGCCAGCAGATCGAAAGTCGCTTAGGGAGCCGGGGTTTACGGGCACCCCCTTCACATCTTGAACGCACTTTCGCGCTGAGGAGTCAGGGCAGCACGGTGCGTCGAGATTTGAGCCGTTCGGCCGTCAGTTTGTGAAGTCAGAGCGTGTGGCACTGAGTGCCACCCTTAGGAAGATGGACACCTCGATTTGGTGCTCATGTGAGCGGGACCCCTATCAGAGGTGGCGAGAATCACGCCGCCGCACTAGCCCGAACGCCGGACGGGAATCAGCCCGTCCGGCGTTTGAGGACAACCGCGCGGAGCGCGGTTTCGGGGGTGCGGGGGCAGAGCCCCTGCAAGAAACGGCGAAGGGGCGGGACCGGGGCACAGCCCGCCGCAGGCGCCCCCGCCGGGGCAAGGCGCCCTCACCCGCCCGACGTGTCGAGCTCCGCGTCAGCCCCCACCACCGCACAGTCGTACGGATCGTCCAGCCACCCCTCCGGCAGCACCACCCGGTCCCGCCCGGACGTCCGCCCGCGCGGCCCGTTCGCCCCCGCCGGCCACGCCTGGTCCAGGTCCAGCCCGCTCAGAAGAGCGTCCAGCTCCGCCAGGGACGACGTCACGGCGAGCTGCCTCCGCAGCTCGGACCCGATCGAGAACCCCTTCGTGTACCAGGCGACGTGCTTGCGGAAGTCGATGACGCCGCGCTCCTCGCTCTCCAGCCACTCCCCCAGCAGCTCCGCGTGGCGCAGCATCACCCGCGCCACCTCCCGCAGGGTGGGCGCGGCGGGCTCACCGGGGCCCTCGGGGTCGAAGGCGGCGACCAGGTCGCCGAACAGCCACGGCCGCCCGAGGCAGCCGCGCCCGACCACGACCCCGTCGCAGCCGGTCTCGCGCATCATCCGGACAGCGTCGTCGGCCGACCAGATGTCGCCGTTCCCGAGCACCGGGATCTCCGGGACGGCCTCCTTGAGGCGGGCGATGGAGTCCCAGTCGGCGGTGCCGCCGTAGTGCTGGGCGGCGGTGCGGCCGTGCAGGGCGATGGCGGTGACGCCTTCCTCGACGGCGATCCGGCCGGCGTCCAGGAAGGTGATGTGGTCGTCGTCGATGCCCTTGCGCATCTTCATGGTGACGGGCAGCGACCCGGCGTTGCCGACGGCCTCGCGGAGGATGGCGCGCAGCAGGTTCCGCTTGTAGGGGAGGGCGGAGCCGCCGCCCTTGCGGGTGATCTTGGGGACGGGGCAGCCGAAGTTGAGGTCGATGTGGTCGGCCAGGTCCTCTTCCACGATCATGCGGACGGCGCGGCCGGTGTAGACCGGGTCCACGCCGTAGAGCTGGATCGAGCGCGGCTTCTCGCTGCCGTCGAAGTGGATCAGCCGCATGGTCTTGGCGTCCCGTTCGACCAGCGCCCGGGTGGTGATCATCTCGCTGACGAACAGCCCCTTGCCGCCCGAGAACTCGCGGCACAGCGTGCGGAAGGGCGCGTTCGTGATCCCGGCCATCGGGGCCAGGACCACCGGCGGCTGCACGGTGTGCGGGCCGATCTGGAGCTGCGTCATGGAGGGGCTTCCTCGTTCGTGCGGGAGGGGCGGGCTGGGGACGGTCCGGGCGGTGGGCCAGGGGCGTCCGGCCGCCCCACGGACGTACCGGGCCTGTGAGGCGACCGTCCATTGTCCCTCATCCGGCGGACCGGATCCCGTGGCTCCGGTCACTCCGTTCCGCGCCCTGTGAACGCGGGGCTCACCCCTCCTCGGCCCGCACCAGCTCCAGCAGCCGCCGCAGCCGCGCGTGCGTCTCGTCGTCGGTCGGGGCGAAGACGAGCATCCGGGTGCCGGGGTGCGGGCCGGTCCAGAGGTTGGTGTAGTCGAGGTTCAGCAGGCCCACCCGGGCGTGCCGGAAGGTGCGCCGCCGGTTGGCCGTGGGCGGGACCACCTCGTGCCGCTCCCACATCTCCCGGAACTCGGGCGACGCGTCCTGCAACCGTTTCAGCAGGCACTTCCAGGCGGGCTCGGCGAGGTGCTCGGCCATCGCGGCCCGGAACTTCGCCGCCATGGCCCGCTTGGTCTCCTGCCGGTCGACCGCGTCGGTGTACCAGGTCGCGTTGGTGAAGTACAGCCAGAGGCAGTTGCGGTCCTCGGGCGGCAGGGCGTCGAGGTCGCAGATGAGCTGTTTGTACGTGCGGTTGTACGCCAGGATGTCGTAGCGCGCGTTCTGCACGCAGGCGGGGAAGGGCTCCAGCTGCTCCAGCATCACGCGCAGCCCGGCCGGGACGCCGACGGGCTCGGCGTTGGGGGCCGGGTCCGAGGCGTTGGCGAGGGCGAAGAGGTGGGCGCGCTCGGCGCGGTCGAGCAGCAGCGCGCGGGCGATGGCGTCGAGGACCTGGACGGAGACCTGGATGTCCCGGCCCTGTTCGAGCCAGGTGTACCAGGTGACGCCCACGGCGGCGCGCAGGGCGACCTCCTCCCGGCGCAGCCCGGGGGTCCGCCGGCGGCGCCCGCGCGGCAGGCCGACCTGCTCGGGGGTGATGCGCTCGCGGCGGCTGCGGAGGAAGGCCGCGAGCTCGGCGCGGCGGATCGCGTCGTCGTGGATGCCACGGGCCCCGGTCGCGTCGCCCGGGGCGACGAGCGGGGCGGCCGGCGGCTCCTGCACCATCGTGGTCATGCCTCCAGCCTGCAGTACGGGCGGCCCGCTGTCAGGGCCGTTGCCGGGTAGTCGTTGTACCAGGATAAGAACTCTCTGGTACCAGGTTGCGGAGTGCGTCATCGTCATCGTGTGAACGAAGCACGCGCAGCCGATGAGATACCCGCCCCGTCCCCGACACCCCCTGCCCCCGCCTCTTCCGGCACCCCGTCCCCGCCGCGCCCCCGCGCGGCGGCGCTGGGCACCGGCGGCCTCGTCACGGTGCTCCTCGGCGCCGCGCTGCCGATGGTGGACTTCTTCATCGTCAACGTCGCCCTGCCCGCCATCGACCGCGATCTGCACGCCGGCCCGGCCCTGCTGGAGATGGTCGTCGGCGGGTACGGCGTCGCGTACGCCGTCCTGCTGGTGCTCGGCGGACGGCTGGGCGACATGGTGGGCCGGCGCCGGATGTTCCTCTGGGGAACGGTCGCGTTCGGCGTGACGTCCGTGGCGTGCGGTCTGGCACCGGACGCCTGGAGCCTGGTGGCCGCCCGCGTCGCCCAGGGCGCCGCCTCGGCACTGCTGCTGCCACAGGCCCTGGCGACGATCCAGGCGGCGACCCACGGTGAGCGGCGCGTCCGGGCGATGAGCCTTTACAGCGCCACCGCAGGCGTGGCGAGCGTGATCGGCCAGATGCTGGGCGGCTTCCTGGTCTCCGCCGACATCGCGGGCTCCGGCTGGCGGCCGATCTTCCTGGTCAACGCGCCGCTCTCGGTGCTCGCGCTGCTGATGGCGGCGCGGCTGATCCCGGAGACGCGGTCGGACCGGCCGACCAAGGTGGACGGCGCGGGAACGGTCCTGCTGTCGGTGGCCCTGGTCTCGCTGCTGGTCCCGCTGACGGAGGGGCGTTCGACCGGCTGGCCGGTGTGGGCCTGGGTGCTGCTGGGCGTGTTCCCGTTCGCCGCGGTGGCGTTCTGGCGGGTGGAACGGCGGCTGGAGGCCGCCGGACGGACCCCGCTGGTGCCGCCGTCGCTGCTGCGGGTCCGCTCGGTCCGCAGCGGTCTGGCGGTGCTGGTGCCGTTCTCGCTGGGCTGGGGCGGCTTCATGTTCGTGGTGGCCGTGGTGTTCCAGGACGGGCTGCGGCTCAACCCGACCGAGGCCGGGCTCGCCCTGGCGCCGATGTGCGTCGCCTTCTTCGCCGGCTCCCTGCTCGGCCCCCGGCTGGGCGCCCGCTACGGCCGCCGCGCGGTGACCGGCGGAACGCTGGTGCAGGCCGCCGGCCTGCTGGGGATCGCCCTCACCTTCTTCTGGGGCTGGGACGGCCTCGGCGTCTGGGGCCCGATGCCGGCCCTGGCGGTGCAGGGCCTGGGCCAGGGCCTGCTGCTGCCGCCCACGCTGCGGGCGGTGCTGAGCGAGGTGCCGGCGACGCAGGCGGGCGTGGGCAGCGGGGTGATGGTCACCACGCAGCAGTCGTTCATGGCGCTGGGCGTGGCGACGCTCGGCTCGCTGTTCCTGTCGCTGTCCTCCTCGATGAGCATGCGGGACGCGGTGGTGACGACGTTCGGGGTGCAGCTGGTGGCGGTGGCGGCGACGGTGGTGCTGAGCACGCGGCTGCCGAGGGCGGTGAGCTGAGAGGAGGCCGGAGGGGCCGGGAGGGGCCGGGAGGGGCCGGGAGGGGCTCGGCGGCGGTGCGCGCACCGCATGGGTGACATGAATCGAATGACAGATATTGAAATCTGTCATTCGGTGTGCCACTCTGGTGGTGCCCTTCTCCCGCCTTCTCTCCGTGAAGGAGTCCCCGTGCTGTACCGCACCCTCGGCACCACCGGCCCCCAGGTCTCCGCCCTCGGCCTCGGCTGCATGGGCATGTCCGCCCTCTACGGCGAGACCGACCGGACCGAGTCGATCGCCACCGTCCACGCCGCCCTGGACGCGGGCGTCACCCTGCTCGACACCGGCGACTTCTACGCCATGGGCCACAACGAGATGCTCATCGGCGAGGCGCTGCGCTCCGCCCCGGCCACCCACCGCGAACGGGCGCTCACCAGCGTCAAGTTCGGCGCGCTGCGCGACCCGGACGGCGGCTGGTCGGGCTACGACGGCCGCCCGGCGGCGGTGCGCAACTTCGCCGCGTACTCGCTGCGGCGGCTGGGCGTCGACCACATCGACGTCTACCGGATCGCCCGCGTCGATCCCGACGTGCCGATCGAGGAGACCGTCGGTGCCATCGCCGAGCTGGTCCAGGCCGGGCACGTCCGCCACATCGGCCTGTCCGAGGTCGGCGCCGACACCCTGCGCCGTGCCGCCGCCGTCGCCCCGATCTCCGACCTCCAGATCGAGTACTCGCTGATCTCGCGCGGCATCGAGGACCGTATCCTCCCCACCGCCCGCGAGCTGGGCATCGGCGTGACCGCCTACGGCGTCCTGTCCCGCGGCCTGATCAGCGGCCACTTCGGCCGCGACCGCCGGCTCGCCGCCGACGACTTCCGCGGGGTGAGCCCCCGATTCCAGGGCGAGAACCTCCAGCGCAACCTGGACCTGGTCGACGCCCTGCGCGGGGTCGCCGAGCAGCGGGGCGCGACGGTCGCCCAGACGGCCATCGCCTGGGTCCTCGCCCAGGGCACCGACATCGTCCCCCTGGTGGGCGCCCGCACCCGCGAGCGGCTCGGCGAGGCGCTCGGCGCGCTGGACGTCACCCTGGGCCCCGACGACCTCGCCGCCATCGAGACGGCCATACCCGCGGACGCCGCCGCGGGCGAGCGCTATCCGGCGGACCAGATGGCGCACCTGGACAGCGAGCGGTGAGCGGGGGCGGGGGGCGCCGCCGGGCGCCGGGGCCGGGACTCACCGCGGACGTCCCCCGGCACCCGACGCCGGCGAGCACCCCGGGCCGCGCCCGCCCGTATCGCCCCTGCCCACCCTCCCCTCCCCGGTCCCAACGGGACCCGCCCCGCGCGCCCCGGCCCCGCCCCCGGCCGGGTACGGTCGTCCCAGGCGCGTAGGCGCCGGAGGAAAGGACCCGTACCCACATGCCGCCCGAGCCCCTGACCCAAGACCGCATCCTCGAAGCCACCGAGGACGTCCTGCGCCGCTTCGGCCCGGCCAAGGCGACCGTCGTCGACGTCGCCCGCGCGCTCGGCGTCAGTCACGGCAGCGTCTACCGGCACTTCGGCAGCAAGGCCGCCCTCCGGGAGGCCGTCACGGAGCGCTGGCTCGACCAGTCCCACACGGCCCTGTCCGCCATCGCCTCCGCCGACGCCCCCGCGGAACAGCGCCTGCGCGACTGGCTCACCGCCCTCTTCGCCGCCAAGCGCCGCAAGGCGGGCGACGACCCGGAGCTGTTCGCCACGTACATGGTCCTGGTCGGCGAGAACAGCACCACGGTCGAACGGCACGTCGCGACGATGGTCGGCCAGCTCGCCGGCATCCTCCGCGACGGCACCGAGAGCGGCGAGTTCTCCCTCCCCGACCCCGACCGCACCGCCCGCGCCGTATGGGACGCCACCAACCGCTTCCACGACCCGGCCTACGCGCCCGAGTGGTCCCACCCGGACATCGACACGGCCTTCGACACGGTCTGCGGCCTGGTCCTGCACGGACTGCGTGGCTGATACACCAACCCTGACGGCTCCTTGACACCTCGATAACGCGTCCTTGATGGACCGGCGCCACGCGCCTTCCTAGGCTGATCTCCTGCCTCAATTCACCCGCCCGGCAGGAGAGTTGCACCGTGAGTACTCCCACCCTCGCCGACGAGGACATCGTCCTGGCGCCGGCACGTCCCCGCCCGGCGGACGGCTGGCAACAGGTGGAGAACAAGGTCGAGTTCGAGACGCGGCGCGCCGCCGACGGAACCGACTGTGGGATGGCGTTCACGTCCGCCGAACGGCTCGTCGCCTGCCTCGGCCCCGACCAGCCGTGGGTCGCCCTGCCGCTCGGCGCACTGCGCCTCCTGTTGGGCGAGGCGGGTGTACCGCGCGTGATCGTGGATCCGCCGACCGCCCCGGCCTCGGAGGGGTCGTCCTCCTGGAACGAGCGGGAGGCCCTCCATGGCTGACCGGCTCAAGGCCACGGTCGAGCACATCGACGACGCGGGCAGGGGGTTCCACCGGGAGGCCCTGCACCTCGGGGAGTTCAAGCATCTCGCCTCCCCGCCAACCCCGGGAGTCGGCGACGCCGCCCTGAGCTCGGCCCTCCTCCGGCTCAGCGAGGCGTTCGGCATCGGCCACGAGCTGCTGACGAACCTGGTGACCAAGCACGGCGGCAACCTGCAGGCCGCCGCAAGCGATTACCAGAACCAGGACATCGACACCCGGAAAATCCTCGACGACCTGATGGGCAAGGTGTCGAAGTGATCGACGACGACCTCGCCGGCCTCAAGAAGGTCGCCACGGACTACACGTCGGCGACTGAGAAGTACGACACGACTTCCAAGGTCCTCGACAAGAAGGTGAGCAGCGTCGTCCACGAGGCCGGCTGGACCGGCGACGGCGCGGACGCCTTCCAGACGGTGTGGGGCCATGACAGCACGATCGGCGCGGCACTGGCCGAGGCCATGTCGCAGGTATCGGACGTCGTCACCGTCCTCTCCGAGGAGTTGGAGAAGGCCAAGGGCGACCTGGGCGACGTCCAGGACACAGCCCGCGCGGCCGGTCTGACCCTCGACAGCCAGGGCGGTGCCACGGGCAAGGCGGACCAGCAGGCGGAACTGGACGCGTACCAGAAGGGGCGCGACGCGGCACTGAAGCGGGCGCAGGACGCGCGTCAGCTGGCGACGGCCAGCCTGAACTCCGTACTCGACCAGATGCTCAACAAGGGAGATCCCCGCCTCCTCAACGGCGCCGACTCCTTCACTTGGGCCGAGATCCTGCGGGGGCTGTACACCACCCCTGCCGCGCTCTCCCAGGAAAGCGCCAAGAAGCTCGCCAAGCTCCAACAGGAAGCCAAGGACCTGAAGCGTGAGGCGCGAAAGCTCCCCAAGAACAGTGATGCTTGGAACGAGAAGTTGAGGGAACGCCGGCTGGTCCGAGCCAAGCTGACGGAGCAGCGGCTTCGAACAGCGTCCGTCGAGGGTTGGCAGCGCAGGGTCAAGGGCAGTGCCGCAGCTCGGGTAAGCATCGGCGACATCGCAGAGAACTACCGCGTCAGGAGCGCGGGTGTCATGGGCAGGTTCGGGGCCGTCAGCACCGGGCTGACCGGCGCCATGGTCGGGTTTCAGATGTACGACGACCACCGCAACAGGGGCTGGTCCTGGCGCGAGTCGTTCGCCCGGGACGCGACACCGGCGGCAGCAGGCATGTGGGTCGGCGGCGCGGCGGAAAGCGCGTTCATCGGCGCGTCGGCATCGAACCCCGTCATCGCGGCCGGTGTGCTGGGAGGCGTAGCCGTGGGCTACGGCGTCGGAACCTTCGGATACGAGCTCACCCACGCACACTGGGGCGACAACATCCACCGGTACGGAGTCTTCAGGGGCATCGGCCACAGCATCGGCGAAGCGAGCAACGCCTGGATCGACAATGACGTGGTGGCCATGAAGGACAAAACCGTCGAAACGGCGAAGAAGGTGGGTAGCAGCATAGGAAGCGGCGTCAAGAAGGTTTGGCATGGCGTCTTCGGCTGACGGCCGCCGCCACGGGCGGGCTGCCGGCGGCACGCCCCGAGAGCTTCAGTTCATCGGGACCACCTGGCTTCATCGGGGGGCTCCCTACTGGCTGCGCCGCATCAAGATGACGCTGATATGGCTCCTCATCACCGCGCTGACGGCTGCGATGACGGTAGGAGTGGGCGTAGCGGCGACCTCCGACGGTACTGTTCTGGTCGTTCTGGTGAGTCTCTACGCTGTACTCTGCGGCGGCACCGCCTACGTGGTCACGCGGCACATTCGAACCATCGATCGCTTCGGTGTCATGGGCGGCGGGAAATCGCCCTTCGGCAAGCGGTGGGACAAGGCCGCGACTGTGGCCACGGTACTTGTGGGTGTCTCCGTCATCTTCTCCTTCCCGGTCGGCCTCGGCGCGGCTCTCCCCTACCTCGTCCGCAGCTTCGGCCGCTACGCCCCCGGCGAGCGCTACGAGCGCAAGCGCGTCGGCCTCGGCGTCTGAGGACGGAAACGGGAACGAGCGACATGGCACACAGAACACGCCCGCGCAGACATCCGCCCCGGGTGGTCACACCCAAGACATCTGGTGCTGCGACGCGCTTCGGCGGGTTCCTCCTCGTCCTGGCAGGGCTGGTCTTCGGGGTGTTCGGGGGCGGTATTTCCGGCCATGCGTCCGGTCTGCTGGGGACGCGAGGGACGTTCACCGTCGAACGGTGCGAGCGCCTGCCGTCCTCACATCGCGGAGCCGAGGACTCCTTCCGATGCTCGGGTTCCTTCCGCCCCCGGGACGGCGGCAGGACGCGAACCGGATTCGACATCGACCGCGAGTATGAACCGGGCCGGCGCGTCAACGCTTCCTGTGGCCTCTTCAGCACGTGCTACAAGATCGACCGCGTCAACGCCTGCGGCTGGTTCTCGGGCCTCCTGGTCGCCCTGCTGGTGCTGTGCCTGGGCGGGCCGATGATGACCCACGGCACCGCCTGGCAGACGGAGCCGTACGCCCGGGCCCGCACAGTCCAGTGGCGGCTGGCCAAAGGACTCTTCTGCGCCGCGCTCGGCTTCTTCGTGGTGTTCCTCGTGCTGCGCCTGGCGCGGTGAAAGGCCGAGGCGAGCGGGGAGCCTTCAGCCCACCCCCAGGAACCGCAACACGGCCAGCACCCGCCGGTGGTCCGCGTCCGCCCTCGGCAGGTCCAGCTTGGCCAGGATGTTGTTGATGTGCTTCGCCACCGCGCTCTCGCTGACGACCAGTTGGGCCGCGATGCCCGCGTTGGAGCGCCCCGACGCCATCAGTTCCAGCACCTCGCGCTCACGTGGGGTGAGCCGGTCGAGCGGGTCGCTGTGCCGCCGGAGCAGCAGCTGGGAGACGACCTGCGGGTCCAGGGCCGTGCCGCCCGCCGCCACCCGCCGCAGCGCGTCGATGAACTCCTCGACGTCGGCGACCCGCTGTTTGAGCAGATAGCCGACGCCGCGGGTGTCGCCGGTGAGCAGGTCCGCCGCGTACCGCTCCTCCACGTACTGCGACAGCAGCAGCACCGCGACGCCGGGCCACTGCCGGCGGATGAGGAGCGCCGCCCGGACGCCCTCGTCCGTGAAGCCGGGCGGCATCCGGACGTCGCTGACCACCAGGTCCGGCCGGTGTTCCTCGACCGCCGCGAGCAGCGCCTCCGCGTCGCCGGCCTCGGCGGCCACCTCGAAGCCCGCCGCCTCCAGGACCTTCACCAGTCCCACCCGCAGCAGTACGGAATCCTCGGCGATCACGGCGCGCACGGCAGCTCCACAGTCACAACGGTCGGGCCCCCCACGGGGCTGCTGATCGAGAAGGTGCCGTCCACCGACGCGACCCGCTTGGCCAGCCCCGCCAGGCCCGTACCGCCCGACTCGTCCGCCCCGCCCACGCCGTCGTCGGAGACGACCACGAGCAGTATCCCCCCGAACCGTTCGACGGTGACCTCCGCCCGGGACGCCTGCGCGTGCTTGACGACGTTGGCCAGCGCCTCTGAGACGACGAAGTACGCCACGGCCTCGATCGCGGCCGCCGGCCGGGACGCCAGGTCCACCCGGACGCGGACGGGCAGCGGGGCGCGGTCGGCGATCCCGGACAGGGCCGCGTCCAGGCCGCGGTCCTCCAGGACCGCCGGGTGCAGGCCCCGGACGAGGTCGCTCAGTTCTTGGATCGCCGCCTTCGCCTCGCGGTGCGCCTCGTCGATGACCTTCCGCGCGTCCTCGGGCAGATCGGTCAGCGTGATCTTCGCCAGTCCCAGATTGACGGCCATCGACACCAGCCGCTGCTGGGCGCCGTCGTGCAGGTCGCGTTCGATGCGCCGCCGCTCGGCGTCGGCCGCGTCCACGACACCGGCCCTGCTCTCCGTGACCTCCTCGACCCGGCGTGCCAGCAGCTCGGCGGGGGTGGGCCCGAGGCGGCTCAGGGCGACACGCGCGTCGAGCCGGGCGAGGGCCTTCGTCGACCAGACCGCCGCGTACAGCCCGCCCACGCCGACGGCGGTCAGGTACGCGGCGTGCGTCGAGTAGCCGACGTCGGACAGCCGGACCTCCGGCGGCAGCGCCCAGATCCAGACGTACACACTCGCCGCCGCCACGGACGCCGCCGCGACGACCAGCGCCGTCAGCGCGGCGGCGGTGATCAGGGGACCGAGCACCAGGTGGTACTGCACCTGCCGCCAGAACCGCCCCGAACGGATGCCCGCCTTCCCCTCCGGCCGGTGTATGTCCACCCCCAGCCAGCCCCGGAAGCGCGCCCGCTGCATCGTCGTCAGCACAGGGGAGGCCGCCGCGAGCACCGCGAACATCCCGAAGATCGCCGCCAGGACGCTCAACGTCCGCGTCGGTCCACCGGACAGCCACGGCAGCGCGAGCACCGTCAGCCCCAGGGTGTGGATCAGGCCGCCGGAGAAGTGGAAGGCGACCGGACCGCCGCTGTTCTCGAAGGGGCGCAGCAGACGGCGCAGGGTGTTGGACATGTGCATGAAAGAACCGTAGGTCCGCAGGTCGGACCGGGGCCATGGCACACACTCCCGTCCCGGGGGTGAAGCCAGTGCCACCCCGGAACGGACAGCGGTACCAGTGACCGGCGAGGCCCGGCCCGCCATCGTGGAACACATCACCCCGCCGCCCGCCGACCGACCCACGGAGCCCCGATGACCGTCCTCCACCTCCCCCGCACCGCACCGCCCGGACGCGACGCGGCGGGCGAGCGCGGTCCGGCGGACGGAGCGGGCGCGCCGGCCGAGGTCGTCTTCCTGCACCCGCCCACCGCGCCCGCGCCCCGGCCGCGCCCTCGCCTCCTCGGCTACGCCCTGGCCGCCTGCGGTATCGCCCTGCTCCCCTGGCTGTTCGTCCTTGCCACGAGTCTGCCGTCCGAGACCACGGCCGCGAAGTGGTCGGCGGCCTGGGTCGGGCTGGACGCGCTGGAGGCCCTCGCCCTCATCACGACGGGCGTCCTGGCCGTACGCCGCCATGCCCTCCACACGCTCACGGCCGCGGTGGCCGCCACCCTGCTCGTCGCCGACGCCTGGTTCGACGTGATGACGGCTGCCCCGGGCGCCGACCTGGCCTCGGCCCTGGTCATGGCCGCCGCGGCGGAACTCCCGCTGGCGGCGGTGTGCGCGGTGGCGGCGGCCCGCGGCCACCGAGGCGGCTCCGGCGTGAGCAGCGGCGGCAACCGCTAGCGTGCGCCCATGACACCGACGGGCGACCACCGCCTCCTCCCCGCACCCCTCCACGCCCTGGCGAGCATCGAGTTCGGATACGGCGCGGAGGGCGACGGCATCGATTTCGAGTCCTACCCCGAGTTCCTGTCCGCCGAGGAGACCACCGCATGGTTCCGCGCCTGGACGGGCAACGGCGAGGTGACGGGCGACGCGTTCCGCGTCTTCGGCCAGGACGGGACGGGCGGTCTCACGGCCGCCTGGCTCGTCCGGCCCGCCGCCCCCCTCACCGCCCAGCCGGTCGTGCACCTCGGCTCGGAGGGCGAAATGGGCGTCGTCGCCCGCGACCTGCCGGCCTTCCTCTGGCTCCTGGCCGACGGTTTCGGCCCGTCCGAGGCCGTCGACCCGCGCGAACGCGCCCGTCCCGCCCACCGCGTGCCCGAACTCGCGGCGCTCGCGGCGCGGTTCGCCCCGGAGCGCCGGCAGTCCGGGAAGGCGGTCATGGACGAGGCGACGGACGAGTTCCCGGACTTCGAGGACGGCATCCTGCGACTCTGCGCCTGACCCCCGCGCCGCCACAGTGTCACCGCGCGAACTTCTCTTTGGCCGCCGGGGTCACGGGAGTGAAGAAGTTGACGAGGTTGCCGTCGGGGTCGCGGAACAGCAGCGACCGGTTGCCCCAGGGCATCGTGGTGGGCCCGCTGACGACGTCGGTGACGAAGCCGGCCAGGTCCCGGTGCACGCGGTCCACGTCGTCGACGAGGAACTCGGTGATCATGCTGTGGTTCTCCGCCGGGCGGGCGGAGCCGGGGGCGAACAGCGGGACGGTCCGGGTGCTCGCGATCGCGAGGGTCGCGCCCGCCGTCCTGAGTTCCGCGAAGTCCTCGGTGGCCCACACCGCCCGCGCGCCCGTGGCCCGCTCGTAGAACGCGACGAGACGCGCCACGTCGCCGGTGATGATGCGGATCGAGACAAAGTCCACGGGGATCTCCTTCAAAGGGCCGTCAAGGGCCGCGCCGGAAGCATGCACCGCGCAGACTAGGAGCAATAGCGGACAGAACCGGTCCTGTATGCGCATTACGTTGGTCCACATGTCCCGACCCACCGGCCGCGTGCTGACCCTCCTGGAACTCCTGCAATCGGGCGGCACCCGCACCGTGGCCGAACTCGCCGACCGCCTCGGCGTCGACGGACGCACCGTGCGGCGGTACGTGTCCCAGCTGACCGACCTGGACGTGCCCGTCGAATCGGTACGCGGCCGCCACGGCGGCTACCGCCTCGCCCCCGGATACCGCCTGCCCCCGCTCATGCTCGGCGACGACGAGGCGCTGGCCGTACTCCTCGGCCTGGTCGCCGGCCGCCGGACAGGGCTGACGACCGCCCAGCGCACGGCGAACGAGACGGCGTCCGCGAAGATCCGGCGGGTGCTCCCCCGGCACCTCGCCCACCGGCTCGACACCCTCCTGGAAGCCCTCGACTTCACCGACCGGCCCGGCGAGTTCGACACCCCGGACGCCGGGATCCTGCTCACCCTCGCCGACGCCGTGCACCACCGCCGCCCGGTCTCGATCCGCTACACCGACCGCGACGGGCGGCGCGGCGAACGCACACTGCACGCGTACGGGATCGTCGCCCACGCGGGCCGGTGGTACGTCACGGGCGAGGACCCTGGGGTCGGCGAGGACCGGACCCTCCGGCTCGACCGCGTCACGGACGCGCGGGCCCTGCCAGGTTCGTTCCCGGCGCCCGCGGGGCCCGGCCCGGCACAGCGGGTCCTGTCGGGGTTCGCCACGGCCGCGTACCGGCACGAGGTGACCGTGCGGATCCACGGAACGGTCGAGCGGATCCGCGCCCGCCTGCCCGCCTCCGTCGCCGTCCTGGACGAGCCCGAGGCGGAGGGGGATCACGAGGCCGAACGCTGGCGGCGCGTCGAACTGCGGGTGGAGCGGCTCGACTGGCTGCCCCCGGTCCTCGCCTCGCTCGACCGGCCGTTCGTCATCGAACGCCCCGACGCGCTGCGCGACCTCGTCGCCGCGCTCGCCGACCGCCTGGCGTCATACGCGCGCGGATCCTGACGGCTGCGGGCGGCGGCGGAAACGGCGGGCCGACCGGTACGCAGCGTACGAGACCACCGCACCGCGCGAACGGGACCGCCTCGCGCGCGCCCCGCGCCCGAACCCGCCCCGCCGCCCGATCAGTTCACCCCGAGCCGCGCGCCCCTCACTCCCCCTGCGCCCACGCCGCGACCGGCAGCGACAGATAAACGCCGACGTCGGACAGCCCACTCGCCGACCGGATGCCGGCGCACAGCCGGTCCACCCGCTCCTGGCGGTCGGCGGCCCGGCTCGCGAACCACTTCGACCGCACCTCGACGACCAGGTCCAGCCCGCCGCTGTCCAGCGGCCCGAGCGGCCGGAAGCGCAATTCGACGTCGCCCGGCCGCGGATCGCCGTCGTACGGCTCCTCGGGACACTCCACCGCGAGGGACACCAAGTGCGAAAGCGCGTCGCGCAGTTCACGGAGGGTGTCCTCGGGGACGTGGGGCGCGTAGGTGATCTCCACGAGTGGCATCGGCTCACCCTACGCCGATGACGGCCGCACCCCCCACGTCACGGTCGCCTCACCCCTCCCCGGCCGCCCGCCCGACCGCGCGAGCAGCGCACGCACCTCCACCGCCCCGGCCAGCACCTCGTCCGCGTGCGGCGGCGGCAGCAGCCAGAAGTCGCCCGGCCCCTCGCGCCGGCCGGGATGCGGCGTGCGCAGGTACCGCAGGTGGTCGTCGATCCCGACGGCGCGCGCCCCGTTGGCGGCCCACGTCCGCGCCGTACCCGCCCGCACCAGAACGCTGTAGACGTCCCGCCGCCGGGTCACCACCACGCCGTACGCGATCCCCGCCGCCCGGAACGCCGCCTCGACGACGTCGTCCGTCCGCACCCCGTCGAGGCCGCCCTCCACCGCCTCCGCCGCGAGGTGGATCACGTCGAAGCGCCGCCCGATCTCGATCGCGGGCGTCCGCCCCTCCGCCCACTCCTCGTGGATCTCGCGCGGCCGCAGGACCCGGGAGACGAGCCACAGCGCGCCGGGGTGGCGCTGGGTGGGGTAGGTCACGGGCAGCGGCGAGTACGTCACCGCGCCACCTCCTCAGGGGCGGCGGCAGCCGGGTCCACCCGCCAGAACGAGGTCGTCACCGCGCAGTGCGTACGGTGGTCCGGGTGCAGCCGCGTGTGCTTCAGCGCCCACACCTCGGCTCCCAGGGGGTCGCCCTCGCCCGCCCGGGACGTCTTCCGGCAGGCCCGGCACTGGAACTCGTACACCGGCTCGACGGGCAGCCCCCGCCCGCCGTCCCGCGCCAGCACGAACGCGGGCGCCACGCTGTCCACTTGCGTCACCGCCGCCTCCCGTGCGGGTGCCGCCGCAGCTCGACGTCGCAGTCGACGACGCGCGAGAAGTCACCGTCCCGCCGCGCGACGACCCGCTGCCGCGCGAGCGCTTCACAGACATCGCAACCGGGCGCGGGCGCGGGCCCGTTGCCGTCCGCCCCGGGCAGCTCCGCCGGAACGCCGCCCACGGCGGCATCCGCCAGCGCGGCCCTGCGGGCGCGGTCCTGTGGTGTTCGTTGGTGTGGCATGTTCGGCTCCACGCACAGACGATGTGTTGGTCGTCACATCGTGCTGGCGCGCAAGGGCCGGAACTGTCATAGCCCGCTGATAGCCAGGGCCAACCATTGACGCTGAGTCATGCACTTAGCCAGGCGCCGAAGCTGATGAAGTCCTCCGGCATGCGCCGTTTCGCCGACTCCAGGCCGGAGTACGTCTCACGGACGATCGGGTGGTAGCGGGTCTGCTGGGGCGCCAGCCTGCGCGCCTCCAACAGGTTGCCGAAGGCCGCTTCCGTGCGGCCGGTCCACATCTGTGCGCGCGCCACCTCGGCGTAGTGGTGGGACATCCGGGACCGCGGCCAGTCGGCGGGCAGCCGGATGCCGCGTGCCACGTCGACGGCCGCTCCGTACTCGTCCAGTTCGGCCAGCACGCTCACCCGGTGCACCCCGACATTGGCCGGCCCGAACGCCAGCCAGTGGACCTTCTCGGCCGGGCCCGTGTGCGCGGCGATCCGGCCCGCCTCGGTCAGGTGTGTCTCGGCCGTGTCACCTTCCTTGGCCCGGCCGGCCAGCACCGCGGCTCCCAGGTGCAGTTGTCCGGTGAGGACGTCGCGTTCCCGGCCGGGGTCCGCCTGTTCCAGCCTGGCCATCCCGAAGCGGATGAGCCGCTCCCCCGTACGGTAGTCACTGGCCCGGAGGTAGGCCAGGGCCCGCAGGTACTGCCGCATGCCTCCAAGCACCGGGTCGGAGGCGCGTTCCGCGGCCCACTCCAACCGGTCCAGGGCGATCGCCGCCAGGTCGATGAACCCCAGCTTCGTGGCGACGTCGTACGCGGTCCGGTAGCCGCTGGCCAGCGTCCGCCACGCCTCGGTCGTCCCCTCCGCGTGCGCGACCGTGGTCGCCTCGCCGATCAGGGAGGGCAGCTCGGACGCCGCCCGCTTGATGTCGGTGGCCCGGATCAGCATGCACAACTCGTCGGCCTTGGACGCCAGCTCGGCCGAACCGCGCGGGGTGAGATCCGGATCCACACCGAGGTCGTACACGTTCAGGGCCTCACGGATCGGGTTGATCAGTCCGTCGAGGTGGTCCTGCCGCAGCTCCTCAAGGTACGGCTGCCCCGTCAACTCGACGACGGGCACCGACAGGGCACGCGCGAGGGCGCCGATCACGGACGGGCTGGCCGGCATCTGGCCCTGTTCGACCTTGGTGAGGGTGCTGTACGAGACATTGCTCCGGTAGGCCAGTTCGCGCTGAGTCAGTCGGCGGCGCTTTCGCGTCTTCGCGATCCGCGCACCGGTGTGCTCCGACATGCTGAACTCCGATCTGCTCTCGACACCAGGACGATACCCATCCCGATCCCTGCAGCACGCGTCTTCATCACCCGCGCATCCGGAGCCACACCCGTACCGGCAATCCGCACAGCCCACCAGCCACGGGCACCAATCTGCCGCGGCGCCAGCGAACTCGGCCGAGTCGTCGCGAAGAATGAACACACGGCAGTCGCCATCACCCCCTCCGAAGGAGATGCATGCACACGAGCGAGCTGGTCGGCGCCGACGAGTGGCACACCGTCGAGGGGCGCCCCTACGTCGTCTACAAATACGCCGCCACGCTGGACGGCCGCATCGCCGCGGCGGACGGCACCAGCCAGTGGATCACCAGCGAGGAGTCCCGCGCCGAGGTGCACGCGCTGCGCGCCGCCTGTCAGGCGACCGTCGTCGGGTCGGGCACACAGCAGGCCGACGACCCGCACCTGGCCGTGCGGTCGGCGAAGGACGACCCGAACCTCAAGGTCACCGCACCGGCCGAGCGGCAGCCGTGGCGCGTCATCGTGGACACCCACGCCCGGACGCCGCGCAGCGCCCGCGTGCTCGACGATGCGGCGCCGACGCTGATCGCCGTGGCCGACGGTGCGGACGCGTCGCACCTGGAGGGCCGGGCGACCGTCGTCCGGCTGCCGAAGGCGGCGGAGGGCCTGGACATCGCGGCGCTGTTGCGCGAACTGTACGAGCGTGACGTGCGCGGCGTGTTCCTGGAGGGCGGACCCACCCTCGCCGCCTCGTTCGTCTCGGCGGGGCTCGTCGACCGCGTCATCGCGTACATCGCGCCCGCCCTCCTGGGCCGTGGCAAGAGCGCCCTCCAGGGCGGAACGATCGGCACGATCGGCGACACACTGCGCTGCGACCTGATCGACGTGGCCCGTTCGGGCCCGGACGTCCGTTTGGTGGCACGGCCGCGTTGAACGGTGGCCGGACGGGCGGCCGGTTGCCACGCTGTGGTCATGGAGTTCCGATCCGGCGACACGCCTGGCCCCGCGTGGCTCGGCGCCCCGATCGACGCCCGTCCGCTGTTCGGTCCCGAACACGCCGCGCTGATGGCCACGCTGCGCGGTCCGGCGCCCGCCGAGTGGGACAGGGAAGCGGTGCCGGGCTGGACCGTGCGCGATCTCGCCGCACATGTGCTGGGCGACTGCTACGGACGGCTGGCCCGCGACCGCGACCACCACGCCGGAGGGCCCGCCCCCGCGCCGGGCGAACCCCTCGAAACGTTCATCCACCGCATCAACCGGGAATGGGTGGCCGCCTGCGCCCGGGTCAGTCCCGCCGCGCTCATCGAGACCCTGGACGTGATCGGCGCGCAGACGACACGTTTCCTCGAGGCCGTCGACCTCACCGCACCCTCGCTGGAGTGTCCTGGGCCGGGATCGACCCGGCGCCCATGTGGCTAAACAGCCCCGGGAGTTCACCGAGTTCTGGACGCACCGCCAGCAGATCCGCCATGCCGTCGGCCTGCCGACCGACCCGGACCCACGGTCGCTGTCGGTGGTCCTGGACACGTTCATGCGCGCTGTGCCGCACACCCTACGCACGGTCGACGCGCCGCCCGGCACACAGGTCCGGGTGAAGGTTGACGGCCCGGCGGGCCGCGCCTGGACGACCACGGCCACGGCCACCGGGACCCGCTGGTCGCTGGCCGAACCGGACACCGGCCGTCCGGCCGCGCTGCTCCGCCTGGACACGGAAACGGCCTGGCGCCTGTGCACCCGGGGCATCCGACCGGGCACGGCCCTGGCCCGCGCCGGCATCGAAGGCGATCGCGCCTTGGCCGAGGCCGCCTGCCGCGTCGTGTCGATCGTCCACTGACGGCTGCCGTCCGCGCCACGGTTCTCGGGCTCGCCGAGGCCGCCCGGGAACTCCGGCGCGCGACCACCGCGCCGCCCACCCCTCCCCGCATCCGTCGCGGCACGAACGGAATGCCAGACTCTGCCGATGACCAACGCCAAGGACACAGTGCGCCAGTTCCTCCTCCAGGTGCGATCGGGCCTGCACCCCGACCGGGCCGACCGCTTCATGGCCGGCCTGGTCCGGGCCCACCAGGTCGTCTCGGAGGCGCCGGTGGTCGTGGAGCGGACACCGGGGCAGTACACCGAGCACGTCCAGGAGATGCTCGACGCGTACGGAGCCTTCACGCTGACCGTGGACGAGCTCATCGCCGAAGGCGATCGGGTCTACGCCCGCTGGACCCAGACCGGACGGCACGTCGGGCCGATCGGCGACCACACGCCGACCGGTGCGCAGGTCACGGCGATGACCAGTGCGGTCTACCGCGTCGAGGACGGCCTGATCGTCGAGTACTGGATCCAGATCGACCGGCAGGGCATCACGGCCCAGTTGGAGCGAGCCGCCGCGCGCGCGGAGCACTGACGCGCCCGGCTACCTGCCGGCGGCGGCCGTTCCGTTTCGTCCGGCGTCCGGGCGGGGCTCCGATGCCCGATCCGGACCGGTCCGGACCCAGAACCGCAGCTTGCCGGACCGTTCGTCCTCGAAAGCGCCACCGCACGCCTCGATGACCTTGCGGGAGCCGGTGTTGTCCGGGTCGCAGGTGACCAGGACCGGGTTGATGCCCAGGCCCGCGGCGACGGGCAGGACGGCACGCAGCATCGCCGTGGCGTGACCACGGCGACGCGCGGAGGGGCGGACGTCGTAGCCGATGTGGCCTCCCCATTCCAGCAGGCGCGGGGTGGCCCGGTGGCGGACGGCGATCCGTCCGAGATAGGTGTCGCCGTCGACGTACCAGAGGGTGGTGGAGGGAACGTGGCCCTCGGGCCGCGGGGTGTCCTCGTGCGCGTCGGCGAGCACCGACTCCACATAACCCGCGAAGACTTGGGGGTCCCGCCACCGGGGGTGATAGCGCAGGATGTCCCTGCCGACCATCGAATCGTCCTCGGGAACCCCTCGCCCCTCGGCTCGCAATTCCTCCATGGCCTCGACGAACGAGGCGTGAACACGCACATCGGGTCTGATCAGTTGAGGCATCCGCACAGTGTGCCCGATGCCGGCCCGATGCCCCTGTGCCCGATCACTCCACTACTGCGGATTCCCCCTGCTCGAAGGCGATGCGGCAGGCTTCGACCTGTCCGGCCACATGCTCCATGAACCAGCACACGATCTCGTAAGGGATCACGTGCCCCTCCGGGCTGAACACGCGGACGGTCGGCTCCAGGGCCGAATCCTCGTCGGGTATCACCCCTACAGACAGGCGGCCCCGGGAAGGTGCGTCTGCGCGTCGGGACGGTCGGCCCATGCGGCCGGCACCGGTACGGCCTCGCTCAATTCCACGCACCACGCGTCGTCGGGCAAGGCGTAGTGGTACTGGATGGCGTAGTGACGACCTGCGTGCACTCGGAGCTGCGACATGTCCGCAGGCTGCCACAATTCCGCGCCGGAGTCCCGCGAGATGGGTACGCACAGTCGCGGAAAACCGGCAGGACCCCGGTGATGCGCGCGATTCCGCGTCTGGGATTCTTGAACCGTTCCGGGAATTCGGGGATGCAGGGGGAATGTCATGCGCCTGCGTGCGCTTGGTCTGATATGCGGTCTGATCGCGGCCGTATCCGTCACCAACACCGGATGCGCTCGCGTCTTCGACTGCGGCGACGAGGGCGACCGCCCGGCCGGGCTCATCCGTCAGGACATGGTCGGCACATATCGCGCCGATCCCTTCGGCACCCTGACGCTGAAAAGCGACGGAACGTTCGAGGCCGGCGACTGGCCGGAGTTCGACTACCCGAAGAACCCCAAGCACACGGGCCGGGCCGTCGGCACCTGGACTCTCCAGCCGGAACGGAAAACCAGCGGGACGCGCGATGACCTCGAACTCTCTTTCACCGGAAGTCGGTACTGGGACTCCGATTTCTCCGAGTGGAGGAACCATTTCTCCTTCGACGTCACGGGCAACCGGCAGAAACCGCGCCTGTACCGCTTCACCACGGACCCGGACGTCTGCGAACTCCACACCCTCCGCCACGGCTGACGCGGCCGGGCGGGTTCATCACGGCGCGAAGCGCCGGACTGCCCAAGCGCCCCCTCCCGGAAGCTTCG
This sequence comes from Streptomyces sp. NPDC021100, assembly GCF_044333095.1. Taxonomy (NCBI): domain Bacteria; kingdom Bacillati; phylum Actinomycetota; class Actinomycetes; order Kitasatosporales; family Streptomycetaceae; genus Streptomyces; species Streptomyces sp. NPDC021100. Next base: position 98,273 of record NZ_JBIRQH010000013.1, read on the forward strand.
CGGTCGCCGAGCCGAACGAACCCCGGACTGTCAGTGGGGGCCGCTACGGTGTGTAGTGCCCGGCATACTCATCAGGGGAGGCGCATGATGGCAATCATGACGGACATTCCACGCGAGGCGCTCCAGTCGATACACGGCGGTGGGGACGGGGACGAGCCGAAGGCCGATTTCGAGCAGCTCTGCCGCGATCTGGAGCCGGTCAACGACACCCTGCCCGACGGGTATCGCGTGGAGATCATCGGGGGGAAGATCATCATGTCGCCGTGGCCGCAGGGCCGCTACCTACGTGCCATGCGGAGCCTGGAGCGCCAGCTCAGGCCGCACGCCCCGGAACGGCATGAAGTAGGCACCGAACCCTGCCTGTTCCGCTTTCCCGAACAGGAGAGGGGTTACGGGCCCGACCTGCACGTGGCCGACGAAGCCCTGGTCGACGTCGAGAGCATCTTCTTGCCGGGCGAGGCCCTGTCCCTGGTCGGCGAAGTGACGTCGTCGTCAACACGGGCGTTCGACCTCACCGACAAGGTGGAGGTCTACGGCCGGGGAGGCGTCCCCGCATACGTCCTGATCGACATGGCTGTCAAGGCGGTCACCGTGTACCACGATCCCACTCCCGACCGCGGCTACCGGGCCCACACTCAGGTCAAGTTCGGCGACAAGGTGCGCATCCCCGCGCCCTTCGACTGCGAGGTGGACACTGCCACTTGGTGAACGCGGGGAGCGTCGAGGACAACCGCCCGCGCCAAAATCCCGTGACGGGGCCCGTCACCCCGCCTAGGATCGACTGCCATGCTCTCCCGCCCCTCCTTCATCGACGACCACACCGTCACCGACGCGGTCACCGCCCACTGGCCACTGCCCGGCGTGACCGAAGTCGCCTACCTGCCCTGGGGGTTCGGCGCCTACCACTGGCGCGTGACGGCCGCCGACGGTACGGCACTGTTCGTCACGCTCGACCGGCTGGAGCCGCGCCACACCGCCGCATCGCTGGAGGCCGCCTACGCGGGGGCCGCCGCGCTGGCGGCGGACGGGCTGGACGTGGTGTGCGCGCCGCTGCGCACCCGCGGCGGGCGGCTCACCGTGGGCGTGGGCGGCGGTGCGCTGAGCGTGACGCCGTGGCTGGACGGCCGGTCGCCCGGCGAGGAGGAGGCGGCCCGCCCGGAGCACGTCGGCAAGGTCGTCGAGGCGCTCGCCGCGCTGCACGGCGCCGTGCCGCCGGAAGGGCTGCGTCCCTGGGCCCCGCGGGTGGGGCCCGGGTTCGCCGAGGACGTGCGGGCCCGTACGGCCCGGCCCTGGACGTCGGGGCCGCTGGCGGAGGAGGCCAGGACGGCGATCGCCGCGCGCGGGGCCGCCATCGCGCGCTGGACGGACCGCTACCACGAGCTGGCGGACCTCGCCCGCTCCCGCCGGGACGCCTGGGTGCCGACCCACGGCGAGCCGCACAACGACAACCAGCTCGTCGGCGCGTTCGGCCTCCGCCTGGTCGACTGGGAGTCGCTGGCCCTCGCCCCGCGCGAGCGGGACTACGCGGACCTGCCGGCCGCCTGCCGGGAAAGCGCCGACCCGGCCATGCTCGAACTCTTCGCCCTCGACTGGCGCCTCTCCGAGATCGACGAGTACGTCCGCTGGTTCACCGCCCCGCACACCGGCACCGAGGACGACCACACCGCCCTCGCCGACCTCCACGAGGAACTCGCGGCGGACTAGCCGCGGATCCGCCGTACGGTGTCCCGATGGGCCTCCTCGACAGACTCAACGGCACCCGGCGCCCCGCCCCGGGGGCCACCCCGCGTCCCGCCGCCGACGTCCGCGCCGCGCTGCTGGCCGTCGCCACCGCCGACACCCCGTACGTCGTCCGCGGCGGCGCCCCGGAAGGCGTCGACCTGGTGGCGGAGTGGCGCGTCCGGGAGCCTGTCATCGGATCCGGGAGCGGCCACATCGACCGTCGCCTTCAGATCCGGATGAAACTGGCCCCGGCCGACCACGAGGTCCGCGCTCTCGACTTGCTCTGGGAGATCACGCGGTCCGGTCGCCGGGGGCGCCTGGCGACGGAAACCACGCACTCGTGGGGCAACGTGAACACGGTCTCCCGGCAGTGGACCGTCGGGAAGGGTCCCACGGGACGCCTGGAGACGACCGAGACGTTCCGCTTCGACACCTCGGCGCTCAAGGACCCCCTCCGCGACGCCGTGGTCACCGCGGGCTGGACATGGCGCGGAACGCTCCGCCGCAAGCTCCGGTAGGAACCGGTACGGCCCGGAGGCCCGGACGGCCCGGAGGCCCCGGCCCCGCGCCGAGGAGCGCGGGGCCGGGGCCTCCGGTGCGAGACGAGCTACAGGACCAACGACGTCAGCAGCCGAGCAGGCGGGCGCCCAGGTAGCTCTCGATCTGGTCGAGGGAGACGCGCTCCTGCTTCATCGTGTCGCGCTCGCGCACGGTCACCGCGTTGTCGTCGAGGGTGTCGAAGTCGACGGTGACGCAGAACGGCGTGCCGATCTCGTCCTGGCGGCGGTAGCGGCGGCCGATGGCGCCGGCGTCGTCGAACTCGATGTTCCAGTGCTTGCGCAGGTCCGCCGCGAGGCCCTTGGCCTTCGGGGAGAGCTGCGGGTTGCGGGACAGCGGCAGGACGGCGACCTTGACCGGGGCCAGGCGCGGGTCGAGGCGCATGACGACGCGCTTCTCCATGACGCCCTTGGCGTTGGGCGCCTCGTCCTCGACGTACGCGTCGAGCATGAAGGCGAGCATGGCGCGGTTCAGACCGGCCGCCGGCTCGATGACGTACGGGAAGTAGCGCTCGCCGGCCTCCTGGTCGAAGTACGACAGGTCCTGGCCGGAGGCGGCGGAGTGGGCCTTGAGGTCATAGTCGGTGCGGTTGGCGAGGCCCTCCAGCTCCGAGAACTCGGTGCCGCCGAAGTTGAAGCGGTACTCGATGTCAACGGTGCGCTTGGAGTAGTGCGAGAGCTTCTCGGCGGCGTGCTCGTACCACCGCATGTTCTCCTCGCGCATGCCGAGGCCGGTGTACCAGCTCCAGCGCTGCTCCATCCAGTACTCGTGCCACTGCTCGTCCTCGCCCGGCTTGACGAAGAACTCCATCTCCATCTGCTCGAACTCGCGGGTGCGGAAGATGAAGTTGCCCGGCGTGATCTCGTTGCGGAACGACTTGCCGGTCTGGGCGATGCCGAACGGCGGCTTGCGGCGCGAGGTCTGCTGCACCTGGGCGAAGTTGGTGAAGATGCCCTGGGCGGTCTCGGGGCGCAGGTAGCTCACCGAGCCGCTGTCCTGCGTCGGGCCGAGGTGGGTGGAGAGCAGGCCGGAGAACTGCTTGGGCTCGGTGAAGCCGCCCTTGTTGCCGCAGTGCGGGCAGTTGAGGTCGGCGAGGCCGTTCTCGGGGAGGCGGCCGTGCTTGGCCTCGTACGCCTCCTCCAGGTGGTCGGCGCGGAAGCGCTTGTGGCAGGAGGTGCACTCGGTCAGCGGGTCGGTGAAGGTGGCGACGTGACCGGACGCCTCCCACACCTCGCGGGCCAGGATCACCGACGAGTCGAGACCGACCACGTCGTCGCGCGAGGTGACCATGGAACGCCACCACTGGCGCTTGATGTTCTCCTTGAGCTCCACACCGAGCGGTCCGTAGTCCCAGGCGGCACGCTGACCGCCGTAGATCTCACTGCACGGATAGACGAAGCCACGGCGCTTGCTCAGGCTGACGATGGTGTCGATCTTCTCGGCGGCCACGGTGCTCTCTTCATTGCGACGATGAACAGCGAATGCTTCAGGTTACCGGCGTGGCACCCCCTCTCATCAAATCGGTTCCGCCCCGACCGCTCGTCAACCGGCCACCGGCTCGCCGGACCCCCTTCCGGGCCGTCCCGCGACCGCCGTTGTTGACAATCGTTTCCATTTTCGTTGAAAATGAGTGTCATGAACGACAACCCTCGCCGTCCCGCCTCCCGGTCCCCCCGAATAACCGGGATCGCCGTCGCCCTGGCGGCGGCGCTCGGTCTCGGCACGCTCTCCGCCTGTGCCACCGACGAGCAGACGGGGGCGAAGGACGGCAAGCTGGACGTCGTGGCGTCGTTCTACCCGATGGAGTTCCTCGTCCGGCAGATCGGCGGGGACCACGTCCACGTCACCGGCCTCACCAAGCCCGGACAGGAACCGCACGACCTGGAGCTCAAGCCCCGGCAGGTCGCCTCCCTGGAGAAGGCGGACGCCGTCGTCTACCTCAAGGGGCTCCAGCCCGCCGTGGACGAGGCGGTCAAGCAGTCCGGCGCGAAGAACGTCGCCGACGCGGCCTCCCTCACCACCATGGAGACCCACGGCGACGAGGTCGACGGCCATAACCACGGTGATCACGCCGACCACGGGGGCCACGAGGGCACCGCCGACCCCCACATCTGGCTCGACCCCGTGAAGTACGCCGAGGTCGCCCAGGGCGTGAACAAGACCCTCGCCAAGGCCGCCCCGGACCACCGGGAGATCTTCCAGAAGAACACCGACATCCTGGTGTCCCGCCTCAAGGACCTGAACACGAAGTTCGCGGACGGCCTGCGGAACCGCGCCTCCGACACCTTCATCACCACCCACGCCGCCTTCGGCTACCTCGCCGAGCGCTACGGGCTCACCGAGGAGGCCGTCAGCGGCGTCGACCCGGAGGCCGAGCCCAGCGCGGCACGGATCAAGGACCTGCACAAGCTGGCGAAGGACCACCACGTCAACACGGTCTTCTTCGAGACCATCGCCAGCCCGGCCACCGCGAAGACCATCGCGGGCGACCTCAACCTGCGGACCGACGTCCTCGACCCGCTCGAGGGCATCACGGACCACTCCAAGGGACACGATTACTTCGAGGTCATGGAGTCCAACCTGACGGCCCTGCGGAAAGCGCTCGGTGCGAAGTGAGCACGCGCACGGAGACCGGCACACAGAGCACGTCGGCGCCCGGCGCGCGCGCACCTGAGGAGGCGGACATGGAACAGACCGAACGGACCGAGCAGCCCGTCATATCCCTGCGCGGGGCGACCGCGTCGCTCGGCGCGCGGCCCGTCCTGCGCGGGGTCGACCTGGAGGTCCGGCGCGGCGAGGTCGTCGCGCTGCTCGGCGCCAACGGTTCCGGGAAGTCCACGGCGGTCCGGGCGATCGTCGGCCAGGTCCCGCTGACCGGCGGCGAGCTGGAGCTGTTCGGCACGCCGAAGCGCCGCTTCCGCGACTGGGCGCGGATCGGGTACGTACCGCAGCGCACCACCGCCGCGGCCGGCGTCCCGGCGACCGTGCGCGAGGTGGTCTCGGCCGGACGGCTGGCCCGGACGAAGCTGGGGTTCAGCCGCCGCGCCGACCGCGACGCCGTGGTGAAGGCGCTGGAGCTGGTCGGCATGGCGGACCGGCTCAAGGACTCGGTGAACGCCCTCTCCGGCGGCCAGCACCAGCGGGTGCTGATCGCCCGCGCGCTCGCCGTCGAACCCGAACTGCTGATCATGGACGAGCCGATGGCCGGCGTGGACCTCGCCAGCCAGGAGGTGCTGGCCAACGCCCTCCGCGAGGAGGTCGCCCGGGGCACCACCGTCCTCCTCGTCCTGCACGAACTCGGCCCGCTGGAGCCCCTCATCGACCGGGCGATCGTCCTCCGCGACGGCTGCGTCGTCCACGACGGGCCGCCGCCCGAGGCCGTGGGCCAGCACGCGCTCCCCGGCCACGACCACGTACACCCGCACGCCGGCCCGGCGGCGGAACCGACTCGGACAGGTTTGCTGAGCTGATGGAGATCCTCGACGCCGCGTTCATGCAGCGCGCACTGCTCGCCGCGCTCCTCGTGGGCATCACCGCCCCCGCGATCGGCATCTACCTCGTCCAGCGCCACCAGGCGCTGATGGGCGACGGCATCGGCCACGTCGCCCTCACCGGTGTGGGCCTGGGCTTCCTGCTCCACACCAGCCCGGTGTGGGTGGCCGCGACGGTGTGCGTCGTCGGCGCCGTCGTGATGGAGCTGATCCGCTCCTACGGCAAGGCCCGCGGCGACATCGCCCTCGCCATGCTGTTCTACGGCGGCATGGCCGGCGGCGTGATGCTGATCAACCTCTCGGACAACGGCTCCAACGCCAACCTGGTCACCTACCTCTTCGGTTCGCTGACCACGGTCTCGCAGCAGGACATCGTCGCGATCTGCATCCTGGCCGCCTTTGTGATCCTCGCCACACTGGGCCTGCGACGGCAGCTTTTCGCCATCTGCCAGGACGAGGAGTTCGCCCGCGTCACCGGCCTCCCGGTGCGCCTGCTCAACCTGCTGGTCGCCGTCACGGCCGCACTGACGGTCACGGTCGCCATGCGGGTGGTCGGGCTGCTGCTGGTCAGCGCCCTGATGGTGATCCCGGTGGCCGCGTCCCAGCAGATCGCCCGCAGCTTCGCCAGCACGCTGGCGCTGTCCGTGGGCATCGGGGTGCTGGTCACCCTCTCCGGCACCACGACCTCGTACTACGTGGACGTCCCGCCCGGCGCCACCATCGTGCTGATGGCGATCGGCGTCTTCATCGCCCTCACGGCGATCGCCGCGCCACTGGCCGGATCCCGCGCCCGGAAGAAGGCGCTCGACGAGGAGCGGTGCACGCTGACGGACCCCGGGGCTCCGGGCCCCCCGGGCGCTCCGGGCTCCACGGACGACGTACGCGTCTGAGGCCCCCGGCCGCCCGCGTGCGACGGCGGTCACATCGGCGATCACAACTGCTGCGGCGACAGCGGGGTGCAGGTTAGGCTAACCAAACCTGTACTCCGCAGGTCGTCCGGAACGCATGGATCATGGCAAACGACCGGTACGCGCGGCCTGGCACAATTGGCCCGCACGCCGCCGAAATCCGTGCGTGGGTGTGTCAGCCGAGCTTGAGGAGGCAACTGTGGCGACCGCCGGTCCCCCGGTACGCGGCCGAGCCACCAAGCAGCGCGCCGCCGTCGCGGCGGCGCTCGACGAGGTGGACGAGTTCCGCAGCGCTCAGGAACTCCACGACATGCTCAGGCACCGCGGCGCGTCCGTAGGGCTGACCACCGTCTACCGCACCCTCCAGTCCCTCGCCGACGCCGGCGAGGTGGACGTCCTGCGCACCAGCGAGGGCGAGGCGGTCTACCGCCGCTGCTCCAGCGGACACCACCACCACCTGGTCTGCCGGCTGTGCGGCAAGGCGGTCGAGGTCGAGGGACCGGCCGTGGAGACGTGGGCGGACACCATCGCCCGCGAGCACGGCTTCGTGGATGTGGCCCACACGGTCGAGGTCTTCGGCACCTGCGGGGACTGCGCCCGCACCGCCGGCGCCTGACGTACGGCAAACGCCCGGCCGGTAAGGCCGGGCGTTTGCCTTGCCCCGCTGCCCCGCTCAGGCCGGCGCGCCGTCCTCCTCCACCGCGTTGGGGATCGCCCCGCCGAACCGCCGGTCCCGCTGCGCGTACTCCAGGCAGGCGCGCCACAGGTCGCGGCGGTCGAAGTCCGGCCAGAGCACGTCCTGGAACACCATCTCCGCGTAGGCGCTCTGCCAGAGCAGGTAGTTGGACGTGCGCTGCTCGCCGGACGGGCGCAGGAACAGGTCCACGTCCGGCATGTCCGGGTAGTAGAGGTACTTCGCGAAGGTCTTCTCGGTGACCTTCGACGGATCGAGCCGACCGGCCCGGACGTCCTCGGCCAGCGCCTGGGCGGCGTCCGCGATCTCGGCACGCCCGCCGTAGTTCATGCAGAAGTACAGCGTGAGCAGGTCGTTGTCCTTGGTCTGCTCCTGGGCGATCTGGAGCTCCTTGGCCACCGAACGCCACAGCTTGGGCATCCGGCCCACCCAGCGCACCCGGATGCCGAGCGCGTCGAGCTGGTCCCGGGTCTTGCGGATGAAGTCCCGGTTGAAGTTCATCAGGAAGCGCACCTCGTCCGGGGAGCGCCGCCAGTTCTCGGTGGAGAACGCGTACAGGGAGATGCTCCCGACGCCCATCTCGATCGCGCCCTGGAGGACGTCCAGCACCCGCTCGGCGCCGACCTTGTGCCCCTCGGTGCGCGGCAGCCCGCGCTCCTTGGCCCAGCGGCCGTTGCCGTCCATGACGATCGCGACGTGCTCGGGAACGAGCTCACCGGGGATCTTCGGCGGCCGCGCGCCCGAGGGGTGCGGCTCGGGGGTGCGGTACTCGCGACGGGAACGGCCCAGAAGCCCGCGTCGTGCCATGGCTGCCACTACTCCTATTTACTTCTCCACGTAGCGGAGCGAACGAAGCCCCCGCTCGAGGTGCCAGTGCAGATATGCGGCGACGAGGCCGCTGCCCTCCCGGACGTGACGCGCCTCGCACGCGTCCGCCGTGGCCCAGTCCCCGGACAGCAGGGCGGCGAGGAGCCCGATCGCCTCCGAGGAGGGTACGACGCTTCCCGGCACCCGGCAGTCACCGCAGACCACGCCGCCGGCCGCCGTCGAGAAGAACCGGTTGGGGCCCGGCATCCCGCAGCGCGCGCACGCGTCGAAGCTCGGCGCGTACCCGTTGACGGCGAGCGAGCGCAGCAGGAACGCGTCGAGGATCAGATGCGGCGCGTGCTCGCCGGCCGCGAGCGTCCGCAGCCCCCCGACGAGCAGCAGGTACTGCTGGACGGCCGGCTCGCCCTCGTGGTCCGTGAACCGCTCGGCCGTCTCCAGCATGGCCGTCCCGGCGGTGTACCGCGCGTAGTCCGCGACGATCGGCCCGCCGTACGGCGCGATCGTCTCGCTCTGCGTGCACAGCGGCAGGCTCCGCCCCACCAGCTCGCCGCCGCGGGCGAAGAACTGCACGTCCACGTGCGAGAACGGTTCGAGGCGGGCCCCGAACTTGGACTTCGTCCGGCGCACGCCGCGGGCCACGGCGCGGACGCGGCCGTGGGCGCGGGTGAGGAGGGTGATGATGCGGTCGGCTTCGCCGAGTTTCTGGGTTCTGAGGACGATGCCGTCGTCACGGAACAGGGTCATCGCCCGCCGCCGAGCCTTTGCGTGCGGAGCACGGTGACTGCGTCGCGGGAGAGGGTCATGGGGCCATTGTCCCGCACGCGCGGGACGCTTGCGGCAGGGGCTGCGCCCCCGCGTGCGGCGAAGCCGCGAAAGGGGGTCTGGGACGCAGCCCCAGGAAGCGGTGAATGGGGGTGCCCCCTCTGGGGGAGGGACCGGGGCAAACCCCCGCCGTCTACGACGGCGTCCGCGCCGCCGCCGCCAGCAACCGGTCCGTATCCTCCGGACAGATCATCAACGCCCGCCCCACCGTCGCCAGAACCTCCCGCTCGGCCGGCCGATAAGGCCCGTCCGCGAGCGCGATCCGGGCCCCTTGCAGCAGGATCGACTCCCGCCCGGCGGGAGCGAGGTGCGGAGCCAGCGGCTCCAGCGCCTCGTGCAGTTCGATGGCGAGCGCAGTGCCGCACGGGTCGAAGCCGTCCCGCCCGGACACGGCCGGCCCGGCGGGGAATCTGCCGGGGCCGGGCAGCCGGCCCGTGTCGGCGGCCAGCGCCTCGATCAGCGTGACGAGCTGTTCCTCGCTGCAGTCGGCGAAGCCGGCCGCCCGCACCGCGCCCACCGCCGCCCGGCGGACGGTACGGGCCTCCGTGCCACCCGCCGCGAGGACCGCGAGCGCGACCGTGTGCACGGCGTCCCGCAGCATCGCGGAGAAGCGGGTGGTCGTGGGGTGGTCGAGGACGTCCATCGGGTACCGCTCGCGGCACGCCGTGCACTCGACGACCGGCCCCACCGGCCCGCGCGGCAGCAGCGGCAGCCCCAGGACGACGAGGCGGCGGCGGCCGGTGCGCCGGTGGTAGTTGCGGTCGCCGCCGCAGCCGGGGCAGAAGAACTCGCCGTCGCCGATGGTGCGCCATACGGTGCGCACGCCCAGCACACACCGGTCGGGGCTCGGTCGGCCTTGCGCGTGCTTCACGGCGCACACCTCCTAACGCCACGGCCTCGTCGCCGCGTTGACGTGATGTTAGCCACATCGTCGACGTGCCGTCAGCACCCCGTGCGCAGACTCGGGCCGGTTTGGGGCGCCCTCGGTATCGAACGCGCCCCCGAGCGCACCGGATGCGGTGGTTTCGGAGGCGCGACGTTGACGATCAGGGCGCCACGCCCCTGAGCCGGGCGCCAACTCCCGCCTCCGTCAGGGCCGGTACGCGCGGTTCACCGCGGACACGACCGCCTTGATGGAGGCGCGGGTGGTGTTGGGGTCGATGCCGATGCCCCACAGCACCTTGCCGTCGATCACGCACTCGATGTACGAGGCGGCCTGGGCGCTGGCGCCCTCGCTCATGGTGTGCTCGGTGTAGTCGAGCAGGCGGGCGTCGATGCCGGTGGCGGCGAGCGCGTCGAAGAAGGCGGAGATCGGGCCGTTGCCCGTACCGGTCAGGACCGTCTCCTCGCCGTCCACGACGGCCTCGACGGTGAGGACGTCGGCGCCCTCCCCGGCCGTGGTGGTCTGGGCGGCGCGCAGTTCGACGCGCCCCCAGGGGTTCTCGTCGGTGGGCAGGTACTCGTCGCGGAAGACGGACCAGATCTCCTGCGGGGTGACCTCGCCGCCGCCCGCGTCGGTCCGCGCCTGGATGATCTTCGAGAACTCGATCTGCATCCGGCGCGGCAGGTCCAGCTTGTGGTCGTTCTTCAGGACGTAGGCGATTCCGCCCTTGCCGGACTGCGAGTTGACGCGGATGACGGCCTCGTACGACCGCCCGACGTCCTTCGGGTCGATGGGCAGGTACGGGACCGCCCACTCGATCTCGTCCACGCTCCGGCCCTCGGCGGCGGCGGTGGCCTCCATCGCCTCGAAGCCCTTCTTGATGGCGTCCTGGTGGGAGCCGGAGAAGGCGGTGTAGACCAGGTCGCCCGCGTAGGGGTGGCGCGGGTGGACCTCCATCTGGTTGCAGTACTCGGCGGTGCGGCGGATGTCGTCGATCCGGGAGAAGTCGATCTCGGGGTCGACGCCCTGGGAGAACAGGTTCATGCCCAGCGTGACCAGGTCGACGTTGCCCGTCCGCTCGCCCTGGCCGAACAGGCAGCCCTCGACGCGGTCGGCGCCGGCCATCACGGCGAGCTCGGCGGCGGCGACGGCGGTGCCGCGGTCGTTGTGCGGGTGGGCGGAGAGGCAGACGAACTCGCGGCGGGACAGGTGGCGGCCCATCCACTCGAAGCGGTCGGCGTGGGTGGAGGGGGTCGAACGCTCGACCGTGGCGGGCAGGTTGAGGATGATCTCCCGGCCCTCCTCCGGCTGCCAGACGTCCATGACGCCCTCGCAGACCTCCAGGGCGAAGTCCAGCTCGGTGTCGGTGAAGATCTCCGGGCTGTACTGGTAGCCGAACACGGTGTCGTCGCCGAGGATCTTGTCGGCGTACTCCATGACCAGCCGCGTCCCGTCCACCGCGATCTGCTTCACCTGCTCGCGGGAGCCGCGGAACACGACGCGGCGGAAGACGGGCGCGGTGGCGTTGTAGAGGTGCACGGTGGCCCGGTGGGCGCCGCGCAGTGACTCCACGGTCCGTTCGATCAGTTCCTCGCGGGCCTGGGTGAGGACGGAGATCGTCACGTCCTCGGGGATCGCGCCCTCCTCGATGATCGAGCGGACGAACGCGAAGTCGGTGGCGCCGGAGGAGGGGAAGCCGACCTCGATCTCCTTGTAGCCCATGCGGACCAGGAGGTCGAACATCTCCCGCTTGCGGGCCGGCGACATGGGGTCGATCAGGGCCTGGTTGCCGTCGCGCAGGTCGGTGGAGAGCCAGCGCGGGGCCTCGGTGATGCGGCGGTCCGGCCAGGTGCGGTCCGGCAGGTCCACGGCCTCGTACCGGCCGTACTTGTGCACCGGCATCCCGGACGGGCGCTGGGTGAGGGTGGTGGCGGTGAGGGGGGTGGGACGGCCCACGGAATCGGGGGCGGCATCGGGGATCCGGATCGTCTGGGACATCTGCGCAGGTCTCCTCGGGTGCTCCACGTGGGTCCCGGGCTCCGTCACGGCGGAGCCGGGGGGCCGACGGGGCGGGCGATGCTCCCAGGGGTGCCCGAGGGGTTCCCGGGCCGGGCACCGCACCACCGGTCTCCGCGGGGAGGGGGTCGGCCGACGACTACGGACCCTCACCGCGGCAGCTAAGGAGAAGCAGCCCATAACGCATGATGCACGGCACGGTAGTCGAGAACGGCAGGATGCGACGGGCCGTATCAGCATGCGGGACGCGCGGTCACCTAGCAGCTGCGACCGGCCCTGGCCTGCCCGCAGGACGCGAAGCACTCTTTTTCATTAATCCTGACCTCAGGGAGTGACAACGTGGTGACGCGGTGCCACATTCGGGCCATGAATGGCGACCCCACCGGGACGGCATGCCGCCCCTTCTGCACGATCATTCCTCCCCACGTGCTCGACCGGCTCGCCGAGTCCGAGGACCCGCTGCACCACGAGCCCGCCCGCCGCACCCTCGAACACGACGGCGCCCTGCGCACCCGCCGCCGGATCGTGTCCGCCCGCGGTTCCGCCGCCCCCACCGGCACCCCGTCCGACACCCCGGAACGCACCCTCTGCGACGCCCACCACCTGACGAACCTGCCCGGCACCCGGGTGCGCGGCGAGGGCGACCCGCCCGGCAAGGACGCCACCGTCAACCGCGCCTACGCGGGCCTCGGCGCCACCTTCGACTTCTACCTCAAGGCCTTCGGACGCCACTCCATCGACGACGCCGGACTCCCGCTGACCGCCTCCGTCCACTACGGCGTCAAGTACGGCAACGCCTTCTGGGACGGCGACCAGATGGTCTTCGGCGACGGCGACGGCGCGGTCTTCCTGGACTTCACCATCCCGCTCGACGTCATCGGCCACGAGCTCACCCACGGCGTCACCCAGTACACCGCCAACCTGGAGTACTACGGCCAGTCCGGCGCGCTCAACGAGTCGGTCTCGGACGTCTTCGGCGTGATGATCAAGCAGTACGCCCTGGGGCAGACCGCCGCCGACGCGGACTGGCTGATCGGCGAGGGACTCCTCGGCCCGGGCCTCGGCGGCGCGCTGCGCTCCATGAAGGCGCCCGGCACGGCCTACGACAACCCGACGATGGGCAAGGACCCCCAGCCCGGCAGCATGGACGACTACGTCCGCACCCCGCGCGACAACGGCGGCGTCCACATCAACTCCGGCATTCCCAACCGGGCCTTCTACCTGCTGGCCACGGCCCTCGGCGGCCACGCGTGGGAGCGCGCCGGCAAGATCTGGTACGCCACGCTGACCGGTGGCGAGCTCAGTCCCACCGTGGACTTCGCCGGCTTCGCCCGGCAGACCGTGGCGTCCGCCAAGCAGCTGTACGGGGAGGGCGAGGTGACACAGGCCGTCCTCAAGGCGTGGTCCCAGGTGGGCGTCCCCACCTCGTAAGGCGGCCCCCGGCGGGCCACAATGACGCCATGCGGATCGTCATCACACGGACCGGCGGCTTCGCCGGGATCGAGCGCCGGGCCGAACTGGACACCACAGGCCGGCCCGACGCCACCCACCTGGAAGCCCTCGCCCACCGCGCCCTGTCCCCCGGCCGCGACGCCCCCGGCCGCGGCGTCCCCGACGGCTTCCACTACGAGATCACGGTCGACAACCGCAAGGTCCACCTGGCGGACCCCCACCTCACGGAGGACCAGCGGGAACTGATCCGGACGGTGCTGCGGGAGGGGGCCTGAAGCGGCCTCACCGGGCGCGGTTCACGGGCCGTCAACCTGTTCGGGCGCGATGGCTCGAAACAGGGGGAACAGTCGTGACATGGCCCGATCTCGGCGTGAAGGACGGCAGACCGAGGAGCGTCGCCGCCGAATTCCACACCGCCGGCTCCGAGGGGAAGGGCACCGCGAAGCTGGACGACCCCGTGGCCGCGGCGAAGGCCCACGGCGGCTGGACGGCGTCCGCGGCGAGCGACGACTGCGTCGCCGTGTGGAGCAAGCACCTCCACGAACTCGGCAAGTCGGCCCGCGCCGCGGCGGGCTCCATCACCAAGGCCATGGACGAGTACGCCGGCACGGACCGCTCCTCGACGCGGCCGTCGGCTGCGCGGACCGGAAGTCCCAGGGGTCGGCAGTGATCGACTGCACCACCGGCAAGAGGTCCGGCGCCCCGAACTGCGCGACTCTGGCGCTGCACGCCACCCCCGCCGACCGGGACCGCACGCTGCGGGAGGCCATCGCGTACAAGGGCGTCCCGGCGACCCTGGTGGCCGCCGGGAACTGGACCGTCAACCTCTGCGGCGACGGGCTGGGCGAGCGCGTCGCGCGGGCGCTGCACGGCCGGGTCGTGCGCTACGACCGGGGCTGACGCACAGCCCCCGCCCCGGCCCGGCGTTCTAGAAGCCCAGCTTCCGCAGCTGCTTCGGGTCCCGCTGCCAGTCCTTGGCGACCTTGACGTGCAGGTCGAGGTAGACGGGCGTGCCCAGCAGGGCCTCGATGTGCTTGCGGGACTTCATGCCGACCTGCTTCAGGCGGGCGCCCTTGGGGCCGATGATGATGCCCTTCTGGCTGGGGCGCTCGATGTAGACGTTGGCGTGGATGTCGAGCAGCGGCTTGTCGGCCGGCCGGTCCTCGCGGGGGATCATCTCCTCGACGACGACGGCGATGGAGTGCGGCAGCTCGTCGCGGACGCCCTCCAGGGCGGCCTCGCGGATCAGTTCGGCGACCATGATCTGCTCGGGCTCGTCGGTGAGGTCGCCCTCGGGGTAGAGCGGCGGGCTCTCGGGGAGCATCGGGGCCAGCAGGTCGGCGAGGAGCGAGACCTGCTGGTCGCCCACCGCCGAGACCGGGACGATCTCCGCCCACTCGATGCCCAGCTCCTGGCCGAGCTGCTGGACGGCGATCAGCTGCTCGGCGAGGGCCTTGGAGTCGACCAGGTCCGTCTTGGTGACGATGGCCACCTTGGGCGTCTTCTTGATCCCGGCCAGCTCGCCGGCGATGAAGCGGTCGCCGGGACCGAGCTTCTGGTCGGCCGGCAGGCAGAAGCCGATCACGTCGACCTCGGCCCAGGTGGTCCGGACGACGTCGTTCAGCCGCTCGCCGAGCAGGGTGCGCGGCTTGTGCAGGCCCGGGGTGTCGACCAGCACCAGCTGGGCGTCGGGCCGGTGCACGATGCCGCGCACGGTGTGGCGGGTGGTCTGCGGCCGGTTGGAGGTGATCGCGACCTTCGTCCCCACCAGAGCGTTGGTCAGGGTCGACTTGCCCGCGTTGGGGCGGCCGACGAAGCACGCGAAACCCGCGCGGTGGGGCGCCTGGGAGGGGGATGAAGCTCTGTCCATGGGGTTCATTCTCCCCGATCGCCCGGCCTTCGCCGACCAGCGGGCACGGGGAGCCCGTCAGCGGGCCCCGGGAGCCTGCCGGCAGGCGGGAGCGGTTCCTCAGCCCGCCGGCACGACCGCCGACGGGACGCCGTCCGGCCCCGCGAGCAGCACCGGGGTGTCCGGGCCGCCCAGGTCGCGGACGACCGCGCGGTCGGCGTCGGGGACGGCCGCCGCCTCGGAGACGACCGCCGCCGCCTCCAGGGAGCGGGCGCCGGCGGCCACGGCCATGGCGACGGCGGTGGCCAGCGCGCTGAGCCGCAGCGAGTCGAGGGCGACGGTGCCGGCCACGTACGTACGGCCGGTCTCGTCCCGTACCGCCGCGCCCTCCGGCACGGCGTTGCGGGCGCGGGTGGCCCGGGCGAGGGTGATGAGCTTGCGGTCCTCGGGGTCGAGCTCGGTGATCTCCGTCATGGCCCGAGGATAGTGAAGCGGTCGGGCGCGCCCGCCACCGGTCGGGCCACCCGTCAGCTCGCCGCCGAGACGGAGTGCAGGCCGCCCCGCCGCGCCTCCGGCGAGTTCAGCCAGGCCACCCGCTCGGCGGTGTTCGTGCCCGGCACCGGGTTGTGCATCACGATGGTGAGGTCCGGCCGGGCCGGCACCTGGAGCGCGGTGTTCTCGAAGGACAGCGTGCCGACGACCGGGTGCTCGTACTCCTTGACGAGCTGCCCGGCGGGCTGCACGTCGTTGCGCGCCCACAGTTCCGCGAACTCCGGGCTCTCCGCGGACAGTTCCTCGATGATCAGCGCGAACCCCTCGTCGTCCGGGCGCTGCGCGCAGGCGGCGCGGTACTGGGCGACGACGTGCCCGGCGTTCCGCTCCCAGTTCGCCGCGCGTGAGCGGTAGACGGGGTCCGTGAAGAAGGAGATCAGGCAGTTCTGCCGGATTTCCGGGCGGAAGCCCATGACGACGGCGGCCGACTCGTTGTAGGCGACCGTGTTCCAGTAGGGGTCCATGATGTGCGCGGGGTTGGGCAGCCAGCCTTCGATCAGCCGCATCAGGCCGTCGCACAGGTGATCCGGGTCGTCGACGACGGAGTCGGGCAGCGGCGGGTTCAGCCCGGCGAGGACGTACAGGTGGCGGCGCTCGCTCCCGGTCAGCCGGAGGACCCGGGCCACCGCGTCGAGCACCTGCGGGGAGACGGTGATGTCCCGCCCCTGCTCCAGCCACTGGTACCAGGAGGCGCCCACGCCCGCGAGGACGGCGACCTCCTCGCGGCGCAGCCCCGGCGTGCGGCGGCGTCCACCGCCGTCCGGCAGGCCGGCCTCCGCCGGGCTCACCCGGGCCCGCCGGCTCATCAGGAAGTCGCGCAGCTCCGGGCGGCGGTTCGCCCCGGCGGCGTGCGTGCGTGTCGTCACGGTCCCCCCTCGTCCGCGTGTCGTACGCGTCTCGTCGCATCCTCGTGTGTCTGGTGGTGCGGCCACCACCATAAGTACCGACTCCCCGGCCTTATTCCGGGAGCCCGAGGGTGGACGCATGCCGCTCGACACGTCCCCTTCCCCGGCCCTCGCCGCCACCCCCGCCGCACCTTCCGCCCCGCTGCCGACGGACGGCCGGATGACCACCCGTGCGAAGCTCGTCCTGCTGGTGCTGTGCGCCGCGCAGTTCATGGTCGCGCTCGACTTCTCCATCCTGAACGTGGCGCTGCCCGTCCTCGGCGACGACCTCGGCATGAGCCGGGCGAACCTCCAGTGGGCCGTCACCGCGTTCGCCCTGCCCTCCGGCGGCTTCCTGCTCCTCTTCGGCCGGATCGCCGACCTCTACGGCCGGCGCCGCCTCTTCCTCGCCGGACTGGCCCTGTTCACCGCGGCCTCCGTCCTCGCCACCCTCGCCTGGGACCCCGCCTCCTTCCTCGCCGGACGGGCCCTCCAGGGCCTCGGCGCGGCGGTCATCGTCCCGACGGGCATGTCCCTGCTGACCACCACCTTCCGCGAGGGCCCGCAGCGCGAACGCGCCCTCGGCATCAGCAGCACCCTCATGTCCCTGGGCTTCACCATCGGCATGGTGCTCGGCGGCGTCATGACGGACGGTTTCGGCTGGCGCTCCACCATGGGCCTGCTCGGCGTCGCCGGCCTCGCCGTGCTGCTGCTCGCCCCCGGCCTGCTCACCGAGTCCCGGCCTGCCGCACGCCCCCGGCTCGACCTGCCCGGCGCGGCGACCGTCACCGGCGGACTGCTGGCCCTGATCTACGCCCTGTCCACCGCCGCCGAAAGCGGATTCGGCCGCACGGACGTCATCGTCGCCCTCGTCGCCGGAGTCGTCCTGCTCGCCGCGTTCGCCGTCGTCGAGTCCCGGACCGCCGAACCGCTGGTGAACCTGTCCATGCTGCGCCGCCCGACGGTCGCGTTCGGCAACCTCGCCGGCCTGACGACGTTCGCGACGATGACCGCGGCCATCTTCCTCCTCACCCTCTACCTCCAGGACGTCCTGCACCTCTCGGCGTTCCGCACCGGCCTGATCTTCGGCGTCGAGGGCGTGGTCGCGGTGCTCTCCGGCACCGTGGCGTCCAAGGTGATCGCCCGCTTCGGCACCCGCACCACCCTCTTCGCCGGGCTGCTGAGCCAGGCGGCCTGCACCGCGCTGCTCCTCGGCATCGGCCGCTCGTCGGGCGCCTGGCTGACGCTCGTGGGCATCTCCCTCGCCGTCATCGGCCACCTGTGGGTGATCGTCGCCTACGGCGTCACCGCCACCTCCGGCCTCCCGGACGGCGAACAGGGCCTGGCCACCGGCCTGGTGACCAGCTCCCAGCAGATCGGCATCACCATCGGCATCCCCCTGCTCAGCGCCCTCGCCTCGGCATACACCGCCGCCCTGCGGACGGATGGCGAGGACGCCGTCGGGGCCACGCTGGGCGGGATCAGGCTGGGGCTCGGGGCCGACGCGGCGGTCGTGGCGGCGGTGGCGGTCCTGGTGGCGGTGGGGCTGCGGACGCGGGGCGCGCAGGGTAAGCCCTGACGGGGGGCTGTTCAGCCCGTTGGGGGTGCCCCCTCTGGGGGAGTTTGAGGACCTCGCGGCGAAGCCGCGATGCGGGGTCCGGGGCTTGCCCCCAGGAAACTGGGGGCACCTCCCAGCGGTAGCTGAGGGAGAAGGGGCGGGGCTGGGGCAACCTCACCCCGCGAGCAGCCGCTCCACCTTCTCCGCCGTCCCCGTCCCGGGAACCGGGTTGTGCACCGCGATCGTCAGATCCGGCCGCGACGGAATCCGCAACGGACTGCTCTCGAAGCACAACCGCCCAACCCCCGGGTGATCGATCTCGTACACCAACTGCCCCTCCGGACGCACATCCCCCGCCTCCCACAACCGCGCGAACTCCCCGCTCAGCGCGCACAGCCCGGCGACCGTCCCGGCCACCTCCGCCGCCGCCTCCGACCCCGGCCGCTCGCTCCGGGAGGCACGGAACTGGGCGACGAGGCGGCGGGCGTTCTCCTCCCGCCGGGCGGCCTCCGCCGGGCCGGCCGCGGCCGTCCGGTAGCCCGGGTCGGTGAAGAAGTCGGCCAGCCAGTTGCGGCGCTCGCCCGGGCGGAAGCCCCAGACGAGCGCCGCCGCCGCGTTGTGGGCCACGGTGTTCCAGCAGGGGTCCAGGATGTGCGCGGGCCAGGGCAGCCACCCGTCGATCAGCCGCCGCAGCCCCGGGCAGAGGTCGTCCGGCCGCTGCCCGGACTCCGGCAGTGGCGGGTTCAGCCCGGCCAGGACGTAGAGGTGGCGCCGCTCGGCGGACGACAGCCGCAGCACTCGGGCGACCCCGTCGAGGACCTGCGGCGAGACGGTGATGTCCCGCCCCTGCTCCAGCCACTGGTACCAGGTGGTGCCCACCCCGGCGAGGACGGCGACCTCCTCGCGCCGCAGCCCCGGCGTCCGGCGGACGCCCCCGGCCGGCAGGCCCGCCTCCGCCGGGGTCACCCGGGCCCGACGGGTCATCAGGAATCGGCGCAGTTCGTCACGGCGGTGCGGCCGTCCGCCGTCCGCGCGCGGTGCGGTGGTCACGGGTCCCCCCTCGTTCTGCCACCCCGGCTGGTAGTCCGACTGCCACCATAAACACGCTCTCCCCGGCGGTATTCCGGACGCCCGAGGGTGGCGGCATGCCGTACGACACGTCCGACGCCCTCGGAACCTCCTCACCCTCCGTCCCCGCCCTCTCGGCCCGGGCCCGGCTGACGCTCCTGGTGCTGTGCACCGCGCAGTTCGTCGTCACGCTCGACTTCTCGATCCTCAACGTGGCGCTGCCCGTCCTCGGCGACGACCTCGGCATGAGCCGGGCGAACCTCCAGTGGGCCGTCACCGCGTTCGCCCTGCCCTCCGGCGGTCTCCTGCTGCTGTCCGGCCGGCTCGCCGACCGGTACGGGCGACGGCGGCTGTTCCTGCTGGGACTCGCCGTGTTCACCGTGGCGTCGGTGCTCGTCACCCTCGCCTGGGACCCCGCCTCGTTCCTGGCCGGCCGGGCCCTCCAGGGCGTCGGCGCGGCACTGATCGTCCCCACCGGCATGGCCCTGCTGACCACCACCTTTCCCGAAGGACCGCAGCGCGAACGGGCCTTGGGCATCAGCGGCACCCTGCTCTCGCTCGGCTACACCACCGGCATGGTGCTCGGCGGAGTGCTGACGGACGGCCTCGGGTGGCGGTCGACGATGGGGCTGCTCGCGGCGGCGGGGGCCGCGGTCCTGGTGGCGGCTCCGGGCGCGCTGCCGTCGCACGGCGCCGAGGCGGAGGCCGGCCGCCGTCGCCCGGTCGACCTGCCCGGCGCGCTGACCGTCACCGGCGGGCTGTTCGCCCTCGTCCACGCCCTGTCGACAGCGGCCGAGCACGGGTTCGGCGGCGCCGACGTGATCGCCTCGCTCGCCGTCGCCGCGGTCCTGCTGGGCGCCTTCGTGGCCGTCGAGTCGCGGGTCGCCGACCCGCTGGTCCCGCTGGCGATGCTGCGCCGGCCGACCGTCGCCTGGGGGAATCTCGGCGGGCTGGCGACGGTCTCGACGATGACCGCCCTGATCTTCCTGCTGACCCTCTGCTTCCAGGAGGAGCTGGGGCTCTCGCCCTTCCGCACCGGCCTGCTCTTCGGCGTACAGGGCCTGTTCGCCGCCCTCGCCGGGCTGACCGCCTCCCGCGTCATCGCCCGCCTCGGCGCCCACCGGACGCTGGTCGCCGGACTGCTGCTGCAGACCGTCTGCACCGCGCCGCTGCTCTGGCTGGGCACCGGCCCGACCGCCGCCTGGTGGGCCCTGGCGGCGGCCTCCGCCGGCGTCGTCGGCAACCTGTGGGCCGTCGTCGCCTACGGCGTCACCGCCACGGCCGGCCTGCCACCCGCCGCGCAGGGCCTGGCGACGGGCCTGGTGACCACGGCCCAGCAACTGGGGACGACGGTCGGGATCCCCTTGCTCAGCGCGGCGGCGTCGGCGTGGGGGCTGCGGACGGCGTTCGGGGTGGACGCGGTGGCAGTGGGTGCTGTGGCGGTGGTGGTGGCGGTGGGCCTGCGGATCAGCCCGTCCGGCGTTTGAGGACGAGCGGCGGAGCCGCGACAAGCGGGGCCTGGGGCGCAGCCCCAGAAAGCGGCGAAGTGGGGCCCCCTCTGGGGGAGGGACCGGGGCACCAGCCCGCCGCAGGCGCGCTCCGCGCCCACCCTCACCCCGGCCCCTCCCCCCGCAACCGCACCTCCTCCTCCAGCCGCTCCAGGCTCCTGTCCAGCGCCTCCTCCACCACCCCGTCGTCCGGCCGCTGCGAGCCCTGGTGGAAGGAGAGGTGCACGGTGACCTGGCTGGAGCCGCTGCCGTTGCCCTCGACCTGGAGCCAGCCGCTGTAGCGGCCGTCCTCGCGGGTCCCCCACTCCAGCCGCATCTGTTCCTTGCGCGCGCGGACGAGGGCGTCGGCGTCCTCGCCCGTCCGGTCCTCGTGGACGGTGACGGCGGGCGGGTCCTCGGGGTGGACGTGCAGGTCGCGGGGGAGCCAGCTGTCGAGCCGGTTGAGGTCGCAGACCTGGTCGAAGACCATCTCGGGCTGCGCGGGCAGGGTGCGGGTGCGTTCGAACTCGCTCATGGAGGGCGGGTAACCGGCCCCGCCCCCATCCATGCGGCGGGACGGCCCGGATTCCCCCGGACGGCCCGCGCGGCGGCGGGACGCCGCCGCTACTCCGCCCGCACCGGCTCCACCAGCACCGTCACGATCCGGTTCCGCCGCCCCGCCGGCGCCTCGGCGGTCAGCCGCAGCGCCGTCACCGACGGGTCGGCGCCGTGCTCGGGGAGCGGCACGTCGGCCGTCGCACCCGCGATCGGGACCCGCCCCAGCGCCTTGGCGAGCAGCCCGCCGACCGTCTCCACGTCCTCGTCGTCCAGCGCCTCGATCCCGTACAGCTCACCGAGGTCGCCGATGTCGAGCCGGGCCGTGACCCGGTGGCGGCCGTCGCCCAGCTCCTCCACGGGCGGCAGCTCCCGGTCGTACTCGTCGGTGATCTCGCCGACGATCTCCTCCAGGATGTCCTCGATGGTGACGATGCCGGCCGTGCCGCCGTACTCGTCGACGACGACCGCGCAGTGGTTGCGCTGCTGCTGCATCTCGCGCAGCAGGTCGCCGGCGTTCTTGGTGTCGGGGACGAAGACGGCGGGCCGCATGGCCGTGGAGACCGGCTCGGACTCGGCCTCGCGGTTGATGTGCGTCCGCCGCACCAGGTCCTTCAGATACACCACACCGACGACGTCGTCCTCGTTCTCGCCCGTCACCGGTATCCGGGAGAAGCCGGAGCGCAGCGCCAGGGTGAGCGCCTGCCGGATGGTCTTGCCGCGTTCTATGACGACGAGGTCGGTGCGCGGCACCATCACCTCGCGGACGAGGGTGTCGCCGAGCTCGAAGACGGAGTGGACCATGCGCCGCTCGTCGTCCTCGATCAGCGACTCCTTCTCGGCCAGGTCGACCATCGCCCGCAGCTCCGCCTCGGAGGCGAACGGACCCATGCGGAAGCCGCGGCCCGGGGTGAGGGCGTTGCCGATGAGGATCAGCAGCCGGGGCACCGGGCCCATGATCCGGGCCAGCGGCAGCAGGACGTACGCCGCGGCGGTCGCGGTGTTCAGCGGGTGCTGGCGGCCGATGGTGCGCGGCGAGACGCCGACGGCCACGTAGGAGACGAGGACCATCACCGCGACGGCGACGGTCAGCGCCTCCCAGGTGGCGTCGAACTCGCGGAGGCAGACGTACGTGGTGAGCACCCCGGCCGCCATCTCGCAGGCGACCCGCACCAGCAGCGCCACGTTGAGGTAGCGGGTGGGGTCGGAGGCGACGGCCATCAGTCTGCCGCTGCCGCGGCGGCCCGCCCGTACCGCCTCCTCGGCCCGGAACCGGGTGGTCCGGGCGAGGCCGGCCTCCGCGCAGGCGGCGAGCCAGGCGATGACGAGCAGGAGGACCGCCGCGGCGATCAACTGGCCGGTCACGTGATCGTGGGAGCCGGGGAGGGCCCTTCGATCCCGCGCTCGGCGCGCCAGCCGTCGATGATCGCCGCCTGGAGGCCGAACATCTCGGCCTTCTCGTCGGGTTCCTCGTGGTCGTAGCCGAGGAGGTGGAGCACCCCGTGCACGGTGAGGAGCTGGAGCTCCTCGTCCATCGAGTGCCGGGTGGGGGCCGCCTCGCCCTGCTGCTGGGCGACCTCCGGGCAGAGCACGATGTCACCGAGGAGCCCCTGCGGGGGCTCGTCGTCGTCCTTGGCCGGCGGACGGAGCTCGTCCATCGGGAAGGACATCACGTCGGTCGGCCCGGGCAGGTCCATCCACTGGATGTGGAGCTGCTCCATGGCCTCGGTGTCGACGACGATGACCGAGAGCTCGGAGAGCGGGTGGATGCGCATCCGGGCGAGGGCGTAGCGGGCGACGTCGAGGATCGCCTTCTCGTCGACCTCGGTGCCGGATTCGTTGTTGACGTCGATCGCCATGGTGCTCAGCTTTTTACTTTCCCTCGCCGCGGCTGTCGTACTTCTCGTACGCGTCCACGATACGGCCGACCAGCTTGTGCCGGACGACGTCATTGCTGGTGAGGCGCGAGAAGTGGACGTCCTCGACGCCCTCCAGGATCTGCTGCACCTGACGCAGGCCACTCTTGGCGCCGCCGGGCAGGTCGACCTGGGTGACGTCACCCGTGATCACGATCTTGGAGTCGAAGCCGAGCCGGGTGAGGAACATCTTCATCTGCTCGGGGCTGGTGTTCTGCGCCTCGTCGAGGATGATGAACGCGTCGTTCAGGGTGCGGCCCCGCATATATGCGAGCGGCGCGACCTCGATCGTCCCCGCCGCCATCAGCCGGGGGATGGAGTCGGGGTCGATCATGTCGTGCAGCGCGTCGTAGAGCGGGCGCAGGTACGGGTCGATCTTCTCGTAGAGGGTGCCGGGCAGGAAGCCCAGGCGTTCGCCGGCCTCGACGGCGGGGCGGGTGAGGATGATGCGGTTGACCTGCTTGGACTGGAGGGCCTGGACGGCCTTGGCCATGGCCAGGTAGGTCTTGCCGGTGCCCGCGGGGCCGATGCCGAAGACGACGGTGTGCTTGTCGATCGCGTCCACGTACCGCTTCTGGTTGAGCGTCTTGGGACGGATGGTGCGGCCGCGGTTGGAGAGGATGTTCTGGGTGAGCACCTCGGCGGGCGTCTCGGGCTGGGACTCGGCGTCCCGCAGCATGGCGATCGAGCGTTCCACCGCGTCCTCCGTCATCGGCGCACCGGTCCGGAGCACCAGCATCATCTCGTCGAACAAGCGCTGGACGAGGGCGACTTCCCGCCGGTCCCCCGTCGCGCTGACCTCATTGCCCCGTACGTGGATGTCCGTCGACGGGAACGCGTTCTCGATCACGCGCAGGAGGCTGTCGCCGGAGCCCAGAACGGTCACCATGGGGTGCTTGGCGGGGACCGTGAAGCGGGCTTGTGCCTGCGCTCGTGTGGGTGTCTGAGTCATGGGCCGGCACTCGGGCCTGCTCATCCCTCTTTCCGTGTGCGTGCGTCCGGCGGCGGGCGCTCTCGCGTCCGTCCGCCCCGTACGGTCCAGGGTACGCCGGTGGCCGGACGGGCCCGAGGGGTTTTCCGCGCTGTCTCAGGCGCCTCGGAAGCCCAGTGTGGGCTGCGCGCGGCGGAGCGGCCAGGGGCGGGCGGCGCCCGGCAGCAGGCCGTCGAGGAAGGCGTAGCGGCGCAGGGTGTCGCGGGACTGGTCGTCGTAGGCGCGGACGTGCTGCCACCAGGCGGCGACCTCCCGCCAGCCGGGGGCGGAGAGCGAGCCGCCGAACTCCTGGACGGAGAGGGCGGAGGTCAGGCAGGCGAAGGCGAGGCGGTCGGCGAGCGGCCAGTCGGCGAGGGTGCCGGCGACGAAGCCGGCGACGAACACGTCCCCGGCACCGGTGGGGTCGAGGGCCTCGACGACGATCGCGGGGACCTCGGCGGTCTCGCCGGTGCGCCCGTCGGCGGCGTAGGCACCCTTCTCGCCCATGGTGACGACGGCCAGCGGGACCCGGTCGGCGAGGGCGCGGGCGGCGGCCCGGGGGCAGTCCGTGCGGGTGTAGCGCATGGCCTCCTCGGCGTTGGGGAGGAACGCCTCGCAGTGCTCCAGGTCGGCGAGGTCGGACGGGTCCCAGCGGCCGGTGTCGTCCCAGCCGACGTCGGCGAAGACGCGGCTGCCGGAGCGGGCGGCGTTGGCGAGCCACTCCTCCCGGCGCCCGGGGACGAGCAGGGCGACGGCGGCCTTGGCCGGGACCGGGCGGACGGGGGCGGGCGGCTCGGGGGGCGGGGCCTCGTGGCCGTGCGAGACCATGGTCCGCTCGCCCTCGTAGGCCATGGAGACGGTCACCGGGGAGTGCCAGCCGGGGACCGTCCGGGAGGGGCCGAGGTCGATGCCCTCGCCGCGCGAGAGCGCCTCCCAGCAGTACTCGCCGTACATGTCGTCGCCGAAGGCGGCGGCGAGGGTGGTGCGCAGACCCAGCCGGGCCAGGGCGGTGGCCATGTTGGCGACGCCGCCGGGGCTGGAGCCCATCCCGCGCGCCCAGGACTCGGTGCCGCGCACGGGGGCGGAGTCGAGTCCGGTGAAGATGATGTCGAGGAACACGGTGCCGGTCAGGTAGACGTCGAACTCCGGTCCGCCCTCCGCCCGTACGCCCGCGAGGGGGTCGAGCACCGGGGCCCGCCCGCCGAGGGACGGCAGGGGGCCGCCCGTGGCCGGCGTCCGGTCCGGCCGGCGCCGGGCACCGCCCTCGGCAGGGTCCGCAGAGGCACGGTCCGCAGAGATCGTCATGCTTTCGCTGCTCCTCTCAGGGGGTGCGGTCCGGACAGTGTGCCCGATGCTGCGGTACGTTCCGGCCATGAGGCTGACGATTCTCGGCGGTGGCGGCTTCCGGGTGCCGTTGGTGCACCGGGCCCTTCTTGACGACGCGCGGCGCGACGCGCCCGGCCGCGTCACCGAACTGGTGCTCTTCGACACGGATTCGATGCGGGCACGGGTGATCAGATCCGTGCTCGCCGCGCAAACGGAGGGGGTGCCCGGCGCCCCCTCCGTCCGGGTGGCCGACGACCTCGACGACGCCCTGCGCGGCACGGACTTCGTCTTCTCCGCTATCCGCGTGGGTGGTACGGCGGGACGGGTGCGGGACGAGCGGATCGCCCTGGACGAAGGGGTGTTGGGGCAGGAGACGGTCGGCGCGGGCGGTGTGCTGTACGGGCTGCGCACGGTCCCGGTGGCCCTGGACATCGCGCAGCGGGTGGCCGAACTGGCCCCGGACGCGTGGGTCATCAACTTCACCAACCCGGCGGGCATGGTGACGGAGGCGATGTCCGCCGTCCTGGGTGACCGCGTCATCGGCATCTGCGACTCACCCGTGGGGCTGGTGCGCCGCGCGGCGCGGGCGGCGGGCGCCGATCCGGACCGGGTGGAGTACGACTACGTGGGGCTCAACCACCTCGGCTGGCTGCGCCGGTTGACGCTGGACGGCCGTGACCTGCTGCCGGGCCTGCTGGGCGACGGGGAGGCGCTGGCCTCGTTCGAGGAGGGCAAGCTGTTCGGCGCCGAGTGGCTCCGGGCGCTGGATGCGCTGCCCAACGAGTACCTCCAGTACTACTACTTCCGGCGGGAGACGCTGCGGGCGACGAGCGACGCGGAGCACACGCGCGGCGAGTATCTCGACCGCCAGCAGGGTGACTTCTTCTCCCGGGCGGCGGGCGCGCCGGAGCGGGCGTACGAGCTGTGGGAGCGCGCCCGGCTGGAGCGCGAGGAGACGTACGGCGCCGCGAGCCGGGCGGCGAGCGGAGGCTGGCAGCGGGACTCCTGCGACCTGGAGGGCGGCGGCTACGAGCGGGTGGCGCTGGCGCTGATGCGGGCCGTGGCCCGGGACGAGCGGGCGCGGCTGATCCTCAACGTCCGCAATATGGGCACCGTTCCGGAGATCGACCGTGAGGCGATCATCGAGACGGTGTGCGAGGTGGGCGCCAAGGGCGCGCGGCCGCTGCCGTGCGACCCGCTGCGGGCGGACCAGCTCGGGCTGATGCTCCAGCTCAAGGCGGTGGAGCGGGCGGTGATCGAGGCGGCGGTGAGCCGGGACCGGGACGCCGCGCTCCGGGCACTGGCGCTGCATCCGCTGGTGGACTCGCCGGCGGTGGCGGCGCGGATCCTGGAGCGGGCGGGGGCGTGAGGAGTCCGGTGCGGGCGGGGGTGTGAGGAGTCGGGTGCGGTGGGGCGCGAGGAGCCCGGTACGGCGGGAGCCGAAAAGCCCGGTACGGCCCTTTCGGTGATCTTTCGGCGGCCTACCGGCGAAGGGTGATCCATCCGACATTGACCGGGTGTGGAGTGGGGCCCTAGCTTCGCGCTGCACCCGCTCACATGTTCATCAGGAGTTCATACGTGTCGCCTTCGCTGAAGTCTTCCCGCCGGCGCGTCCGCATCGCGGTCGCCGGTGCCGCCGCCGTCGCCGTCGGCGCCGGCCTGTTCGCGACCGGCGCGGCGACCGCGGACCGCTCGGTGCCCCGCTCGGACAAGGAGATCCCGAACCTCACCCTCGTCCAGGAGAAGATCAAGTCGTACTACGGCGACACGGTCGACAAGAAGGGCGAGCACTACGCCTCCCCGAAGAGCAGCTACGCCCAGCAGGTCGCCGAGATCGAGAAGAAGGCCAAGGCCCACCTCGAGGGCGTCGTGCGGAACGCGCCGAAGAAGGGCGCCAAGCCGGCCATCGTCCTGGACGTGGACGACACCACGCTGCTGACCTACAACTACGAGCTGAAGCAGGGTTTCCACTTCACGCCCGAGTCGCAGGACGCGTACCTGAAGTCGACCGACATGACCGCCGTCTTCGGCATGCCGAAGCTGGTCAACTGGGCGCAGTCGAAGGGCATCACGGTCTTCTTCGTGACCGGCCGCGGCGAGCACCAGCGCGCGTGGAGCGTGCGCAACCTGAAGAACGCCGGTTACAAGCCGGCCGCCGACCGGGCGCACTTCTTCCTGAAGGACAAGAAGAACCCGCCGTCCTACCTGAAGTGCGGCGCGAACTGCACCACGGTCGAGTACAAGTCCGGCACCCGCAAGCACATCGAGGCCCAGGGCTACCGGATCGTCGCCAACTTCGGCGACCAGTACAGCGACCTGCAGGGCGGTGCCTCGGGCCGCGCGTTCAAGCTCCCCAACCCGATGTACTACCTGCCGTAAGGCCCCTCGTTCACCGTTCCCGCTTGGGAACGGGGACGCGTGTGAGGTCCCGGGCGACGGTGAGCTCCCCGTCGAAGCCCGCCGCCCGGGCCTGCCGTTCGAAGACCTCCGGGTCCGCGTACCGCTGCGAGAAGTGCGTCAGCACCAGGTGCCGTACCCCGCTCTCGGCCGCCACCCGGGCAGCCTGACCGGCCGTCAGGTGCCCGTGGTCGGCGGCCAGGGCCGCGTCCTCGTCCGTGAACGTGGACTCGATGACGAGCATGTCGCACCCCTCCGCCAGGGCGTACACCCCGTCGCAGAGCCGGGTGTCCATCACGAACGCGAACCGCTGGCCGCGCCGCGGCTCGCTGACGTCCGCCAGCGTCACCCCGCCGAGGACGCCGTCCTTCTGGAGCCGGCCCACGTCCGGGCCGGTGATGCCGTGCTCGGCCAGCAGCGCCGGCAGCATCCGCCGCCCGTCCGGCTCCACGACCCGGTACCCGTAGGACTCGACGGGATGGGAGAGCCGGCGCGCCTCCAGCGTGTACGACGGCGTCTCGGCCAGCACCCGGCCCTTGCCGGACACCGGCTCCTGGGCCAGCTCCACGGTCTCCCGGTAGGCGGTCGCGTAGCGCAGGCGCTCGAAGAAGCGGCGGCCGCTCGCCGGGTAGTGCGCGGTGACCGGGTGGGGCACCTGGTCCAGGTTGATCCGCTGGATCACGCCGGCGAGGCCGAGTGAGTGGTCGCCGTGGAAGTGCGTGACGCAGATCCGGTTGAGGTCATGGGCGGCCACCCCGGCGCGCACCATCTGGCGCTGCGTGCCCTCCCCCGGGTCGAAGAGCAGGCCCTCGCCGTCCCAGAGCAGGACGTAGCCGTTGTGGTTGCGGTGCCGGGTGGGCACCTGGCTGGCGGTGCCGAGGACGACGAGTTCACGTACGGACATGGTGGAGGCTCCCGTTGTGCTGTGGCTCTAGCCGGGCGGCCAGTTGAGCCCACGGCCCCCGAGCACGTGCGCGTGCGCGTGGAACACGGTCTGCCCGGCGCCGGCCCCGGTGTTGAAGACGATCCGGAACCCCGAGCCGTCCACGTCCTCCCCGGCGGCCACCTCGCCCGCCTCCCGCAGTATGTCCGCGGCGATCAGCGGCTCGGCGGCGGCGAGCGACGCGGCGTCCGGGTAGTGCGCCTTGGGGATCACCAGGACGTGCGTGGGCGCCTGGGGGTTGATGTCCCGGAACGCCACGGTCGTCTCGGTCTCCCGGACGACCGTCGCGGGCACCTCCTTAGCGATGATCTTGCAGAACAGGCAGTCGGCCTGCGGTTCTCCCGCCATCGTGCACTCCCTCCGGGGCGTCGGCTGATCGTGATCGGATCGTACCGGGCGGGACTGACAACGAGGGCGGCCGCCGGTCGGGACAGGGGACGGGACCCTCAGGCCACCAGCGCGGCGGCCGCCTCCCGCGCCTCCGCGAGCCACGCCTCCCGCTCCGCCGCCGTGGAATCCGAGACCGTCCGGAAGACCTTACGCCGCACGTCGGTGACACCGACGTAGGGCAGCACGCAAGCGGCCCAGATCCGCTGGAGCGGATCACCGAACTCCTCCCGCTCCCGGGTCTCCGGGGTGTCGGACGTGTTGAGCACCAGCGCCCGGCCGGCCCGGAGCAGCCCCTCGGGTTCGCCGTCCGCGTGCTCCAGCTTGTAGGCGACGCCGGGCGCGAGCACCCGCTGCACCCAGCCGGCCAGCACGGCCGGGGGCATCCCCCACCAGTTGGGGTGGACGAACACCAGACCGTCCGCCCTGGCGAGCTCCGCGCGGTACCGGGCCACGAGCGCGTCATCCGCCGTCCCGGCACCCGCCACCGTGCCCGTCTCGTCGGCCCGCAGGAGCGGATCGAACCCCTCCGCGCAGAGGTCGTGCGCGAGGACCTCACACCCGCGGGCACCCAACTCGTCCGTCACCGCCGCGAAAAGCGTGTGGTTGAAGCTGCCGGGCTGGGGGTGGGCGAGGAGAGCGAGGACGCGCACGGGGAACTCCCTTCA
This sequence comes from Streptomyces sp. NPDC021100, assembly GCF_044333095.1. Taxonomy (NCBI): domain Bacteria; kingdom Bacillati; phylum Actinomycetota; class Actinomycetes; order Kitasatosporales; family Streptomycetaceae; genus Streptomyces; species Streptomyces sp. NPDC021100. Next base: position 128,207 of record NZ_JBIRQH010000013.1, read on the forward strand.
GAGGTGCGGCGCTTCCCGCGCCGCGTGGTCGTGGGTGAGGAAAACCGGTTCGCGGCGCACCGGCGGATGTCCGGACGCCGGCCCGGCGACGGCCGCGTCCTCGGACACCACCCGGGGGTCACAGCGCGATCGGGCGGTACGCCAGTGCCGCGGCGACGACCTGCTCCGCCGTCGGTTCCGGGCGGGTGTGGAAGATCAGGTCGGTGACGGCCGGGTGGGGGACATGGCGCTCCAGGAGGGCGACGAGGGCGTCGTGCTCGGCTTCCGTGGCGCCGTCCGCGTCCATGACGCGCCGGACCAGTGCGACCAGTTCGTCCTCGGTCATGCCGCGGGCTTCCCTCCCCGCGGCACTCCGCCGCGGCCCCGGCTCAGCTCCACCGCCCCGTCCGTCCCAGCAGCAGTGCCGTCGCCGCCGTGCCCGCCGTGGAGGTGCGGAGGACGCTGGGGCCGAGGCGGTAGGGGTGGGCGCCGGCGGCTTCGAAGGCCGCCAGTTCCTCGGGGGAGACGCCGCCCTCGGGACCGACGACGAGGACGATGTCGCCGGTCTCCGGGAGGCCCGCGGTGGCGAGGGGGGTGCTGCCCTCCTCGTGGAGGACGGCCGCGAAGGCGGCGTCGGCGAGGAGGGCGGCGACCTGGCGGGTCGTCATCAGGTCGGCGACGTCCGGGAAGCGCAGGCGGCGGGACTGCTTGCCGGCCTCTCTCGCCGTCGCGCGCCACTTGCCGAGGGACTTCAGGCCGCGGTCGCCCTTCCACTGGGTGACGCAGCGGGAGGCGGCCCAGGGGACGATCGCGTCGGCGCCGGTCTCCGTCATGGTCTCGACGGCGAGTTCGCCGCGGTCGCCCTTGGGGAGGGCTTGGACGACGGTGATCCGCGGCTCGGGCAGCGGCTCGGAGCGGACGGAGGTGACGGCGACGTCGAGGTGGTCCTTGCCGCTGACGGCGGCCACCGTGCCGTGCGCGCCCGTGCCCCGGCCGTCCGTCAGCACGATGTCCTCGCCGACGCGCAGCCGGCGGACGGAGACGGCGTGCCGGCCCTCGGGGCCGTCGAGGGGGAAGACGGTGCCGGGGAAGACGCCCGTGAGGGAGTCCTCCTCGACCAGGAAGACCGGCGCTGTCATGAGTCGCTCCCTCGCGATGGTGCTGTCAAGGACGCGCGGGCCGCGTCGAGTTCGGTGACCAGGACCTCGACGAGGCGGGCCGCCGGGAGGTCGCGGGCCAGGCGGTGGCCCTGGCCCGCCCACAGGTTGACGGCCTGCGGGTCGCCCGCCGCGGCGGCGGCCTTGCGGAGGCCGGCCGTCAGGTAGTGGACCTGGGGGTAGGCGGCGGGGGCGTAGGGACCGTGCTCCCGGATGAATCGGTTCACCAGGCCACGGGCCGGGCGCCCGGAGAAGGCGCGGGTCAGTTCGGTGCCGGTGAACAGCGGGTCGGTCAGCGCCCGTTTGTGCAGCTCGCTCGCGCCGGACTCCGGGCAGGCGAGGAACGCCGTGCCGAACTGCGCGGCACAGGCGCCCGCGGCGAGCACGGCCGCTATCTGGGCGCCGCGCATCAGCCCGCCCGCGGCGACCAGCGGCAGCGGGACCGCCTCCCGGACCTCGGTGAGCAGGGCGAGCAGCCCGGCACCGGCCCCCGCGCCGTCCAGCCGGGGATCGTCGTGGTGGGTGCCCTGGTGGCCGCCGGCCTCGACGCCCTGGACGCAGAGCGCGGCGGCGCCCGCCTCCCGGGCGGCCCGCGCCTCGGCGACGGAGGTGACGGTCACCGCCGTCACCGTGCCGGCCGCGGCGAGCGCCGCGAGGTCCTCGGCGGACGGGCAGCCGAAGGTGAACGAGACGACCGGAACCGGGTCGTCCAGGAGGATGGCGAGCTTGGCCTCGTACCCGTCGTCGGTGGCCCGGTCCCAGTCGCCCAGGGGCGCGTCGTACCAGGTGGCCTCGCCCGCGAGTTGCTCGGCGTAGACCTCGACGGCCGCGGGGTCCGCGGCGGGCGGCTGCGGCATGAACAGGTTCACGCCGAAGGGCCGGGACGTACGGGCACGGAGCTGCTTGATCTCCTCGTACATCGCGGCCGGCGTCTTGTAGCCGGCGGCGAGGAAGCCGAGGCCGCCGGCCTCGGAGACGGCCGCGGCGAGCGGCGGGCAGGAGCCGCCGCCCGCCATCGGGGCCTGCACGATCGGGTGCCGGAACAGGCCGGTCAGCGCGGTGTCCCCAACGGGTTCCCCTACGGATTCCCCAACGGATTCAAAGGCCATGACCACATCGTGTCACGCTCCTCGGACCGTGCCGAACGGAACCCGGGCCGCGCCGGCCCGGACCCGGACGCCCCCGGATCCGGCCCGTCCGCTAGCGCCCGTTGAACGCGTCCTTCAGCCGCGAGAACAGCCCCTGCTGCCCCGGCTTGAACTCGCCCGTCGGCCGCTCCTCGCCACGGATCTTGGCGAGCTGCCGGAGCAGCTCCTCCTGCTGTGCGTCGAGCTTGCCGGGCGTCGTCACCTCGACGTGCACGATGAGATCGCCGCGCCCGCCGCCGCGCAGGTGCGTGACACCGCGCTGGTGCAGCGGGATCGCCTGGCCGGACTGGGTGCCGGGCCGGATGTCGATCTCCTCCAGGCCGTCCAGCGTCTCCAGCGGCACCTTGGTGCCCAGCGCCGCCGCGGTCATCGGGATGGTGACCGTGCAGTGCAGGTCGTCACCGCGCCGCTGGAAGACCGAGTGCGGCTTCTCGTGGATCTCGACGTAGAGGTCGCCGGCCGGGCCGCCGCCGGGGCCGACCTCGCCCTCGCCCGCGAGCTGGATGCGGGTGCCGTTGTCGACACCGGCGGGGATCTTGACCGTCAGCGTGCGGCGGGACCGGACACGGCCGTCGCCGGCGCACTCCGGGCACGGCGTCGGCACGACCGTGCCGAAGCCCTGGCACTGCGGGCACGGGCGGGAGGTCATGACCTGGCCCAGGAACGAGCGGGTGACCTGCGAGACCTCACCACGGCCGCGGCACATGTCACAGGTCTGCGCGGACGTGCCGGGGGCGGCGCCCTCGCCGCTGCACGTGGTGCAGACGACGGCCGTGTCGACCTGGATCTCCTTGGTCGTGCCGAACGTCGCCTCGTCCAGGTCGACTTCCAGCCGGATCATCGCGTCCTGGCCGCGGCGGGTGCGCGAGCGCGGGCCGCGCTGCGACGCCTGACCGAAGAAGGCGTCCATGATGTCGGAGAAGTTGCCGAACCCGGCACCGAAGCCGCCGGCGCCACCGCCGCCGCCCGAGGACGAGAGCGGGTCGCCGCCGAGGTCGTAGACCTGCTTCTTCTGCGGGTCCGAGAGCACCTCGTAAGCGGCGTTGATCTCCTTGAACCGCTCCTGCGTCTTCGGGTCCGGGTTGACGTCCGGGTGCAGCTCGCGGGCGAGGCGGCGGAAGGCCTTCTTGATCTCGTCCTGCGAGGCATCGCGCCGTACGCCCAGGACCGCGTAGTAGTCCGTGGCCACTTACGACTCCGCCAGGATCTGTCCGACGTAACGTGCCACTGCGCGTACCGCTCCCATCGTTCCGGGGTAATCCATGCGGGTCGGTCCGACCACGCCGAGTTTGGCGACGGCTTCGTCGCCCGAACCGTAGCCGACGGCGACGACGGATGTGGAGTTCAGGCCCTCGTGGGCGTTCTCATGACCGATGCGGACGGTCATGCCTGAATCCGTGGCCTCGCCGAGCAGCTTGAGGAGGACGACCTGCTCCTCCAACGCCTCCAGCACGGGCCGGATCGTCAGCGGGAAGTCATGACCGAAACGGGTGAGATTGGCGGTGCCGCCGATCATCAGCCGCTCCTCGGTCTCCTCGACCAGGGTCTCCAGGAGAACGGCCAGGACCGTCGAAACGGTTCCGCGATCGTCCTGCTCGAAGGAATCGGGGAGATCCTGCACCAGCTGCGGCACATCCGTGAACCGCCGGCCCACCACGCGGCTGTTGAGCCGCGCCCGCAGATCCGCCAGCGCCACCTCGCCGACCGGCGCCGGGCAGTCGACCATCCGCTGCTCGACCCGCCCGGTGTCCGTGATCAGCACCAGCATCACCCGCGCGGGGGCGAGCGGCAGCAGCTCCACGTGCCGGACGGTCGACCGGGTCAGCGACGGGTACTGCACGACCGCCACCTGCCGGGTGAGCTGCGCCAGCAGCCGCACCGTGCGGGCCACCACGTCGTCCAGGTCGACCGCGCCGTCCAGGAAGTTCTGGATCGCGCGCCGCTCCGCGGAGGACAGCGGCTTGACGCCCGCCAGCCGGTCGACGAAGAGGCGGTAGCCCTTGTCGGTCGGGATCCGGCCGGCGCTGGTGTGGGGCTGGGCGATGAACCCCTCCTCCTCCAGCACCGCCATGTCGTTGCGCACCGTCGCAGGGGACACGCCGAGGTGGTGACGCTCGGTGAGGGCCTTGGAGCCGACGGGCTCCTCGGTGCCCACGTAGTCCTGGACGATGGCACGCAGGACCTTGAGCCTGCGTTCGCTCAGCATCCGCGCACACCTCCAGTCCAGCGGGTCCAGCCGTCTCGCGGGGTCCTGCCCGGGTCTTACCCGGGTCTCGTGCCTGGCACTCAAAGGTCACGAGTGCCAAACCCCACACGTCAGTGTACGGCGGTCCACCACGGCCACGGCAAGGCAGTCGCGCTCCGTATCCGATCCGCGTCCGATCCGCGTGCGCCGCCGGACGGGTCACCGTACCGCGCGCGCGTTAGGTTCCCGGCATGGGAAACCACGGAGGAACGGACCAGGAGCAGCACAGGGGGGCGCGCTGGGAACGGCTCGCGCCGGGGGTGGCCCGGCGCAGGCTGCCGCGCTGGGACGCGACGACGGGGGCGGTCGTCGGGGCGTCGGGCGTCCTGGTCGTGGACACGGGGGCGACGCTCCGTGAGGGTGGGGAGATCGAGCGGGAGGTGCGGGAGCTCTTCGGGCGGCCCGTGACGCACATCGCACTCACACATGGCCACTTCGACCACGTCTTCGGCACCGCCGCGTTCGCGGGCGCGGCGGTGTACGGGGCGGCGGGGCTCGCCGATCAGCTCGCCCCCGGGGAACTGCGGGAGGACGCGGTCCGGTACGGGATGGACGCGCGCGACGCCGCCGAGGCCGCGGCCCGGCTGGTGACCCCGGCCCACGAGGTCGCCGACGGAGCGGAGCTCGACCTCGGCGGCGGGCGGCGGGCCCGTCTCGTCGCGCTGGGAGCCGCCCACAGCCGGCACGACCTGGCCGTCCTGGTGCCGGGCGACGGCGGGGCCCCGGACGTCGTCTTCTGCGGCGACCTCGTCGAGGAGTCCGGCGAACCGCAGGCCGGCCCCGACGCCGCACCGGCCGCCTGGCCGGCGGCGCTGGACCGGCTGCTCGCCCTCGGGGGCGACGACGCGGTGTACGTACCGGGGCACGGCGCGGCGGTCGATGCCCGGTTTGTCCGTGAGCAACGCAACGCGCTGGCACGCCGCTTCGGCGTGTCGTAGGCCGGGAGGGCGGGTTTTTCCTATCGTCTGCGCGTGCGCAGCAGACAGTACGGCCCCGACCTGACGCCTCCCTGGAAGCGGAGCGTCCCCGTCCCGGAGGTGCCGGCCGAACCGGACCTGGTGGTGGAGGAGGTCACGACCGGCTTCTGCGGGGCGGTCGTCCGCTGCGAGAAGACCGCACAGGGGCCGGCCGTGACCTTGGAGGACCGCTTCGGCAAGCACCGCGTCTTCCCGCTGGAACCGCGCGGCTTCCTGCTGGAGGGCCGCGTCGTCACCCTCGTCCGTCCCTCCGCGGCGCCGCGCACACCGTCCGGACCCGCCCGTACCGCCTCCGGTTCGATCGCCGTCCCCGGCGCCCGGGCGCGCGTGGCGCGGGCCGGACGGATCTACGTCGAGGGGCGGCACGACGCGGAACTGGTCGAACGCGTCTGGGGTGACGACCTGCGCATCGAGGGCGTCGTCGTCGAGTACCTGGAGGGCGTCGACGACCTCCCGTCCATCGTCCGCGACTTCGCCCCCGGGCCGGACGCGCGGCTGGGCGTCCTGGTGGACCACCTGGTGCCGGGATCGAAGGAGTCGCGCATCGCGGCGGAGGTCACGGGCGAGCACGTGCTCGTCGTCGGGCATCCGTACGTGGACGTGTGGGAGGCGGTGAAACCGTCGTCCGTGGGGATCGCGCGGTGGCCGTCCGTGCCGCGGGGGCAGGACTGGAAGACGGGGGTCTGCCGGGCGCTGGGCTGGCCGGTGAACACGGGAGCCGCGTGGCAGCGGATCCTGGCGGGGGTGCGGTCGTACAAGGACCTGGAGCCGGAGTTGCTGGGGCGGGTGGAGGAGCTGATCGACTTTGTGACGGTGGGGAGTTAGCGGGGGGTGCCGGGGAGGGTGCGGAAGTCGGACGTGTCCAGGGTGACGCCCATCAGGTCGAGCGGCACGGGTTCGCCGAACTTGCTGGTGCGTTCCGTCCGGTAGTCGGCCTTTTCGCCGGCGCCGAAGGGCTCGGTCAAGAGCACGCACTTGGCGGCGAACGGATCGATGATCAGGTAGGCGGGGACGCGACCGGCCGCGTACATCGAGCGCTTCTGGTGGTAGTCACGGAGGGCGCTGGTCTTGGAGACGACCTCCACGAGCAGCGTGGCGGCCGCGGCGGGGACCAGCCGGCCGGGGCCCTCGAACGCACCTTGCTCCATCACCAGCAGGTCCGGCTGCGGTTCGCTGTCCTCGCCAGGGATGGCGATGTCCTGGGTCTGGAGCGGTTCCCAGCGGTCGAGCGAGAACTGCCGCTGCGTCCAGAGAACGATCTTGTTGTGAACCCAGTCGGGCCCCGCCATCATCACGATGTCCCCCCGCAACAACTCGATCTTGTACCCCTCGAAGACCTCGGGGTGCTCGTCAATGAGCGCGATCAGTCGTTCGTCCACAGCCATCATCTCCGTGGTCCTCCGCATCGCCGCTCCTGGTTTCGGCGACGGCCTAGGGAGAGGCTAGGCGCAGACGGGGGCGATACGCGTCAGTTCACCCGATCAGGCAATCAGTCCACCAGGTCCCGCACCACCGCGTCCGCCAGCAGCCGCCCCCGGAGCGTGAGCACGGCGCGCCCGGCCTCGTACGGCGCGCGCTGGAGCAGACCGTCCGCCAGGGCCTTCTCCGCCGCCGCGAGCCCCGCCGGCTTCAGGAGGGACAGCGGGGAGCCGTCCACCAGGCGCAATTCCAGCAGGATGCGCTCGACGCGCCGGTCCTCTTCGGCCAGGATCTCGCGGCCCGCCCCCGGGGAGCGGCCCTCGGCCAGGGCCTGCGCGTAGGCGCCCGGATGCTTGACGTTCCACCACCGCACCCCGCCGACGTGCGAGTGGGCGCCGGGCCCCGCGCCCCACCAGTCCGCGCCGCGCCAGTACAGCTCGTTGTGGCGGCAGCGGCCGGCGTCCGTGGTGGCCCAGTTGGAGACCTCGTACCAGGAGAAGCCCGCCGCCGTGAGCCGCTCCTCGGCGATCAGGTAGCGGTCGGCGTGGACGTCGTCGTCGGTCATGGGGACCTCGCCCCGGCGGATGCGGCGGGCCAGCTGGGTGCCCTCCTCCACGATCAGGGCGTAGGCCGAGACGTGGTCGGGGCCGGCGGCGATGGCGGCGTCCAGCGAGGCGCGCCAGTCGTCGTCGCTCTCGCCGGGGGTGCCGTAGATCAGGTCGAGATTGACGTGGTCGAAGCCGGCGGCGCGGGCCTCGGCGACGCACGCCTCGGGGCGGCCGGGGGTGTGCGTGCGGTCGAGGATCTTCAGGACGTGCTGCCGGGCGCTCTGCATGCCGAAGGAGACTCGGTTGAAGCCGGCGGCCCGCAGTTCCTCCAGGTAGCGGGGGTCGACGGACTCCGGGTTGGCCTCGGTGGTGACCTCGGCGCCGGGGGCGAGGCCGAACTCGTCGCGGACGGCGGCGAGCATCCGGCCCAGATCGGCGGCGGGCAGCAGGGTGGGCGTGCCGCCGCCGACGAAGACCGTCTCGACCGGGCGCGGGTCGTCGCCGAGCACCTTGCGCGCCAGCCGGATCTCCTCGGCGACGGTGTCGGCGTAGTTGTCGCGGGAGGCCAGGGCGCCGCCGGAGCCGCGCAGCTCGCTCGCGGTGTAGGTGTTGAAGTCGCAGTAGCCGCAGCGGGTGGCGCAGTACGGGACGTGCAGGTAGAAGCCGAGGGGCCGCCGGCCCGCGTCGGCGAGGGCGTGCGGGGGCAGCGCCCCGTCGTCGGGCACGGGCTCGCCGTCGGGCAGTACGGAAGGCATGGGTCCATTGTCCGGCATGACCGCCGGACGCCGGACCGTGCTCGAGCCCTCGGGCACCGGGGCGCGGGGAGGCGCCCCGGTCAGCGCTCGCGCGTGCCCTCGTACATCTCCTCGATCAGGTCCTTGTACTCCCGCTCCACGACGGGCCGCTTCAGCTTGAGGCTGGGCGTGAGCTCCCCGTGCTCCACGTCCAGGTCGCGCGGCAGCAGCCGGAACTTCTTGATCGTCTGCCAGCGCTGGAGGCCCTCGTTGAGCCGTCGGACGTACTCCCCGACCATCTCCTCGGTCTGCGGCGCGGCGACCACCTCGGCGTACGTGCGGCCGCCGAGGCCGTGGTCGGCCGCCCACTTGAGCAGGGAGGGCTCGTCCAGGGCGATGAGGGCGGTGCAGTAGTTCCGGTCGGCGCCGTGGACGAGGATGTTGGAGACGAACGGGCAGATGCCCTTGAAGCGGCCCTCGACCTCGGCGGGGGCGACGTACTTGCCGCCCGACGTCTTGATCAGGTCCTTCTTGCGGTCGGTGATGCGCAGGAAGCCGTCGGGCGACAGTTCGCCGATGTCGCCGGTGTGGAACCAGCCGTCCGGTTCGAGGACTTCCGCCGTGCGCTCGGGCAGTCCGTGGTAGCCCTCCATGATCCCGGGACCGCGCAGCAGGACCTCGCCGTCGTCCGCTATGCGGACCTCGGTGCCGGGGAGCGGCTTGCCGACGGTGCCGGTGCGGTACGCCTCGCCGGGGTTGACGAAGTTGGCGGCGCTGGTCTCGGTGAGGCCGTAGCCCTCCAGGATGTGGATGCCGGCGCCGGAGAAGAAGAGGCCGATGTCGGGGGCGAGGGCGGACGCGCCGGAGATGCAGGCGCGCAGCCGGCCGCCGAACGCCTCCCGGATCTTGGCGTAGACGAGGACGTCGGCGGCCTTGTGGCGGGCGGCGAGCGCGAAGGGGACGGAACGGCTGCCGGTGCGGCGGTAGTTGTCCTGCGAGACTCTGGCGTACTCGCGGGACACCTCGGCGGCCCACTGGAAGATCTTGTACTTGGCCCCGCCGCCCTCCCGGGCCTTGGCGACCACGCCGTTGTAGACCTTCTCGAAGACGCGGGGCACGGCCGCCATATAGGTCGGCCGGACGACCGGCAGGTTCTCGACGATCTTGTCCGCGCGGCCGTCGACGGCGGTGACGTGGCCGATGCCGATGTGCCCGGCCGTGAGCACCTTGCCGAAGACGTGCGCGAGCGGGAGCCAGAGGTACTGGACGTCGTCGGGGCGGACCAGGCCGGTGGCCTCGATGGCGCGGGCCATGTACGACCAGCTGTCCTGGCGGAGGCGGACGCCCTTGGGGCGGCCGGTGGTGCCGGAGGTGTAGATGAGGGTGGCGAGCTGCTCGGAGCGGATCGCGGCGACCCGGTCGCGGACCAGGTCCGGGGTCTCCTTCAGGCGGGCCGCGCCGCGTCGTTCCAGCTCGGCGAGGGAGAGCACCCAGCCGTCCGGGTCCCCTTCGGCGGGTACCGCGTCCGCTTCGTCGATCACCACGACGTGCGCCAGGCCGGGGAGGGCGTCGCGCTGCTCGCGGGCCTTGGCGAGCTGGGCGGCGTCCTCCGCGATGAGCACCTTGCTCTCGGAGTCGGCGAGCATGAACGCCGACTCCTCGGCGTTGGTGCTGGGGTAGAGCGGGGTGGTGGCGGCGCCGGAGCAGAGGATGCCCAGGTCGGCGAGGATCCACTCGACGCGGGTGTTGGAGGCGAGGGCGACGCGCTCCTCGGGGGCGACGCCGAGTCCGATCAGCCCGGCGGAGATCGCGAACACCCGCTCGGCGGCCTGTTTCCAGGTGAGCGAGGCCCAGGCGGACGGGCCGCGGCCGGAGGGGGGCGGCACGGGATACCGGTAGGCCTCGGCATCGGGAGTGGCGGCGACGCGTTCGAGGAAGAGCGTCGCCACGGAGGGCGGCCGGTTCTCGAGCAAAGTCCTGGTGTCGGTCACGGCATCCTCCGGGGCCCGCCTCGTTGCTGGGTGACTCGCGAGTAACCTTCAAGCAGTGATCAGACTAGAGGCGCCGGGGCCGTCATGTAAGAGGCCCAGAAAGCCTTGTTGAACCTGTGACCGAAAGTGATTGGTGGCGCGTACACGTACCGCGCGGGATGCCGCCCGGGGCGACGGGAACTCCCCGGGGACCCCATGGGCCTACGGAAACGCCCGCTCCCTCGCGGGGAGCGGGCGTCCGTGCGCCGCCGGGGGCGCGGCGGGGGCGGGACCGGCTACTTCTTGCCCTTCTCGCCACTCTCGTCCGAGGAGAGCACCGCGATGAAGGCCTCCTGCGGAACTTCCACACTGCCGACCATCTTCATTCGCTTCTTGCCCTCCTTCTGCTTCTCCAGGAGCTTCCGCTTACGGGAGATGTCACCGCCGTAGCACTTCGCGAGAACATCCTTGCGAATGGCGCGGACGGTCTCACGGGCGATGACGCGGGAGCCGATCGCGGCCTGGATCGGCACCTCGAAGTTCTGCCGCGGGATGAGCTCGCGGAGCTTGGCGACGAGCCGGACGCCGTAGGCGTACGCCTTGTCCTTGTGGGTGATCGCCGAGAAGGCGTCGACCTTGTCGCCGTGCAGCAGGATGTCGACCTTGACCAGGTCGGAGATCTGCTCGCCGGTGGGCTCGTAGTCCAGCGAGGCGTAGCCGCGGGTCTTGGACTTGAGCTGGTCGAAGAAGTCGAAGACGACCTCGGCGAGGGGCAGCGTGTAGCGGATCTCGACGCGGTCCTCGGAGAGGTAGTCCATGCCCAGCAGGACACCGCGGCGGGTCTGGCAGAGCTCCATGATCGCGCCGATGAACTCGCTGGGCGCCAGGATGGTGGCCCGGACGACCGGCTCGTGCACCTCGGCGATCTTGCCGGTCGGGAACTCGCTCGGGTTGGTCACCTCGTGCTCGGTGCCGTCCTCCATGAGGACGTTGTAGACCACGTTCGGCGCGGTGGCGATCAGGTCGAGACCGAACTCGCGCTCCAGGCGCTCGCGGATGACCTCCAGGTGGAGCAGGCCCAGGAAGCCGACGCGGAAGCCGAAGCCCAGCGCGGCGGACGTCTCCGGCTCGTACACCAGCGCGGCGTCGTTGAGCTGGAGCTTGTCGAGCGCCTCGCGCAGCTCCGGGTAGTCCGAGCCGTCCAGCGGGTACAGGCCGGAGAAGACCATCGGCTTGGGGTCCTTGTACCCGCCCAGCGCCTGGGTCGCCCCGTTCTGGAACTGGGTGATGGTGTCGCCGACCTTGGACTGGCGGACGTCCTTCACGCCGGTGATCAGGTAGCCGACCTCACCGACGGACAGACCGTCCGCGGACAGCATCTCCGGGGAGTTGGTGCCGATCTCCAGCAGCTCGTGCTGGGCGCCGGTCGACATCATCTTGATCCGCTCGCGCTTGCGCAGCGTGCCGTCGACGACCTTCACGTACGTCACGACGCCGCGGTAGGCGTCGTAGACCGAGTCGAAGATCATCGCGCGGGCCGGGGCGTCCTTGACGCCGACCGGGGCCGGGACGTCGCGGACGACGCGGTCCAGCAGCTCGGGGACGCCGACGCCGGTCTTCGCGGAGACCTTGAGGACGTCGGACGGGTCGCAGCCGACGAGGTTGGCCAGCTCGGCGGCGAACTTCTCGGGCTGCGCGGCCGGCAGGTCGATCTTGTTGAGGACCGGGATGATCGTGAGGTCGTTCTCCATCGCCAGGTAGAGGTTGGCGAGGGTCTGGGCCTCGATGCCCTGGGCGGCGTCCACCAGGAGGATGCAGCCCTCGCACGCGGCGAGGGAGCGGGAGACCTCGTAGGTGAAGTCGACGTGGCCCGGGGTGTCGATCATGTTGAGGATGTGCGTCGTCTTCGACTCGTCCTCGGAGGGCGCCCAGGGGAGGCGGACCGCCTGCGACTTGATCGTGATGCCGCGCTCGCGCTCGATGTCCATCCGGTCGAGGTACTGCGCGCGCATCTGCCGCGAGTCGACCACGCCGGTCAGCTGAAGCATCCGGTCGGCGAGCGTCGACTTGCCATGGTCGATGTGCGCGATGATGCAGAAGTTACGGATCAGAGCCGGGTCGGTACGGCTCGGCTCGGGCACGTTGGTAGGGGTCGCGGGCACGCAGGATCCATTCGGTGACTTCGGCGTTTGCACGCCAGTCTCGGCGGGAGTCGGGTATACGACCCCTCCATGCTCCCATGAGCGGCGGCCGCCGTCCGGTTTGGGACGGCCCGGGGCGGGCTGGTAGCCTGGTCCACTGTGCTTCGCGACCCTCTCACGCGCGGAGCGCACTCTCGAAATCCAACGAACCTGAAAAGGCTCTTTCGTGGCGAACATCAAGTCCCAGATCAAGCGGAACAAGACCAACGAGAAGGCGCGCCTGCGCAACAAGTCCGTCAAGTCCTCGGTCAAGACCGCTGTCCGCGCGGCCCGCGAGGCCATCGTCGCCGGTGACGCCGCCAAGGCCACCGCCGCCGTCGCCCTGGCCGGCAAGAAGCTCGACAAGGCCGCCAGCAAGGGTGTCCTGCACAAGAACGCCGCCGCCAACAAGAAGTCGGCGCTGGCCAAGCAGGTTGCCGCCCTCAAGGGCTGAAGCCTTTCCGGGGCGTGAGCCCCGGTCCCTGCCGGTACCGGAACCAGCGGCCCCTCTACCGCTCCGGAACGGCACCCCGCCGCGCTCGGTCGTTCGCCACGCGGGCGCGGCAAGAGCCTGACGGCTCACCGAACGAAACCGAGGCCCCGGGCCCGTCCTTCCCCAGGACGGACCGGGGCCTTCGGCGTACTCGGGGCTCGGGAGGAACTCGGGGTACGCGGCGGCCCTCCGGGCATGCCGCGTCGCTCAGGAACGGCTTCGGGGTACCTGGCGGCCCGGGCGGGCGCGCGCTCAGGAGCGACTGCGGGCCGCCCGGGCCACCGCGACCACGGCCTTCTCCAAGGCGTACTCCGGATCGTCGCCGCCGCCCTTGACCCCAGCGTCCGCCTCGGCGACGGCGCGCAGCGCGGCCGCGACGCCGTCCGCCGACCAGCCGCGCATCTGCTGGCGCACCCGGTCGATCTTCCACGGCGGCATGCCGAGCTCACGGGCCAGGTCGCCCGGCCGGGCACCGCGCGGTGCCGAGGCGAGCTTGCCGATCGAGCGCACGCCCTGGGCGAGGGCGCTGGTGATCAGCACCGGCGCGACGCCGGTGGACATGGCCCAGCGCAGCGCCTCCAGGGCCTCGGCGGCCCGGCCCTCCACGGCCCGGTCGGCGACGGTGAAGCTCGACGCCTCGGCCCGGCCGGTGTAGTAGCGGGCGACGACCGCCTCGTCGATCGTGCCCTCGACGTCGGCGACGAGCTGTGCGCAGGCGCTGGCCAGCTCGCGCAGGTCGCTGCCGATGGCGTCGACGAGCGCCTGGCACGCCTCCGGCGTCGCGGACCGGCGCGTGGACCGGAACTCCTGCCGGACGAACGCCAGCCGGTCGGCCGGCTTGGTCATCTTGGGGCAGGCGACCTCCCGGGCCCCCGCCTTCCGGGCGGCGTCCAGCAGCCCCTTGCCCTTCGCACCGCCGGCGTGCAGCAGAACGAGGGTGATCTCCTCGGCCGGGGCGCCCAGGTAGCCCTTGACGTCCTTGATCGTGTCCGCCGAGAGGTCCTGGGAGTTGCGCACGATCACGACCTTGCGCTCCGCGAACAGCGACGGGCTGGTCAGCTCGGCGAGGGTGCCGGGCTGGAGCGCGTCCGGCGCGAGGTCACGGACGTCGGTGTCCGCGTCGGCGGCGCGGGCCGCGGCCACCACCTCCTGCACGGCGCGGTCGAGGAGAAGCTCTTCCTGCCCCACGGCGAGCGTGACGGGGGCGAGCAGATCGTCGTTCGCGGCTTTGCCCGCGGTGTTCCTGGCCATCGGACCCAGCATCCCACGCGGGTCGGACACTCCGTCCCGCGCGGGCCGGGCGCTCCCCTCCACGGTCGTGCGGGCATGCCGCACAATGAGCGGGTGAGCAGCGTTCCCCCTTCCTCTTCCTCCGTCGACCGCCCTTCCCGCTTCCTGCTGGTGCTCCCGGACCGGGAGGCCGCCGAGGAGGCGGCCGAGCGGGCCGCGGCCGAACACCCCCTGGACGGGACGCCGCAGATCGTCCGCGAGGCGCTGGCCGGAGAGGACGACGCGGAGGACGCTCAGTGGCTGGTCGTCCTGGAGGACCCGGACGGCGTCCTGGACTCCGCCGCGCTGCACGCCCTCGCCGAGGAGTACGAGGGCTGGATCGAGACGGACTGAACCGTCCGCTCCCCCGTTCCGTTCCCCGCCCCGTCCCCCGTTCCGGAGGCCGCGCCGCCGGGTCCTGGCCGCCCAGGACGGCGTCGGCCGCGCCCGTCACCGCCACCGGCCCGTCACGGTCGGTCCGCAGCACCACCGCGCCCTCCGCGCGCAGGGCGGTGAGCGTCCGCGGCGCGGGATGCCCGTAGGAGTTGCCCGTCCCCACCGAGACGACGGCCAGCCGGGGCCGCGCACGGTGCAGCAGCTCGGCGTCCTGGTGGGCCGAGCCGTGGTGGGCGACCTTCAGGACGTCCACCGGCGGCAGCTCCGGATGCCGCTCCAGGAGGGCGTGCTGGGCCGGCGGTTCGAGGTCGCCGAGGAGCAGGAGGGTCAGCTCCCGGGCGCGGACGAGAAGGGTGACGCTGGCGTCGTTGGGGCCGTCCTCCGCCTCGGCCGCCTCCCCCGGAGACGGCGGCCACAGCACCTCCCAGGACAGCGGACCGAGCCGGCCGCGTTCGCCGGGTGCCGCGGCGACGACCGGGACACCCGCGCGGCGTGCCTCGCCGCGCACGAACGCGGCCTGCCCGGGCGGTTCTTCGAACGGGGTGCCCTCGATCGTCCCCACCGCCCGGCCGCGCAGGACGCCGGGCAGTCCGTCCACGTGATCGGCGTGGTAGTGCGTCAGCAGCAGGAGCGGCACGGTCCGCACGCCCAGCGCGCGCAAGCAGTGGTCGACGGCCCGGGGCTCGGGCCCGGCGTCCACGACGACGGCCGCTCCGTCACCCGCCGCGAGCGCCAGGGCGTCGCCCTGCCCCACGTCGCAGGCCGCGAACCGCCAGCCGGGCGGCGGCCAGCCGGTGACGATCCGGGTCAGTGGAGCCGGCCGGATGATCGCCAGGGCGAGAAGGAGCGCACAGAGCGCGCCGAACCAGCGCCGTCGGCGTCGGCGGCGGGGCAGGTGCCGCTCGGAATGCCGCTCGGAGCGCCGGGCGGCTCGGTGGACCGCGTACCCGGCGGCCACGACGCCCGCGGCCATCAGCGCCGCTCCCGACCAGCCGCTCGGCCAGGCGACCTCCGCGCCGGGGAGGGCCGCGCCGGTCCGCGCCACGGCCGCCGTCCAGCCGGCGGGCCGGCCCGCGAGCCAGGCGAGGCCGTGTGCCACGGGAGCGGTGAACGGGGCGGTGACCAGGGTCGCGAAGCCCAGGATCGTGGCCGGGGCGACCGCGAGCTCCGCGAGCAGGTTGCAGGGAATGCCGACCAGGCTCACCCGGGACGACAGCAGCACGATCACCGGCGCGCAGGCGGCCTGCGCCGCTGCGGTCGTCGCGAAGGCCTCCGCGAGCCGGGCCGGCACACCACGCCGGCGCAGCGCCGCGCTCCAGCGCGGAGCCACCGTCAGCAGGGCGCCGGTGGCCAGGACGGACAGCAGGAACCCGTAACTCCGCGCCAACCAAGGGTCGTAGAGCACCAGCGCCAGGATGGCCGCCGCCAGGGCGGGCAGCAGGGTGCGGCGGCGGCCCGTGGCGAGGGCGAGCAGGGCGACCAGGCCGCAGGCCGCGGCCCGGAGCACGCTCGGCTCCGGCCGGCACACCACGACGAACCCCAGCACCAGCAGCCCGCCCACGACCGCCGTCCCCCGCAGAGGGATGCCCAGCCGCCCGGCCAGGCCCCGGCGTTCGGCCCGCGCCGCCAGATGCGCGGGGCCGATCAGCAGGGTGAGCAGGATGGTCAGGTTGCTTCCGGAGACGGCAAGCAAATGAGTGAGGTCCGTGGCGTGGAACGCCTCGTCGAGATCGGGCGGGATGCGGGACGTGTCCCCGACCACCAGGCCCGGCAACAGGGCCCGCGCGTCCGGCGTCAGTCCGTCGGTGGCCTCGCGCAGGCCCGCGCGGAGCCGTGCGGCGGTCTTCTGGAGCCCGGTCGGTTGCCCGATCACCTGGGGCGGTCCGTGCCGGACCCGGACGACGGCCGCGATCCTGTCGCCGTCGTACGTGGGCGGCGCCAGCCGGCCGGTCACCCGGAGTCGGGTGGACGGCAGGATGCCCAGCCAGTCGGGCCGGACGAGGAGCAGGACCGGCGTCCGGACCTTGGTCGCGGTCGCCGTCCCCCGCCGGGTGACCTCGACCCGGGTCGCCTCCCCCTCCACGGTGACGGCCGGGGCGGCCCGCACCGCCCCGCGTGCCCGCGGCCGGACCGCACGGGGGTCCTTGACCACCGTGACGTCGAGCGTCGCCTCCGCGTACTCCGCCGCCAGCCCCGGCACCGGCCCCCGCCGGCCGTCCGCTGCCCGCAGCGCGCCGACCGCGGCGCCGGCGGCACCGCACAGCAGCGCGGCGGCGGTGGCCGCGGCGAGGACCGAACCCCAGCGGCGCGGCGCGCGGCGCGGCCAGTCGGTCCGGGAAAGGCGGAGACGACGCGCTGTGCCGTCAGGCCGCGCGGGTCCGTCGGAGGGCGGCTGACGGTCGGAGTGCCGGCTTCCGCCGGGGTGCGCGGGCCCTTGCGCACGCGCCGGGCCGTCGGCAGGCGTCGCCCGCGTCCGGTGAGCGGGCGTGGGCCGGTCGACGCGCGCCGCACCATCCGGGCGTGCCGGGCGGTCGGGGCGTGTCGGCCGCTGCATCGCGCCGTGCGACGGCGGCGCCTTGTCGGACCGCGCGGGCGCGACGGGTGCGTCGGGTGCGACGGGTGTGTCCGGATGTCTCCGTCCGCCGTGGCTCGCCGGTCCGTCGGACTGACCGGGCCTGGCGACGCGCGCGTTTCCGCCCGGGCGTGCGGTCTCGTCCCGGCGGGCCGGTCCGTCGCCGTCGGGCAGCGCACGGGGAGCTGTTGCGGGAGCCGGCCGGCGGGTGGGGTGAGGTGGAGGGGCGGGGTGCGTCGGGCGGGCGGTGGGAGCTCGAAGTGGCGCGGCCCGCTTACGGCACCTGACTGCGATGCCGGCCGACACGGCGGAGAGGAACAGGGCCACCGTGCACAGCGCGGTGACCGTCGTCGCGTCCGCCGTCAGTGCGGCGGCGGCTCCGGCCCAGGCGGCGAGCGCCGGCACCATCAGCCGGAGGTCGGCGGGGATCGCGGGCGGGGGCTCGGGCCGGGCCGGCGGGGTGTCCGGCGGGTCGGTCGCGGTCGGCGGGAGAGTTTTCCTCATGGCTGCACCAAGGGGCGCAGGTCGGCGAAGCGGCGGGCCCCGATGCCGTTGACCTGGCGGAGGTCGGTGACCGAGCGGAAGCCGCCGTGTTGGGTGCGGTAGTCGACGATGTGCTGCGCCAGGACCGGGCCCACGCCCGGCAACGCGTCCAGTTGCTCCACCGTCGCCGCGTTGAGGCTGAGCGGGCCGTTGGCGCCTGTCGCGAGTGCGGTCCCCGTCGCCGGCCTGGGGCCGCCGCCCGGGCCCGCATCATTCGTGCGGGCCGGTGCGTTGGGCGGGGGTTGGCCGGCGCCAGGAGGTGCTCCGACCACGATCTGCTCGCCGTCCGCGAGCACCCGCGCCCGGTTGAGTCCGGTCATGTCGACGCCGGGGCTCGCGCCGCCCGCCGCGTCCAGGGCGTCGACGACGCGGGAGCCGGCCGGCAGTCGCTGGATGCCGGGGCGGCGTACCTTGCCGGAGACGTCCACCACCACTCCCCCGGCGCTCGGGCCCGGCGTACCGGCCGGTGGGACCGATACGGCGGCCACCGGTGCGGGTGGGGGTGCGCCCGGGCGGGCGCGCACCGATGGCAGGGGCGCCGCGACGGGCGTTTCCCGGGTGGGGGCCGGGACGGTCCGCGGTCTGCCCGTCCAGAAGTGAAAGGCCGCGAAGAGGCCCGCGGCGGCCAGGACGATCGCGAGGGCGGCGAGGGTTCTGGGCTCGATGCCGCATCGGAGTTGGACCCAGAGGGGCAGTTTCTCCTGGAGTGCGAGGCGCCAGCGGGTGGGGCGTGGGAGGGGCTCGGGGCTTCCCGCCGTCGGTCGGGGGGCGGTGGAGGCGGGACGGCTCGCTCCTGGACGCGGCCCGCCCGCGCGTGGCCGTTCCGTCGTCCCGGCGTGTGTCCCTCGTCCCGGACCCGCTCCGGCTCGGCAGCCGCCTCGGACTCGGCGAGAGGGGCGGCCCGGTGGGCGGTCGTGGGTGGGCGGGGGTGCGGATGCCTTCGGTGCGGCGGTCTCTTGTGATGTGGCGGTTTCTTTTGGTCCTGCGGATCCCATCAGTGCGGAGGCGCGGTCGCGGAGGGTGGTGTCGGGTGTGGGGATGGTCGCGTCGAGTGCTGCTGTCGTCGTCATGGGAGTTGACGGTAGGAGTGCGCCGCGGGAGTGGGTGATCTTGCTTAAATCCGGTGGACGGGTGCGGAGTTGTGGATAACTTCGTCACCCGATCGAGGGGGTGTGAGTGATTGCGAGCCGGGGGTGCGACCGGGGAGGTTACGGTGGGTGGTGGGTGAGGGGAGTGCCCCAGCCCCGCCCTTTCACCGTTTCTCCGGGGGCTCCGCCCCCGCGCCCCCAACTCTGCGCTCCAGGCTCCTCCGAGGCTCCGCCACGGGCCCCCGCCCCGCGGCCACGGCCCTCCTCGGGGGCTCCGCCCCGCCTGCCCCTGCACCCGCAAGCTTCCGGGACCCGCCCCGGGCCCCCGGGCCCACAGTCACAGCCCTCCTCGGGAGCTCCACCCCGTACCCCGGCCGTACGGTCGTGGGCCTCTCTGGGGCCCTACCCACGCACCCCCCAGCCCTACGCCCCCGGGCCCCGCGGCCCCTCCGTGCCCCCACCGCTCATTCCTCGGACACCGGGCGGAGCTGGGGGGAACTGGGGGAGGACTGTCCGGCCCCCGCCCCCACCCCCTACCGCGCCGACACCACCACCCCCAGCAGCCCCGGCCCCGTATGCGCCCCGATCACCGCGCCCACCTCGCTCACGTGCAACTCGCCCAGATTCGGGACCCGTTCGCGGAGATGGTCCGCCAGGTGGGTCGCACGATCGGGGGCGGCCAGGTGGTGTACGGCGATGTCGACGGGGGTGGAGCCGGCGTGGGTGAGGGCGATTTCCTCCAGGCGGGCCACGGCCCGGGAGGCGGTGCGGACCTTTTCGCGCAGGTCGATGCGGCCGTCGACGAGTTGGAGCAAGGGCTTGACCGCCAGCGCCGAGCCCAGCAGGGCCTGGGCGGCGCCGATGCGGCCTCCCCTGCGCAGGTAGTCGAGGGTGTCGACGTAGAAGAAGGCGGCCGTGCCCGCCGCGCGCTTCTCGGCGGCGGCCACCGCCTCGTCGAGCGTGCCGCCGGCCGAGGCCGTGTCGGCGGCGGCCAGGGCGCAGAAGCCGAGGGCCATCGCCACCATGCCCGTGTCGACGACCCGGACGGGGACCGGCGCCTCGCGGGCCGCGAGCAGTGCGGCGTCGTACGTGCCGGAGAACTCGGCGGACAGGTGGAGGGAGACCACGCCCTCCGCTCCGGATTCGGCCGCCGCCCGGTAGGCGGCGGCGAAGACCTCGGGGGCGGGCCGGGACGTCGTCACCGGCCGGCGTTTCTGCAGGGCGTGGGCGACCGAGCGGGCGGAGACCTCGGTGCCCTCCTCCAGGGCCGTGTCGCCCAGCACCACCGTCAGCGGCACGGACGTGATGCCGTGCCGCTCCATCGCCTGTCGGGGCAGGTAGGCCGTGGAATCGGTGACGATCGCGACATGGCGGGACATGAACCGGAGGTTACCCGCACGGCGGCGGGACAAGCAGCCCGGGCCGAGATGGTGATCGCTTCGGATCGCGGAGGCCGTCCTCGGGGCGGCCGCCGGTCAGCTCGTGCCCTCGGGGTGTCCGTTCTTCTGCCATTTCTCCCAAGGGCGGGCGTCTTTCCGCCACATGTCCTGTCCCGCTATCGCGGGCCGCGCCGACTCCGGTTCCGGTGAGGGTTCCGCTTCCCGCTTCGGCTCAGGAGTCGACGTGGCCCCCTCCGCGTCCACCGGCGTCCAGTGCCGCAGCGCCCCCGCCTCCATCCGGATCTGCTCGCTGAGGTCCGCCAGGTCGTCGTCCGAGAACCGGCGGGCGCGGTCCTGGGCGGCCCAGCGCAGCGAGTCCGCCGCCTGCCGGATGCGCTCCGTGCGCTCGCGCATCTCGGGAAGGGCGGCGTCCACCCGCTCGCGGCTGGGCTCGGTCTCCAGCCGCCGGAGGTCGTCGTCCAGCTCGTGGCCGTGGGCGCTCAGGCGCTCGAAGAGGGCGAGGGACTCGGACAGCGACGGGTCCTCGGGGGCGCGCAGCCGCAGCGCCTCCTGGGTGGCCCGCATCGTCGTCCGCAGGGACAGCCGCAGCTGGGCCACCTCGCCCGCGGCGCCCGGCACCGTGTACTGCCGGGCCTTGAGCCGGGTGTCCTCCACCGTGCGCCGGGCCTGGGTCACCGTGCGGTCCACGCCGCGCTTGACGGCCTTCACGGTCCGGACGGTCGCGACTACGGCGAGCGCGACGAGGACCGCGAAAATCAGGGCGATGATCACGGCCACGGCTTCCATGGGCGCTCCTCGACGGGCTCTCGGTCGGACCGGCGGGCCGGTCGGTTCACGGGTTCTTGAGGCACCTCTCCACGGTAAACGGCACGGGCAGGCCGTGGGTTCCATCGGAACCCCCAACCTGCCCGTAGGGGAAACCCCCGAGCCCCGGACGTCACACCCGGGACACCACCGAAGCCACCGACGTCACGCCGGAACGATGTTCACCAGCTTCGGCGCCCGCACGATCACCTTGCGGACGCCCGCCCCGCCCAGCGCCGCGACCACCGCGGGCTCGGCCAGCGCCACCCGCTCCAGCTCCTCCTCGGAGATCGACGGGGCGACCTCCAGCCGCGCCTTGACCTTGCCCTTGATCTGGACGACGCAGGTCACGGCCTCGTCGACCAGGTACGCGGGGTCGGCCACCGGGAAGTCCCGGTGCACGACGGACTCGGCGTGGCCCAGCCGGCGCCACAGCTCCTCCGCGATGTGCGGGGCCAGCGGCGCGACCAGCAGCACCAGCCGCTCCGCGACCGAGCGCGGCACCTCGGTCAGCTTGGTGACGTGGTTGTTCAGCTCGGTGATCTTGGCGATGGCGGTGTTGAAGCGCAGGTTGGCCATGTCCTGGCCGACACCGTCGATCGTCTTGTGCAGGACGCGCAGCGTCGCCTCGTCCGGCTCGGCGTCGACGACGGTGACCTCGCCGGTGTTCTCGTCGACGACGTTCCGCCACAGGCGCTGCAGCAGCCGGTACTGGCCGACGACGGCGCGGGTGTCCCAGGGGCGGGAGACGTCCAGGGGGCCCATCGCCATCTCGTACAGGCGCAGGGTGTCGGCGCCGTACTCGGAGCAGATCTCGTCCGGCGTGACGGCGTTCTTCAGGGACTTGCCCATCTTGCCCAGCAGCCGGGAGACCTTCTCGCCCTGGTACCAGTAGGCGCCGTCGCGCTCCTCGACCTCGGCGGCCGGCACGGCGATGCCGCGGGCGTCGCGGTAGACGTACGCCTGGATCATGCCCTGGTTGAACAGCTTGTGGAACGGCTCGGCCGAGGAGACGTGCCCCAGGTCGAACAGCACCTTGGACCAGAAGCGCGCGTACAGCAGGTGCAGCACGGCGTGCTCGGCGCCGCCGACGTACAGGTCGACGCCGCCGTGCGGCTTGTCCTCGCGCGGGCCCATCCAGTAGCGCTCGGCCTCGGGCGAGACCAGCCGCTCGTCGTTGTGCGGGTCCAGGTAGCGCAGCTCGTACCAGCAGGAACCGGCCCAGTTGGGCATGGTGTTGGTCTCGCGCCGGTAGGGCTTCACACCGTCGCCCAGGTCCAGCTCGACGTTGACCCAGTCCGCGTTGCGGGACAGCGGGGTCTCCGGCTCGGTGTCCGCGTCGTTCGGCTCGAAGGTGCGCGGCGCGTAGTCCTCGACCTCGGGCAGCTCCAGCGGCAGCATCGACTCGGGCAGCGCGTGGGCGACGCCGTCCTCGTCGTAGACGATCGGGAAGGGCTCGCCCCAGTAGCGCTGGCGGCTGAACAGCCAGTCGCGCAGCCGGAAGTTGACGGTGCCCTCGCCGATGCCCCGCTCGGTCAGCCAGGCGGCCACGCGGGCCTTGGCCTCGGGCACGACCAGCCCGTCCAGGGAGATCTCGGGGCCGGCCGAGTTGATGATCTCGGCTTCCTTGGAGTCGAAGGAGTCCGCCCACTCCGCCGGGTCGGTGCCCCGGTCGTCCGACGGCTTGACGACGCAGCGCATGGGCAGGTCGAAGGCGCGGGCGAAGGCGAAGTCGCGGCTGTCGTGCGCGGGGACGGCCATGATGGCGCCCGTGCCGTAGCCCATCAGGACGTAGTCGGCGACGAAGACGGGGATCCGGTCGCCGGTCGCCGGGTTGACGGCGTACGCGCCGGTGAAGACGCCGGTCTTCTCCTTGGCGTCGGCCTGCCGCTCGACGTCCGACTTGGCGGCGGCCTCCTTGCGGTACGCGGCGACGGCCTCGGCCGGGGTGGCGTGCCCGCCGGTCCAGTCCTCATGGGTGCCCTCGGGCCAGCTCGCCGGAACGACGGAGTCCTCGGTGACCAGCGGGTGCTCGGGCGCCAGCACCAGGTAGGTGGCGCCGAACAGGGTGTCGTGCCGGGTGGTGAAGACGGTGGCCTTCGCCCCCGGACGGCCGTCGATCGCGAAGTCGACGTGCGCGCCCTCGCTGCGGCCGATCCAGTTGCGCTGCTGCAGCTTGATGGCCTCGGGCCAGTCCAGCGCGTCCAGGTCGTCCAGCAGCCGGTCGCCGTAGGCGGTGATGCGCATGTTCCACTGGCGCAGCTTGGACTTGAAGACCGGGAAGTTGCCGCGCTCGGAACGGCCGTCGGCGGTGACCTCCTCGTTGGCCAGCACGGTGCCCAGACCCGGGCACCAGTTGACCGGCGCGTCGGAGGCGTACGCCAGGCGGTACTCGCCCAGCACGTCGGCGCGCTCGACGGCGCTCAGCTCACTCCACGAGCGCCCATCCGTCAGAGAGCGCTCCCCGCTCTCGAACTGCGCCACCAGCTCGGCGATCGGCCGGGCCTTCTTCGCGTCCTCGTCGAACCACGAGTTGAAGATCTGCAGGAAGATCCACTGCGTCCACTTGTAGTACTCGGGGTCGATCGTCGCGAACGACCGCCGCTTGTCGTGGCCCAGGCCCAGGCGGCGCAGCTGCGCCTTCATGTTCTCCATGTTGGCCTCGGTGGACACCCGCGGGTGGGTGCCGGTCTGCACCGCGTACTGCTCGGCGGGCAGGCCGAAGGCGTCGAAGCCCAGGGTGTGCAGGACGTTGTGGCCGGTCATCCGGTGGTACCGGGCGGTGACGTCCGTGGCGATGTAGCCCAGCGGGTGGCCGACGTGCAGGCCCGCGCCCGAGGGGTACGGGAACATGTCCATGATGAACTTGCGCGGCCGGGCCACGACCTCGGCGTCACCGGCCAGCTCGCCGTCCGGGTTGGGCGCCTCGTACGTCCCGTTCGCGTCCCAGAAGTCCTGCCAGCGTGCCTCGATGTCGGCGGCCAGCGCGGCCGTGTAGCGGTGCGGGGCAGCCACCTCGGCGGCGGTAGTGGTCTCGCTCATCGTCCTCAAAGCTCCATCGATCGTCGTCTCTGCCTGCGGTCGCGTCGCGGTCCCCGGGTCCCCTACGGGTCCGGAAACGAAAAATCCCCTCGCACAGGAGGGGACGCCGCGCCGATGCCGACCTGACCGGTCGGGATTGATCAGCGCGGCTCGCTAAGCAGGAGGCGTACGGCACGCATGGGGCCAGGTTACCGCAGGGGCCCCGAGGCCCGCACCGAGCCCGGGGCCGGTGCGGCGGGCCCCGGCGGCCTCAGCGGGCCTCGGACGGGCCGGACACCGCCCCCGCGGGAGCGACGGCGTCCGGCCCCGCGCTCAGCGCCGGTGTCCGGGCACGTACGACGTGACGTAGTCACGTCCCGGCGAACCGACGCCGGTCACGTCGTCGTAGCCGACGGTCGCCGAGAGCGAGCCGTCGTCGCCCAGGCTGCGCAGCGACACCGTGGTGCCGCCCTTGGCGTCGACACCGTTGTTGAAGTCGACGCGGACGTTGCCGATGCCCTGGCCCTTGCCGAGCGGGTGGTCGGTGACGTCGTGGTACGCGGCGGTGCCGTAGCGGTCGTAGATGCCGGGGTTGGCGAAGCCGATCGGCACGCCGTGCCGGGCCTGCTGGGCCAGCGCCTGCACGCCGGCGATCACCGGGGCGGCGAGCGAGGTGCCGCCGATGCGGTACTCGCCGTACTTCACGGACTTGTCCGGGAAGGTCTGCGTCTGGCCGACCAGGAAGCCGGTGGTGGAGTCGGCGACCGCCGCGATGTCCGGTCCGACGCGCATCGGCTTGGCCGCGCCGTCGGCCTTGGCGAGCGCGTCGGGGACCACGCCGCGCTGGTAGTACGGCTGCTCGAAGATCTTGCTGGTGCCGCCGCCGGCCCCGCCGGTGAACTCGCCCGGGAAGCCGCTCCAGGTGCGCCCGTCCTTCGACAGCGGCGCCTTGTGGGTGCCCCAGCCGGTCTCCCACAGGTAGTGGTCGCCCTTGCCGACGGCCAGCGAGGTGCCGCCGACGGAGGTCACCCACGGCGAGTTGGCCGGGGTGTCGACCGTCTTCTCGCCGTGCTTGTGGCTGTTGTCGCCGTCGTCGCCGGACGAGAAGTAGAAGCCGATGCCCTCCACGGCGCCCTGCTGGAAGACGTGGTCGTAGGCGGTGGCGATGTCCGGCGTCTCGTGGGTCTCGATGTCGCTCCAGGAGTTGGAGACGATGTCGGCCAGCCGGTTGTCGACGATCTTGTGCAGCGAGTCGATCAGGTCGTCGTCCTGGCAGGAGGCCCCGGCCACGTAGACGATGTCCGACTCGGGGGCCACCGCGTGCACGGCCTCGATGTCGAGGGTCTCCTCGCCGTACCAGCCGGCCGCGTCGCACTCCTCGGGCGAGCCGTGCTTCCAGTCGGCGGGCAGCACCTGCGAGAACTGGCCCTTGCGGTACGCCTTGTCGCCGTTGCGCTTCGCGTACTGCTCGATGTCCTTGGCGATCGTCGGCGAGGCGTACGCGTCGGTGATCGCGACCGTGACGCCCTTGCCGGTGAAGTTCTTGGCGCCGTACGCGGCCCGCAGCTGCTTGCCGGTGTAGCCCTTGATCGCGTACGGGGCGTGGCCGCCGTAGGCCGACGGCAGGCTCTTGTTCACGTTCGAGCCGTAGTACGTCGAGAACGGACCGGCGTTGACGAACGCGGCGCTCGGTCCGGGCAGGGACTCGTCCCGGTGGGCGCGCCGCGGGGCGTCGTTGAGGCCGACGACGGTGAGGACCGCGCCGTGCAGGGAGGCGGGGACGGAGGCGGTCGAGGACGGCGCGTGATACGTCCGGCCGTCCTTGACGTAGTCGTGCAGCCGGGTGCCGAACGCCTTCTGCACCGCCGCGGCGTCACCGGTGACGGTGACGTAGTGCTCGTTGGTGCCGGTCACCTTGAGGCCCGCGGACTGCAGCCATCCGGTGACCTCGGCTATCTGCCCCCTGGTCGGGCCGAAACGATCCTTCGCCTGGCCTGCCGTCAGGTACTTGCCGTAGGAGGCGGACCGGGGGTCGGAGACGGCCCGGGCGTAGGCGGCGAGCCCCTTGGCGTCCCGGCCGGCGAGGTAGACGCGGGCGGTGACGGCCTTCTTCGCCGAGGTGGCGCCCCGGTCGGCGGCGACCGTGGCCCACCCGGGCTTGGTGCCGGCCAGCGACTGCCGGGCGGGCGGTCCGCTGTCGGCGCCGGCGGTGGGCGCGCCGAGCGCCAGCACTCCGGTCACCAAGGGCAGCGCGGCGGCCAGGGCCAGGCCCGCGCGGGCTCCGGAGTGACGAGAACGGCGAGATCTCATAAAACCCCCTGCGATGCGATGAGTCGCGTGTGGTCATGTGTGACGGCCGCGTCGGAAGCGGCGCGCACACGGCACGTCACTCTTTCGGCGAACGGTTCATGCAGGGGACATGTGTTCGCCAACAAGCGGGCAAGGAAGGGTCATGAACATGCAAGAAGCGCGCGAGCCCCGGAAAGAGTGATCGCAAGAAGGGGACCGCACAACGAAAAGCGGGCCGCCCTTTCGGACGACCCGCTCATCTTCTGTGGAGCTAAGGAGAATTGAACTCCTGACCTCCTGCATGCCATGCAGGCGCTCTACCAACTGAGCTATAGCCCCTTGTTCTCTTGTCCGCCGCCCGGGCTTTCCCGCCGTTTCCGGCCGGTTCCCCCTGGCGACATCGACTACATTACACGGACCCCCCTGCCATCTGCCAAATCGGTGGTTCCCCTGGTCGGTTTCGCCCGATTTGCCCGAGGGTTCGGGGTCCTCACGCGGTCGCGAACGAGTAGAACCGCTTCAGCGCGCAGTGCTCGTCGAGCAGCCGCCCGTAGATCGGTTCCCCCTCGAGCTCGCGGTAGGTCTCGATGGGGTCGCCTTTTATGATCAGCGCCCGTGCGCACTCGACGCACCAGTACTGGTAGTCGGCGTTGATCGGTTCCATGTCGCGAACGATGGGCGTCCCGCTGCCGCACCAGTCGCATTTCCGGCTGTGTGCACCCATTCACTCAGCTCCAGCTGTGGCCGCAGGCCGTGCGGACGTACGAAACACCGCCGTTGTCGCCGAGCACCTGGGCCACCTGAGCGGATCCACAAGCCGGGCATTGGAGGGCGGTCACTCCGGGAGATCCGGGAATCCCGGAAAACCCGGAAGCTCCGGGAACGGCGGGCACTCCGGGAAGGGCGTCGGTCGTCGCGAACACGCACCCCGGCATGTCAGCTTCCCTCCCCTTCACCCGTCCGCGCCCGGCCGTCCGATTCTGCCACGGGACGGGCGCCGGGTCAGCGCCGCCGACGCAGCAGGGCCGTCCCCACCGCGGCCACCGCCGTGCCCGCCAGCGCCAGCGAGGTGACCCACACCCCGTGCGCCGAGGAGGCCGCCGTCCCTCCGCCGGCCTCGGCGAGGTAGACGGCACCGTAGACGGCCACCCCGGTGAGCAGGCCGAGCTGGCTGGTGGTGGTGAGCAGTCCGCTGGCGTCGGCGGCGTGCTCCGGCCGCACCCCGGCCAGCGTACGGCCGAGCGTCGGGCTGAAGGCCAGGCCGAGCCCGCCACCGCCGCCGAGCAGCACCAGGTACAGCCACAGGCCGCCGTCGCCGCCGTCGCGCAGGACCAGCCCGGTGCCCGCGAAGGAGACCGCCGCCAGCAGCAGCCCGGCCGTGGGCAGGGCACCGTGCCAACGCTCGGGGAGCCTGCGCCAGTTGAGACCGACGCCGCCGAAGGCCACCGCCGTGGGCAGGAAGGTCAGCCCGGTGCGCAGCGGCCCGAAGCCGAGCCCGCTCTGCAGGTGCAGGGAGAGCGACAGGAGGACGCCGGCGTTCATCGCCATGGTGAGCCCGAGCCGCGCCACCGCCTGCGGCACACCCGGCGCCCGCAGCACCACGGGGGCGATCAGCGGCGCCCCGCCACGGCGGGCCAGCCGCGCCTCGTACCCGGCGAAGGCCGCCGCGAGCACGGCGCAGAGCGCGAACGACAGCCAGGTCCACAGCGGCCAGTCCTGCTCCTCGCCCAGCACCATCGGCACCGTGAAGCACATGACGGCCGCCGCGAGCAGCACCAGGCCCGGCAGGTCGAGCCCCCGCGCGCGCTCTCCGGCGCGCGGCTCGTCGCGGGGCATCAGTCGGACGCCCAGGAGGAGGAGCAGCAGCCCGATCGGCACGTTGACCAGGAAGACCGGCCGCCAGCTCCAGCCGAACAGGTCCGCGCCGATCAGCAGGCCGCCGACGATCATCCCGATCGCGGCGCCGGAGGCGATCACGGCCGAGAAGAGGCCGAGCGCCCGGGCCCGCGCGGGGCCGTCGTAGGTGCGCTGGATCAGGCTCAGCACCTGCGGCAGCATCACGGCCGCGCCGGCGCCCTGGACGAACCGGAAGGCGATCAGCGCCCCGGTGCCGTCGGCCAGTCCGCAGCACAGCGAGGCCAGGGTGAACAGGGCGAGTCCGGCGAGGAAGACCCGCCGGTGGCCGTGGCGGGCGCCGAGCCGGGCGCCCGTGATCAGCAGCACCGCATAGCTGATCGTGTAGCCGGCGACGACCAGTTGCAGCCCGGAACCGGACGCGTGCAGCTCCGTCCGGATGGTCGCGGTGGCGACGTTGACCACGAACGAGTCGAGGATCGCCATGAACTGGCCGAGCAGCACGATCAGCAGCAGCCAGCCGGGCCGCACGGGCCTGCCGGGCCTACGGGCACCGGCGCCGTTGTCAGTGGGGTCCGCTTCACTGGAACCCGGCACTTCACCGGGGCCGGGAACGGACGTCGTTCGGGGGGACGGAATCGTGGACATGCCCTACAGGCTGTGTTCGGACGGGTACGGGTGGCGAGAGCCCGCCACACCTATTACCAGCGGCACCTGGCGGCATTCCCGCGCCGCGATGACCATGGGGGACGTGACGACGATGGCGACGCTGAACGGACGCAGGCGAACGGAGCTGGCCGCCTTCCTGCGCGGTCGGCGGGCGAGGGTGAGACCGACCGACGTGGGCATCCCCGAGGGCCTGCGCCGGCGCACCCCCGGCCTCCGGCGCGAGGAGGTGGCGCAGCTCTCCGGGGTCGGCATCACCTGGTACACCTGGCTGGAACAGGGCCGCCCCATCAACGCCAGCGTGCAGGTGCTGGACGCCATCGCCCGGACGCTGCGCCTGGACGAGAACGAGCGCGAGCACCTCTACCAGCTGGCCGAAGTCCCGTACGCGCCGCGGCGGGTGGCCGACGCGGACGCGGTCGGCCCGGCGGTGCAGGCGGTCGTGGACGCCCTCGGCCCGAACCCGGCCGTCGTCTACAACGCCCGCTACGACGTGCTGGCCACCAACGCGTCCTACCGCGCCCTCTTCCCGCTGGTGTACCTGACGGCCGACTGGAAGGCCAACGTCCTCTGGCAGCTGTTCGCCCGGCCCGAATGCTGCAGCCCGGTCGTCGACCGGGAGGCGGAACTGCCGCTGCTGGTGGCCACGTTCCGCGGGGCGTACGGGCGGCACGTCGGCGAGCCGGCGTGGGAGGAGTTCCTGCGCCTGCTCACCACGTCCAGCGAGGAGTTCCGCCGGCTGTGGGAGGCCGGGGACGTCATCCCGCCGGGCCGTCGCACCAAGGTCATGCGGCACGCCTCGGTGGGCGAGCTCCGGCTGGTCTCCACCTCGCTCGCGCTGGCCGAGGCGCCCGAGACGCGCGTGGTGGTCTACACCCCGGAGGACGCGGAGACCGCCCGCCTCCTGGCCGCGCTGGCCGCCCTGGAGGACCCGCTGGTGGGCTGCCCGGAGCACGGCATGCGGCTGTCGGAGATACGGGGCCGGCTGGCGGAGAAGGAGCCGCAGGGGGTGCGGTGACCGCGGGCCCGGCGGGGCGGAAAGCGAAGATCCCGCCCGGTCGTGCCGACCGGACGGGATCCCTTTTCTGTGGAGCTAAGGAGAATTGAACTCCTGACCTCCTGCATGCCATGCAGGCGCTCTACCAACTGAGCTATAGCCCCGCTGTTCTCGGCTCCCCCGGAGGTTTTCCCCCGCGTTCCCCGCGAACAAGAAGAACTTTAGCCTGCCACCTGCCCGAATGGGAAATCGGGCCCGGTGGCGGGCCCGCCCCACGGAACGAGGGGCTCCGGGAGGGCTCAGTCGTCGTCGCCGAGGACCGGCTCCGGCAGGGTGCCCGCGTTGTGCTCCAGCAGCCGCCAGCCGCGCGCGCCCTCGCCGAGGACGGACCAGCAGCAGTTGCTGAGCCCGCCCAGCGCCTCCCAGGAGAGCGGGTCCAGCCCGAGCAGCCGCCCGATGGTGGTGCGGATGGTGCCGCCGTGGCTGACGACGACGAGCGTGCCGCCGTCCGGCAGCCGATCGGCATGGGCCAGGACGACGGGGGCCGCCCGCTCGGCGACCTCGGTCTCCAGCTCGCCGCCGCCCCGCCGCACGGGCTCCCCGCGCTTCCAGGCCGCGTACTGCTCGCCGTACCGCTCGCTGATCTCCTCGTGCGTGAGGCCCTGCCAGGACCCGGCGTACGTCTCGCGCAGCCCGGGGTGGTGGGTGATCTCCAGGCCGGTGAGCGCCGCCAGCTCGGCGGCGGTGCCGGCGGCGCGCCGGAGGTCGGAGGCGACGACGGCGTCGGGCTTCATCGCCGCCAGCAGCCGGGCCGCCCGGCGCGCCTGGGCGACGCCGGTCTCCGTCAGCTCGATGTCCGTGGTGCCCTGGAAGCGGCGTTCCACGTTCCAGGCCGTCTGGCCGTGCCGCCACAGGACGACGCGGCGGCCCCGGCCGCCTCCCCTGCTGCCGTTCAGCTCAGCTCACCGTCCAGCCCGTCGGCGGCCTCCTGGGCGCGGGCGTGCTCCGCGGCCTTGCCGCGGGTGGCCACCGCGTCGGCGGGCAGCTCCATCTCGGGGCAGTCCTTCCACAGCCGCTCCAGGGCGTAGAAGACGCGCTCCTCGCTGTGCTGGACGTGCACGACGATGTCCATGTAGTCCAGGAGCACCCAGCGCGCGTCACGGTCGCCCTCGCGCCGGACCGGCTTGGCGCCCAGCTCCTTGAGCAGCCGCTCCTCGATCTCGTCGACGATCGACTTGACCTGGCGGTCGTTGGGAGCCGAGGCCAGCAGGAAGGCGTCGGTGATCGACAGCACGTCGCTGACGTCGTACGCGACGATGTCATGCGCGAGCTTGTCGGCGGCAGCCTGGGCGGCGGCCTGAATGAGCTGTGCGGAGCGGTCCGTGGCGGTCACTGGCCATGCTTTCGGTAGAGAGCGGGTACGCCCTCAAGGGTCTCACGACCCGCCGCGGCCCCTCCCGGGCTTTCCCGGCGCTCCCCGCACCGGCACGGCGCCGCTCAGCCCTTGTAGTTCCTGCCGAGCACCACGGTCACGTCCGCGTTGGCCGCGACGTCCGACGCCTGCCCCTTCCGTACCGCGCCGGCCGGCAGCCCCAGCGTCTTGGCGACCTCCTTGGCGTCCGCCGCCCGCTTGTCGTCCGTGTAGTAGACGGTGGAGGCGCCCGCCGCGGCGGCCGTGCCCGCGTCGAGGTAGGTGTAGCCGCCGTTGACCAGGGCGACCCGGGCCGCGCCCGCGCCGGCCGCGCCGCCTGTGGCGTTCTTCACGCTGACCCGGGGCGTGCTGCCGGCGCCCGCGCTCCCCACCGCGCCGCCGAGCACCTCCTTCACCACGCCGTCCGCCTCCTCTCCGCCGAGGGTGCCGTCCTGCCGCACGGGCAGCACGGTGGTGCGGTACGCGCCCGCCTTGGCGCGGGCCGCGAGCTGGGCCAGGGAGGCGCCGAGCTGCGGGACGGAGAGCGACGGGTCGGGGATCTGCGCCAGCGCCTCGACCGTGGTGGTCGCGGCCTTGGGGTCGGTGGACATCTTCTTCAGGACGGCCTGCATGACCTGCCCGAACCGGCTGAGCTGCCGGTCGGGGGCCTCGCCCGGCGCCCGGTGGGTGGCGTAGGCGACGGCCGCCTGGCCGTTGAGGCTCTGCCCGGCGCCCCGCCGCACCAGCGGGTCGTCACCCGGCTTGGCCCCGGGAACGTCCGTGTCCGCGTCCACCGTCACCCCGCCGACGAGCTGGACGAGGTTCTCCAGGTACGGGGTGTCCAGCCGCCAGCTGCCCTTGATCCGCGAACCGAGCAGGGTGTTGAGGGCGTCACGGGTGCCCCCGGTGCCCGCCTCCTGCACGGACTTGCCGAGGGTCGTGGACCCGCCGCCCTCCTTGGCGACGGCGAGCGCGTTGGGCAGCAGGACGGCGGTGGCCTTCTTCGTCGTCGCGTTGTCGACGAGCAGGACCGTCGAGCTGCCGCCGCCCTTGGTCTGCCGCAGGTGGACGACGATGACGTCGCGCTTCTGCCCGGTGCCCGCCGAGGCGCCGCCGTCCTTGTCGTCGCCGCCCGCCAGGAAGAGGTAGCCGAGCACTCCGCCCAGGACCAGCACGAACGCCACGGCGAGCGCGACGTAGCGGTTGCGGCCCCGGCGCTTGCGCTCGTCCCGGCGCTCGGTGCGGCTCTCGCTGAACTTCAGCCAGTCGATGACGTCCTCGGCGTCCTCGTCCGGCGCCTCGACGAAGGAGAACTGCTCGGTGCGGTAGCCCGGGGCCTCCGCCGGGTCGTCGTCGGGCGCCTGCCGCGGCTCGGGGACGGCTCCGGCCGGTGCCGCGCCCTCCGCGCCGCCGGGGGACTCCGCGCGTCCGGCGCGGTCCGCCTGCCGGGGGATCCACTCCTGCGGGTGCTCGTCGTCGACGGCGGGAGTCTGGGCCTGCCGCTGTACTTGGACGTGGCCTTGCGACTGGGTGTATCCCTGCTGCTGCTGGAACGCGGGGTACTCCTGCGCCTGCTGGTACCCGCCCTGGCCACCGCCGCCGACGCTCTGTCCGCCGGCGCCCTGGCCCCCGACGGCGTACGGGTCGTAGCCGCCGTACCCCTGTCCGTACCCCTGCCCGTAGTCCTGACCGCTCCCCTGCTGCTGCACCGGGGCGTCGAACCCGGCGAGCGGCCTGCCGTAGGCGTCGTACGCCATCCGCGGATCGTCCGGACGGTGGACCGGGCCGCCGTAGGCGTCGTAGCCGTACACCTGCGGCTGCTGTCCGTACGGATCCCCGGCGTGGGGGTCATGCGCGTGAGGATCGTGCGCGTACGGGTCCTGGCGGTCGTTCAACGGTGCCCCTCGATGGCGCTGGAGCCGGTTCGGCCGGATGTCAGCCGTCGTGACGGTACAGCTTGCGCTTGGCGATGTAGCGCACGACACCGTCCGGCACCAGATACCAGACGGGCTCGCCCTCGGCCACGCGCGCGCGGCAGTCGGACGAGGAGATCGCGAGGGCCGGCACCTCGACGAACGAGACCCGGTCGTCCGGCAGCCCCGGGTTGGCCAGTATGTGCCCGGGGCGCGTGACGCCGATGAAATGGGCGAGGGAGAACAGCTCGTCCGTGTTGTGCCAGGTGAGGATCTGCGCGAGCGCGTCCGCACCGGTGATGAAGAACAGGTCCGCGTCGTCGTTGAGGGCGCGCAGGTCCCGGAGCGTGTCGACGGTGTACGTCGGTCCCCCGCGGTCGATGTCGATCCTGCTCACCGAGAACTGCGGGTTGGACGCCGTGGCGATGACCGTCATCAGGTAGCGGTCCTCGGCCGGGGACACCGCCTTGTGGCTCTTCTGCCAGGGGTGGCCGGTCGGGACGAACACCACCTCGTCCAGGTGGAACTGCGAGGCGACCTCACTCGCGGCGACCAGGTGGCCGTGGTGGACCGGATCGAACGTCCCGCCCATGACGCCGAGCCGCCGCTTCGCGGGCTCTGTCTGCTCTTCCATGCGTGCAGACCCTACTGGGCACGGCGGAACACCGGCCCTGCGGGGAGGTGCGCCCCGGCCGGTCAGCGGTCCCGGTTGAAGCGGGTGGTCACGTAGAGCAGGAGCAGCAGGATGAAGAGCGCGGCGCCGCCGGTGACGTAGGGGCTGAGGCTCTCGTGGGTGTCGACGTGCTCGCTCTCGGAAGCGAGCGTGACCAGGGCCGAGTGGGCTGAGGTGAGGGACATCGTCGGCAGGACCTCTCCGGAGGCGATCGGTTGGAGACTTCCGCCACATCGTATGCGGACGTGGTCGTCGGGCTCACGCCGACTCCGCGCGGCGGCGCCGGCGCCGCGCCGTCAGCCCTTCTTGCGGTACCCGCGGAGCAGCAGCCAGGCGGTGAGCGGCACGCCGATCAGGGCGACGATGACGACCGTGCGCAGCACCGGCCCCGGCCCCTGGTCGTGGGCGGAGACGGCCAGCGTCCCGGTGAACGCCGGGGACGCCGCGAGGTGGGTGAAACCCTGGAGAGCGGACATGCCTCCACGGTAGCCCTGTCAGTGGCAGCGCCTAGGGTGGGGTCCGTCAGCCGGGGGACGGGCCACGATCGAGCCCAGTTGAGGGGGTCGCCATGAGTGACAGCAACGCCGCGAACGGCTCCGGACGCGCGGAGGGGGACGCGGAGGGGCGCGTTCCGGGCCGCGACCGGAGGCGTTTCCCGGACATCTCGTCCCGGGCGTACGAGCACCCCGCGGACCGCTCCGCCTTGGTCGCGCTGCGCAAGCTCAGCGGTTTCGACACCGTGTTCAAGGCCCTCAGCGGCCTGCTGCCGGAGCGCAGCCTGCGACTGCTGTTCCTGTCCGACTCGGTGCGGGTGAGCGACCAGCAGTTCCCGCACCTGCACACGATGCTCCTGGACGCCTGCTACATCCTGGACCTGCCCAAGGTCCCGCCGATGTACGTCACCCAGGACCCTCAGCCCAACGCCATGTGCGTCGGCCTCGACGAGCCGGTCATCGTGGTGACGACGGGCCTGGTCGAGCTGCTGGACGAGGAGGAGATGCGGGCGGTCGTGGGCCACGAGGTGGGCCACGCCCTTTCGGGCCACTCGGTCTACCGCACGATCCTGCTGTTCCTGACGAACTTCGCGCTGAAGGTGGCCTGGATCCCGCTGGGCGGCATAGCGATCACGGCGATCGTGACGGCGCTGCGCGAGTGGTTCCGCAAGTCGGAGCTGTCGGCGGACCGGGCCGGGCTGCTGGTGGGCCAGGACCTCCGGGCGTCGCTGCGCGGCCTGATGAAGCTGGCGGGCGGCAATCACCTGCACGAGATGAACGTGGACGCCTTCCTCGCCCAGGCCGCCGAGTACGAGGCGGGCGGCGATCTGCGGGATTCCGTCCTGAAGATCATGAACGTGCTGCCGCGCAGCCACCCGTTCGCCACCGTGCGGGCGGCCGAGCTCAAGCGCTGGGCGGAGAGCCGGGACTTCCAGCGGCTGATGGACGGCCACTACCCGCGGCGCGCGGAGGACAAGGACGCGTCCATAACGGACTCCTTCCGCGAGTCGGCCAACCACTACGCGGAGTCCGTGCGGTCGAGCAAGGACCCGCTGATGGGGCTGGTCCGGGACATCGCGGGCGGAGCCAACGACCTGGGCAGCCGGCTCCGGGACACCTTCACCGGGCGCTCCGGCGGCGGCCCTAAGGACACGCCGCGGGACGCGACGGACGGTCCGCGGGACCCGAAGGACGGGCCGCGCGACGAGCCCCGGGACGAGCCGCGCGACGGCGGGGACGAGGGCTGACGGGAACGGGAGACAGGCGGCGCGGTCAGCGTCCCGGCGGGGCCGGCCCGCCCGCCGGGGCCAGGGGTCCCGGCGCCAGCACGCCGCACAGTCCGACGGACGGACGGCCCGTCGCGTAGGGGTCGGTGAGGGGCTGCCGGCTGTTGTCCGCGGTGCGGCCGGCCAGGACGGGCCGCAGGTACGCCGCGTCGTCCGCGCCGCAGGACTCCGGCCCCGCCTCGACCGTGCTCCGCAGCACCTGCACATGGTGGTCCTGGAGGTCGTCGCGATCGAAGCGGAAGCGGACGATCCGGCGGACGGTGAACAGCGAGGTGTCCGCGGCCGCCCCCGCCTTCGCCGGTCCCGTGCCCGCCGGACGGACGGCGTAGACGAAGGTGTGGTCGGCGGAGACCTCCAGCGCGGCCGGGGAGGCCTCGGTGAGGGAGAAGGCGCCCCCGACCCGGACGGGGGCGTCGTCGACGGCCACCTGGGCGGGGTCGAAGCGGACCACCCAGCCGGTGATCGCGTGCTGTCCGTCGGCCGCGGGCCGCTCGAAGCTGCGGTCGTACTGCTCCACCTGCGAGGGGGCGAGCAGCACGCGCACGGCCCGGCCGTCGCCGCCGCCGAGCAGCTCCCGGTCCAACGCGGACCTGACCGTGTACTCCTTGGCGGTGGCGAGGGCGGCCATCACCAGCCCCTCGGAGAAGTTCTGGGTGCGCCGCACGTCCGGCAGGGTCACGCCCTCCGCGCCCTCCTCGAACCGCTGGGCCGGGCTGCCGGCGAAGAGCCGCGCCGCGGGCCCGCCGGGCACCGTCCCGCGCGGGGCGAGCGGTATCACCGTGGTCTGCAGCGGCTCGGCGGACGGCGGCCTGGGGTCCTTGTAGGGGTGGCGCAGCCCCATGTAGACGGCCGTGCCGAAGGCCAGCGCGATCAGCAGGACGAGGAGCAGCAGCTGGCGGGAGGCGCCGAGCCGGGCCCAGACGTGCCGGGTGCGCACGGCGGGGGCGTGGTCGCCGAGCCGCTCCCGGGCCGAGGACTCCTGGAGGCGGGCAGCCCGGACGAACGATTCGTCGAAGACGACCGACCGGTACTCTTCGTCACCACCTCCCGGGGCACCCTCGGGCGTCCCCTCAGGCGGGTCTCCAGGCCCTTCCATACCTCAAGGGTAGGTCGCCGGGCCCGTCCGTAAACGCGCTGGTACACGACAACTTGCCGCGAGGGTCCACGGAATCGCCACCCGGTACCACGGCTTCCGGGCGGGTGCCGTCACCGCAGGTCACCCCTGCCATGATCACGCAGGGTGACGAACGGGCGCGGGGAGAGGTCATCCGTGCCGCACCCCCGGGGCCGTGGCCGCCGCCAGTGACGCCGCCGAGGCGACCGGAGCCCTGGGATCCGCCGCGGCGCCCGGCCGGCCCGCGTGCGGCAGGGCCTCCTGCCGCTGCGGGGGCGCGTCCACCCCGGTGGTGGCGGGCGGCGGCGCGGGATCGCGGTCGCCGGAGGACGCCCCGCGGTAGACGGCAGCGAACGCCAGGGCCACCGCGCCGATGCCCAGCAGCACACAGAGCAGCCAGGCCACCGGCCGGTACCAGCGCGGGCGGCCCCGGTAGGGCCGCCGGCGGGCGCCGTAGCGGCCGTAGGGCCCGTACGCGTCGTCCGGATCCAGGTCGTGGGTGAGCGTCCGCCAGGCGCCCGGCCCGCCCGTGCGGCGGCGGGTCCGCCCGTCGGCACGCCGCTCGTACGCGTCGTAGCCCTCGTACCCGTCGTCCTCGCCCGGTCCGCCGCCCGAGCGGGCCCGGGCGGCGAGCACGCGCTCGGCCGCGCTGGGCTCGTGCACCACGGCGGCCCGCACGAACTCCTCGTCGAAGACCACCGCGGCGAACTCGTCCTCGCCTCCGCGGCGGTGGCTGTCGGGCTCCTCGCCGTCCGGGAACGGCTTGCCCCCCACGTCGTCCGGCACGCCCCCAGCGTAGACCCGGAACGGTCAATCCGCGCGGGCGGTACGGGAATTAGGGCCGCCGCCGAACCTCCGGGAAGCCGGCCGCGGACCGCGCGGCCACCGCCCCGTACCGCCCCCGTCGCAGGTCAGCCCCGGCAGCCCGGTCAGCCCCGGACGTGCCCGTCGCCCGTGACGATGTACTTGGTCGAGGTGAGCTCCGGCAGCCCCATCGGCCCGCGCGCGTGCAGCTTCTGCGTGGAGATCCCGATCTCGGCGCCGAAGCCGAACTGCCCGCCGTCGGTGAACCGCGTCGACGCGTTCACCGCGACCGTCGTGGAGTCCACCAGTTGGGTGAACCTACGGGCCGCCTGCTGCGAGGTGGTGACGATCGCCTCGGTGTGTCCGGAGGACCACTGCCGGATGTGCCGCACGGCGTCGTCCAGCGAGTCCACCACCGCGGCCGCGATGTCGTAGGAGAGGTACTCGGTCGCCCAGTCCTCCTCCGTGGCGGGCACCACGGTCGCCTTCGTCCCGCCGGCCAGCGCCCGCACCCGTTCGTCGGCGTGCACCGTCACCCCGGCCTCCGCCAGGGCGTCCAGCGCGGCCGGGAGCAGGCGCTCGGCGATGTCCCGGTGGACGAGGAGGGTCTCGGCGGCGTTGCACACGCTGACGCGGTGCGCCTTGGAGTTGACGAGCACCCGGACCGCCGTGTCGAGGTCGGCGTCGGCGTCCACGTACACGTGGCAGTTGCCGGTGCCCGTCTCGATCACCGGGACCGTGGACTCCTCGACGACGGTCCGGATCAGCGAGGCGCCGCCGCGCGGGATCAGCACGTCGACCAGGCCGCGGGCGCGCATCAGCTCCTTCACGGACTCCCGGCTCTCCCCCGGCACCAGCTGCACGGCGTCCGCGGGCAGCCCGGCGCCCGCCACCGCGTCGCGGACGACGGCGACCAGGGCGGTGTTCGACGCGTACGCCGAGGAGGAGCCGCGCAGCAGGACCGCGTTGCCGGACTTCAGGCAGAGCGCGGCGGCGTCCACCGTCACGTTCGGCCGCGCCTCGTAGACGATCCCCACGACGCCGAGCGGCACCCTGACCTGCCGCAGGTCGATGCCGTTGGGCAGGGTGGAGCCGCGCACCACCTCGCCGACCGGGTCGGGCAGCCCGGCCACGCTGCGCACGTCCGCCGCGATGGCCCGGACGCGCTCGGGGGTGAGCGTCAGCCGGTCGACGACGCCCTCGGCGGTGCCGGCGGCGCGCGCCCGCGCGACGTCCTCGGCGTTGGCGGCGACGATGTCGCCGGACCGGGCCTCGAGGGCGTCCGCGACGGCGAGCAGCGCCGCGTCCTTGGCCGCTCGTGGCAGCGGCGCGAGCTCGGCGGCGGCGGTACGGGCGCGGACCGCGGCACGGAGCACGGGGGACTCGGGGAGAGTGCCGGAGGGGCTGGACGGGAGGGTGTCGCTGCTCATGGGGACGCAGCTTAGTTGCGGCCCGGCCGGCGTGCGCCGAGCGTTCACACCTCGGACGGACGGGCGGGACGCGCGACGGGACGCCGGGGGGGCCGCCCGGCGTCGTCGGAACGGGCGCCGTCAGAACGGGTGCACCCCCACCGGCGCGGCCGGCAGCGGACCGCAGCCCTCCGCCACCCGCTGGTGGTACGTCTCCCGGTCGATGACCTCGAGGCCCACGATCTCCCAGGGCGGCAGCCGGGCCGTCGAGCGGTGCTCGCCCCAGAGCCGCAGGGCGACGGCCGCCGCATCGTGCAGGTCGCGGGCCTCCTCCCAGTACCGGATCTCGGCGTGGTCGTTGGCGTAGCGGCTGGTCAGCAGGAAGGGGTGGTCGTGCGCGAGCTGCTCCAGCGCCCGCCGCACCTCGCCGAGCGGCGCCTCCGCCCCCGAGACGCTGAGGGTGACGTGCCACAGCCGGGACCCGCCCGTGCCGGACCCGTCCGGGCGGTCCGTGCCGGTGTCCTCCCCCCTGCCGTACGCCCCGACGCTGGTCAGGACGGGCTCCTCCCCCGCGGCGCGCGGGATGCGGGAGACCGATCCCCCACCTCGGGGCGGGGCCCCTGGGCGCCCTCGTCTCACCGGCGGCCTCCCTGTTCTGGCCGGCCCCGTGCGCGTCTGCGGCGGAGCCGTGTCGTGCTGGTTCTCCCGCGTACCCGGATTCCCGTCCGGGGCACCGCCCGCCCGCGGCGTCCCCGGCCGGAACGGACCCGGCTCTTAAGAGTTGACCAGCCCGGGGACGGCCGCGGGGTGGTTTTCCGGAAAGGCCGGAGGAAAGGCTGGACTTACCTCGGGACGGGCCTCGGCAGGCGCCCGGATGCCGTACATTTCCCCGCCGAGTCCCCGCCACGGTCCCGCCGAGTCCGGCCCCGCCGTTCCGCCCGCCTGCCGGCCGTCGGGAAGACGCCGGAATTCAGGGGTGGAGAACGACCAGATCGTCCCGGTGCACGACCTCGCGCTCATACTCGGGCCCGAGCTCGCGGGCCAGGTCCCGGGTGGAGCGGCCGAGCAGCTGCGGGATCTCCCCCGCGTCGTAGGCCACCAGCCCACGGGCCACCGCGCGGCCCGCGCCGTCCCGCAGTTCGACCGGATCGCCCGCGCTGAACTCGCCCTCGACGGCCGCGATGCCCGCCGGCAGCAGCGAGCCGGTGCCCCGGACCACCGCGCGCACCGCGCCGTCGTCCAGCGTGAGCGCGCCGCGCGGGGTGGAGGCGTGGGCCAGCCACAGCAGCCGGTCGGCGGAGCGGCGGCCGGTGCGGTGGAAGAGGGTGCCGGTGGGCCGGCCGAGGAGGGCGTCGGCGGCGCGGCTGGCGGAGGTGAGGACGACCGGGATGCCCGCGGCGGCGGCGATCCGGGCGGCCTCGACCTTGGTCACCATGCCGCCGGTGCCGACGCCGGCCTTGCCGGCGCTGCCGATGGAGACGCCTTCGAGGTCGGCGGGACCGGCGACCTCGGCGATCCGCGAGGTGCCCGGGGTGCTGGGGTCGCCGTCGTAGAGGCCGTCCACGTCGGAGAGGAGGACGAGCAGGTCGGCGCGGACGAGGTGGGCGACGAGGGCGGCGAGCCGGTCGTTGTCGCCGAACCGGATCTCGTCCGTGGCCACCGTGTCGTTCTCGTTGACGACCGGGACCGCGCCCATGGCCAGCAGCTGGTCCAGGGTCCTGCGGGCGTTGCGGTAGTGCGCGCGCCGGCTGGTGTCGTCGGTGGTCAGCAGCACCTGCCCGACGCGGCGGCCGTAGCGGGCGAAGGACGCGGTGTAGCGGGCGACCAGGAGCCCCTGGCCGACGCTGGCGGCCGCCTGCTGGCGGGCCAGGTCCTTCGGCCGCCGGTCGAGGCCCAGCGGCGCCAGTCCGGCGGCGATGGCGCCGGACGAGACGAGGACGATCTCCTTCGCGGCCGCGGAATCGTCCAGCACCCGGGCGAGGACGTCGACGAGCGCGTCAACCCGGTCGGCGTCCAGTCCCCCGCCCGCGGTGGTGAGAGAGGACGAGCCCACCTTGACCACGATCCTGCGGGCGCCGGTGACCTCCGGCCGGATCCCTCCGTCCACTCCGGTCGCCGTTTCCTCCG
The DNA here is from genome assembly GCF_044333095.1 of Streptomyces sp. NPDC021100. NCBI lineage: Bacteria > Bacillati > Actinomycetota > Actinomycetes > Kitasatosporales > Streptomycetaceae > Streptomyces > Streptomyces sp. NPDC021100. The sequence goes on from NZ_JBIRQH010000013.1 coordinate 169,187, forward strand.
CCGTCCCTGCCCGCACCGTGCTCCGCACCTCTGCTCTCGCCCGCCGGTCCTGCCGTCTTCCGCTGGAAACGGCCAATCTACCGCCTGACGATTGTGGTCGTTCGACCCTATTTTGTGACGGTTGCCGTGACCGAAGATTGCTCCTGGCCCAGCGGCCGTCATACGGTCGGTTGCGGCCGTTGTCCAGACCGTTGTCCCATGACGTGTCCGACCCGGTCCATCCCGATCCCTCAGTTCTCCTGCCAGGAGCCCGCCCAGTGCCTGCCGGAACAGTCCCCCGCCGAGCCGTACAGGCCGCGGCGCTACTCGCGATGCTGGTGTCGTTCGTACTCCAGCTCGTGGGCGCGCTGCTGCCCAACGTGCCGCTCTTGATCGCCACCTCGGCGGCGGGCCTCGCGCTCGATCTCTATCTGCAGCACCGCGACCCCGGTCTGCTCGCCCTGCTCGGCAAGGTCCGGTTCGACGTCATGGTGCGGCAGCTGCTGCGCGACATGGTGATCATGCTGGGGCTGCTGCGGCTGCACGACGACGGCTCGCTGCGCGACTACGCGCCGGTCTTCGTCGGCGTCGTCCTCTTCTACGCGGCCCACCTCGGCTGCCAGGCCGTCGCGATCCTGGTCCGCCGCTCGCGCACCCTGCCGTTCGTGACCCGCAACATCGACGCGTCCGGTCTGCACCTGACCGCCGCCCCGCCGCGCATCCTGGCCCGCCAGCACGGCCGCCGCCTGGTCCGCTTCGCCGTCCCGGCGACGGTGGGCCTGCTGGTCACCGTGGGCACCGGCAAGGCCGCGGGGGCCATGGCCGGCGTCGGCCTGGCCCTGGCCCTGGCCGTCGGCGGGCTGCTGTACCTGGCGAGCTGGCTGCGTCCGGCCAAGCGGATCGCCACCGACGAGCAGGCCATAGAGTGGCTCGACCGCTGGCTGGCCGACTACCGGCCGACCGTGGGCATGTACTTCTCCGGCGGCACCAGCTCCGCCTACCAGGCGAACATGTGGCTCTCCACGCTCGCCCAGCTCGACGGCAAGCCGATCATCGTGCTGCGCGAGCGCTTCATGGTGAAGAAGATCGACGCCACGGACATCCCGATCGTCTGCATCCCCAAGGTCCACCACCTGATGGCCCTGGAGCAGTCGACCCTCAAGGTGCTGCTGCACCCGTCGAACTCCGGCAAGACCTCGCAGGTCCTGCGGATGCCGTCGATCAAGCACGCGTTCATCAACCACGGCGAGAGCGACAAGCTCTCCAGCTGCAACCCGTACTCCAAGGCGTACGACGAGATCTGGGTCGCCGGCCCGGCCGCGCGCGAGCGCTACCAGCTCGCCGACATCGGCGTCGACGACCGGGACGTCGTCGAGGTCGGCCGTCCGCAGCTGGCGCCGATCCTGCCGTACACGGGCGCCCCGACCCGCCCGTTCACCACCGTCCTGTACGCCCCCACCTGGGAGGGCTGGGACGGCAACCCGGGCAACACCTCGGTCATGCTGGCCGGCGAGAACATCGTCCGCGAGCTGCTCGCCGACCCCGCCGTCCGGCTGCTCTACAAGCCGCACCCGATGACCGGCTCCGTCGACCCCCGCGCGGGCGAGGCGAACCGCCGCATCAAGGACATGATCCGCGAGGCCAACGAGCGCCGCGAGGGCCCGCGCCCCGGCCCGGAGGCCGCCGCCGAGCTGGAGCGGATGACCGCCGAACTCCAGGCGCTCACCACCAGCACCTTCCGTCCCAGCGTGGACGAGGCGGAGCGGATGCTCGTCCAGACCGCCCCCGAGCCGGGCCGGTCCGCGGCGGTCGAGGCCGCCACGGCCGCCTGGGAGGCGGCGTACTGGGCCTCGCTGCCCGAGTGGGAGCACCAGATCGTCACCGGCCCGCGGCCGGCCCTGTTCAGCTGCTTCAACCAGGCCGACGTGCTGATCAGCGACGTCTCCAGCGTCGTCTCGGACTACCTGATCAGCGAGAAGCCGTACGCGGTGGCCAACACGAGCGGCATGAGCGAGGAGGAGTTCCTCGCGAACTTCCCGACCGTCACCGCGGCCACGATCCTGACGCCCGACGGCTCCGGCGTCCGCGGCCTGCTCGCCGCCGTCCGCGACCCGCGCCTGGACCGCCTCGCCGAGGCCCGCGCCCAGCTCAAGGTCCAGCTGCTCGGCCCGTCCGACCCGCCGTCCCTGGTCCGCTTCAACCAGGCGGCCCTGGATCTGGCCCACGAGGCCGACGAGCGCGCGGCGCGGGTCGCCGCACGGGCGGCGGCCTCGGAGATCCCGGGCCAGCGGGAGGCGGCAGGCGCCGCTCTGCCGGACGACGACGCGGCTCCCGCCGCTCAGGGTGGGGGCGACTGGTTCAGCCCCGCACAGGGCCGCTGACGCGGTTCTCACATGCGTGAGGGCGGGACCGGGGTGTGGTTGCCCCGGTCCCGCCCTTTCTCCGTTTCTTGCGGGGGCAAGCCCCCGCACCCCCGGACGGGCTGATATTCAGCCCGTCCGGCGTTTGAGGACGAGTGGCGAAGCCGCGAAAAGCGGGGTCTGGGGCGGCAGCCCCAGGAAACGGCGAAGGGGCGGGTCAGGGGCACAAACCCCCGAACCCGCCCCCGCAGGGCACCGCTTACGCGAACGGGTCGAACCCCTGATACTCCTGCTCCGCCTCATCCCGCTCGGCCTGCTTGTCCCGCCGCCGCTGCGCGGCAGGCCGCGGCGCCTCCAGCCGGTGGTCCTCGCCACGACGCCCGAGCATCTCCGCGCCGGCGGCCATCGTCGGCTCCCAGTCGAAGACGACCGCGTTCTCCTCGGAGCCGATGGCGACGCCGTCGCCCGCGCGGGCACCGGCCTTCATCAGCTCCTCCTCGACGCCGAGGCGGTTGAGGCGGTCGGCCAGGTAGCCGACGGCCTCGTCGTTGTTGAAGTCGGTCTGCCGCACCCACCGCTCGGGCTTCTCGCCGCGCACGCGGTAGATGCCGTCGTCCTCCAGGGTGACGGTGAAGCCGGCGTCGTCCACGGCCTTCGGCCGGATGACGATGCGCGTCGCCTCCTCCTTCGGCTTGGCGGCGCGCGCCTCGGCGACGATGCCGGCGAGCGCGAAGGACAGCTCCTTCAGGCCCTGCCGGGAGACGGCCGACACCTCGAAGACGCGCAGGCCGCGGGCCTCCAGGTCGGGGCGGATCATGTCGGCGAGGTCCTGGCCGTCGGGGATGTCGACCTTGTTGAGGACGACGATCCGCGGCCGGTTCTCCAGCCCGCCGTACTCCTTGAGCTCCGCCTCGATGACGTCGAGGTCGCTCAGCGGGTCGCGCTCGGACTCCAGCGTCGCCGTGTCCAGCACGTGCACCAGCACCGAGCAGCGCTCGACGTGCCGCAGGAACTCCAGGCCCAGCCCCTTGCCCTGGCTGGCACCGGGGATCAGGCCGGGGACGTCGGCGATGGTGTAGACGGTCGAGCCGGCCGTCACGACGCCGAGGTTCGGGACGAGCGTGGTGAACGGGTAGTCGGCGATCTTCGGCTTCGCGGCGGAGAGCACCGAGATCAGCGAGGACTTGCCGGCGCTCGGGTAGCCGACGAGCGCCACGTCGGCGACGGTCTTCAGCTCCAGGACGATGTCCTGCACGTCACCGGGCTCGCCGAGCAGCGCGAAACCGGGCGCCTTGCGGCGGGCCGAGGCCAGCGCCGCGTTGCCGAGGCCGCCGCGGCCGCCCTGGGCGGCGATGAAGGTGGTGCCCTGGCCGACGAGGTCCGCGAGGACGTTCCCGCGCCGGTCGAGCACGACGGTGCCGTCCGGCACCGCCAGGACCAGGTCCTGGCCGTCCTTGCCGGAGCGGTTGCCGCCCTCGCCGGGCTTGCCGTTGGTGGCCTTGCGGTGCGGGCTGTGGTGGTAGTCCAGCAGCGTGGTGACGGACTGGTCGACGACCAGGATCACGTCGCCGCCGCGGCCGCCGTTGCCGCCGTCCGGGCCGCCGAGCGGCTTGAACTTCTCACGGTGCACGGAGGCGCAGCCATGGCCTCCGTTACCCGCGGCGACATGCAGCTCGACGCGGTCCACGAAGGTGGTCATAGCGGGTTGCCTCCGATACGTAGGTGGGGGTGTGTCTGTTGTAACGCAGCGAGGGCGGACCCGCTTCCCCGCAGGGGAAGGGAGGTCCGCCCTCGCTGTATCGCTCTACGGAAACCGTGATCGGAAGATCAGGCGACCGGAACGATGTTGACGACCTTGCGGCCACGGTGCGTGCCGAACTGCACGGCACCGGCGTTCAGCGCGAACAGGGTGTCGTCGCCACCGCGACCGACACCGGCACCCGGGTGGAAGTGGGTGCCGCGCTGGCGGACCAGGATCTCACCGGCGCTGACGACCTGACCGCCGAAGCGCTTCACGCCGAGCCGCTGAGCATTGGAGTCGCGACCGTTCCGGGTGGACGATGCGCCCTTCTTGTGTGCCATGTCTCCTCAGTCCCTTACTTCGCGGCCGTCGGGATGCCGGTGATCTTCAGCGCGGTGTACTGCTGGCGGTGACCAATCCGCTTGCGGTAACCGGTCTTGTTCTTGTACTTCAGGATGTCGATCTTGGCACCCTTGTGGTGGTCCACGATCTCGGCCTGAACCTTGATGCCCGCCAGGACCCACGGGTCGCTGGTGACGGACTCGCCGTCGACGACGAGCAGCGTCGAGAGCTCGACCGCGTCGCCCACCTTGCCGTCGGAAATCTTGTCAACCTCGACGATGTCGCCGACAGCAACCTTGTGCTGACGACCACCGCTACGCACGACTGCGTACACGCGGATCTCACTCTCGCTAGTAATCGGGACCTCTGATGCCAGCCGCTCAGACGGGCGGAGCCCGTGCTCTCCGAGTGGATGAGCGGCCTCTCCCGGCGAGGCCGGGAGGGATTTGCTCAGGGGTAGGCGTACAGACGCCGAAAGGCAAGGTTACGGGCCCCCGGGCAAGGGGTCAAACCGGGCCCCGTCCAGCCCGTCCGGCGTTTGAGGACAACCGCGCGGAGCGCGGTTTCGGGGGGGGTGCGGGGGCACAGCCCCCGCAAGAAACGGGAAGGGGCGGGACAGGGGCGACACCCCCATCCCGCCCCGCCCAAGGGCGAACCCTTACTCCTCCGAAGCCTCCGAAGCCGCCGCCTTCTTGGCCGGCGCCTTCTTCGCAGCGGTCTTCTTCGTGGCCGCCTTCTTGGTCGTGGCCGCCTTCTTGGCGGTCGTCGACTTGGCAGCCGTCTTCTTGGCCGCGGCCTTCTTCGCGGTCGTCGTCGTCTTGGCCGCCGCCTTCTTGGTGGTGGCCTTCTTCGCGGCCGTCTTACGGGCCGTCTTCTTGGCCGGAGCCGCCTCGGGCTCCTCCACCACCGTCTCGGCCGCCTCCGGCGTCTCCGGCGTCACCAGAGCCTCGCCGGTCTCGGCCACCGCGGTCGCCTGGACGGCCTCCGGAGCGGTCTCGACCGCCGCGGGAGCGGTGACGACGACCACGGCCGCCTCCTCGCCGCCCGCGGGCGGCCCCGCCGGAGCGGTGACCTTCCGGGTCGCACGACGGCGCGGACGGGCGGGCGCCGCCGGAGCGGGCTCCGGCTCGGCGACGGGCTCGACGACCGTTTCGGCCACCGGCTCGACGACGGGCTCGGCAGCGGCCTCCACGACCGGCTCGACGACGGCTTCCGCCACCGGCTCGGCGGCCGGCTCGACGACGGCCTCCGCCTCCGCCCGCTCCGCCTCGGCACGCTCCATGCGCTCGGCCCGCTTCGGCGCACCCGCCGGCGCGGACGCCTTCCGGGTCGCCCGGCGGCGGCCACGGCCGCCACGGGTCGCCGCGGCGGCCTCCGCCTCGGCCGGACTGGAGAACCACTCGTCCTCGTCCCCGCCGACCGACGGCACCAGCTCCGCCTCGGTCACCGGGGCCGGCTCCAGCTCGGGAGCCGAAGGCCCCTCCAAGGTCTCCTCGGCGGGCTCGACGGACTCGACGGACTCGGCCGACTCGACGGACTCGCCCTGCGAACCGGCGCCACCCTTGCCGCCGCCCCGCTTCTTGCCGCGCTTGCCGCCGCCACCACCGCCACCGCCGACCGAAGCCGGCTGGTCCATGTGGACGATCACGCCACGGCCGTTGCAGTGGACGCACGACTCGGAGAAGGACTCCAGCAGCCCCTGCCCGACCCGCTTGCGGGTCATCTGCACCAGACCCAGCGAGGTCACCTCGGCGACCTGGTGCTTCGTCCGGTCCCGGCCCAGGCACTCCAGCAGGCGCCGCAGCACCAGGTCCCGGTTGGACTCCAGCACCATGTCGATGAAGTCGATCACGATGATGCCGCCGAGGTCGCGCAGCCGCAGCTGGCGCACGATCTCCTCGGCCGCCTCCAGGTTGTTCCTGGTGACCGTCTCCTCCAGGTTGCCGCCCTGGCCGGTGAACTTGCCGGTGTTGACGTCGACGACGACCATCGCCTCGGTCCGGTCGATGACGAGCGAGCCGCCGCTCGGCAGCCAGACCTTGCGGTCCAGCGCCTTCATCAGCTGCTCGTCGATCCGGTACGTGGCGAAGACGTCGACGTCCGACGTCCACTTCTGCAGCCGGTCCACCAGGTCGGGCGCGACGTGCGAGACGTAGCCGTGGATGGTCTCCCAGGCGCCCTCGCCGCTCACGATGACCTTGGAGAAGTCCTCGTTGAAGATGTCGCGGACCACCCGGACGGTCATGTCCGGCTCGCCGTAGAGCAGGCTCGGCGAGCTGGTGGAGATCATCTTGGACTTCTTCTGGATGTCCTCCCACTGCGCCTGCAGCCGCTCGACGTCACGGCGCAGCTCGTCCTCGCTCGCGCCCTCGGCCGCGGTGCGCACGATGACGCCGGCGTCCTCGGGGACGATCTTCTTGAGGATCTGCTTCAGGCGCGCCCGCTCGGTGTCGGGCAGCTTCCGGCTGATGCCGGTCATCGAGCCCTCGGGCACGTAGACCAGGTAGCGGCCGGGCAGCGAGACCTGGCTGGTCAGGCGGGCGCCCTTGTGGCCGATCGGGTCCTTGGTGACCTGGACGAGCACGGACTGGCCGGACTTCAGCGCGGACTCGATGCGGCGCGGGCCGTTGCCCATGCCGAGCGCGTCGAAGTTGACCTCACCGGCGTAGAGCACGGCGTTGCGGCCCTTGCCGATGTCGACGAACGCGGCCTCCATCGAGGGCAGCACGTTCTGGACCTTGCCCAGGTAGACGTTGCCGACGTAGCTGGTGGCCTGCTCCTTGTTGACGAAGTGCTCGACGAGGACGTTGTCCTCCAGCACGCCGATCTGCGTCCGGTCGCCGTTCTGGCGGACGACCATCACGCGCTCGACGGCCTCGCGGCGCGCCAGGAACTCGGCCTCGGTGATGATCGGCACCCGGCGGCGGCCCTGCTCGCGCCCCTCGCGGCGGCGCTGCTTCTTGGCCTCCATACGGGTCGAGCCCTTGATGGACTGGACCTCGTCGAAACCGGTGCCGCCCTCCTTGAGGCGGTCGCGCGGCTCGCGGACCTTGACGACGGTGCGCTCCGGGTCGTCGGTGCCGTTCGCCTCCTCCATCGCCTCGCCGGACCGGCGGCGGCGACGGCGGCGACGGCGGCTGCCCGCGGTCGAACCGGCGGACTCGGCACCGGACTCCTCGGCCTCGGCACCCTCGTCGTCGGCCTGCTCGGCCTCCTCGGGCTCCTCGGCTTCTTCCGTCTCCTCGCCCTCGGCCTCGGCGTCCGCGGCCTCGCCGCGACGACGGCGGCGGCCGCCCCGACGACGACGGCGGGAGGGACGCTCGCCCTGCTCCTCGTCCTCGGCGGCACCCTCGGCGGTCTCCGCCTCCTCGGCCTCCTCGGCCTCGGGCTCACCGGCGGTCACGACGGTCTCGGCCGCCTCGATGGGCTCCGCGGGCTCGCCCCGGCGGCGGCGACGGCGACGGCCGGACGTGACCGGCTCCGCCTCCTCCGCGGCGGGCTCCACGACGGTCCGCTCCTCGGCCGCGTACGCGGCGGCGGCGGACTCCGGTGTCTGGAACATCGGCTCGGTGAACACCGGCGCCTGGAACACGGCGGTCGGCGGGCGCACCGCCCGGCGGCGCGTACGGCCCGGGGCGGCCTCCTCGACGGGCGCGGCGGTCTCGGTGGCGGCCTGCTGCTCGGCCTCGGCGCTCACGGCCCGGCGGCGCGTACGGCGGGACCGCGGCTCCTCCTCGGCGACGGCCGGCTCGGCGGCGGGCGCCTCCGCGCCCTCGACGGCACCGGCCCGACGGCGGGTGCGGCGGGCGCGCGGCTCCTCGGCCACGGGCTCGGCGGCGGGCGCCGGCTCCGGCGCGGCCTCGGCGGCGGCGTTGCCGGCCGCGCGGGTCGCCCGGCGACGGGTCCGCGCCGGACGCACCGGCTCGACGGGCGCCTCGACGACCGCCTCAGCCTCCACGTCCTCTTCCGGCTCCTCGGCCTCTTCCGGCTCCTCGACCTCGTCCTCGACCGGGACGACAGGCGCGGTCACCGGACGGACCGCACGCCGGCGCGTACGCGCCGGGGCGGCGGGCGCGGCGTCCTCGACAGGCTCCACGGGCTCTACGTGCTCCACGGCCTCGGCGGCGGGCGCGGAGGCCGGATCGGCGATCACAGCGGCCTCGGTCTCGGATGCGGCACGCGGCGGACCCGCCGGAGCGCCGGCCCGGCGGACCGCGCGACGACGCGGACGGGCCGGGGCCTCCGCCTCCGCGGCGGGCGCGGCCTCGGGCTCGGCGGCCGGCTCGACCGGGGCGGACGCCTCACCGGCGGTCATGACGGGGCTGGTGGCCTTGCGCGTCGCCCGGCGGCGCGGACGGGCCGGGGCGGCGGGCGCCTCGGACGGCTGGTCCGGCTCGGCGGCGGGCTCCGCGGCGCTCGTGTCGTCGGCGGGCTGCTGGGCAACGGCCTCGGCGGGTCCGCCGGCCTTGCGGACGGCACGGCGGCGCGGACGCGCCGGCGTGGCGGGCGCCTCGGCGGCGGCCTCGGCGGTGTTCTCAGGGGTCTCGGCCTTCTCGGCCGTGGCCGCGGCGCGGGTCGCACGGCGGCGCGAACGCGCCGGAGCGGCGGGCTCGGCGGCCGGCTCCGGGGCAACGGAAGCGGCCCCGGACGCCTCGGACGCCTCGGCGGCGTCGGTCACCGGCGGGCCGGCCGGGCGGGAGGCCACCCGGCGACGGCGGCGCGGGGGCAGCGTGTCGCTGGGGCTCCCGGTCGCGCCGCCGGCGGCCGGCGACGCGCTGGTGGTGTCGTTCCCGGGCGCGTCGTGCGCGTTCCCGGATTCCATGGGCTCAGTGGGTTCGAGCATGCGGGCGGTTCTCCCGTCACGCTCCCGGGCGCCGCGCCGGATTCCGGCCCGCCGGCCCGCGTGATGTGCGCGGTACCGGCGTCCGGGGCGCGGTCGCCGCACGGGAGCTGTCGTCTCGCTCGCCGGGTCCGATCTGCGGCACCGGCGAAAGTCTCCTGGTCAATGCGCCGTACCGGACCGGGGAGGCTCCCTGGTGCACCGGCGGCGCGCGACGCGTCCTTACGCTGGTCCGCCCACCGCCGTCGCCGCGCCGGCGGCCGGTGATGAATCGGCCGTGGCAGCGTCGCGATCGGGCGCGAGCGGATCGGTCACCGTTCCGGTCTCATCGTCAAGCGGCCCCTGCGCCAGCCTGGTCACCGCAGCGGGGACCGGCGGCGCCAGGTCGGCCGTGGCGCGGAGCCCGGACAGGACGTCGTCGGGTCGAACGGCGGGTGTCGAATGCCGAACAACCAGCCGCAGTATCGCACAGGCACCGGTACCGGGCCTATCGGCCGGAGCGGCCGCGGCCTCGAGCCGGCACACGGCACCCCGCGCGTCGAAGGTACGCATCCCGTTCTTGGTGCGGCGCGCGACCTCCACGGTCTCCGCGGCGAGGAACGCCGCCACGGCCCGCTCGGCGTCGGCGACCTCCACCCCGTCCAGCCGCAGCTCCCAGAGGGAGCCCTCCAGCCGGTCGGCGAAGGAGGACGTCCGCGCCTCCACCGCGTCGACGATGTCGAGCCCGGCGGGCAGCGACTCGTCGAGCAGCTCCCGCAGCAGCGCGGGATCACGCGCCTCGGCGAGCTGGATCTCCAGGTACTCGGCCTCACTGCCCGTGCCGGTGGGTGCGGCATTGGCGTACGACACCTTGGGGTGCGGCGTGAAGCCGGCCGAATACGCCATGGGCACCTCGGCCCGGCGCAGCGCCCGCTCGAAGGCGCGCTGGAAGTCACGGTGGCTGGTGAACCGGAGGCGGCCGCGCTTGGTATAGCGGAGGCGGATGCGCTGCACCGCGGGTGCGGGCGGCGGGCCTTCGGGCTGTCGCTTGCCCAGTGGTCTGATCCTTCGTGAGAGCGGTCGTACTGCTACCTAGAGTACGTGCTACAGCGGCCCCTCAAACCCGGCAGGGCCCCTTCTCGGACTCACGTCCTATTCGGTGACGCTCAAACGGGACGTCCTCCCGCACCTCTCCCGTTGACGCCGTCGGCCCCGTCCGAGGTGGACAGGGCCGACGGGGCGGGCGGGTGCTACCGGTCGACGACTACTGGTTGACGACCGAGAGCGGCAGCAACTTCTTGCCCGTGGGACCGATCTGGATGCTGGTGTCCATCTGCGGACACACGCCACAGTCGAAGCACGGCGTCCACCGGCAGTCGTCGACCTCGGTCTCGTCGAGGGCGTCCTGCCAGTCCTCCCAGAGCCAGTCCTTGTCGAGGCCGGAGTCCAGGTGGTCCCAGGGGAGGACCTCCTCGTAGGTGCGCTCGCGAGTGGTGTACCAGTCGACGTCGACGCCCTGCGGGGGCAGGGTCTCCTCGGCGCACTTCATCCACTGGTCGTAGCTGAAGTGCTCGCGCCAGCCGTCGAAGCGGCCGCCGGACTCGTAGACCGCGCGGATGACCGCGCCGACGCGGCGGTCGCCGCGCGAGAGGAGGCCCTCGACGATGCCGGGCTTGCCGTCGTGGTAGCGGAAGCCGATCGAGCGGCCGTACTTCTTGTCGCCGCGGATCTTGTCGCGCAGCTTCTCCAGGCGGGCGTCGGTCTCCTCGGCGGAGAGCTGCGGCGCCCACTGGAACGGGGTGTGCGGCTTGGGCACGAAGCCGCCGATGGACACCGTGCAGCGGATGTCGTTGGAGCCGGAGACCTCGCGACCCTTGGCGATGACGTTGACCGCCATGTCGCCGATCTGGAGGACGTCCTCGTCGGTCTCGGTCGGCAGGCCGCACATGAAGTACAGCTTCACCTGGCGCCAGCCGTTGCCGTACGCGGTGGCGACGGTCCGGATCAGGTCCTCTTCCGAGACCATCTTGTTGATGACCTTGCGCATGCGCTCGGAGCCGCCCTCGGGGGCGAAGGTCAGGCCGGAGCGGCGGCCGTTGCGGGTCAGCTCGTTCGCGAGGTCGACGTTGAACGCGTCCACGCGGGTCGACGGCAGCGAGAGGCCGATCTTGTCCTCTTCGTAGCGGTCGGCGAGGCCCTTGGCGATGTCACCGATCTCGGTGTGGTCGGCGGAGGACAGCGACAGCAGGCCGACCTCCTCGAAGCCGGTCGCCTTCAGGCCCTTCTCGACCATCTCGCCGATGCCCGTGATCGAACGCTCCCGCACCGGGCGGGTGATCATGCCCGCCTGGCAGAAGCGGCAGCCGCGGGTGCAGCCGCGGAAGATCTCGACGGACATCCGCTCGTGCACGGTCTCCGCGAGCGGGACCAGCGGCTGCTTGGGGTACGGCCACTCGTCGAGGTCCATGACGGTGTGCTTGGACACGCGCCACGGCACGCCGGAGCGGTTGGGGACGACGCGGGCGATCCGGCCGTCGGCCAGGTACTCGACGTCGTAGAACCGCGGGACGTACACGCCACCGGTCTTCGCCAGGCGGAACAGCACCTCGTCGCGCCCGCCCGGCCGGCCCTCCGCCTTCCAGGCCCGGACGATCTCCGTCATCTCCAGGACGGCCTGCTCGCCGTCGCCGATGACCGCGCAGTCGATGAAGTCGGCGATCGGCTCCGGGTTGAACGCCGCGTGCCCGCCCGCGACGACGATCGGGTCGTCCACCGTGCGCTCGCTCGCGTCCAGCGGGATGCCCGCCAGGTCCAGCGCGGTGAGCATGTTGGTGTAGCCGAGCTCGGTGGAGAAGCTGAGGCCGAAGAGGTCGAACTCCTTGACCGGGCGGTGGGCGTCCACCGTGAACTGCGGCACGCCGTGCTCGCGCATCAGCGCTTCCAGGTCCGGCCAGACGCTGTACGTGCGCTCGGCGAGCACGCCCTCGCGCTCGTTGAGGACCTCGTACAGGATCATGACGCCCTGGTTGGGCAGCCCGACCTCATAGGCGTCGGGGTACATGAGCGCCCAGCGGACGTCGCACTCGTCCCACGGCTTGACAGTGGAGTTGAGCTCGCCGCCGACGTACTGGATGGGCTTCTGCACATGCGGGAGCAGGGCCTCGAGCTGTGGGAAGACCGATTCGACAGGCATCTCGACGAACTTTCGTGAGCTGGCAAGGGGCGACTCTCAAGCGTAACGTGCCGCGGCCGCGCCCCCGCACGGCGATCTTCAGCACCCCGCGACGGCGGGGACCACACCCGGGACATTCGGCGTGTGCCGGTCGACTCGGTCGGAGCACTCCCGCCGCGGCGGGAACCACCGCCCTCCCCAACGACCGCGCCGCGGCCGCGTCACCCCTCCGCCATTCGCTCCCACACCCCCGCCAGCGCCCGCTCCCCCTCCGCCGCCCGCGCCTCCTCGCGCCCGTACAGCAGCCCGTACGTGAACGTCGCCTCCCCCGCCACCGCCGCCTGGGCGCTGATCAGGCGCAGGGCGTTCCGGGTGAGGACGCTGTCCTGGTGGTCGCCGAGGACGGTCTGGACGGCCTTGAGGCGCTTGGCGAGGCGCCTGGCGTCCTTGCCCAGCGCCGGGACCGCCGCCTCGGCCGCGTAGCGGGCGCGCTTGGCGGCTTTGCGGGCCTCGTGGAGGGCCGCGTCGCGGGCCGGTCCCGGGTCGGTGGCGAGGGCGTGCGCGATCCGGGCCGCGAGCCGCTCGTGGTCCCGGCGCACCGCCTTGACCAGCACCTTCTCCGAGGCGCCGGCGGCGGACGGGCGGAGCGGCGGGTCGGTGACGAGGGCGTCGAGCCGGTCCAGCAGGGCCAGGTGGCGCTCGCTGTCGAGGGCGGCGGCGACCCGGCGGCGGGTCTCGGCGCGGCTGCGGTTCGACCAGATGCGCAGGCGGGCGCGGACCGGGCCGCGGACGAGGGGGCGCGGGAGGTCGTCGAGGTGGTGCCGGAGTCGTTCCACGACCACCTCGCGGTCGCGGTCCGCACCCAACTCGACGGCCAGCCAGCGGAGTTCCGCACCCAGGGTGTCGGTGGTCCGGGGGTCGAGGAGCCTGCCGTAGGTGCGGAGGGCGCTGCGCAGCCGCCGGGTGGCGACGCGCATCTGGTGGACGGCGTCCTCGGTGCCGAGGCGGGCGCCGGGGTCGAGGGCGACGACGGCCTCGGCCTGCTCGCGGAGGTGGTCGAGGACGACGCGGGCGGCTTCGCCTGCGGCGGGGGCGGGCGGCGGGGGCTCCGGAGTGGTCTCTCCGGCGAGGGCCCGCGCGAGTTTGCTGCCGGCGCGCGACGGGCGCAGTCCGGCCTCGCGCAGGCGTGGTTCGAGGACGTCGAAGAGGCCGGGGTCGGCGCCGGGGGCGAGTTCCACCTCGACCTCGGTCCAGGCGGCCATCGCCCCGGGGTCCTCCCCCGCGGGCCGCCCGGCGGTGACGGAGTCGGTGCTCACGTCGGCGAGGAGGGTGCCGTGCGCGTCGAGGAGATGCCGTACGTCGCGGCGCGAGACGACGTGGGCCAGCGGGACGAGCGGGTTGCCCCGGGTGCGGGCGCGGACGAGGGCGGCGAGCCGGCGTGGGATCCCGTCCGTGAGCGGGGCGCGCACCTCGTCGCGCACTCCGGGGGCGACGGGCAGCTTGAGGTGCCATCCGGCGTCGCCTCCGGTGCGGCGGCGCAGGGTGATGCCGGCGGCGAGGAGGCGGCGGTCGGCGGTGTCGTAGTAGACGGCGTCGAGGACGTCCGTCCCGCGGTCGACGACGCGGGCGACGGGTCCGGCCCCGCCGAGGTCGGGCAGCCGTACCGGGGACGTTCCGTCGCCGGCCTCGTACTTCCGCTCGATCTCCCGCGCGATCGCGCTCCGGACCCGGTCCATGCCGTCGAATCTAGCCGCCGGACGCGCCCGGCGGCAGACCCGATCTCGGACACCGCCGGGCCGCGGCCCCGGTGCCGGCCGCCGACCGCCGGCGGCGCCCCCGAAGCCCGGCCCCGGGCTACGCCGACGCCAGCGGCCGCTGCACCTTGATCGATTGAAGGAGTCCGACGGCGATCCAGGCGACGAACATCGACGTGCCGCCGTACGAGACGAACGGCAGCGGCAGTCCCGTCACGGGCATGATCCCCAGCGTCATGCCGATGTTCTCGAAGGCCTGGAAGGCGAACCAGGCGATGATCCCGGCGGCCACGACCGTCCCGTAGAGCTCGGTCGTCTCGCGGGCGATGCGGCAGGCGCGCCAGAGGACGACGCCGATCAGGAAGATGATCGTGCCCGCCCCGACGAAGCCCAGTTCCTCGCCCGCGACGGTGAAGATGAAGTCCGTCTGCTGCTCGGGGACGAACTGCCCGGTGGTCTGGGAGCCGTGGAAGAGGCCGGAACCGGTGAGGCCGCCGGAGCCGATGGCGATGCGGGCCTGCTTGGTGTTGTAGCCGACGCCGGCGGGGTCGAAGGCGGGATTGGCGAACGCGGCGAAGCGGTTGATCTGGTACTCGTCCAGTATCCCGAGCTGCCAGATCAGCACACAGCCCAGTACGCCCGCGCCCAGCAGCCCGGCGATCCACCGGTTGGAGGCGCCGGAGGCCAGCAGCACGGCGAGCACGATGACGACGAGGACCATCACCGAGCCCAGGTCCGGCATCAGCAGGATGACGAGGATGGGCACGGCGGCGATGCCGAGCGCCTGGAGGACGGTGCGGTGGTCGGGGTGCGGCCGGTCCCCGGCGTCCACGGCCTGGGCCAGCAGCATGGCCATGCCCAGGGTGATGGTGATCTTGGTGAACTCGGAGGGCTGGATGGAGAACCCGCCGCCGAGCTGGATCCACGACCGGGCGCCGTTGATCGTCGCGCCCAGCGGGGTGAGCACGGAGAGGCAGCCGAGCACGGAGACCACGTAGAGCACCGGGACCGCGCCGCGCAGCGTCCGGTGGCCGGCCCAGACGGCGCCGGCGGCGAGGGCGAGCCCTATGCCGATGTTGAGGAGGTTGCGCAGCAGGAAGTAGTACGGGTCGCCGTGGGTGAGCTCGGTGCGGCCGCGGGTGGCGGAGTAGACGAGCAGGGTGCTGAAGCCGGACAGGACGAGCGCGGCGAGGAGCATCACCCAGTCGAGGCGGCGGACCACGGAGTCGCGGTCGGTGAGCCGGGCCCAGGCCGAGCGCTGCGGGGCGAAGCGGCGGATGCGGAAGCCGTCGGCGCTCATACCGCTCATGTCGCTCACTCTTCCTGCTTCTCTTCCTTGCGGGCGGGCTCGGACGGCGGCGGGTCGATGTGCGCGGCGACGATACTGCCGTCCTTGTCGATCTTCGGCAGGCCGGCCTCGGGCCGCGGCAGGAGCGCCTTCTTTGCGTCGATCTTCCCTTGTTCGTCCACCCCGTAGAGGGCGTTGTAGATCTTGCGGACGGCCGGTCCGGAGGCGCCGGAGCCGGTGCCGCCCTGGGAGATCGTCATGACGATGGTGAAGTCCTTGGTGTACGTGGCGAACCAGGACGTCGTCTGCTTGCCGGCGACCTCGGCGGTGCCGGTCTTGGCGTGCATCGGGATCTCCTTCTGCGGCCAGCCCTGGAAGCGCCAGGCGGCGCTGCCCTGGGTGGCGACGCCGGCCAGCGCGGCGTCGAGCTGGTCGCGGGTCTTCCCGTCGAAGGGCAGCTTCCCGTGCGCCTTCGGCCGGATCTCGCGGATCCGCTTGCCGTCGGGGCTGACGATCGCCTTGCCGACGGTGGGGTCGTGGAGGGTGCCGCCATTGCTGATGGCCGCGTAGATGGTGGCCATCTGGATGGGGGTGACGAGGGTGTCGCCCTGCCCGATGGAGTAGTTGACGGAGTCGCCGGCGCGCATGCGGGCGAACGACTCGCAGTTCTCCTTGGCGATCTCGGCCGCGTAGTCGCCCTTCCCCGCCCCCTGGCCCTGTTTGCACCAGGTGTCCTTGTTGGCCTCCCAGTACCGCTTCTTCCAGTCGCGGTCCGGGACCCGGCCGCGGACCTCGTTGGGCAGGTCGATGCCGGTGGGCTTGCCGAGGCCGAACTCGTGGGCGGTCCGGTAGAACCAGTCCTTGGGGTGCTTGGGGTTGTTGCCGCCGTCCTTCTGCCACTGCCGGTAGGCCAGGTCGTAGAAGACGGTGTCGCAGGAGACCTCCAGGGCCCGGCCGAGGTCGATCGGGCCGTACCCCTTGGACTCGAAGTTCTTGAAGACCTGGTGGCCGATGTTGTACGAGCTCGAACAGTTGTATTTGTCGGTGAACGGGTACCCCGCGTTGACGGACGCCGTGGCGGAGATGACCTTGAACACCGAGCCGGGCGCGGACTGGCCCTGGATGGCCCGGTTGAGCAGCGGGTAGTCGGAGTCCTTGCCGGTCAGCGCCTGGTAGTCCCTGGCGGAGATGCCGCCCACCCAGACGTTGGGGTCGTAGGTGGGGTTGGAGGCCATGGCCACCACCCGGCCGGTCTTGGACTCCATGACGACGACGGCGCCCGCGTCGGCCTTGTAGGTGGTACCGGTGTTGCGGTCCATCTCCTGCCGGGCGTCCTTCATCGCCTGGTCCAACTCCCGTTCCGCTATGGCCTGCACGCGGGCGTCGATGCTGGTGACGACGTTGGAGCCGGGCTCGGCCCGGTCGCTCCTGGCCTTGCCGATGACGCGGCCGAGGTTGTCGACCTCGTACCGGGTGACGCCGGCCCGGCCGCGCAGCTCGGCGTCGTACTGCCGCTCCAGACCGTTGCGGCCGATCTCGTCGGAGCGCATCAGCGGGGTGCGGGAGTCCTTGGCCTGGGTGATCTCGTCGTCCGTGACGGGCGACAGATAACCCAGCACCTGGGCGGTGTTGGAGCCGCCGGGGCCGGGGTAGCGGCGGACGGCCATCGGCTCGGCGGTGATGCCGGGGAAGTCCTCGGCGCGCTCGCGGATCTGCAGGGCCTGCTGGGTGGTGGCCTCGTCGGTGATGGGGATCGGCTGGTACGGCGAGCCGGCCCAGCAGGGCTTGGGCGTCTTCGCGTCGCACAGCCGCACCTTGGCCGCCACGTCCTCCGGCTTCAGCCCGAGCACCCCGGCGAGCCGGGTGAGCACGCCCTTGCCCTTGTCCCTCATCTTCATCAGGTCGGTGCGGTCGGCCGAGACGACCAGCCGCGTCTGGTTGTCGGCGAGCGGAATGCCGCGCGCGTCCAGGATCGAGCCGCGGGTGGCGGGGACGATGACCTGCTGGATGTGGTTGCTGGCCGCCTCGGCGGTGTACTCGTCGCCGTTGCGGATCTGCAGGTACCAGAGGCGTCCGCCCAGCGTCAGCAGGAGCGAGACGACGAGGATCTGGATGACGACCAGCCGGATGGTGATCCGGGAGGTCCGGCCGGTCTCGGGGATGTTGCTCACCGGGCGGCTCCTCGGGGTCGGTCCGGCCGGCGGTGCGCGAACGGATCGGCTGTCACAGGTGCTTGCCGCCCTTCCACTTGCTCCGCGTCCCCCGGGCCCCCCGTGACAGCCGCGTTCTGCGGACCTGAAGGCCGCCCAGCCCCTTGCCGCGCCCGCGCCCGCCCAGGCCGGGCATCCGGCCGTACGCGCCCTCGCCGGCCGCGACGGCGGTGGCCCCCTCGCCGGTGAGCGGGTCGTTCTCCGCCCGCCGGGCCAGCGCCATGATCAGCGGCACGGTGAAGGGCGCCAGCAGCAGGTCGTAGAGCGCGGCGGTGAGCAGCAGCCCGGTGAGGCCGACGTGCCGGGCGGCGGTGTCCCCGACCAGGGCGCCCACGCCCGCGTAGAGCAGGGTGGAGACGACGGCCGCGCCGAGGACGACGAGCAGTGGCACGGTGGCCGAGCGCAGCCGCCCGGTCTCCGGCCGGGCGAGGCCGACCAGGTATCCGACGACGCACAGCACCAGCGCGTAGCGGCCGGTCGCGTGGTCGGCGGGCGGGGCGAGGTCGGCGAGCAGGCCCGCGCCGAAGCCGACCAGGGCGCCGCCGGTGTGCCCGTAGACCAGGCCGAGGGCGACGACGACGAGGAGCAGCAGGTCGGGGACGGCACCGGGCAGATGGAGCCGGGCGAAGACGCTCACCTGGAGGACGAGGGCCACCACCACCAGCGCGGTCGAGAGCAGGATCCGGTTCAGGCGCATGGGCATGGGGTCAGTCCCTGGGTTCGGCGCTCGGCGTCGGGGTGGCCGTGACGGTCACCGTGGGCGTGGGCTTGGGGGCCTCGGGCTTGGGCGGCAGCACGCTGTCGCGCGGGTCGGCCTTGGGCGGTTCGACGACGACGCCGACGAGGTCGAGCTTGCTGAACCCGACGAAGGGCCGCACCTGGAGGGTGCGGGTGAGCCGGCCGCCGGAGGGCTCGACGCGGACGACCTCGCCGACCGGGACGCCGGGGACGAACGGCTTGTCCTTGCTGGAGCCGAAGGTGACCAGGCGGTCGCCGGGCCGGACGGCGGCCTTGCCGTTGAGCAGCTCGACGCGCAGGCTGCTGTCGCCCTGGCCGCCCGCGAAGCCGATCTCGCCGCTCTTCTCCAGCCGGGTGCCGACGGTGAACTTGGGGTCGGTGACGAGGAGGACGGTCGAGGTGGACGGGCCGACGGTGGTGACGCGGCCGACGAGCCCGTCGCCGTTGAGGACGGTCATGTCGCGCCTGACGCCGTCGTGGCTGCCGAGGTCGATGGTGACGGTCCAGGAGAAGCCCTGGGCCGCTCCTATGGCGATGACCTGGGCGCCCTTGATGCCGTACTGGCCGCGTCCCGCGGTGCCGAGCATCTTGTCGAGCTCGCGGACCCGGGCGTTGTTGCGGTCGTCGCTGCCGAGCCGCTGCTTGAGGGCGGTGTTCTCGCGCTCCAGCCGGGTGATCCGGTCGCTGCGGCCGCCCGAGTCGCGGACGGCGGCGACCGCGTCGGCGACCGGGTCGACGATCCCGGCGACGCCCTTCTCCACCGGCCCGAAGGCGGTGGCGGCGGCGCGCCGGGCGCCGTCGAGCGGAGACCGGTCGCCGCCCCGGATGTCGACCGTGATCAGCGCGAACGCGACGGCGATCAGCAGTACCAACAGCAGCCGGCTCTCTCGTGTGTCCCTCACGTGCGGCGGCATGCCCTTCTCGTCGGGTCTCCTGTGACCGGCGGGCCGGGCGGACGCCGGTCACCGGCAGCAGCGTTCTGCCTGTATATCAGGTTGTTTCCGCGGGGCGGCGGTGCCGGGGGCGGGTCACCTGCGGGGCTGTGCGTCCAGCACCTGCTGGAGGGCCTCGAACTCCTCCACGCACTTGCCGGAGCCGAGCGCGACGGAGTCCAGCGGGTCCTCGGCGATGTGGATCGGCATGCCGGTCTCGCGGCGCAGCCGCTCGTCCAGGCCGCGCAGCAGGGCGCCGCCGCCGGTGAGCACGATGCCGCGGTCCATGACGTCGCCGGAGAGCTCGGGCGGGCACTTGTCGAGGGTGGTCTTGACCGCGTCGACGATGGAGTTGACGGGCTCCTCGATGGCCTTGCGGACCTCGGCGGCGGAGATGACGACGGTCTTGGGCAGCCCGCTGACCAGGTCGCGGCCGCGGATCTCGGTGTGCTCGTCCTGCTCCAGGTCGTAGGCCGACCCGATGGTGATCTTGATCTGCTCGGCGGTGCGCTCGCCCAGCAGGAGGCTGTACTCCTTCTTGATGTGCTGGATGATCGCGTTGTCCAGCTCGTCGCCCGCGACGCGGATCGACTGGGCGGTGACGATGCCGCCGAGGGAGATCACCGCGACCTCGGTGGTGCCGCCGCCGATGTCGACGACCATGTTGCCGGTGGCCTCGTGGACCGGGAGGCCCGAGCCGATCGCGGCGGCCATGGGCTCCTCGATGATGTGCACCTGCCGGGCGCCGGCCTGGGTGCTGGCCTCGATCACCGCGCGCCGCTCCACGCCGGTGATGCCGGAGGGGACGCAGACGACCACGCGCGGGCGGGCCATCCAGCGGCGCTTGTGGATTTTGAGGATGAAGTAGCGGAGCATCCGCTCGGTGATCTCGAAGTCGGCGATGACGCCGTCCTTCAGGGGACGGACCGCCACGATGTTGCCGGGCGTCCGCCCGATCATCTTCTTCGCCTCGGCGCCGACCGCGAGGATGCCACCGGTGTTCGTATTGATGGCGACGACGGACGGTTCGTTGAGGACGATCCCGCGGCCTCTGACGTACACCAGCGTGTTGGCGGTCCCGAGGTCGACAGCCATGTCACGGCCGATGAACGACATGTTGTTCCCCATGAGGATACGTCTGGCCTTCCCAGCTGGAGCGATTGCTTACTTGAGGTCGGCAGGTGGTGCGCTGCGGGGCGCGGAAGCTCTCATCGTAGTCTCGCCGACGGAAAGCGACGCGACAGCTGCTCCGCCATTGTCGGCGGAACGCGAGCCCGCCCCGGTAATGGTGACGTCGTGTCGGAGTGAGAGGTTCCCCCGATCGCCACGCATATGTCGGAGGGCGACCGAAAAGAAATCGGTCGCCCCTGATCAGAATGGGAGCCGGCCTGATCCGGTATCAGCCGTGGTCGGGAAAGAAAATCTTGATTTCCCGCTCGGCGGACTCCACCGAGTCCGAGGCATGGATGAGGTTCTCGCGCGTGATGGTGCCGAAGTCACCACGGATGGAACCCGGGGCGGCCGAAATCGGGTCGGTCGGACCCGCCAGCGCCCGGACACCCTCGATGACGCGCTCGCCCTCGACGACCATGGCGACGACCGGACCGGACGACATGAACCCCATCAGCGGCTCGTAGAAGTCGCGGCCGACGTGCTCGGCGTAGTGCTGTTCGAGGACGGCACGGTCCAGGGTGCGCAGCTCCAGCGCGCTGATCGTCCAGTTCGCCTTCCGCTCGATGCGGGCGATGATCTCGCCCACGAGCTTGCGGGCGACCGCGTCGGGCTTGAGGAGGACGAGGGTGCGCTGGCTCATACTGCGGCTCCTTGCGGAAGATCGAGTGTGTGGGGCCAGAGGGTACAGGGGCGCGGGGGGCCCGCCGTCACCCGGTACGGGCCGGCCGCCCCGCGGTGACGCGTACCGCTACGACGCCTCGGCCTCCGCCGCGAACCGCGCCTTCGCCGCGTCGATCTTCCGGCCGAAGTGCACCGACGCCCACCACAGGGCGCCGAAGACCAGCCCCAGGGCGAACATCAGCGGGACCACGAAGCCGCTGGCGATCAGGCCCACCTGGAGCAGCCAGCCCAGCTGCACCCCGCCGGGACGGGTGATCATCCCGCACAGCACCACGCTGAGCAGCATCGCCGTCCCGCTGACCGCCCAGACCGTCCCGGTGGACAGATCCTCGTCCTTCATGGCCACCAGGCCGGCGAAGCCGATGATGAAGAATTCACCGATCAGAGTGCTCGCGCACAGCGTCCGCATGGTCAGTCCCTCCCGAGCAGCAGCAGGCGGGCGTCGCCCACCGTGAAGACCGAGCCGGTCACCAGGACGCCGGCGCCGGCGTACTCGCCCTCCTCCTCGGCGAGCGTGATCGCCGCCTCCAGGGCGTCGTCCAGCCGGGGCTCCACCTGGACCCGCTCCTCGCCGAAGACCTCGACGGCGAGCGCGGCCAGCTCGTCGACGTCCATCGAGCGGCCGGTGGAGTTGCGGGTGACGACGATCTCGGCGAAGACCGGCTCGAACGCCTCCAGCACCCCGCGCACGTCCTTGTCGGCGCTGGTGCCCACGACGCCGATCAGCCGGCTGAAGCCGAACGCCTCGGTGACCGCCTCGGCCGCCGCCCGGGCGCCCGCCGGGTTGTGGGCGGCGTCCAGGACGACGGTGGGGCTGCGGCGGACGACCTCCAGCCGGCCCGGCGAGGTGACGGAGGCGAAGGCGCGGCGGACCACGTCGAGATCCAGGGTGCGGGCGTGCTGCGAACCGATGCCGAAGAACGCCTCGACCGCCGCCAGCGCCACCGCGGCGTTGTGCGCCTGGTGGGCGCCGTACAGCGGCAGGAAGACCTCCGGGTACTCACCGCCGAGGCCGCGCAGGGTGAGCAGCTGGCCGCCGACCGCGACCTCGCGGGCGACGACGCCGAACTCCATGCCCTCGCGGGCGACCGTGGCGTCCACCTCGACGGCGCGCTTCAGCAGCGCCTGCGCGGCGTCCACCGGCTGCTGGGCGAGGACGACGGTGGCGTCCTGCTTGATGATCCCGGCCTTCTCCAGGGCGATCTCCCCGGGCGTCGAGCCGAGCCGGTCGGTGTGGTCCAGCGCTATCGGCGTCACCACGGCGACCGTGCCGTCCACGACGTTGGTCGCGTCCCAGGTGCCGCCCATGCCGACCTCGACCACCGCGACGTCCACCGGGGCGTCGGCGAAGGCGGCGAAGGCCATGCCGGTGAGCACCTCGAAGAAGGACAGGCGGAATTCCTCGCGCTCGTCGACCATCCGCACATAGGGCTCGATGTCCCGGTACGTCTCGACGAACCGCTCGGCGCTGATCGGCGCGCCGTCCAGGCTGATCCGCTCCAGGTAGGTCTGCACGTGCGGGCTGGTGTAGCGGCCGGTGCGCAGGTCGAAGGCGCCGAGCAGGGCCTCGATCATGCGGGCGGTGCTGGTCTTGCCGTTGGTGCCGGTGATGTGGATGGACGGGTACGCGTGCTGGGGCTGGCCCAGGACGTCCATCAGCTTCCGGATGCGCTCCAGCGACGGGTCGAGCTTGGTCTCCCCCCAGCGGCCCGCCAGCTCGGCCTCCACCTCGCGCAGCGCCCGCTCGACCTCGGGGTCGGCGGGGCGGGCGGGGATGCCGTCGCCCTGCGGCGGTCCGGCCTGGGCGCGCAGGGTGCGGCTGCCGGCCTCGATCACCGCCAGGTCGGGGTCTCGGGTGGTCTCGGCGTCGACGATCTCCTCGAACCGGTCGGCACCGTCGGGGCCGCCGGTTCTCTTCTCGCCGAGGTCGTCGTGGTCGTCGTTCTGGGGGCGCTCGCTCACGCCGCCCAGTCTACGGAGCCGGGGCGGTGCGCCGGGGCAGGGGCCGGATGCGGGACGACGCTGCGGGAGCGTTATGTTCCGCTTTGCCCTACGGTTTTAGTGCGGATTTCGTTTGATTGCGGAGGGATTCGCCGGAGACGTCCGTGGGAGCGGGTGAGAAACATGGGCCCCGAGGACCGTGACCTGCTCCAGGACCGTGACCTGCTCCAGGCCGTCCTGGAGGCCCTGCCCGCCGGCGCCCTGCTGCAGAGCCCCGCCGACGAGATCCTCGCCGTCAACCGCCGCTTCGCCCGCATGTTCGACCTCGAAGGGCGGGTCGACCTTTCCCGGGGCGCCCCGATGCGCCCGGTCGTCCCCCTGGTCCGCGCCCGTTTCGCCCCCGGCTACACCGGCACCGGCAGCCCCGGCGAGATCCTGGCCCGCCGGCCCGTCCACCGGGAGGCCGAGATCCCGCTCGCCGACGGGCGCGTCGTCCGCCGCGAGGTGGAGCCCCTGCGCCACGGCGGCACCTACCTGGGCGCCCTGTGGTTCTTCACCGACATCACCGACCGCAAACGCCGCGAACACGACCTCGAACGGGACAACGTCGCCCTCACCGAGCTGGCCCGGCAGCGCAACGCCTTCACCGCCGCCGCCTCCCACGAGCTCCGCACCCCGCTCACCACCGTCATCAGCTTCGGCGAACTCCTCGTCGACCCGGCCTTCGGCGCCCTCACCGACCAGCAGCGGGCCTTCGTGGACGCCATCCGCCGCAACGGCGAACGGATGCAGCGGGTCATCGCCGACCTGCTGTTCACCACCCGGATGCGAGCCACCGGGCCGGAGCTGGAGTTCGGCTGGGTGGACGTGCCGGACATGCTGCGCGACGCCGTCCTGGAGTCCCTCTGCGTCCCGGCCGACGGCCCCGGGCCGGTCTTCACCACCCTGCACTGCGCCCCCGGACCGCCGCTGCGCGGCGACCGCCACCGGCTGCGGCACGTGCTCGGGAACCTGCTGGAGAACGCCGCCAAGTTCACCCCGCCCGACGGCCGGATCACCGTCACCGCCGCGCCGCACGGCGACCACTGGGAGATCGAGGTCGCCGACACCGGCATCGGCATACCCGAGGCCGCCCGCGAGGAGATCTTCACCGGCTTCGTCCGCGCCGCCAACGCCCGCTCCGGCGGCTACCCCGGCACCGGACTCGGCCTGGCCATCGGCCGCACCCTCGTCGAACTGCACGGCGGCACGCTCACGGCGGGCGGTACGGAGGGCGAGGGCGCGGTCTTCCGCCTCGTCCTGCCGGTCGCGGGCCCGCCGGGCGTGAGCGAGGAGGACGTCCCATGACCCGCATCCTCGTCGTCGAGGACGACCCCGACCTCGCCCTCGCGCTGCGCGTCCTGCTCGAACGCGCCGGCCACACCGTGATCCCCGCCGACGACGGCCGCGAGGCGCTGCGACTCCTCTTCGCCGAACGGCCCGCCCTGGTGATCCTCGACATCGGGCTGCCCGAGCTCGACGGCTGGGAGGTCCTGGAACGCACCCGCGACCTCAGCGACCTCCCCGTCCTCCTGCTCACCGCACGCGGCGCCGAGACCGACCGCGTACGCGGCCTGCGCTCCGGCGCCGACGACTACCTCCCCAAGCCCTTCGGCAACGAGGAGCTCCTCGCCCGCGTCGAGGCCCTGCTCCGCCGCGCCGCCCCCGCCCGCTGGGCCGGCGAGTCCTTCGACGACGGCCTCCGCCTCGTCCCCGAGCGTCGCTCCGCCGTCTGGCAGGGCCAGGAGGCCCGCCTCAGCGACATCGAGTACCGCCTCCTCCAGATCCTCGTCCGCAACCGCGGCCGCGTCATCACCACCGAGCAGCTCCTCGACCGCGTCTGGGACGACCACGCCGCCACCGGCCGCGAACGCGTCAAGTTCGCCGTCCTGCGGTTGCGCCGCAAGCTGCGGCAGGCGGCGGGGGACGAGGCGGCGGATCCGGTGGAGGCGGTACGGGGGCTGGGGTACCGGTACCGGACGTAGTCCGAGGGGTGCGTCCCAGACCCCTTGTCCTCAAACGCCGGACGGGCTGATGTCAGCCCGTTGGAGGTGCCCCCTCTGGAGGAGTTTGAGGACAACCGCGCGGAGCGCGGTTTCGGGGTCTGGGGCAGCGCCCCAGGAAACGGTGAAAGGGCGGCGGGACCGGGGCACCCCACCCGGGACGAAAGTCCCGATCCGAACCCGCAACCGTCGAGCAACCGGCGCTCATCCGGGCCCGCAACCGACCCATCCCACTCTCGAGGCTGCCCAGTCCCCGCAGCCTCAGGAGACCCCGTGCCCGCGCCCCTGCCCACCCGCAGCATCGCCCTCGTCCTCGGCACCCGCCCCGAGCTCATCAAGCTCACGGACCTGGCCCGTCTCCTCGGCCCCGCCGCCCACCTGATCCACACCGGCCAGCACTACGACGAGAACCTCTCCGGCCGCTTCCTGACCGAGCTGGGGCTCCCCGAGCCCACCCTCCTCACCGGCGTCGGCGGCAAGCCCCGCGCCGTGCAGATCTCCGCCGCCCTGGAGCAGCTCGACGAGCTGTTCGCCGCCGAGCCGCCGCTCGCCGTCGTCGTCCAGGGCGACACCAACGCCGCCCTGGCCGGCGCGCTGGCCGCCAACGCCCGGGGCATCCCGCTGGTGCACGTCGAGGCCGGCCTGCGCAGCCACGACCGGAACATGCCCGAGGAGCACAACCGCGTCCTCATCGACCGCGTCGCGGACGTGCTCTGCGCGGCCACCGGGGACAACCGCGCCAACCTCCTCGCCGAAGGCCTGGAGGACGCCCGGATCGCGGTCACCGGCAACACCGTCGTCGAGGCCGTACGCAACCAGCTCCCCGCCGCCGGCGAGCGCGCCGCCCTCCTGCGCGCGCACGGCCTGACCGCCGACGGCTACGTCCTGGCCACCGTGCACCGCCCGGAGAACACCGACGACCCCTCCGCCCTGCGCGCGGTCCTCACCGAGCTCGCCGCGCTGGTCACGGACGACCGCCCGGTCCTGCTGCCGCTGCACCCGCGCACCCGCGCCCGGATCGAGGCGGCCGGCCTCTCCGGCCTGCTCGCGCCGCTGACGGTGACCGCGCCGCTCGGCTACTCCGAGTTCCTGGCGCTGGCCCGGCACGCGGCGCTGCTGGTGTCCGACTCCGGCGGCATCCAGGAGGAGTGCACGGTCCTCGGCCGCCCGCTGGTGGTCGTCCGGCGCTCCACGGAGCGGCCGGAGGCGATGACCGACTTCGCGGAACTGGTTATTCCGGGCCCGGCGATCGGCGCGGCGGCGCGCCGGCGACTCGCGGAGGGCCCCGAGGGGCTGGCCCGCCTCGCCGCGCTGCCCAGCCCGTTCGGCGACGGCCTCGCCTCGGAGCGGATCACGGCCCTGCTGGCCGGAATCGCGACGCCGGTGCGGCTGGCGGCGTAAGCGCACCAGCCCCCGCCACCGCCGCCCGCTCCCCCGCCCCACCAGGACTCCGCGTGTTCCAGCACCCCTTCTTCCATATATTCCCCTTCTTCCTCCTCACCTGCTTCCTTCTCTACTGGGCCGGCGCCCGCCACGCCTACACCCGCCGCCCGCTCGCCGAGCACGGCGACCCGAACGCCTTCGACTGGCACTTCTTCGTCCCCTGCCGGGACGAAGAGGCCGTCGTCGCGACGACCGTCGGCCGGCTGCGCGCCGACCACCCCCGCGCGCACGTCTGGGTCATCGACGACGACAGCGACGACCGCACCGGCGCGATCGTCGCCGAGCTCGCCGAGCGCGACCGCCGCG
Organism: Streptomyces sp. NPDC021100; assembly: GCF_044333095.1. Lineage (NCBI taxonomy): Bacteria > Bacillati > Actinomycetota > Actinomycetes > Kitasatosporales > Streptomycetaceae > Streptomyces > Streptomyces sp. NPDC021100. The sequence goes on from NZ_JBIRQH010000013.1 coordinate 196,108, forward strand.
TCCACCTGGTGCGCCGGCACCGCCCCGAGGCCCGGCAGGGCAAGGGCGCGGCGCTCAACGCCGCGTACGACGAGCTGAACCAGTTCCTCTCCCGGGACACCGACCGCGAGCGGGTCGTCGTCTGCGTCGTCGACGCCGACGGGCAGCTGGACCCGAACGCCCTGAACGTCGTCAGCGGCCCGCAGGGCTTCGGCGACCCCGAGACCGGCGGCGTCCAGGTCAGCGTCCGGATGCGGAACACCGAGGACGAGCGCCCGCTGCCCGACCGCGGCCGGGTGCGGAACGCCTTCGCGCGCCTGCTGGTGCGCATGCAGGACATGGAGTTCTCCGTCTCCAACGCCGGGATGCAGCTGCTCCGCGCCCGCACCGGCTCCGTCGGCCTGGGCGGCAACGGCCAGTTCACCCGGCTCGCCTCGCTCGACCGGATAGCCGCGGCCGAGCGGCGGCCCTGGAAGCGCGGCGCCCTGCTGGAGGACTACGAGCTGGGCCTGCACATGATCCTCACCGGTGACCGGATCAACCACCTCGCCGACACCTGGGTCTCCCAGGAAGGGCTGCCGCACGGCCGCCGGTTCCTGACCCAGCGCACCCGCTGGGCACAGGGCAACCTCCAGTGCGTCCGCTACGCGCCGCGCATCGTCTCCTCCCGCCACTACGGCGGCCGGGGCATCCTGGAGACCCTCTACACCTTCCTCCAGCCGGTCGCCCATCTGGTGACCCTCGCCCTGTGCGCGCTCATGTTCGCCCTCCTTGGCCTGACCGCGGCCGAGGACGGTCCCGGCGCCGCGTTCGGCGGGATGCTGGCCCTGTGGCCGCTGGTCCTCGCACTGGCCGTCGTCTCCGTGCTGCCGTTCGTGCTGTGGGGCCCGGTCTACCGCCGCGACCGCGCCGACGACCGCTCGCTGCTCACCGCCCTGCTGTGGGGGCTGGCCCTGTGGCTGTACGCCTACCACCTCTTCCCGGCGTCGGCCCGCGGCTTCGTGCGGATGCTGCGCGGCCGCAACGGCTGGGCGAAGACCCGCCGCAACGCGGAGGCGACGGATTCCGGACCGGTCGCCATCGAGGCTTGAGTTCGAACACAGTTTGGAACGCGGTGTTCCGCTGCTCACATTGGCCGCCCGGAGGGCAACCTCCGGGCGGCTTCCGCCATCTGACCGCCGGTGACAGTTGTGCCCGGACCCGACGGTGGCCGGGTGGTGGACGGGAGCGTTGTGCGGATACCGGAACTCAGCACGCGGATGCACTTGCTGCTGCTCACCGCGTGGGCCGCGCTCTGGTTCGTGGTCGTGGAACCGAGCGGCGGCTTCTCCTGGCACTACCTGCGCACGGGCGGCGAACTGATCTACGACGGCTCGTCCGGCGACGGCGGCCTCAACCTCTACGCCCGCCACCCGGAGCTCCAGATGGGGCCCATCAGCTTCCTGGTGGCCGGGCTGTTCAACCCCTTCCCCGCCGAGGTCGGGCAGGTGCTCGCCGAGGCGTTCATGTCGGTGCTCGGCCTGGTGGTCCTGGTGCTCACCGGGCGCAGCGCCGCCCGGCACTTCCTGGGCACCGGCACCAACCACCAGCGGCTGCGGCGGCGCGTCCTCATCGCCGGGCTCGCCTTCATCCCGATGTGGATCGAGGTCTCGGTCCGCTTCGCCCATCTCGACGACGTGCTGGCGCTGTTCTTCACCGCCCTCGCCGTCCGCTCCATGACGCGCTGCGACGCGGCGGCCACCGGCATCTGGATGGCCTTCGCCCTGGACTCCAAGCCGACCGCGCTGGCCTTCGTCCCGCTCCTGCTGGCGCTGCCGAAGGAACGCTGGCTGCGGGCCGGGCTCTGGTGTGCCGCCCTGGTCGCCGTCGCCTGGGTGCCGTTCTTCCTCGTCGACGCGCACTCCTTCGCCGCCGCCGAGTTCACCATCCCCAACAACCCGGCGTCCGCCCTCCGCTGGCTCGGCGCCAACGACCCCGAGACCCCGAGCTGGGCCCGCCCGGCCCAGGCCGCCCTCGGCCTCTTCCTCGGCACCGTCGCCGTCTGGCGCGGCCGCTGGGCGGCGGTCGTCCTGCTGGGCGCCAACGCGCGCATCGTCCTCGACCCGAGCGTCTACACGTACTACACGGCGTCCGTACTGCTCGGCACGCTGCTGTGGGATGTGTGCGGGCAGCGGCGGCTGGTGCCGCTGTGGAGCTGGCTGGCGTTGGTGGCGCTGTACGGGAGTGTGTTCGTCGTCCACGACGATGCGGTGCGGGGCCTGATCCGGCTGGCGTTCGTCGTCGTCTCGACGGCGTACGTCCTGTTCGCGCCGGTGCGTGACCGCCGCCAGCGGGTCCGTGACCGCGCGGAGTTGCACGACGAGCCCGTCGAGGGGCCGTGGGGGCCGATGTGGGACCCGGGGCGCTCGCGGCCATGGGCGCGGTGAGGGTGCCCCAGACCCGCCCTTTCTCCCCCAGCTACCGCTGGGAGGTGCCCCCAGTTTCCTGCGGGGCAAGCCCCCGCACCCCCTGAAACCGCGCTCCGCGCGGTTGTTTTCAAGCGCCGGACGGGCTGGTGTTCAGCCCGTCCGGCGCTTGAGGACGAGCGGCGAAGCCGCGACAAGGGGGTCTGGGGCGCAGCCCCAGGAAACGGCGAAGGGGCGGGACAGGGGCAACCCCCATCCCGCCCCAGCCACAGGCGAACCCGAACGCTACGCGCCCGGCAGCGCGTCCAGCTGAGCCCCGATCCGCTCGATGTCAGCCTCAGCCTTCGCAAGCCGCGTACGAATCTTCTCGACGGCCGCTTCGGCCGCCTTCGCCAGGAACGCCTCGTTCCCAAGCTTGGCCGTCGCCTGAGACTTCTCCTTCTCCGCCGCCGCCAACGCCTTGGCAAGCCGCTTCCGCTCCGCCTCCACGTCGATCGTCCCGGACAGGTCCAGAGCCACGGTCGCCCCACCGATGGTGAGGTTGGCGGTCGCCTGGAAACCCTCACCCTCCGGCTGCAGACGCAGCAGCTGCCGGATCGCACCCTCGTGCGCGGCAAGGGCGGTACCGGACAGGCCGAGCCGCGCGGGCACCCGCTGCCCCGGCTGGAGCCCCTGGTCGGCGCGGAAGCGCCGGACCTCGGTGATCACCTGCTGGAGGTTCTCGATCTCCGCCTCGGCCGCGGCGTCGCGGAACCCCCTGTCGGTCGGCCAGTCGGCGACGACGAGCGACTCCTTGCCGGTGAGCGTCGTCCACAGCGCCTCGGTGACGAAGGGGACGACCGGGTGGAGCAGCTTGAGGGTGACGTCCAGGACCTCGCCGAGGACGCGGGCCGACACCTTCGCCTGCTCGCCGCCGCCCATGAACGTGGTCTTGGACAGCTCGACGTACCAGTCGAAGACCTCGTCCCACGCAAAGTGGTAGAGGGCGTCCGAAAGCTTCGAGAACTGGTAGTCCTCGTAGTACGCGTCCACCTCGGCGACGGTCGCGTTCAGCCGGGAGAGGATCCACCGGTCGGTGGCCGACAGCTGCTCGGCCGACGGGAGTTCGCCCTCCACGGTCGCGCCGTTCATCAGCGCGAACCGCGTCGCGTTCCAGATCTTGTTGGCGAAGTTGCGGGACGCCTGGACCCAGTCCTCGCCGATCGGCACATCCGTACCGGGGTTGGCGCCCTTGGCCAGGGTGAAGCGGACGGCGTCGGAGCCGTACGCGTCCATCCAGTCCAGCGGGTCGACCACGTTCCCGAAGGACTTGGACATCTTCTTGCCGCGCTCGTCGCGCACCAGGCCGGTGAGGGCGATGGTGTGGAACGGCGCGACGCCGTCCATCGCGTAGAGGCCGAACATCATCATCCGGGCGACCCAGAAGAAGATGATGTCGTGGCCGGTGACCAGGACGTCGGTGGCGTAGAACTTCGCCAGGTCCGGCGTCTTCTCCGGCCAGCCGAGCGTGGAGAACGGCCACAGGCCGGAGGAGAACCAGGTGTCGAGGACGTCGGTGTCCTGGTGCCAGCCCTCGCCGGACGGCGGCTCCTCGTCCGGGCCGACGCAGACGACCTGGCCCTCGGGGCCGTACCAGACCGGGATGCGGTGCCCCCACCACAGCTGGCGCGAGATGCACCAGTCGTGCATGTTGTCGACCCAGTCGAAGTAGCGCTTCGACATGTCCTCCGGGTGGATCTTCACCCGGCCGTCGCGGACGGCGTCGCCGGCGGCCTGCGCCAGCGGGCCGACCTTGACCCACCACTGCATGGACAGCCGCGGCTCGACGGTCGTGCGGCACCGGGAGCAGTGGCCGACGGAGTGGACGTACGGGCGCTTCTCGGCGACGATCCGGCCCTGCTCGCGCAGCGCGCCGACGATCGCCGAACGCGCCTCGAAACGGTCCAGGCCGAGGAACGGCCCATGCACGGTGATGACGCCGTGCTCGTCCATGACGGTCATCGACGGCAGGCCGTGGCGCTGGCCGATGGCGAAGTCGTTGGGGTCGTGCGCCGGGGTCACCTTGACGGCGCCGGTGCCGAACTCCGGGTCGACGTGCGTGTCGGCGACGACGGGGATCGTGCGGTCCGTCAGCGGCAGCTTGATCTGCTTGCCGACGAGGTGCGCGTACCGCTCGTCCTCCGGGTGGACGGCGACGGCCGTGTCACCCAGCATCGTCTCGGCGCGGGTGGTGGCGACGACCAGCGACTCCTCGCCCTCGCCGTACCGGATGGAGACGAGCTCGCCGTCGTCCTCCTGGTACTCCACCTCGATGTCCGAGATGGCCGTGAGGCAGCGGGGGCACCAGTTGATGATGCGCTCGGCGCGATAGATCAGCTCGTCGTCGTAGAGCTTCTTGAAGATCGTCTGGACGGCCTTGGACAGGCCCTCGTCCATGGTGAAGCGCTCGCGCGACCAGTCGACGCCGTCGCCGAGCCGGCGCATCTGGCCGAGGATCTTGCCGCCGTACTCCTCCTTCCACTGCCAGACGCGCTCGGTGAACGCCTCCCGGCCGAGGTCGTGGCGGGACTTGCCCTCCTCGGCGAGCTGCTGCTCGACCTTGTTCTGTGTGGCGATGCCGGCGTGGTCCATGCCCGGCAGCCACAGCGCCTCGTAACCCTGCATCCGCTTGCGGCGGGTGAGGGCGTCCATCAGCGTGTGCTGGAAGGCGTGGCCCAGGTGGAGCGAGCCGGTGACGTTGGGCGGGGGGATGACGATCGTGTACGGCTTCTTGTCGCTCGTCGCGTCGGCCGTGAAGTAGCCCCGCTCTACCCAGCGCTCGTACAGCGGCCCCTCTACTTCGGCCGGCGCGTACTGGGTCGGCAGTTCGGGGACGCTGTCGTGTTGCTGCTGAGTGTTCTCGGTCACGGGGGAAATTCTACGGGGCCCGGGCGGTCCGCCACGAACCCGTTTGCCCCTGACATGACCCGGAACCGGACCCTGAGAGGCGTCGGGGGAAACTGACGCAAACGCCGCACCCGTCCCACGCGGCGCAGGAGACCTCTCGGTCCCGCGAAAACCAGCAAAGAACGGCACGCACGATGACCACGTCCCTCCCGGTCCCTCCTCCCCTGCCCCAGCAGCCCCCGCGCCGCGGCGGAAAGCGCCGGACGGCCCTCCTGGCCGGCGCCGCCGCCCTCCTGATCGCGGGCGCGGCCGCGGGCGGCGTCCTCTGGTTCCGGGACGGCGACGGCGACGACGGCACGAAGCCGTACACCATCGCCCTGCCCGACCGCCTCCTCGACGGCGCGTACAAGAAGGAGGACGCCCGCCCCGGAGACGCCGGCGGGACCGAGGACCTGACCGGCGACGCGCAGGCCGGGAAGCTGGGCATCACCCACGGCAAGGGCTTCATGGGCGGCTACGTCAACGACAAGAAGCAGAAGCTGAACGTCTACGGGGCGAACGGTGACATCGCCGACCCGCGCAAGACGCTCGACGCCCTGGTGGCCCTGGCCGACGAGGGCAGCGCGAAGCACCCGTCCGGTGCGGTCGGCGGCACGCCCCGCACGGTCACCCCGTGGACCGAGTTCCACCCGCCGGGCGCCAACGGCCTGATCATGAAGTGCACGACCTCGAAAAGCGCGAGCGGAACGGGCGCCGTCTCCGTCAGGCTGGGGATCAGCCAGTGCTTCTGGGCCGACCACAGCACCATGGGCGGCGTCCAGCACATGGTGATGGCCTTCGACGGCCTGCCGCCCAACGGCCGGGACACCCCGGGCGCCACCGGCGAGGTGATGTCGGCCGAGGAGCTGTCCGAGGCGACGGTTAAGGTGCGGGACGAAGCGCGCAGCGAGAAGTAGCGACCGCGGGGAGCGGTCGCGACGGGGGGAGAACGCGATGAGTCGCATCCGGTTGCCCGGATCCGGGCGCCCATGCCCGTGTGCCGCGGCCGGCCCCACACCCCCCCCGGCCGCCGCTCCCGGATGTGCCGAAACCGTTGCCGACCCGAGGTAAAGCCGGGATAAGGCATCGGAAAGGATGACGCGGAACGCCGCCCCCGTCCCCCCACACGTCGAGAGAGACAGCCACACACCATGAGCTTCAACCAGCCGGGCCCCTACGGCCAGCCCCCACAGCAGCCGCACGCCCCGCAGGGCCCCAACCCCTACGGCCAGGGCGGCGCCCCCGGCCAGCCCGGTTACGGCTACCCCCCGCCGCCCCAGGCCGGCCCGTACGGCGCGCCCCCGCCGGCACAGCCCGGCCCCTACGGCGCGCCCCCGCCCCAGCCGGGCCCCTACGGCCAGCCGCCCCAGGCCCCCTACGGCCAGCAGCCCGGCATGCCCGGCCCGTACCCGCCGCCGGTCCCCCCGCAGGGCGGCGGCAAGGGCAAGACGATCGCCATCGTTCTCGGCATCGTCCTGGTGATCGGCGCGCTCGCGGGCGGCGGTTACATGCTCCTGGGCAAGGGCGGTGACGGCGGCGCGTACACGATCGTGCTGCCGGAGAAGCTGCTGGACGGGAAGTACACCAAGACGGCGGGATCCGGCTCCGGTGACGCCCCCAAGAAGGGCAACGACTCCAAGCTGAAGGAACACGGCATCAACAGCGGTGAGGCCGTGTCCGGCGCCTACACCAGTGACGCCAAGGTGAATCTTCGCATCACGGGTATCTACGGTGACGTGACGGACCCGAAGAAGGCCGTCAACGACGTGATCGCCGACACGGACAAGAGCCCGGCCGCCTCGAAGTTCGAAACCGTGACGCCCTATACGGAGTTCCACCCCTCCGGATTCGACGGCACGGTGATGAAGTGCACCATGAAGAAGATGACCACTTCCTACGGCTCCTACAGCAGTGAGGTGCGTATGAGCCAGTGCATCTGGGGTGACAACAGTGCCCTGGGGATCGTGGCCAACAGCTCGACCAAGAGCAACTCCTCCTTCAGCTCGGGCACCGGCTCCACCGCCGACGCCATGACCGCCGAGGAACTGGCCGAGGCCACCGCCAAGATCCGCAACGAGGTCCGCAAGGACAAGTAGCAAGCGCCGTAAGGCGATCGGTCCCGAAGGGAAAGACATGAGCTCAGACCAGCCCAACCCGTACGGGCAGCAGCCCCCGCCCACCCCCTACGGGCAGGGTGCCGGTGCGCCGGGCGGGCAGCCGGGCTACGGCTACCCTCCGGGACAACCGCCTTACCAGCAGCCGCACCCGTACGGGCAGCCGCCGCAGCAGCCCCCGGTGAACCCCTACGGACAGCCGCCGCAGGCCGGCCCGTACGGTCCGTACGGGCAGCAGCCCGGCGTGCCCGGCCCGTACGGCCCGTACCCGCCGCCCATACCCCCGCAGCGCTCCGGCAAGGGCAAGGCGATCGCGATCACCGTCGGCGTACTGGCCGTCGTGGGCGCGCTCGCCGGCGGTTTGGTGCTTCTCGGCAAGAGTGGTGGCGGCGGCGGTTCCGTGCCCGACGACGGGAAGCGGTACACGCTGACGGCTCCCGCCACGGTCCTCGGGGACTACAAGAAGGACCCCAGCGAGACCACCAAGGGCTTCGGGCCCAACGGCAAGGAGAAGGCCGAGGCGTTGGGCGTCGTCGACGCGGAGAACACGGGTGCCGGCTACGAGTCCGGCGAGGGCTTCTCCCAGAAGTACCTCTTCTTCAACGGCGTCTACGGGAAGATCAAGAACCCGGACAAGACCCTCGACCGGCTCTTCGACCTGATGGGCGAATCCCTCAAGAGGGACTCCAAGGGCGACAAGGGCGAACTCGTGGGCAGCCCGGAGAAGGTCACCCCGCAGGGGCTCGGGAACGCCGTGATGAAGTGCCAGTACGTGAAGACCGCCGGCACCGGCGACTCCTCCAGTGGGACGCCCGCCAACTTCAAGGCCCCCCTCTGCGCCTGGGCCGATCACAGCACCACCGCCATCGTCATGCACGTCGACGTGGCGTCCGCCATGGGCGGCGGCAGCGCGACGCTCCAGCAGGCGGCCGAGCAGGCCGTGAAGTTCCGCAACGAGGTCCGCGTCGAGGCGGGCGCATGACGTAGCCGGCCCCGTACGGCCCGCGGCCCGGCATGGCCTGCCCTCCGCCCCCGTCGGCGCCCCCGCCCCTGCCGCCGCCGGGCGGACGGGGCAAGGGCAAGGCCCTGGCCCTGGCCGCCGGCGCCCTGGTGCCGGCCGGCGCGGCCGTCGGCGGCTTCCTCTCCTTCGGCGGCGAGGAAGGCGACACCCGGCACTACCGGCTCACCGCCCCCGAGACCGTCCTCGACGCGTACCGGAAGGCGGAGGACCAGCCGGACGAAGTCGCAGGCAACGACAACCGCGAGGAGAACCGGACGCTGGGAATCGAGGATTCCCGGGAGATCACCGCCTTCTACGCCGACGGCAACGGTCCGGATCAGCGGCGCCTCGTCTACCACGGCGCCTGGGGCCGCATCGGCGACCCGAGCGGAACCCTCGACCGCCTGTTCCGGAAGTTCACCCGGGAACCCATGGGCGGGGTCGACGGCACCTTCGTCGGGTCCCCTCAGGATTTCCACCCGAAGGCGCTCGACGACGCGGTGATGAAGTGCCGGAAGGTACGGATCAAACGCAACGGCGGGCTGCTCGGCAAGCCGGTCGAGACCGAACTGCCCTTCTGCATGTGGGCCGATCACAGCACGATGGCCTTCGCGTTCACCCTGGATCCCACGACGGCCGGGAGCAGCCGGCCGGTCTCTCTGGACACGGCCGCCGAGGACCTAGCCCGCCTCCGGAAGGAGGTCCGGGCCGAGGCAGGCACCTGAGCCGGATCTCGAAGGCGGGCCACGCCCCTGACCAGGTACGTTGGCGGAACTCGCACCACCTTCAGGAGCTCGTCATGGCCGCAGTACCCCCACAGGCGTCCCCCCGCCCCCGCGTCCTCTACGTCACCGACCTCGCCTACGAGGCCAAGGGGCGCCGGTACTGCGACGAGGACATCTTCCTCACCTCCCGGCTCCGCGCGTGGTTCGACATCGCGCTCTGCCACCCGCTGGACGCCGTCGCGCTGATGGACGGCTTCGACCTCGTCGTCGTCCGCAACAGCGGCCCCGTGCTCAACTACCAGGCGGCGTACGACCACTTCCGCGCCGAGGCCGCCCGCCGGGGCACCCGCGTGCACAACAGGCTCACCGGCAAGGGCGACATGGCGGGCAAGCAGTACCTGCTCGACCTCACCGCCGCCGGGTACCCGGTCATCCCGACCGTCGACCGGGCGGCGGACGTCGGCCGGCTTCCGGTCGTCGACGAGTACGCGGTCAAGCCGAAGCTGGGCGCCGACTCGATAGGTCTGGAGTTCGTCCCCCGCGAGCGGCTCGCGGAAGGCGTCGCGGACGGCGAGGTCCTCGTCCAGCCGCGGATCCGCTTCGCGTACGAGGTGTCGTTCTACTTCGTCGACGACGCCTTCCAGTACGCGCTGTACGCGCCCGACCCGGCCCGCCGCTGGGACCTGCAGCCCTACGAGGCCACCGAGGCCGACCTCGCGTTCGCCCGGCGCTTCGTCGAGTGGAACGGCACCGACCACGGCATCCAGCGCGTCGACGCCTGCCGTACGCCGGAGGGCGGGCTGCTCCTCGTCGAGCTGGAGGACCTCAACCCGTACCTCTCCCTGGACCTGCTGCCTGCCGTCACCCGCGACGCGTTCGTCGACGCCCTGGCCGCTTCCCTACGCAGGGCTCTCTGACAGCACGGCACGGCACACGACAAGGCGCCCGGCCGCCGGTTCGGAAACCGGCGGCCGGGCGCCCGCGAAGACCGCTGAGCGCTACGCGCTCTTCTCGTGCCGCTCCCCCGAGCCCGGCTCGTTGCCCCGAGTGCGCGGCACCAGGGTGGGGTTGACGTTCGACTGCACGACGTCCGCCGTGATGACGACCCGGGCGACGTCCTTGCGGGACGGCACCTCGTACATCACCGACTGGAGGACCTCCTCCATGATGGCCCGCAGCCCCCGCGCGCCGGTGCCGCGCAGGATCGCCTGGTCGGCGATGGCCTCCAGCGCCGGGCGGTCGAAGTCGAGCTCCACGCCGTCGAGTTCGAAGAGGCGCTGGTACTGCTTCACCAGGGCGTTGCGCGGCTCGACGAGGATCTTCAACAGGGCCGCGCGGTCCAGGTTGTGGACGCTGGTGATCACCGGCAGCCGGCCGATGAACTCCGGGATCATGCCGAACTTGACCAGGTCCTCCGGCATGACCTCCTGGAACTGGTCGCTCGCCTCGATCTCGCGCTTGGAGCGGATCGTCGCGCCGAAGCCGATGCCCTTGGCGCCCGCCCGCGACTCGATGATCTTCTCCAGGCCGGAGAACGCGCCGCCCACGATGAACAGCACGTTCGTCGTGTCGATCTGGATGAACTCCTGGTGCGGGTGCTTCCGGCCGCCCTGCGGGGGCACCGAGGCCGTGGTGCCCTCCAGGATCTTCAGCAGCGCCTGCTGGACGCCCTCGCCGGAGACGTCCCGGGTGATCGACGGATTTTCGCTCTTTCGGGCGACCTTGTCGATCTCGTCGATGTAGATGATGCCGGTCTCGGCCTTCTTGACGTCGTAGTCGGCGGCCTGGATCAGCTTCAGCAGGATGTTCTCGACGTCCTCGCCCACGTAGCCCGCCTCGGTCAGCGCCGTGGCGTCCGCGATGGCGAACGGGACGTTCAGCATGCGGGCGAGCGTCTGCGCCAGCAGCGTCTTGCCGGACCCGGTGGGACCGAGCAGCAGGATGTTGGACTTGGACAGCTCGATGGCGTCGTCACGGTCGCGCCCGCCGGTCTCGCCGGCCTGGACGCGCTTGTAGTGGTTGTAGACGGCCACCGAGAGGGCCTTCTTGGCGGCCTCCTGGCCGACGACGTACCCCTCGAGGAACTCGTAGATCTCCCGGGGCTTGGGCAGTTCCTCCCAGCGCACCTCGGAGGTCTCCGCGAGCTCTTCCTCGATGATCTCGTTGCAGAGGTCGATGCACTCGTCGCAGATGTACACACCAGGACCCGCGATGAGCTTCTTCACCTGCTTCTGGCTCTTCCCGCAGAACGAGCACTTGAGCAGGTCGCCGCCGTCACCGATGCGTGCCACGAGGTGCTTCCCCTTCGCCTGGGATCCGCCTTGCTCTGCGAACCCGAGTGCTTGCCTATCGACGGTACCTTGCCGGGCCCCCCGTGCGGGCCCCCCTCGCACCTACTCGGCCAAGGGGGGTACCGGCGGCACGGTGTCCGGGAGGTCCGGGAGCGCCCGCCCCCGGCCGGTTCCCGGACCGTCACGTCAGAACGTCAGACCGCGACGGACGACTTGCGCGTCGAGACGATCTGGTCCACGAGACCGTACGCCAGCGCGTCCTCGGCCGTGAGGATCTTGTCGCGCTCGATGTCGTCGCGGATCTTCTCGATCGGCGTGGTGGAGTGCTTGGCCAGCATCTCCTCCAGCTGCGTCCGCATGCGCATGATCTCGTTCGCCGCGATCTCCAGGTCGGAGAGCTGCTCACGGCCCGTCTGGCTGGACGGCTGGTGGATCAGGACACGGGCGTTGGGCAGCGCCATGCGCTTGCCCGGGGTGCCGGCGGCCAGCAGGATCGCCGCGGCGGAAGCCGCCTGGCCCATGCAGACCGTCTGGATGTCCGGCTTCACGAACTGCATCGTGTCGTAGATGGCGGTCAGCGCGGTGAACGAGCCGCCGGGCGAGTTGATGTAGATCGAGATGTCCCGGTCGGGGTCCATCGACTCCAGGCACAGCAGCTGCGCCATCACGTCGTTGGCGGAGGCGTCGTCGATCTGCACGCCGAGGAAGATCACACGCTCCTCGAAGAGCTTCGCGTACGGGTCGTACTCGCGGACGCCCTGCGAGGTGCGCTCGACGAAGCGGGGGACGACGTAACGACTCTCGGCGGGCAGGCCGGAGAACTGCGCCTGCGGGCCCGTGTAGAGGCCGCTGCCGGGGAAGTTGTTCATGCGGGTGTTCACCATCCTGATGGCGGTCGTTGGCTGGGATTCGACGGTCGGGCGGTACTCCCGGGGGCCGACCCCCGGGCTCCGGGGCTCAGGCCCCGGTGCCGCCGCCGCCCGGAACGCCGGAGGCGTGCGTGATGATCTCGTCGATGATCCCGTACGCCTTCGCCTCCTCCGCGCTGAACCAGCGGTCGCGGTCGCCGTCACGGATGATCGTTTCGACGCTCTGACCGGTGTGGTGGGCGGTGATCTCCGCCATGCGCTTCTTGGTGCGGAGCAGCTGCTCGGCCTGGATCTTGATGTCCGAGGCGGTACCGCCGAGACCCGCGGAACCCTGGTGCATCAGGATGTCGGTGTTGGGCAGCGCGAAGCGCTTGCCCGGGGTGCCACCGGTCAGCAGGAACTGGCCCATCGAGGCCGCGAGGCCCATGCCGATGGTCACCACGTCGTTCGGGATGTACTGCATGGTGTCGTAGACCGCCATGCCGGCCGTCACCGAGCCGCCGGGGCTGTTGATGTAGAGGTAGATGTCCTTGTCGGGGTCGGCGGCAAGGAGCAGCAGCTGAGCCGTGATCTTGTTGGCGATGTCGTCGTCGACCTGCTGGCCCAGGAAGATGATCCGCTCGTCGAGCAGTCGGCTGTAGACCTGGTCGCCGAGGCCACCACCGATGGAAGGACCGCCGGCGGCGGAAGGCATCAGATTCGTCACGTGATCCACCTGCTCGTCTCTGACGGCAACGGGCCGTCTCCGCGTCTTCTCTCGGGGCCGGGGGGCCTTCGGGCCGGTACGGTCCGGCGCGCTCAAAGTCTCCCCTGCCCTCGTATCTACGGACCCTAACGCGCTGGTCGGCGGGCGCCATCCCGCATGAGGAACTGTTCGCTCTGAGCGCATGTTCCGGCCGGTACGGCCCTGTGGGGCCACCGCCCACGGCGCCCGGGGGTGCCGGACGCGCCCCCGCGCGCACGCGGTCCGGCGGCCGGAGCCGGGACGGGCCCGGACACGGCCCGCGCCGGGCGGCGGCGGGGTCGTGTCCGGGCCCGTCCCGGAAGGCCGTCCCCGCGGCCGCCGCACCCGGGGGCACGGCGGTCGCGGAGGGCGGCCGGTGGGCGTTCGGGGGCTCAGCCCTCGTTCTTCGCCTCGGCGGCCTCGGCGGCCTCGGCGCCCTCAGTGGCCTCGGCCTCGTCCTCGCCGTCCTCCAGGTCGACGACCTCGCCGTTGGAGTCCTTGACCGTGGCGGCCTCGACGACGGTCGCGAGGGCCTTGCCGCGGGCGACCTCACCGACGAGCATCGGGACCTGGCCCTGCTCGACGACGGCCTGGGCGAACTGGTCGGGGCTCATGCCGGAGGACTGGGCACGGCGCATCAGGTGCTCGGTGAGCTCGTCCTGGCCGACCGACAGCTTCTCCTTGTTGACGATCTCGTCGAGGACGAACTGGGTGCGGATGCCCTTCTCGGCCTGCTCCTTGAGCTCGGCGTCGAACTCCTCGGCGGTCTTGCCCTGGATCTCCAGGTACTTCTCCAGGGTGAGGCCCATCTGGCCGAGCTGGTGGTGCTCCAGGTTGTGCTTCCGGGTGTTGATCTCGTCCTCGAGCAGCTTCTCCGGCATCGGGACCTCGACCAGCTTCAGGAGCTCCTCGAGCACCTTCTCCTGGGCCTGGGTGGCCTGGTCGAACTTCTTCATCCGGGCGAGGCGCTCACGGCTGTCGGCCTTGAGCTCCTCCAGCGTGTCGAACTCGCTCGCGAGCTGGGCGAACTCGTCGTCCAGGGCGGGCAGTTCGCGGGACTTCACCGCGGTGACGTCGACCTTGACCTCGGCCTCCTTGCCCTCGGCGCTGCCGCCCTTGAGCTCGGAGGTGAAGGTGGCGGTGGCGCCGGCCTCCAGGCCGGTGACGGCCTCGTCGATGCCGTCGAGCAGCTGGCCGGAGCCGATGGTGTAGTCGACGCCCTTGGCGACGCCGTCCTCCAGCACCTCGCCGTCGACCTTGGCCTCCAGGTCGAGGGTGACGATGTCGCCCTCGGCGGCGGCGCGCTCGACCGGGGAGGCGGTGGCGAAGCGCTCGCGGAGCTGCTCGACCGACTTCTCCACGTCCTCGTCGGTGACCTCGACGGCGTCGACGGTGACCTCGATGCCGGAGTAGTCCGGGATCTCCAGGGCGGGACGGATGTCGACCTCGGCGGTGAAGGTCAGCAGCTCGCCGTCCTTCAGCTCCGTGATGTCCACCTCGGGCTGGCCGAGCGGGTTCAGCTCACCCTCGTTGACGGCCTCGGTGTAGAACTTCGGGAGGGCGTCGTTGACGGCCTCCTCCAGCACCGCACCGCGGCCGAAGCGCTGGTCGATGACCCGGGCCGGGATCTTGCCCTTCCGGAAGCCAGGCACCGAGACCTGCTGGTTGATCTTCTTGTACGCCGCGTCGAGGCTGGGCTTGAGCTCCTCGAAGGGCACCTCGACAGTGAGCCGAACCCGGGTCGGGTTCAGGGTCTCCACGGCGCTCTTCACGGTTCGGTCTCCTTGGGGCTGACTTCGGGTTTTTCTGCCGAGGTTCTGCTGAGCCTCAGCCGATCGCGCCCGGTAGTAGAGACACAGACGCGCAACCTGCATAGTAACCGCACGCTGGATGAGCCCCACAAGGCGATCTTGCTGGTCGGGGTGGCCGGATTCGAACCGACGACCTTCCGCTCCCAAAGCGGACGCGCTACCAAGCTGCGCCACACCCCGTCGGTGCGACACGTAGGGTACATGCCCGCAGGAGCGGCGGCCGACCTTTGACCGCGCCGTGACCGTGCGGATGCCCGGCCATGACCATGGCGGTGACCACGGGGGTTGCCTGCGGGGCAAACGGGGCGGAGGGGCCGCGACGGGGTCGCGAAGGGGCCGCGCAGAGGCCGGGGCGGGCGCCGGCGGGCCCCGGGGAGGCAGTCCCGGCACCGGGGTGTGCGGCGAGGGGCCCGGACCCGCTACGATGCACGTCAGTGCCGCACCCCCCGCGGGGTGGAAGCGGCACGCGCGGGCGTAGCTCAATGGTAGAGCCCCAGTCTTCCAAACTGGCTACGCGGGTTCGATTCCCGTCGCCCGCTCGGACGACGCCCCCGGCCACCGGCCGGGGGCGTCTCTCGTGCGCCGCGCCGCACCTTCCGGAGGGTCCCCTCCGGAAGGCGGCGGGTCAGAGCTTGATGTTGCTGATCGTCTGGGCGAGCGAGTTGAGGAACCGGTGGATCGACGGGGCCATGCCCGACGACGCCAGGAAGAAGCCGAAGAGGGCCGCGACGGTGGCCGCCCCGGCCTTGATCTTCCCGCCGCGGATCATCATCACCAGGATGATCGCCAAGAGCAGCACCGCAGACACCGATATGGCCACAACTGATCACACCCTCGGTCGAAGAACCTGGCCCGGCCCCCGGAGCTCCACCTCGTCGGGCTCCACCGCACCATCGTGCCATCAACTCGCGCCCCGTGGAGGTGATGTGACGATTCATCGACGATTTGACCGGCTCCGTCACGGGTCGATTTCCGGCCGCGGTGGCCGGACACCGGGGAAAGCTCCCTCCGGGGCACTCTTGGGTGTCAACCGGAATCATTGCCACCGCTTTGCCGGACCCCGCTAGTGTGCGTCGAATGTCCCGTACCGCCACGTCCCCGGCGCGTACCGCGGCCCCCGCTCCCGGCCCGCCCCAGGCCGGCCCCGCCGCCGTACCGCGCGACCCGTTCTTCGACAACGCGAAGTACCTGGCCATCGTGCTCGTCGTACTCGGCCACGCCTGGGAACCGCTCACCCACAGCAGCCGGGCCGCGACGGCGCTCTACCTCACCGTCTACGCCTTCCACATGCCGGCGTTCATCCTGATCTCCGGCTACTTCTCGCGGGGCTTCGACCTGAGCCCGCCCAAGGTCAAGCGTCTGATCACCAGCGTCCTGGTGCCGTACCTGATCTTCCAGCTCGCCTTCGTGGAGTTCCAGCACCTGGCCGAGGACGGCGCAGCCCCGGAGCCGTTCACCCTGCTGGAGCCCTGGTACCTCAACTGGTTCCTGGCCGCGCTCTTCCTCTGGCGGCTGACGACGCCGGTGTGGCGGGCGGTGCGCTGGCCCGTCCCGCTCTCCTTCGCCGTCGCGATCGTGGCGATGCTCTCCCCGGAGGTGGGGAGCGAGTTCGACGTGATGCGGGTGATGCAGTTCCTGCCGTACTTCGTGATCGGGCTGCATCTGAAGCCCGCCCATTTCGAGCTGGTGCGGCGGCGCTGGGTGCGGATCGCGGCGGTGCCGCTGTTCGCCTGCGCGATGGCCACGGCGTATCTGCTGGCCCCGCGGCTGGACAGCGGCTGGTTCTACCACAACTCCACCATCCGGGACCTGCGCGAACCCGCCTGGACGGCGCCCGTGATGACCTTCGCGCTGTTCCTGTGCGCCGCCGCGCTGACGGTGGGCTTCCTGGCCTGGGTGCCGCGCCGGCGGACCTGGTTCACGGCGCTCGGGACCGGGACGATGTACGGCTTCCTGCTGCACGGCTTTGTGATCAAGCTGTCGCGCTGGTGGGAATGGTACGACCTGTACGACTGGATCCGGCGGCCGGCGGGCGAGGTCCTGGTGTCGGTCCTCGCCGTCGCCCTGGTCACCGTGTTGTGCACGTCTCCGGTGCGGCGGGTGTTCCGTCCGGTGATCGAACCACGGATGGACTGGGCCTTCCGCGTGCCGCCCCGGCCCGCCCCGGTGGCGGCCACCACCACGGCCCCGAGCGCTGCTACAGATGCAGCACGATCTGCGTCGCCAGCGCCACCCACCATCCCACCGGCACGATCAGACCGATCGCTCCAGGACGGCTGAACAGCGGCGCCCCCGGGTCGGGCTGCGGCCCGTGGCCGCCGGGGACCGGGGGCGCCAGCTTCTTGAGCTTCGCGTGCACGCTCAGGTTCCAGAGCAGGGTCAGCGGAGTGAAGATGATCAGCGAGAAGGGGCTCCACCACTGCCAGCAGGTCTTCGCGGTCATCTCGCGGAGCAGCGCGGTGCCGCAGGTCCGGCAGAACAGGCCCTTCTGCGAGAAGAACCGCATCATGAAGACGAGGCCCTGGTGGCGGCGGATGGTCATCTGGGCGGCCGGGAAACCGCCGCATATCTGACAGCTGCCGTGCGCGCCCGGCATCGGCTGCGGATGCGGCTGCGGGTGGGGGTGGGGGGCGATGACGTAGGGGTCGGGCTGCTGCTGCGGCGGCGCCGCGTAGGGCCCGGCGGTCCCGTACGGGCTCCCCTGCGGAGCGGCGGTCCCGTAGGGGTGGCCCTGCGGGGCGGCGGTCCCGTAGGGGTTCGCCTGCGGCGCGGCACCGTACGGATTCCCTTGCGGCGCGGCCCCGTAAGGGTTCCCCTGCGGCGCGGCGGGCGGGGCCTGAAACGGGCCGGGCTGCTGCGGGGCGTACGGGTTGTTCTGCGGCGGGGACGGCGGCGCGGCGCCCTGCGGCTGCTGCGGGTATCCGTAAGGCATCTGCGGCTGTTGGGGCTGCTGAGGCGTGGTCATGAGAATCCCCCGTGGAAATTCGTGAACGCGATGAGCGCGATGAGCGGGGTGCGTCACCGGCACGGCGGGACAACGTGACGCGGCGGAAATGCCGGCGGCCCCACGGCGGCGCACACATCCGCCGTGCGCGGCGGACGGACATGTCTATCAACGCGCGCGAAAACCGCAATGCCGTGACGCCGCGATGCGGTGGCGGCCCCTGGCGTCGTGACAAGCGGGCGTCACGGGTGCGAGCGGGGAGAAATCACGCGGCCGGAATAGCGGTCGCGGAGGAGCCGGAAAGGGGAAGCCCACCAGGAATTCACCCCGCCCGCTCGCGGGCGCGTCGCTCAGTCGCGCCGGTCGCGGCAGATCAGCAACAGCGCCCGGTCGTCGTTGACGTCCTTGGCCACGGCCTCGATCAAGTGCCAGGCGGCGCCCGCGAATCCGGTGGTGACGTACCGGTCGGCCTCGCCGGTCAGCCGGTCCATGCCCTCGGTCAGCTCGCGTTCGGCGGTCTCCACCAGGCCGTCGGTGAACAGCATCAGGACGTCGCCGGGGCGCAGCCGCCCCTTGACGGAGTCGAACTCGGCGCCGTCGTAGACGCCGAGCAGCGGCCCCTCCGCGGCCTTCTCCTCCCAGCGGCCGGTCCCGGCGCTGAGCTGGAGCGCGGGCACGTGTCCCGCGGAGAAGAGCTCGTAGTCGCCGCTGTCCAGGTCCAGGACGAGGTGGACGGAGGTGGCGAAGCCCTCGTCCCAGTCCTGCCGGAGGAGGTAGCCGTTGGCGGCGGGGAGGAAGGCGTGCGGGGGCAGCGAGCCGAGCAGCCCGCCGAAGGCGCCGGAGAGCAGCAGCGCGCGGGAGGCGGCGTCCATGCCCTTGCCGGAGACGTCCGTGAGGACGACTTCGAGCGTCCGGCCGCCGTTGGTGCGGGCGGCGACGACGAAGTCGCCGGAGAACGACTGCCCGCCGGCGGGCCGCAGGGCCATCTCGCGGTGCCACCCGCGGGGCAGTCCGGGCAGTTTGCTCTGGACGCGGATGCGTTCGCGGAGGTCGAAGAGCATCGTTCCGCCGCGCCGCCAGGGGACGCCGACGCGGCTGCGGAACTGGGCGATGAGCAGGCCGAGGAAGCCGACGGCGGCGACGACGAGGATGGTGCCGGGGGTGACGCGGTCGGCGCCGTACGCGGCGGGGTCGAGGACCGCCGACTCGACGATGAGGGCGGTCGCCGCCGCCGCGTAGAGGCCGAGGAGGCTGGCGGGGCGGAGCAGCAGTCCGCCGGCGACGATGGGCAGCACCAGCGCGGCGGGGGCGCACCATTCGGGCTGGGCGATGGTGCCGATGGCGAGGGCGGGGACGGAGAAGAGGAGGGTGCTGAGGGCGACCCAGTCGGAGCCGTCGCCACGGAAGTAGTCGACCCCGGCCTTGCGCACGCTCGTACGGGCCCGGTGCAGTGCTTTGCGCATCCGGGCCGTCGGGGTCTCCGCACCGCCAGTCATTGCTTCGGGACCTTATCCACCCATTCGGCGGCGCGTCGATTCACGCCGCGCCGACACGGCTGCCCGCGGGGCACCTGGGGTGCAACCCTATGCGAAAGACGCTCACCTGAGCGGTTATACGGCTCCTCGCATGGCTGTACAGCGGGGAATCCGGTCGTACGACCGGAGCGCGCCGGCCCGGCCGCACTCCCCTGATCCCCCTGTTCTCAGTTGCGCTGGCAGCCCGGGCACCAGAAGAGGTTGCGGGCGGCGAGCCCGGCCGTACGGACCTCTTCCCCGCAGACGTGGCACGGCTGTCCGGCGCGCCGGTAGACGTAGACCTCACCGCCGTGGTCGTCCACCCGCGGCGGCCGGCCCATGGCCTCGGGGGTGTGGTCGGGCCGTACGGTGTCGATTCTGTTGTCGCGCACGCCCTCGCGCATCAGTGCCACCAGGTCGTGCCAGATGGCGTCCCATTCGGACCGGGTGAGATCGCGGCCCGCCCGGTAGGGGTCGATTCCATGGCGGAAGAGAACCTCCGCCCGGTAGACGTTGCCCACCCCGGCGACCACCTTCTGGTCCATCAGCAGGGCGGCGACGCTCGTCCTGCTGCGCGATATCCGCCGCCAGGCCGGCTCGGAGTCCTCGCCCTCCCGGAGCGGGTCGGGCCCCAGCCGGTCGTGTATCGCCTGCTTCTCACCGTCCGTCAGCAGGGCACAGGCCGTCGGGCCGCGCAGGTCGGCGTACGCGTCAGGGTTGGCGAGCCGCAGCCGGACGGTGTCCGTGGGCGGGGGCGTGGGGGCGGTGCCGAGCGTGTACTTGCCGAAGAGGCCGAGGTGGACGTGGATCCAGCCGGTGGGCCCGAAGCCGAGGAAGAGGTGCTTGCCGTGCGCCTCCGCCTCCTCCAGCACCCGGCCGTCCACGAGCGCGGCGCCGTCCGAGAACTTGCCCTGCGGGCTCGTCGCCCGGACCGGGCGGCCGGCGAACAGGGCGCGGTGGTCCGCCGCCAGGCGGTGGATCGTGTGCCCCTCGGGCATGGCGTGCGTCCTCCCGGACGGTGTGAGCGGTACGGGCGGTGTGAGCGGTACGGGCGGTGCGGACGGCCGGTGGAACCGCGAGGGGCCCGCCGCAAGGCTGCGGCGGGCCCGGGGACGTCCAGGGACCCCTTGACGTGCGGGGCCGCGCTCCGTCCGGCTGGTCAGTCCTGCTGCGGGTGGTGCGCGGGGATGGCGGGCAGCTCGCCCGTCGTCTCGTAGCGGCTGAGCATCTCGATGCGGCGGGTGTGACGCTCCTCACCCGAGTACGGCGTGGCGAGGAACACCTCGACGAACTTCGTCGCCTCCTCCTCGGAGTGCATCCGGGCGCCCACCGCGATCACGTTCGCGTTGTTGTGCTCCCGGCCCAGCGCGGCCGTCTGCTCGCTCCAGGCCAGCGCGGCGCGGACGCCCTTGACCTTGTTCGCGGCGATCTGCTCGCCGTTGCCGGAGCCGCCGATCACGATGCCGAGGCTGCCCTCGTCCGCGGCGGTCCGCTCGGCGGCCCGCAGGCAGAACGGCGGGTAGTCGTCCTGGGCGTCGTAGAGGTGGGGGCCGCAGTCGACGGGCTCGTGGCCGTGGGCCGTGAGCCACTCGACGAGGTGGGTCTTGAGTTCGTAACCGGCATGGTCGGAGCCGAGGTACACGCGCATGCGTCCGAGTGTGGCACGTCCCGGCGCGTGGCCGCGCCAGTGGCCTTGATCGGTACACGGGGTGAACACAACGATACGGATTCGGGTCTTCCGAAATACACCTTCGAAAAGTTCTAATGCGGGGGCTCGCAACCCGAGAACCAAAGGAAACTGCCCATGAGCGCGATACCGCCGACCATGACGAAGGCGTCGTCCGGCGATCCCGCGGACGCCGCGCCGGCGACGGGGGACGGCCTCAAGGCCGGCCTCAAGAACCGCCACCTTTCCATGATCGCCATTGGTGGGGTCATCGGCGCCGGACTCTTCGTGGGTTCCGGATCCGGTATCGCCGCCGCCGGCCCCGCCATTCTGATCTCGTACGCCCTCGTGGGCGCGATGGTCGTCCTTGTCATGCGGATGCTCGGCGAAATGGCCGCCGCCAACCCGACCTCCGGTTCGTTCTCCGCCTACGCGGACCGCGGTCTGGGCCGCTGGGCCGGTTTCACCATCGGCTGGCTCTACTGGTTCTTCTGGGTCGTCGTGCTGGCGGTCGAGGCCACGGCGGGGGCCGCGATCCTCAACAGCTGGGTGCCGGACGTCCCCAAGTGGGCCTGGGCGCTGATCGTCATGGTCGTGCTCACCGCCACCAACCTGGCCTCGGTCAGCTCGTACGGCGAGTTCGAGTTCTGGTTCGCGGGCATCAAGGTCGTCGCCATCGCCGCGTTCGTGATCGTCGGCGGGCTCGCGGTCTTCGGCGTGCTGCCCGGTTCGAAGAACGACGGTGCGGGCCTGGCCCACCTCACCGACGCGGGCGGTTTCCTGCCGCACGGTCCCGGCGCGATCCTCACCGGCGTGCTGATGGTCGTCTTCTCCTTCATGGGCAGCGAGATCGTCACCCTCGCCGCCGGCGAGTCCGAGAACCCCCAGAAGGCCGTCCGGCAGGCGACCAACAGCGTCATCTGGCGGATCGCCGTCTTCTACCTCGGCTCGATCTTCGTCGTCATCACGCTGCTGCCCTGGAACTCCAAGGCGATCGCCAAGGACGGCAGTTACGTCGCGGCGCTGAACTCGATCGGCATCCCGCACGCCGGCCAGGTCATGAACGTCATCGTTCTGACCGCCGTCCTCTCCTGCCTCAACTCGGGTCTCTACACCGCCTCCCGCATGGCCTTCTCGCTCGGCCAGCGCGGCGACGCGCCGAAGGCGTTCGCCCGCGTCAACGGCCGGGGCGTGCCGCAGGCGGCGATCCTGGGATCGGTCGTCTTCGGCTTCCTCTCGGTCTTCTTCAACTACATGTGGCCCGACACGGTCTTCAAGTTCCTGCTCAACTCGTCGGGCGCGGTGGCCCTGTTCGTGTGGCTGGTCATCTGTTTCACGCAGCTGAAGATGCGCGGCATCATCCTGCGCGAGATGCCGGAGAAGCTGGTCGTGCGGATGTGGCTGTTCCCGTACCTGACCTGGGCCACGATCGGCATGATCACCTTCGTGCTCGGCTACATGGTCTACGACGGCGGCGACAACCGCGAGCAGGTCGCCCTGTCCGTCCTGGTGGCCGTGGTGGTCCTGGCCATCGGCCTGGTCCTGGACCGTCGCCGGCGGGCGGTGCGGTAGCCTCCGGCGGACCTCGGCGTCGAACGGCGGTGGGCCACACCCTGCGGGGTGCGGGCCCACCGCCGTTCCCGTTCACCCGACGGTCGGTACGTGGCATCCGGCGTCCGATGTCGGTCACGCTGCGTCCGGTCACGGGCTTCCCGGCCGGGGCGGCGGAGGCGGTCCTACGGTGTGGTCCGGGATCCGTACGGGGAAAGGGTGCGCAGGTGGCCGTCGACGACCGCGTCCGGGACGACAGTGCCCGGCGGGACTCCGGCCGGCACCGGCCGCGGATCCCGGGGGTGCCCGGGAATCTCAGGGAGGTCGCGGGGTTCATCCGGGAGAAGACCGGCCTCCGGGTGGAAGTCATCCGCGGCAACGTGCTGGCCACGACCACACGTTCCCTGGCCGACGCCCTGGTCATGAGCGAGTTACACGAGGCCGTGCGCCGGTGCCACTCGGACGGGCTGGGGACCTTTCAGAACGCGTCGATCGGCCTCGCCGGCGACCCCGACGACTTCGTCACGCCCCTCATGGTGGTCTGCGCCCTGTCGGTGATGGACTCCGACGCGTGGCTGCTGTCCGGTGACGAGGTGGAGCTGGCCGTCGAAGTGACGTCGTCACCCCGCGATCCGAGGATCGGGCTGGCGGACCGGATCGCCTGGTACGCCGAGGCCAAGGTGCCCCTCGTGCTCTGTCTACAGCCGGGGGACAGGGAATGGATGCTGCACGCCCGCCCGACCGACGAGGGCTACCGCACCCTCACCCGGGGCCGCTACGGCGAGCCCGTCCCGCTTCCGGATCGGTTGGGCGGTGCCCTGCCGACGGATCGGCTGACCGGCTACCACCGCGTCAAGCGCGCCGGCGCGATGTGAGGCACGTACGGGCGCGGGCCCGCACCCCTCTCGGAGAGGGTGCGGGCCCGCGCCCGTAAGGAAAGAAGGAGCCTCAGCCCCGCCGGCCCAGGAGCTTCCACGCCGTGGGCAGCGCCCCCATCGCCAGCGCCGCCTTGAGCGCGTCGCCGATGAGGAACGGGGTCAGGCCGGCCGCGACGGCGTCACCGAGCGGCATGTGGAGGGCGAGGGCCAGGTACGGGACGCCGACGGCGTAGATGATCGCCGTGCCGAGGGCCATGGTGCCCGCGGTGCGCAGGACGGAGCGGTCGGCGCCGCGGCGGGCGAGGGCGCCGACGACGGTGGCGGCCAGCAGCATGCCGAGCACATAGCCGAAGGAGGGGAAGGCGGCACCGGACTTGCCCTCGGCGAACCAGGGCATGCCGGCGATGCCGGCGAGCGCGTAGAGGGCCAGCGAGAGGAAGCCGCGGCGGGCGCCGAGGGACGTACCGACGAGGAGGGCCGCGAAGGTCTGGCCGGAGACCGGGACGGGCGAGCCCGGGACCGGCACGGTGAGCTGGGCGGCGAGGCCGGTGAGGGCGGCGCCGCCGACGACGAGGGCGACGTCCCGGGCCCGGGAGGAGGACGCGGGCAGGAGATCGGCGAGGACCGTACCGGTCCGGGGGACTGAAACTGCGGCGCTGGCCATCGGTACTCCGCTGGAGGAAGGGTCGGATACAGGACTCGGGACTCGTACGAGAGCCGAGGACTTACGGGGCTCATACACAGAACACCGCGACGTTAGCCCAGCTCTCTCGAATCGGCATGAGGCAGCCGTCACAAAGGCCCTCCGCCCGCTTTGGAAGGTTCCCGAA
Source organism: Streptomyces sp. NPDC021100 (assembly GCF_044333095.1). Lineage (NCBI taxonomy): Bacteria > Bacillati > Actinomycetota > Actinomycetes > Kitasatosporales > Streptomycetaceae > Streptomyces > Streptomyces sp. NPDC021100. The sequence goes on from NZ_JBIRQH010000013.1 coordinate 220,334, forward strand.
GGCGGCGACGGGCCGAGTGATGCTCGTCACCGAAAGGGCCGCTCGGCTTGGTTCACGCCGTCGCACCGGGAGAATGGTGAGACTTGCGCGCACTTTTCACGTGTCGCATGCTTTGCGCCCTCCGCCGACCGGTGGGCGGCGCGGGCACCGCAGGCACCGCCGAGACGTCGCGCCACCGCATCCCGTGCGCCCCGGGCGCGCGCCGCACGAACCGAGAGTACGAGCCCCATGCACGACGCACCCCCCACCGCCGAGCCGCTCGCCGGTGAGAGAGAGCCGCTGTCCGCGGGGCTCAAGCAGCGGCACCTGACGATGCTGGGGCTGGGCGGTGTGATCGGCGCCGGCCTGTTCGTCGGCTCGGGCGCCGGAATCTCCGTCGCGGGCCCCGGAATCATCGTTTCCTACCTGCTGGCGGGCGCCCTCGCCATGCTGGTGATGCGGATGCTGGGCGAGCTGTCGTCGGCGATGCCCGCGTCCGGTTCGTTCTCGGTGCACGCGGAGCGGGCGCTCGGCCGCTGGGCCGGGTTCACGGTGGGCTGGCTCTACTGGTTCCTGCTGGTGATCGTGCTGGCCGTGGAGGCGACGGCCGCCGCGCAGATCGCGCACGGCTGGGTGCCGGGGATGCCGCAGTGGGCCTGGGTGCTGGTGTTCATGGTGGTGTTCACCACCGCCAACCTCACGGCCGTGAAGAACTTCGGCGAGTTCGAGTTCTGGTTCGCTGCCCTGAAGATCGGCGCGATCCTCCTCTTCCTCGGCCTCAGCCTGCTGGCGATCTTCGGGCTGCTCCCGGACACCGACCCCGTGGGCCTCTCCAACCTCACCGGCCAGGGCGGTTTCCTGCCCAACGGCTGGAGCGGCGTGATCTCCGGCGTGCTCGCGGTGGCCTTCGCCTTCGGCGGCCTGGAGGTCGTCACGATCGCCGCCGCCGAGTCCGAGGACCCGGAGCGCGCGGTGGGCCGTGCGGTGCGCAGCGCCGTCTGGCGCATCCTCTTCTTCTACGTGGGCTCGATGCTCGTCATCGTCACCCTTCTCCCCTGGTCGTCGCTGAAGCCCGGGCAGAGCCCCTATGTGGCGGTGCTGGACCGGATCGGGGTGCCGGCGTCCGGCCAGATCATGCAGGCCGTGATCTTCGTGGCGCTGCTGTCGGCGCTCAACGCCAACCTCTACGGCTCGTCCCGCATGGTGTTCTCGCTCGCCGAGCGCGGCGAGGCCCCGCGCTCCCTGCTGACGGTCTCGCGCGGCGGGGTGCCGCGCCGGGCGGTGTTCGCCTCCGTGGCGTTCGGCTTCGGGTCCGTCGTCCTCAACCTCGAGTGGCCGGATTCGATCTTCCGCTATCTGCTCAACTCGGTCGGCGCGGTGCTCCTCTTCGTCTGGGGCCTGATCGCCGCCTCGCAGCTGCGGCTGCGCCGCCGCATCGAACGGGAGATGCCCGAGCGGCTGACGTTGCGGATGTGGTGCTTTCCCTATCTGACCTGGGCCGCCCTGGCCGGGATGGCCGCGGTGCTGGTGCTGATGCTCACCGATGACGCCGCCCGTCCGCAGTTGCTGTGGTCGGCGGCGGCCACCGGAGCGGTGCTCGCCGTCGCCGGGATCCGGGAGTTCCGCATCCGCCGTCGCGACCGTGCTTAGCGCGTAAAGATATTGATTCTGGCGATATATCAGGTGCGGAGAGTAATCGTCGCGTCTAAATATCGGACATCCGTGTGACAAGTGTTGTCCTGAGCGAACATCACCCCCACACTGAGGCAACTTTTCCGGGTTGTTGCCTGTTGTAACAACCCTTTTCATCACTCATTCCACGGGGACAGACACGACCATGACTCGGACAGATGCGACCCCCGCGCCCGAGCGCGAGGTCACCGATGCGGCGCCGGGCCACGGCGCCGCCCTGTCGCACGGCCTCAAGCAGCGCCATCTCTCGATGATCGCCCTGGGCGGCGTCATAGGCGCCGGCCTCTTCGTCGGTTCGGGCACCGGCATCGCCGCCGCGGGCCCGGGCATCGTCCTCGCCTATGCGGTGTCCGGGCTTCTGGTGATGCTCGTGATGCGCATGCTGGGCGAGATGGCCGCGGCCAACCCCGCGTCCGGCACCTTCTCGGTGCACGCGGAGAAGGCCATCGGCCCGTGGGCCGGCTTCACCGCCGGCTGGATGTTCTGGATCGAGCTCTGCGTGGGCATCGCCGTCGAGGCGATCGGCGCCGCCGCGATCATGGTCAAGTGGTTCCCGTCCACGGACTCCTGGATGTGGGTCCTGCTGTTCATGGCCGTCTTCTGCGGCACGAACCTGGCGGCCGTCGGGAACTTCGGCGAGTTCGAGTTCTGGTTCGCCACCCTGAAGGTCGCGGCGATCGGCGCCTTCCTGGTCCTGGGCGTGCTGGCCATCTGCGGCCTGCTGCCGGGCACCGACGCGCCCGGCACCGACAACCTCACCGGCCACGGCGGCTTCCTCCCCAACGGCACCGACGGCCTCGTCGCCGGCCTGCTCGCCTCCGTCTTCGCGTACGGCGGCCTGGAGACGGTGACCATCGCCGCGGCCGAGTCCGAGCAGCCGGTCAAGGGCGTCGCCAAGGCGGTGCGCACCGCGATGTGGCGGATCGCCCTCTTCTACGTGGGCTCCATGCTCGTCGTCGTCACCCTGATCCCGTGGACCGACAAGTCCGTCCTGGAGGGCCCCTACGTGGCGGTCCTGAAGTACCTGGACGTCCCCGCCGCCGGCGAGATCATGAATGTGATCGTGCTGATCGCGCTGCTCTCCGCCATGAACGCCAACATCTACGGCGCGTCCCGGATGGCGCACTCGCTCGTCGAGCGCGGCGAGGGCCCCCGCTTCCTCGGCAAGGTCTCCTCCGGCGTCCCCCGGCGGACCGTGGTCGCCTCCTCCGCCTTCGGCTTCTTCGCGGTGCTGCTCAGCTACTGGTGGCCGGACACCGTCTTCAAGTGGCTGCTCTACATGACGGGCGCCGCCGTCCTCGTGGTGTGGGGCTTCATCGCCGTCACCCAGCTGATGATGCGGCACCGGATGCAGCAGGAGCAGCCGGGGAGGCTCGTGGTGCGGATGTGGTGGTTCCCGTACCTGACCATCGCCGCGCTCCTCGGCATCCTCTGCACCCTCGGCCTGATGCTGCGCGAGAAGGACACCGCCCAGCAGCTCTACGCCACGGCCGCCCTCACCGTCGCCCTCGCCCTCATCGGCTACCTGCGGCAGCGCGCCACGGCGCGGCGGCGGAGCTGACGGCCCGTCCATCTCCAGCAACCCCGAGGCGGGGGGGGGGGGGGGGCCCCCCCCCCCCCCCCCCCCCGGGGGGTGGGGGGGGGGGGCCCCCGGGCCCCCGGGGGGCGGGGGTGGGGGGGGGAGGGGGGGGAGGGGAGAACAGGCCAGGAATTTGGCTAAACACTTGGGG